>NZ_JSZC01000018.1:0-92669 GCF_000805795.1 Enterobacter sp. FB | reverse complement strand
TAAGCGTGCATAATAAGCCCTACACAAATTGGGAGATATATCATGAAAGGCTGGCTTTTTCTTGTTATCGCAATAGTTGGCGAAGTAATCGCAACATCCGCATTAAAATCTAGCGAGGGCTTTACTAAGCTTGCCCCTTCCGCCGTTGTCATAATCGGTTATGGCATCGCATTTTATTTTCTTTCTCTGGTTCTGAAATCCATCCCTGTCGGTGTTGCTTATGCAGTCTGGTCGGGACTCGGCGTCGTCATAATTACAGCCATTGCCTGGTTGCTTCATGGGCAAAAGCTTGATGCGTGGGGCTTTGTAGGTATGGGGCTCATAATTGCTGCCTTTTTGCTCGCCCGATCCCCATCGTGGAAGTCGCTGCGGAGGCCGACGCCATGGTGACGGTGTTCGGCATTCTGAATCTCACCGAGGACTCCTTCTTCGATGAGAGCCGGCGGCTAGACCCCGCCGGCGCTGTCACCGCGGCGATCGAAATGCTGCGAGTCGGATCAGACGTCGTGGATGTCGGACCGGCCGCCAGCCATCCGGACGCGAGGCCTGTATCGCCGGCCGATGAGATCAGACGTATTGCGCCGCTCTTAGACGCCCTGTCCGATCAGATGCACCGTGTTTCAATCGACAGCTTCCAACCGGAAACCCAGCGCTATGCGCTCAAGCGCGGCGTGGGCTACCTGAACGATATCCAAGGATTTCCTGACCCTGCGCTCTATCCCGATATTGCTGAGGCGGACTGCAGGCTGGTGGTTATGCACTCAGCGCAGCGGGATGGCATCGCCACCCGCACCGGTCACCTTCGACCCGAAGACGCGCTCGACGAGATTGTGCGGTTCTTCGAGGCGCGGGTTTCCGCCTTGCGACGGAGCGGGGTCGCTGCCGACCGGCTCATCCTCGATCCGGGGATGGGATTTTTCTTGAGCCCCGCACCGGAAACATCGCTGCACGTGCTGTCGAACCTTCAAAAGCTGAAGTCGGCGTTGGGGCTTCCGCTATTGGTCTCGGTGTCGCGGAAATCCTTCTTGGGCGCCACCGTTGGCCTTCCTGTAAAGGATCTGGGTCCAGCGAGCCTTGCGGCGGAACTTCACGCGATCGGCAATGGCGCTGACTACGTCCGCACCCACGCGCCTGGAGATCTGCGAAGCGCAATCACCTTCTCGGAAACCCTCGCGAAATTTCGCAGTCGCGACGCCAGAGACCGAGGGTTAGATCATGCCTAGCATTCACCTTCCGGCCGCCCGCTAAATATCTCCTTTTGGGTTGTTAATAAAACATCCAATAAGTTGACTGTGCGTGAAAAAGAAAGTTTTGTGTGATGGCGTTGAAGATCGCACCGTTAAGCTCTTATGTGGGATGGTGCAGAGCTCGACGACTACCGATAAAACGCAACCGCCGCAAACAGACAAGAAAAAGCCCCAACTGATAACAGTTGGGGCTTCAGTATTGTGATTGGTGGAGCAATAGCACCCTGAACCCAAAACCTTCTCGCTCAACCGGTAGTGGCTGATAACAACTCGTGAGGGCTATTGCGGGTTAAGCATTTAGCGATGTCTAGGGCCAGACTGGACGTCTGAACGCAAGCCGCTGATACTGTACATAACCACAGTATCAGCGGAGGATACCCATGTCGCTGGCAAGGAACGCCACGGCGAGTCAATCGCCCACTCAAACAAACGGTTACGAACGCCACCAACCCGACCAGACGCTGCTCTACCAGCTGGTTGAGCAGCACTACCCAGCCTTCAAAGCCTCACTCGAAGCCCAAGGTCAACACCTGCCTCGCTACATCCAACAAGAATTCAACGACCTCCTCCAATGTGGCCGTCTGGAGTATGGTTTCATGCGGGTTCGCTGCGAGGATTGTCATCACGAGCGTCTGGTCGCCTTCAGCTGTAAACGACGCGGCTTTTGCCCTAGCTGCGGTGCCCGCCGGATGGCCGAGAGTGCGGCGCTGCTGATAGACGAAGTCTTCCCCAAGGAGCCCATTCGCCAGTGGGTGCTCAGCTTTCCTTTCCAGCTACGCTTTTTGCTGGCTCGCCATCCCCAGCTGATGGGCCAGGTCTTGAGTATCGTCTATCGTACACTCTCAACTCATCTGATCAAAAAAGCCGGTTACACCAAAGCCTCTGCACAAACTGGCTCAGTGACTCTTATCCAACGCTTTGGCTCCGCGCTAAATCTCAATGTCCACTACCACATGCTGTTTCTCGATGGTGTCTATGCCGAAGATGACTATGGCAAGCAACGCTTCCATCGTGTCAAGGCACCCACTTACGATGAGCTGAATACGCTCGCTCACACCCTCAGCCATCGCATCGCTCGCTGCATGGAAAAGCGTGGGATTTTGGAGCGTGATGCCGAGAATACGTGGTTGACACTGGAAGAGGGCGAAGACGATACGCTGACTCAATTACATGGTGCTTCGGTTACGTATCGCATTGCCGTCGGCCCCCAGCAAGGGCGCAAAGTCTTCACCCTGCAAACCTTGCCAGGGCGTGAGGATAAAGCCGACTCAAGCAGTCGAGTAGCCAACCATGCTGGTTTCTCGCTACACGCCGGTGTGATGGCCGAAGCGCATCAGCGGGATAAGCTTGAGCGCTTGTGTCGCTACATTAGTCGGCCAGCGGTTTCAGAAAAACGTCTGGCATTAACCGCCAATGGGCAGGTGCGTTACGAGCTCAAAACTCCGTACCGCAATGGCACCACCCATGTGATCTTCGAGCCGCTGGACTTCATCGCCAAACTCGCTGCGTTGGTACCTAAGCCGCGAGTCAACCTCACACGCTTCCACGGCGTCTTTGCACCGAACAGCAAACACCGAGTTCAAGTAACACCCGCCAAGCGGGGCAAGAAGCCCGACAAATCGGAAGGTCTCGATACTAACTGGCGTGACAAGAGTCCTGCAGAGCGCCACCGCGCCATGACCTGGATGCAACGCCTCAAGCGAGTCTTCAATATTGATATTGAAGTCTGCGAACACTGCGGCGGTCACGTCAAAGTGATTGCCAGCATCGAAGATCCGAAGGTCATTGAGCAGATTCTCAAGCATCTGAAACAGAAAACAGCCAAGGCGAATGCCGCCAAGCAGCGTGAGCTGCCACCAGAACGAGCGCCGCCACTGACTCCCAGCCTGTTCGATCCATCACAGAGTCGTCTCTTTGACTGACGACCCCAAATCCAACACTGCTCAACACTGCCAACTTTTAAACGGGGCGGTGGGGCAGTTTGTATCTCTCGAGCTATCAGGCTAGAGATTTTACCGCCAAATCGAACCTTATTAGAGCGGTTTAGGCTGGACCGGCAGTTAAAATTGGGGCTTGAGCGGTAAACGAGTGAGGGAATTTCAGGTAAGATACTTCGGATGAGGAGCAAAAAGGTGGTTTATACTTCCTATACCCCAGATTGAGATGTTAAGTGTGGTTGCTATTTATTAACACTGCGAACTGGATAAGTCTCAAATAATATTTTTTAAATTAAATCTAACGTTGGTGGGGATATAAGCGCAACGGTAGAGGAAAGTAGGGAGGGTAATATTCCGAGAAAATTAAGTGTAGCTGGATAATATAGGTCATACCATTCATTTTGGTCTACGATTATTAGTCTTTGTGATAAATAATGAGAGGTAATTGAATGGCTGGCTTAAACAAGGAAAAAAAGACCATCAATAAAACCAATTCTGCGCGTTTTCCGGCGCCGCCTTTTCAACAGCAGCAGCAGCCCTTTCCCGGGCTGGCGGGGAAAATGCAACCGCGCCCCGATCATGGAGAAGACAGCTATCAGGGAAGCGGTCGCCTGAATGGGCGCAAGGTATTAATTACCGGTGGGGATTCAGGGATTGGTCGTGCTGTTGCTATTGCCTATGCTCGTGAAGGCGCTGATGTTGCGATTAACTATTTACCTGAAGAAGAAGACGATGCGCGTGAAGTGGTCGATCTGATAAAAAAGCAGGCAGAAATGTTTTGGCCATCCCCGGCGATATCCGTGATGAGGCTTTTTGCGGTCATCTGGTAACACAGGCGGTAAAAGGACTGGGAGGGTTGGATATCCTCGTCAATAATGCGGGTCGTCAGCAATTTTGTGAGTCAATTGAGGAACTCACCACAGAAGACTTCGACGCAACATTCAAAACCAATGTTTACGCTATGTTTTGGATCACCAAAGCGGCCATACCCCATCTTTCACCAGACAGCGTGATAATTAATACCTCCTCCGTACAGGCTTATGAGCCAAGTGAAATCTTGCTTGATTATGCTCAGACTAAAGCAGCTATCGTGGCATTTACTAAATCGCTGGCGAAACAGCTGGCCCCGAAAGGGATCCGTGTCAATGCCGTCGCGCCGGGTCCATACTGGACTGTACTGCAGTGCTGTGGTGGTCAACCGCAGGAAAAGGTGGAGAAATTTGGGGCAAATGCGCCGCTGGGACGCCCTGGTCAACCGGTGGAAATCGCGCCGCTTTATGTCACCCTGGCCGCTCGGGAGAACAGCTATACGTCTGGTCAGGTCTGGTGTTCTGATGGGGGGACCGGAACCCTCTAACGTTTACGCTCTGTGCGTCGAAAGTGACTTTTAAGGCAAGGGCGGACACTATTGTATAAGGGCGGGAGCGGTACTTACCGCTCCGTGAATGCTAACCAATCACCGCGATGCCAAGCCGCTCCATGAGCAACGACGCCTGGTAGTTGTCCAGCTTAACGCCTTGTAAATCAACGCCCCGAATATCTAAGTCACCCAACTCCGAATTGGTCAGATCGCAATGTGTGAAGTTCGCTGCTCGCCAGTCGAAAGTCGAAAACTCGCCGCCGGAGAGATCTGAACCACTGAACGTCGCGCCCAGTACCTGGGCACCCATCCAACGGTTTTCCCACAGCTCACACTTTTCCAACACGACTTTCGAAAAATTGGCGTAGCTTAGATTGGTATTCGTGATATATGCGCTACAAAACCAGGTGCGCGTGGTGATCATATTCATAAAGCTTGCGCCGCGGAAATCTGCGCCTTGTGCGCGGCAGTGGCGAATTTCAATGCCCAGCGCACTGGCATTGCGAAAATCCGCCATGGATAAATCACAGCTTTTAAAAATGGCATCTTTCAGCATCGCACGACTAAAATTGCACCCTTTCTGGCTTTCACGATCATAGAACTGACAGCCGATAAATTCAGTGCCGCTCAGGTCGGCACCTGAAAAATCACAGTTAAAAAATGTACTATTTTCAATTTTCTCACCGGTGAAACGGTTTCTGTCAATTTTTTCGCCAACGAGTGCCAGAGCCATATTTGTACCTGTTTTTTTATACAGTAATGGCGTCATGGTAAACCCTGATGGGGTTATGCGTCAAATCCGCCAATATGACATCTGCAAATGTGCGTTAAATCTGGTGTTTTTTCAGCAAAGCGCGAAGCTGATGGTAAGTCAGCCCCAGTAATTCAGCGGCTTTTTTCTGGTTAAATTTTGCCTGCTGTAAGCCGTGCATAATAAGCCCTACACAAATTGGGAGATATATCATGAAAGGCTGGCTTTTTCTTGTTATCGCAATAGTTGGCGAAGTAATCGCAACATCCGCATTAAAATCTAGCGAGGGCTTTACTAAGCTTGCCCCTTCCGCCGTTGTCATAATCGGTTATGGCATCGCATTTTATTTTCTTTCTCTGGTTCTGAAATCCATCCCTGTCGGTGTTGCTTATGCAGTCTGGTCGGGACTCGGCGTCGTCATAATTACAGCCATTGCCTGGTTGCTTCATGGGCAAAAGCTTGATGCGTGGGGCTTTGTAGGTATGGGGCTCATAATTGCTGCCTTTTTGCTCGCCCGATCCCCATCGTGGAAGTCGCTGCGGAGGCCGACGCCATGGTGACGGTGTTCGGCATTCTGAATCTCACCGAGGACTCCTTCTTCGATGAGAGCCGGCGGCTAGACCCCGCCGGCGCTGTCACCGCGGCGATCGAAATGCTGCGAGTCGGATCAGACGTCGTGGATGTCGGACCGGCCGCCAGCCATCCGGACGCGAGGCCTGTATCGCCGGCCGATGAGATCAGACGTATTGCGCCGCTCTTAGACGCCCTGTCCGATCAGATGCACCGTGTTTCAATCGACAGCTTCCAACCGGAAACCCAGCGCTATGCGCTCAAGCGCGGCGTGGGCTACCTGAACGATATCCAAGGATTTCCTGACCCTGCGCTCTATCCCGATATTGCTGAGGCGGACTGCAGGCTGGTGGTTATGCACTCAGCGCAGCGGGATGGCATCGCCACCCGCACCGGTCACCTTCGACCCGAAGACGCGCTCGACGAGATTGTGCGGTTCTTCGAGGCGCGGGTTTCCGCCTTGCGACGGAGCGGGGTCGCTGCCGACCGGCTCATCCTCGATCCGGGGATGGGATTTTTCTTGAGCCCCGCACCGGAAACATCGCTGCACGTGCTGTCGAACCTTCAAAAGCTGAAGTCGGCGTTGGGGCTTCCGCTATTGGTCTCGGTGTCGCGGAAATCCTTCTTGGGCGCCACCGTTGGCCTTCCTGTAAAGGATCTGGGTCCAGCGAGCCTTGCGGCGGAACTTCACGCGATCGGCAATGGCGCTGACTACGTCCGCACCCACGCGCCTGGAGATCTGCGAAGCGCAATCACCTTCTCGGAAACCCTCGCGAAATTTCGCAGTCGCGACGCCAGAGACCGAGGGTTAGATCATGCCTAGCATTCACCTTCCGGCCGCCCGCTAGCGGACCCTGGTCAGGTTCCGCGAAGGTGGGCGCAGACATGCTGGGCTCGTCAGGATCAAACTGCACTATGAGGCGGCGGTTCATACCGCGCCAGGGGAGCGAATGGACAGCGAGGAGCCTCCGAACGTTCGGGTCGCCTGCTCGGGTGATATCGACGAGGTTGTGCGGCTGATGCACGACGCTGCGGCGTGGATGTCCGCCAAGGGAACGCCCGCCTGGGACGTCGCGCGGATCGACCGGACATTCGCGGAGACCTTCGTCCTGAGATCCGAGCTCCTAGTCGCGAGTTGCAGCGACGGCATCGTCGGCTGTTGCACCTTGTCGGCCGAGGATCCCGAGTTCTGGCCCGACGCCCTCAAGGGGGAGGCCGCATATCTGCACAAGCTCGCGGTGCGACGGACACATGCGGGCCGGGGTGTCAGCTCCGCGCTGATCGAGGCTTGCCGCCATGCCGCGCGAACGCAGGGGTGCGCCAAGCTGCGGCTCGACTGCCACCCGAACCTGCGTGGCCTATACGAGCGGCTCGGATTCACCCACGTCGACACTTTCAATCCCGGCTGGGATCCAACCTTCATCGCAGAACGCCTAGAACTCGAAATCTAACGTCCGTTCGGGCATCGAGGTCCATGTCGGGGTGGGACGGGCCCGTGGCTTCAAGATCACTTGCAGTCCGACCGCGATGTCTTGGTTGCGCGAGAGGTTGTCGATATCCTCCACTTCCATCATCAACCCTGGATAATGCCGCCGCCGTCATCGCCGCCGACGCCCGTGCCGGGCTTTTCGGGCCTGTCAGGCTTGCTCGGCCTTCAGCCTGCCTGGGCGAGATCTCCGGCGGACGGATTAACGGCGGAGCTTCGCCGCCTTTCGTGCGTGTGAAGGCCGAAGATAGTTCTCTCAAAAACATCCGTTTATGAGAGATACCAAATGTCATTTTCAGAAGACGACTGCACCAGTTGATTGGGCGTAATGGCTGTTGTGCAGCCAGCTCCTGACAGTTCAATATCAGAAGTGATCTGCACCAATCTCGACTATGCTCAATACTCGTGTGGGCTCTGTTGCAAAAATCGTGAAGCTTGAGCATGCTTGGCGGAGATTGGACGGACGGAACGATGACGGATTTCAAGTGGCGCCATTTCCAGGGTGATGTGATCCTGTGGGCGGTGCGCTGGTATTGTCGCTATCCGATCAGCTATCGCGACCTTGAGGAAATGCTGGCGGAACGCGGCATTTCGGTCGACCATACGACGATCTATCGCTGGGTCCAGTGCTACGCCCCGGAGATGGAGAAGCGGCTGCGCTGGTTCTGGCGGCGTGGCTTTGATCCGAGCTGGCGCCTGGATGAAACCTACGTCAAGGTGCGGGGCAAGTGGACCTACCTGTACCGGGCAGTCGACAAGCGGGGCGACACGATCGATTTCTACCTGTCGCCGACCCGCAGCGCCAAGGCAGCGAAGCGGTTCCTGGGCAAGGCCCTGCGAGGCCTGAAGCACTGGGAAAAGCCTGCCACGCTCAATACCGACAAAGCGCCGAGCTATGGTGCAGCGATCACCGAATTGAAGCGCGAAGGAAAGCTGGACCGGGAGACGGCCCACCGGCAGGTGAAGTATCTCAATAACGTGATCGAGGCCGATCACGGAAAGCTCAAGATACTGATCAAGCCGGTGCGCGGTTTCAAATCGATCCCCACGGCCTATGCCACGATCAAGGGATTCGAAGTCATGCGAGCCCTGCGCAAAGGACAGGCTCGCCCCTGGTGCCTGCAGCCCGGCATCAGGGGCGAGGTGCGCCTTGTGGAGAGAGCTTTTGGCATTGGGCCCTCGGCGCTGACGGAGGCCATGGGCATGCTCAACCACCATTTCGCAGCAGCCGCCTGATCGGCGCAGAGCGACAGCCTACCTCTGACTGCCGCCAATCTTTGCAACAGAGCCCGCCGTGCTAGTCTGCTCGGTGATGGTGGAGTGAAGCCAACCCGCAATCGGGTTATGAATCTGCATCGCGATTCGCAATCAGCTGTCTCTTGAGCATGTCGAACTCCTGCGATGTTATCTCGCCGTGCTCGTGCTGCTACACCAACTTGTCCAACTCATCCGCCACACCGCTCCCCACCACCTGCGATGGCCAGGTTGTTTGCTGGGCGCATTGGCGGAGTATCGTCTCGACCCGGGACACCCACACCGGCACAACCTTACGGGAGTGATTCACTGTCAAAGAATCGGCCCGGTGCTCTGACGCAAGTATCGGGATGGTCACCATTTGTAAGCCGTAGACCTGAGTGGTGATCAAGACTTCGATACCACCGACCGTACCGGTACTAATCGACGACGGTCGTGTTCGTCGCCTGCCGCAGGGACTCTGCACACCTCCGTTTACGCATGTGCCTGGAGGAGTTGGAAATCGTCGTGTTCGGGAAACATTAAACACAGGATGGCAGCGATCTGAGCCAGCACATGATCAGCTAGCTCACCATCCGGATCGACGGCCCACTGCATCGTCGCGCCAGCGATGACCGAGTGCAGGAGCAACTCAGCTGCCGCAGGAGCACCTGGGGGCAGTCGCTTGCGGATCCCCTCCACCACCGCGCGGTTCCGCTGGATCGCAAGCGTGCGTAGCTCCGGCACCTGGAGCTCGTACCAGGAGATGAGATAGTTCACCGAGAAGTCGTTGCGAGTGTTCATGCTCCGAACGAGCACCTGCAAAAATTCCCAGAGCCCTTGCGGCCCTGCGCCTATCGGTATCGCATTCAGGTAATGCCGCACCTGCTCGACGCCGCGCTCCATCATCCTCACCAGCAGCGTATCGCGGTTGGTGAAGCGCTGGATTAACGCTGCGCGGGAGAGCCCCACCTCCTTTGCTACTCCGCTGAGCGTGAACTCTATGGGACCGCAACGCTTCAGCACTACGGTGGCGGCCTCGAGTACCTCGTCATCGGACTTGAGCTTGGGGCGGGGCATCAGTGTTCACCTTCTGTATGGGTTGGGGCGGAGGCTGTGGCTGCCGCCGCCATTGTAGCAAATTGAAGACGGAGCGAGAGTAGAGCCACGAGCCCCGCAAACACGGCCGATACAACGAGGCCAGGGAGCGGACCAGCAAGGTCGACAAACGCGCCGGCCGCAAGCATAACCATGGGCGAGGCTGACAGCATCACCGCCGAGACCGTGCCGAGTACCCGGCCGAGAAGTTCTGGCGGCGTGCGGTTGTAGATGGCAGCGTTGAGAATGGGAGAGACTGAGCCGGTCAGCAGTCCCACGAGCGCGCCCAACAACATCAGCACCGGCACGCCTGGCAACTGTGAAAGCAGAAGCGAGCCCACCGCAGAGCCACAAAATGCCACCGCCAGCCAGTTCTGCGCTGATATCCGGGCGCCGACCGACGCATGAATGGCAATGCCAAGGAGACCACCAGCCCCCATCATTGAGGAGAACAGCCCGAGCTCTGCTACTTGGCGTCCTGCATCTACAAACAGCGCAGGCATGATGACGCTGCCGTTGGCGCCAACGATGCCCACGAAGATCATCACTATACCAAAGAGAGGGCGCAGCAGGGGTTCGCTCCAGAGAAAAGCGACGCCGGCGCGCATGGAGAGAGTCGCCGTCGTGGTCATCGTCCGAGCGGCACGCGCGGGAAGCACCCACGCGCCGAGCAGACCTGCAAGGACGGAGCAGAACGCCGTCAGCCCGAGCGTTGGCGCAGCGCCAAGCAGGCCGATTGCGGCCCCCCCAAGGGCCGGGCCACCTAGAATCGCGACGTTCCCGATCACCGCTTTCAGTGACGAGACGCGCTCAACGGAGAGCCCGGCGACGTGGCCGAGTTTGGGCAGCTCACTGTCCTGCGCGGCCATACCGGGTGCGTCGAACGCGGCACCGAGCACCACGCAAGCGATCAGCCCAGTGTTCGAGAGGGCGCCAACGGCATCGAGCAGTGGGATGCTCGCCATGGCCACGCCGCCCACCACACCCGAGATCAATGCGACGGGCGCGCGCCCGAACCGATCGACGAGGCCACCACCAACCCACGCGCCGATGATGGTCGCGATGACGCTGCTAGCGGCCGTGGCGCCCGCCCAGGCCGCGCTCTTTGTATGAGACAGGACGAACCATGGAAGCGCGAGGGCCGCCACCGCGTTGCCGATCCGGAAGAGAAAGGTCGCCGCGAACAGCGTCGCGAGCGGGCTATATCGACGTTCGCTCATTCCGCTGCGGCGAGCTGCGCCTTCGCCGCAGCGAGGTACTCTTCGTTACCCGAGTCGAGGGCGAAGAGTGCGTAGGTGACCGCCCCGAACGCAAGGCGCTCCGCGATGTGGTGGGCGAGCCGCGGCCACACCCGGCCACCGGCCGCTTCATACGTGAGGAGGAGCTTCGCGAGCCCCTCTTCACCAAAGACCATAAGGTGCGCGGCCATGTCGATGGCAGGGTCATCAACGCGGGCCTCGCTCCAGTCGATCATCCCGCTGACGCGCTCCGTGTTGTCGATGAGCACATGGCCCACGTAGAGATCGCCATGCACCACCACGGAGAAATCTGGCCACGACGAATCGTCGTCGAGCCAGCGCTGCCACCGGTGGAGGCGCTTGTCGTTCACCACGAACTCGCGTCGGACGCGGTCAACGTCGTCGGCCACCTTCTGACGGGCCTGCGTCGGTGTACGGATGAGCATCCCCGCATCCACGGCGGCGGAAATGGGGACGGCATGCAGGGCGGCGAGCGCGGTCGCGAAGCTCTCCGCGAAGACCTCCGAGTCCTGCGGCACGACCCAGTCGGGCGTGGACGAACCAGGCTGGATGACCATCGCAGTCGAGTCTTCGAGCATGGGATAGGCAACGAGCTCGGCGTTGGCCACGCGCCAGTCCGGCACCGCGAACGGCAGGCGATTCTTGAGCATTGCCAGCACCCGCGCCTCTGGTTCGACCTTCGCGCTTACCTCGGCTCGGCGCGGGATGCGCAGCACCCACCGACGTCCATCGTCGACGGTGGCGATCACGATCCTATAGTCGAGCCCAAGCTCATTGACAGTCAGCGGGCCATGGAGCTTGAGCCCATGTCGGGCTGCAAGTGCGTACAGTTGGGAGGTATCGGCGGTCGTGACTACGGTCATGATTCACTCCTGAGGGCTTGACGGGTTTAGCCACCTAAATGTAACAGTCACGTCGGTTATATTCAATCCGGCACTGTTGCAAAGTTAGCGATGAGGCAGCCTTTTGTCTTATTCAAAGGCCTTACATTTCAAAAACTCTGCTTACCAGGCGCATTTCGCCCAGGGGATCACCATAATAAAATGCTGAGGCCTGGCCTTTGCGTAGTGCACGCATCACCTCAATACCTTTGATGGTGGCGTAAGCCGTCTTCATGGATTTAAATCCCAGCGTGGCGCCGATTATCCGTTTCAGTTTGCCATGATCGCATTCAATCACGTTGTTCCGGTACTTAATCTGTCGGTGTTCAACGTCAGACGGGCACCGGCCTTCGCGTTTGAGCAGAGCAAGCGCGCGACCATAGGCGGGCGCTTTATCCGTGTTGATGAATCGCGGGATCTGCCACTTCTTCACGTTGTTGAGGATTTTACCCAGAAACCGGTATGCAGCTTTGCTGTTACGACGGGAGGAGAGATAAAAATCGACAGTGCGGCCCCGGCTGTCGACGGCCCGGTACAGATACGCCCAGCGGCCATTGACCTTCACGTAGGTTTCATCCATGTGCCACGGGCAAAGATCGGAAGGGTTACGCCAGTACCAGCGCAGCCGTTTTTCCATTTCAGGCGCATAACGCTGAACCCAGCGGTAAATCGTGGAGTGATCGACATTCACTCCGCGTTCAGCCAGCATCTCCTGCAGCTCACGGTAACTGATGCCGTATTTGCAGTACCAGCGTACGGCCCACAGAATGATGTCACGCTGAAAATGCCGGCCTTTGAATGGGTTCATGTGCAGCTCCATCAGCAAAAGGGGATGATAAGTTTATCACCACCGACTATTTGCAACAGTGCCGTTTACTCATATATACTTTAGATTGATTTAAAACTTCATTTTTAATTTAAAAGGATCTAGGTGAAGATCCTTTTTGATAATCTCATGACCAAAATCCCTTAACGTGAGTTTTCGTTCCACTGAGCGTCAGACCCCGTATAGTGTTTTGCAGTTTAGAGGAGATATCGCGATGCATACGCGGAAGGCAATAACGGAGGCGCTTCAAAAACTCGGAGTCCAAACCGGTGACCTCTTGATGGTGCATGCCTCACTTAAAGCGATTGGTCCGGTCGAAGGAGGAGCGGAGACGGTCGTTGCCGCGTTACGCTCCGCGGTTGGGCCGACTGGCACTGTGATGGGATACGCGTCGTGGGACCGATCACCCTACGAGGAGACTCTGAATGGCGCTCGGCTGGATGACGAAGCCCGCCGTACCTGGCTGCCGTTCGATCCCGCAACAGCCGGGACTTACCGTGGGTTCGGCCTGCTGAATCAATTTCTGGTTCAAGCCCCCGGCGCGCGGCGCAGCGCGCACCCCGATGCATCGATGGTCGCGGTTGGTCCGCTGGCTGAAACGCTGACGGAGCCTCACGAACTCGGTCACGCCTTGGGGGAAGGATCGCCCGTCGAGCGGTTCGTTCGCCTTGGCGGGAAGGCCCTGCTGTTGGGTGCGCCGCTAAACTCCGTTACCGCATTGCACTACGCCGAGGCGGTTGCCGATATCCCCAACAAACGGTGGGTGACGTATGAGATGCCGATGCTTGGAAGAGACGGTGAAGTCGCCTGGAAAACGGCATCGGATTACGATTCAAACGGCATTCTCGATTGCTTTGCTATCGAAGGAAAGCCGGATGCGGTTGAAACTATAGCAAATGCTTACGTGAAGCTCGGTCGCCATCGAGAAGGTGTCGTGGGCTTTGCTCAGTGCTACCTGTTCGACGCGCAGGACATCGTGACGTTCGGCGTCACCTATCTTGAGAAGCATTTCGGAACCACTCCGATCGTGCCTCCGCACGAGGCCGTCGAGCGCTCTTGCGAGCCTTCAGGTTAGAGGCCGTCGACAATGATAATCTGGATCAACGGACCTTTCGGCGCCGGAAAGACGACGCTCGCTAAGCGGCTGCGCGATCGGCGTTCCAAATCGCTGATCTTTGACCCCGAGGAAATCGGGTTCGTGGTGAAAGAAACGGTCCCCATGCCAGCGAGCGGAGACTATCAGGATCTCCCCTTGTGGAGGGGACTTACGATCGCGGCGGTCAGGGAGATTCGAAGGAATTACTCGCAGGACATCATCATCCCAATGACGCTCGTGCACCCGGACTATCTGACTGAGATACTCGACGGGGTAAGGCGGATCGACGATCAGCTGCTGCACATCTTTCTGACGCTCAACGAGGACCTATTGCGTCACCGGATCGCGAACCAGACCATGCATCCTGACCCGAATCGAAATGCGGAGATTCGAGAGTGGCGATTAGCGAATGTCGCCCGATGCTTGGCCGCAAGGGAACGGCTTCCATGCACAACCCGTGTTCTCGATAGTGGTGCACACACCAGCGATGAACTCGCAGCGATGGTGCTCGACGGAATCGATGGGCGCACCTGATCGCCTTCGACGCCTGCGCAAAGCGTAGCGCGAGGGTGGCGGGCTCACGACCAAACGCCCAGAGGTCGATCATCGCAGGGATGTTTGGCTTTGTGGTGCGGACGACGGGACTCGAACCCGTACTCTCACAGAGAAGCAGATTTTCGTACCACCTCGACTTTCGCCGCCGTCTGATGACGTTCGTGGTCTGGACTGTCCCTTCGCCATTGCCCGAAGGCTTTAGGCGCCGCCCGTCCAGTCTCTACACCTTCCCCCGAAGGGGCTTGGCTCGGGATTGGCTTAGGGTATTGCCCGTTAGCGTTCCCCGACTTTGAGCGGTTCTACTCCGCGGATTTCCCCGCGGGCACTCCAATTTTAAAGTCTGCTGCGTCTACCGATTTCGCCACGTCCGCCTTTTTTCGCCGTTCCTAGCGCTCGTGCGATGCACCTATGTTGCACCTAGCGCCGAATCGTTCTTCGTCATCCTGAAAAACCACGTCTCCTAAAGCCTTGCATAGCTTATCTTTTCTCCACCACGAACTTTTTTGTGGGATGGTAGAAAAAAAGACTTTTTAAGTCCGCTGGCTTGCCAGGCCTTGTTAGCTTGTACGGTCATGGTTATCGGGTAAAGAATATTGACGGCATCGCTGGTGTCGGTGGCTGAAAAGCCGGCTCCCATCAGGGCAATAGCCATTTCAGATGCAGGCGTACAGGGCAATGGTCAACAGCTACAGCCTGTCTGACGATTCCGGCGTCATGGCTGCGGCGGCTATCACGCATTTTTTGTTCGGTCAGGCGGTGTTTTCGTACCTCAATGGTTGGAGCGTGTTGATCGGACCTGGTACAGGTTTGGACAGCACGGGCTGCAAATACGCAAGGGATTTAATGGGCCTGGTGGCGTTCACGGCTTTTATCGTGACGTTTCTGTTCAGGGGCTACTCATAATCTCGTGGCTCGGCGGTTCCCGGCACACCATGACAGTAAGGAAGGACCCTGTGTCTCAACTCTCCCAGCTTCGAAGCCCCGCCGCCGTGCAGGCTGCCATCGATGAGTTCGTGCAACTGGGCCGCACGAAATTCCTGGCGCGCCACGGCTACGGCAAGTCCCGCGACTTCCTGGTACGTGATCCGAAGACCGGCACCGATTGCGATTCCAAGGCCATCGCCGGTGTGGCCTTCGGCAAGCAATTTCCCGAGCAGGGCCCGCTCACTGCTGACAGCTTCTCCGGTGGCGAGACGACCGTCGTTCCGGCGCTGACGCGGCTCGGGTTTCGCATCATTCGCATCGGCGAAGACTGGTCCGAAGAAGAGGTCCTGGCCACGGTCGAAGACTATTTCGACATGCTGCGTGCCGAGGCGGCTGGGGAGCCGTACCACAAGTCCGAGCACAACCAGGCACTGCGCCAACTGCTGAACGGTCGCAGCAAGTCTTCAGTCGAGCTCAAGCACCAGAACATTAGCGCCGTACTCGATGCCCTGGGCCTGCCCTATATCAACGGCTACAAGCCACGCGGCAACAGCCAACTGCTGCTGCGTAAATCCGTACACGCCTACGTTCTGGAACATCAGCAGACGGTCGGCGCTCTTGTCGATGCCCTGGAGGAGGTAAAACTTCCGGGTGACAAAACCTACCGAGCGGCTTTGGTAGAACCACCCGCCCGTGAAGTGCTTGTGCGTACCCCGGCATCTCTACGGCAACGCCTACCGCGAAAGTTCGATTATGCCGCTCGCGATGAAGCCAACCGCAAGCTGGGCCGGGCAGGGGAGCAGTGGGTGATTGGCTACGAACAGCAACGCCTGACCGAGCTCGGCCACCCAGAGCTTTTTCAGCGGCTGGATTGGGTGTCCGACACCCAGGGAGACGGTGCGGGGTTCGACATCCTGTCGTTCGAAGAGGACGCCCATGAGCGCTTCATCGAGGTGAAAACCACCAATGGCGGGGTAGGCTCGTCTTTCTTGGTCAGCCACAACGAACTCGAATTCTCCAAGGAGGCGGGCGATCAATTCCATCTGTATCGCGTGTTCCAGTTTCGGGACGGTCCGCGCCTGTTCACGCTACCCGGCGACCTCAGCCAACATGTGCATCTCAAGCCGACGGACTACCGGGCGAGTTTCCGGAGTTTGGTGGGGTAAAGGCAGGGTTCTGTTGAGCCGAATGGCTGTGTGCGGCCGATTCTGTTGAAAAAGTAGCGGCCTCCCCATGCCGTTGGCAAAATTGCTTTGTCAGCGAGCGTGGGGGCGAACAGCATGATGGGACAGTTACCGGGAGGACAGCAGCGCCTGTTCTACTCGTTCAATCTGGAAGATCACGTCCCGGCCCAACATCTCCTGCGCAGCATCGACCAGTGCTTGGATCTCAGTGATCTACGTGCCTACCTGGCAGATTTCTATAGCCCCATCGGGCGTCCCTCGATTGACCCGGAGTTGATGGTGCGCATGCTGGTCGTCGGCTACTGCTATGGCATTCGTTCCGAGCGGCGATTGTGCGAAGAGGTGCACCTGAACCTGGCCTATCGCTGGTTCTGCCGGTTGGGTCTGGAAGACGAAGTCCCCAATCACTCGACCTTCTCGAAGAATCGCCATGGGCGTTTTCGTGACAGCGATCTATTCCGCTGGTTATTCAATGAGGTGCTGCGGCGCTGCATGGCAGCCGGCCTAGTCAAGGGTGAAGGTTTCGCCGTCGACGCCAGCATCATTAAGGCGGATGCCAGCCGGCAACGTGGGGTGGCGGGAGATGAGGTCGATTGGAACGATCCAAAGCTCAGCAGCCGCGCAGTGCGCGAGTACCTCGAAGCCCTTGATGAAGAGGCGCTGGCTGAGGCTCTTCCCAAGAAAATTTCGCTCACTGATCCTCAGTCCCGTTGGACAGCAGCGCCAGGTGGCCCGGCCTTTTTTGCCTACTCCACGAATTACCTGATCGACACTGAGCACGGTGTGATCATGGACGTGGAAGCTACCCCGGCGCACCGTACCGCCGAAGTCGATTCGACTAGGACGATGGTCGAGCGTGTCGAGGCGCAGTTCGATCTCACACCGGAACGCCTTATCGGCGATACCGCTTATGGCACCGCCCCGATGCTGGCCTGGATGGTCGAAGAAAAGGACATCGAACCGCATGTGCCGGTGTGGGACAAGACCGAGCGCAAGGACGACAGCCTCTCCAGTAACGACTTTCACTGGAGTCAGGACGCCAATGAATATCGCTGCCCAGCCGGCAAACCGCTACGCAGTGAATGGCGCGCCTTCACCCAGCAAAGGTCGCGGGTAACTAAGGCCAAAACCGTCATTTACCGCTCCAGCCAAACCGACTGCGCCACCTGCCCGTTGAAAGCGAAATGCTGCCCCAACACGCCGAATCGGAAGATCGTCCGCAGCATCCATGAGGCTGCCCGCGACGTGGCTCGACGCATCGCCAAGACACCGGAGTACCTCGTCTCTCGCTGCGAACGAAAGAAGGTGGAGATGCTTTTCGCCCACCTCAAACGGATCATGAAACTCGACCGTTTACGACTGCGTGGCCTAACGGGTGCCACTGACGAATTCACCTTGGCTGCGATGGTGCAGAACCTGCGCCGCATGGCCAAGCTTTTGCCTCAAGGGCCACCGCTGACGGGATAGGTATGCCTGCTACGAGCAGAAACCCTCAAATTAACCCTTAAACCTGAGCAAGGACGCTCAGTGAAACGCCGGAAGGCAACTTGAAGTGGCTTGCAGCCACTTCGACAGCAGGCACACCTGATCGGCAGGCTGCCGCTAAAGCTACTTTTTCAACAGAATCGGCCGATTTGTGCCGGTCGTCAAGGACCGCTTCGGATCACTCTCAACCGGATCGCGGGCCAGCTGATTTGCTAAAACCCGCGCCAAACTCAACGAAGGATTTCGCATGATCCGTTTTTTTTGGCGATCACGCTCGGCCTGATGGTTGGCTGCTCGTCGAGTTCAAGTTCGATCTGATCAGTGAGCGGTAGCGCAAGTGGATCGCCTCAGCCAAGCAGCGTTGTTGCCGGCGGCCGGAAGAAAGCCTTGAACTAGTAGCGGAAAGGATGAAACTTTATTTTTACGATTCTCAGCATTTTCCAAGGTTGAGCGAAAATTAGGATGATACTTTAATGATTCCGGCCTCCATCCCCACAAAACGCTTGCAGATGGCAGAATTGAAATAAGTCATTGTTTTAAATGGATTTTTGCAGGAATTGCTACGTTGCAGGGTCCTGTAGTTAGGATGACACTTTATTTTCCTCCCACAGGCCTCGTGATACGCCTATTTTTATAGGTTAATGTCATGATAATAATGGTTTCTTAGACGTCAGGTGGCACTTTTCGGGGAAATGTGCGCGGAACCCCTATTTGTTTATTTTTCTAAATACATTCAAATATGTATCCGCTCATGAGACAATAACCCTGGTAAATGCTTCAATAATATTGAAAAAGGAAGAGTATGAGTATTCAACATTTTCGTGTCGCCCTTATTCCCTTTTTTGCGGCATTTTGCCTTCCTGTTTTTGCTCACCCAGAAACGCTGGTGAAAGTAAAAGATGCTGAAGATCAGTTGGGTGCACGAGTGGGTTACATCGAACTGGATCTCAACAGCGGTAAGATTCTTGAGAGTTTTCGCCCCGAAGAACGTTTTCCAATGATGAGCACTTTTAAAGTTCTGCTATGTGGTGCGGTATTATCCCGTGTTGACGCCGGGCAAGAGCAACTCGGTCGCCGCATACACTATTCTCAGAATGACTTGGTTGAGTACTCACCAGTCACAGAAAAGCATCTTACGGATGGCATGACAGTAAGAGAATTATGCAGTGCTGCCATAACCATGAGTGATAACACTGCTGCCAACTTACTTCTGACAACGATCGGAGGACCGAAGGAGCTAACCGCTTTTTTGCACAACATGGGGGATCATGTAACTCGCCTTGATCGTTGGGAACCGGAGCTGAATGAAGCCATACCAAACGACGAGCGTGACACCACGATGCCTGCAGCAATGGCAACAACGTTGCGCAAACTATTAACTGGCGAACTACTTACTCTAGCTTCCCGGCAACAATTAATAGACTGGATGGAGGCGGATAAAGTTGCAGGACCACTTCTGCGCTCGGCCCTTCCGGCTGGCTGGTTTATTGCTGATAAATCTGGAGCCGGTGAGCGTGGGTCTCGCGGTATCATTGCAGCACTGGGGCCAGATGGTAAGCCCTCCCGTATCGTAGTTATCTACACGACGGGGAGTCAGGCAACTATGGATGAACGAAATAGACAGATCGCTGAGATAGGTGCCTCACTGATTAAGCATTGGTAACTGTCAGACCAAGTTTACTCATATATACTTTAGATTGATTTAAAACTTCATTTTTAATTTAAAAGGATCTAGGTGAAGATCCTTTTTGATAATCTCATGACCAAAATCCCTTAACGTGAGTTTTCGTTCCACTGAGCGTCAGACCCCTTATCTGAACATAAAACACTATCAATAAGTTGGAGTCATTACTCCCCGGACGAGTGGGAATCCATGGTAGGGATTTTTACCGAAATGGAAGAACACTATTAGGGGGCACCTCAGAAAACGGAAAATAAAGCACGCTAAGGCATAGCTGACCTTGCCAGGCCTGCTTCGCCCTGTAGTGACGCGATCAACGGGCAGGAAACATTCCCCTTTCGTGCATGGCAGGCGCACACGAGTTCAGACAGCACGGTTTCCATGCGCGCCAAGTCGGCCATCTTCTCGCGCACGTCCTTGAGCTTGTGTTCGGCCAGGCTGCTGGCCTCCTCGCAGTGGGTGCCATCGTCGAGCTGCAACAGCTCGGCAATCTCGTCCAGACTGAACCCCAGCCGCTGTGCCGATTTCACGAATTTCACCCGAACCACGTCCGCCTCCCCATAGCGGCGGATGCTGCCGTAAGGCTTGTCCGGTTCCCGCAACAGGCCCTTGCGCTGATAGAAGCGGATTGTCTCCACGTTGACCCCGGCCGCCTTGGCAAAAACGCCAATGGTCAGGTTTTCCAAATTATTTTCCATATCGCTTGACTCCGTACATGAGTACGGAAGTAAGGTTACGCTATCCAATCCAAATTCAAAAGGGCCAACGTATGTCTGAACCACAAAACGGGCGCGGTGCGCTCTTCGCCGGCGGGCTGGCCGCCATTCTTGCATCGACCTGCTGCCTGGGGCCGCTAGTACTGGTCGCCCTGGGCTTCTCCGGTGCTTGGATCGGCAACCTGACGGTGCTGGAACCCTATCGACCGTTGTTCATCGGCGCGGCGCTAGTGGCGCTGTTCTTCGCCTGGAAGCGGATTTACCGGCCCGTGCAGGCATGCAAGCCAGGTGAGGTCTGCGCGATTCCGCAGGTGCGCGCCACCTACAAGCTGATTTTCTGGATCGTGGCCGTGCTGGTCCTGGTCGCGCTTGGATTTCCCTATGTCGTTCCATTTTTCTATTAACCAGGAGTTCATCATGAAGAAACTGTTTGCCTCCCTTGCCCTCGCCGCCGCTGTTGCCCCGGTGTGGGCCGCTACCCAGACCGTCACGCTAGCGGTTCCCGGCATGACTTGCGCCGCCTGCCCGATCACAGTCAAGAAAGCGCTCTCCAAGGTCGAAGGCGTGAGCAAGGTCGATGTGGGCTTCGAGAAGCGCGAGGCCGTCGTCACTTTTGACGACACCAAGGCCAGCGTACAGAAGCTGACCAAGGCCACCGCAGACGCCGGCTATCCGTCCAGCGTCAAGCAGTGAGCCAGCAAGCCAACGACAACAGCGAGAGCCGCTTCATGGGACTGATGACACGCATTGCCGATAAAACCGGCGCGCTCGGCAGCGTCGTTTCCGCGATGGGCTGCGCCGCCTGCTTTCCAGCCCTCGCCAGCTTCGGCGCGGCCATCGGGCTGGGCTTCTTGAGCCAGTACGAGGGACTGTTCATCAGCCGCCTGCTGCCGCTGTTTGCCGCGCTGGCCTTCCTGGCGAACGCGCTGGGTTGGTTCAGTCATCGGCAATGGCTGCGCAGTCTGCTCGGCATGATCGGCCCGGCCATCGTGTTTGCGGCCACGGTCTGGCTGCTCGGCAACTGGTGGACGGCGAACCTGATGTACGTCGGCCTGGCCTTGATGATTGGGGTGTCGATCTGGGACTTCGTGTCGCCGGCGCATCGCCGTTGCGGACTGGACGGCTGCGAACTCCCCGCCAAGCGCTTGTGAAAGACGGCTGACCGTGCGACACGGCGGCCCACACGAATAAGGAACGATGGTATGAGCACTCTCAAAATCACCGGCATGACTTGCGACTCGTGCGCAGTGCATGTCAAGGACGCCCTGGAGAAAGTGCCCGGCGTGCAATCAGCGGATGTCTCCTACGCCAAGGGCAGCGCCAAGCTCGCCATTGAGGTCGGCACGTCACCCGACGCGCTGACGGCCGCTGTAGCTGGACTCGGTTATCGGGCCACGCTGGCCGATGCCCCCTCAGTTTCGACGCCGGGCGGATTGCTCGACAAGATGCGCGATCTGCTGGGCAGAAACGACAAGACGGGTAGCAGCGGCGCATTGCATATCGCCGTCATCGGCAGCGGCGGGGCCGCGATGGCAGCGGCGCTGAAGGCCGTCGAGCAAGGCGCACGTGTCACGCTGATCGAGCGCGGCACCATCGGCGGCACCTGCGTCAATGTCGGTTGTGTGCCGTCCAAGATCATGATCCGCGCCGCCCATATCGCCCATCTGCGCCGGGAAAGCCCGTTCGATGGCGGCATCGCCGCTACCACGCCGACCATCCAGCGCACGGCGCTGCTGGCCCAGCAGCAGGCCCGCGTCGATGAACTGCGCCACGCCAAGTACGAAGGCATCTTGGAGGGCAATCCGGCGATCACTGTGCTGCACGGCTCCGCCCGCTTTAAGGACAATCGCAACCTGATCGTGCAACTCAACGACGGCGGCGAGCGCGTGGTGGCATTCGACCGCTGCCTGATCGCCACCGGCGCGAGCCCGGCCGTGCCGCCGATTCCCGGCCTGAAAGACACTCCGTACTGGACTTCCACTGAAGCGCTGGTCAGCGAGACGATTCCTAAGCGCCTGGCCGTGATTGGCTCATCAGTGGTGGCGCTGGAGCTGGCGCAGGCGTTCGCCCGACTCGGAGCGAAGGTGACGATCCTGGCTCGCAGCACGCTGTTCTTCCGCGAAGACCCAGCTATAGGCGAAGCCGTCACGGCCGCATTCCGCATGGAGGGCATCGAGGTGAGGGAACACACCCAGGCCAGCCAGGTCGCGTATATCAATGGTGAAGGGGACGGCGAATTCGTGCTCACCACGGCGCACGGCGAACTGCGCGCCGACAAGCTGCTGGTCGCCACCGGCCGCGCGCCCAACACACGCAAGCTGGCACTGGATGCGACGGGCGTCACGCTCACCCCGCAAGGCGCTATCGTCATCGACCCCGGCATGCGTACAAGCGTGGAACACATCTACGCCGCAGGCGACTGCACCGACCAGCCGCAGTTCGTCTATGTGGCGGCAGCGGCCGGCACTCGCGCCGCGATCAACATGACCGGCGGTGACGCGGCCCTGAACCTGACCGCGATGCCGGCCGTGGTGTTCACCGACCCGCAAGTGGCGACCGTAGGCTACAGCGAGGCGGAAGCGCACCATGACGGCATCAAAACTGATAGTCGCACGCTAACGCTGGACAACGTGCCGCGCGCGCTCGCCAACTTCGACACGCGCGGCTTCATCAAACTGGTGGTTGAAGAAGGCAGCGGACGACTGATCGGCGTGCAGGCAGTGGCCCCGGAAGCGGGCGAACTGATCCAGACGGCCGCACTGGCGATTCGCAACCGGATGACGGTGCAGGAACTGGCCGACCAGTTGTTCCCCTACCTGACGATGGTCGAAGGGTTGAAGCTCGCGGCGCAGACCTTCAACAAGGATGTGAAGCAGCTTTCCTGCTGCGCCGGGTGAGGACAAGGAGGTGTGCGATGAGCGCCTACACGGTATCGCAACTGGCCCATAACGCTGGGGTGAGCGTACATATCGTGCGCGACTACCTGGTGCGCGGCTTGTTACGGCCGGTGGCCTGCACCACGGGCGGCTACGGCGTGTTCGACGATGCGGCCTTGCAACGGCTGTGCTTCGTGCGCGCGGCCTTCGAGGCGGGTATCGGCCTGGATGCCCTGGCGCGGCTGTGCCGTGCGCTCGACGCAGCGGACGGCGCACAAGCCGCAGCGCAGCTTGCCGTGCTGCGCCAGTTGGTCGAGCGGCGGCGCGCGGCGTTGGCCCATCTGGACGCGCAACTGGCCTCCATGCCAGCCGAGCGGGCGCACGAGGAGGCATTGCCGTGAACGCCCCTGACAAACTGCCGCCCGAGACGCGCCAACCCGTTTCCGGCTACCTGTGGGGTGCGCTGGCCGTGTTGACCTGCCCCTGCCATCTGCCGATTCTCGCCGCCGTGCTGGCCGGGACGACCGCCGGTGCCTTCCTTGGCGAGCATTGGGGTGTTGCCGCGCTCGCGCTGACCGGCTTGTTCGTTCTGGCCGTAACGCGGCTGCTGCGCGCCTTCCGGGGCGGATCATGACGAGTTCGCAGCCCGCCGGATGGACGGCGGCCGAGTTGGCGCAGGCGGCGGCGCGCGGACAGCTTGACCTGCATTACCAGCCGCTGGTCGATCTGCGCGATCACCGGATCGCTGGCGCGGAAGCGTTGATGCGCTGGCGGCATCCGAGGCTTGGCCTGTTGCCGCCCGGCCAGTTCCTGCCGCTGGCCGAGTCGTTCGGCCTGATGCCGGAAATAGGCGCGTGGGTGCTGGGCGAGGCCTGTCGCCAGATGCACAAGTGGCAAGGACCGGCATGGCAACCGTTCCGTCTTGCCATCAATGTGTCCGCCAGCCAGGTTGGGCCAACGTTCGACGACGAGGTAAAGCGGGTGCTGGCCGATATGGCCCTGCCCGCCGAGCTTCTGGAGATCGAACTGACCGAATCGGTCGCATTCGGCAATCCAGCCCTGTTCGCCAGTTTCGACGCCTTGCGCGCCATCGGCGTGCGCTTCGCCGCCGACGACTTCGGCACCGGCTATTCCTGCCTGCAACATCTGAAATGCTGCCCCATCACCACATTGAAAATCGACCAATCCTTTGTCGCCAGGCTCCCGGATGATGCCCGTGACCAAACTATCGTGCGGGCGGTGATCCAGCTCGCGCACGGGCTGGGCATGGATGTCATTTTCAGAAGACGACTGCACCAGTTGATTGGGCGTAATGGCTGTTGTGCAGCCAGCTCCTGACAGTTCAATATCAGAAGTGATCTGCACCAATCTCGACTATGCTCAATACTCGTGTGCACCAAAGCGAGGTGAGCATGGCGACGGACACCCCACGGATTCCAGAACAAGGCGTGGCCACTCTGCCTGATGAGGCTTGGGAGCGTGCGCGCCGTCGTGCGGAGATCATCAGTCCGTTGGCGCAGTCGGAGACGGTCGGGCACGAAGCGGCCGATATGGCGGCTCAGGCGCTGGGCTTGTCCTCGGCCCAGGTATACGTTCTGATCCGGCGTGCCCGGCAAGGCAGCGGCCTCGTGACGGATCTGGTGCCCGGCCAGTCCGGTGGAGGTAAAGGTAAGGGGCGCTTGCCGGAACCGGTCGAGCGCGTCATCCACGAGCTACTGCAAAAGCGGTTCCTGACCAAGCAGAAGCGCAGCCTAGCGGCCTTTCACCGCGAAGTCACTCAGGTGTGCAAGGCTCAAAAACTGCGAGTGCCGGCGCGCAATACCGTGGCCTTACGGATCGCTAGCCTTGACCCGCGCAAGGTCATCCGCCGGCGGGAAGGCCAGGATGCCGCTCGTGACCTACAAGGTGTGGGCGGCGAGCCTCCTGCCGTGACCGCGCCGCTGGAGCAGGTGCAGATAGACCATACGGTCATCGACCTGATCGTGGTCGATGACCGCGACCGGCAACCTATTGGCCGCCCGTACCTGACCCTCGCCATCGACGTGTTCACCCGCTGCGTGCTCGGCATGGTCGTCACGCTGGAAGCGCCGTCTGCCGTTTCGGTTGGCCTGTGCCTCGTGCATGTCGCCTGCGACAAGCGCCCTTGGCTGGAAGGACTGAACGTGGAAATGGATTGGCAGATGAGCGGCAAGCCCTTGCTGCTCTACCTAGACAACGCGGCCGAGTTCAAGAGCGAGGCCCTGCGCCGGGGTTGCGAGCAGCATGGCATCCGGCTGGACTATCGCCCGCTGGGACAGCCGCACTATGGCGGCATCGTGGAACGGATCATCGGCACGGCGATGCAGATGATTCACGACGAACTGCCGGGAACGACCTTCTCCAACCCTGACCAGCGCGGCGACTACGATTCCGAAAACAAGGCCGCCCTGACGCTGCGCGAGCTAGAGCGCTGGCTCACATTGGCGGTCGGCACCTACCACGGTTCGGTGCACAACGGCCTGCTCCAACCGCCGGCCGCGCGCTGGGCCGAGGCCGTGGCGCGTGTCGGCGTACCGGCCGTCGTCACACGCGCTACTTCGTTCCTGGTCGATTTTCTGCCGATCCTCCGGCGCACGCTGACCCGCACCGGCTTTGTCATCGACCACATCCACTACTACGCCGATGGGCACTGTTGCAAATAGTCGGTGGTGATAAACTTATCATCCCCTTTTGCTGATGGAGCTGCACATGAACCCATTCAAAGGCCGGCATTTTCAGCGTGACATCATTCTGTGGGCCGTACGCTGGTACTGCAAATACGGCATCAGTTACCGTGAGCTGCAGGAGATGCTGGCTGAACGCGGAGTGAATGTCGATCACTCCACGATTTACCGCTGGGTTCAGCGTTATGCGCCTGAAATGGAAAAACGGCTGCGCTGGTACTGGCGTAACCCTTCCGATCTTTGCCCGTGGCACATGGATGAAACCTACGTGAAGGTCAATGGCCGCTGGGCGTATCTGTACCGGGCCGTCGACAGCCGGGGCCGCACTGTCGATTTTTATCTCTCCTCCCGTCGTAACAGCAAAGCTGCATACCGGTTTCTGGGTAAAATCCTCAACAACGTGAAGAAGTGGCAGATCCCGCGATTCATCAACACGGATAAAGCGCCCGCCTATGGTCGCGCGCTTGCTCTGCTCAAACGCGAAGGCCGGTGCCCGTCTGACGTTGAACACCGACAGATTAAGTACCGGAACAACGTGATTGAATGCGATCATGGCAAACTGAAACGGATAATCGGCGCCACGCTGGGATTTAAATCCATGAAGACGGCTTACGCCACCATCAAAGGTATTGAGGTGATGCGTGCACTACGCAAAGGCCAGGCCTCAGCATTTTATTATGGTGATCCCCTGGGCGAAATGCGCCTGGTAAGCAGAGTTTTTGAAATGTAAGGCCTTTGAATAAGACAAAAGGCTGCCTCATCGCTAACTTTGCAACAGTGCCTTCTGAAACGAAATTACAGATTACGGTTAAAATATAAAAAAAAGCCACCAATCCTGCCGGATACGGTGGCTTAAATACAGAATTAATTAATTTATTTCAGTATGTTATCACACATCAGCTGAAGTGTATTGATAAACCTTGCTGCATGAAAACCATCACAGACTGCATGATGAACCTGTACAGAAACAGGTAATAGTACGCGGTCACCTTCCTGCTGAAACTTTGCCATTGTAAAAACCGGGGAAAAATAATCATCATTTCCGGTGATATTCAGATTAAATCCGTCAAAACTCACCCAGGGTAACGATGATATATTCAGGTGATTCTCCGGTAAATTTCCCTGCGGAAACAACCTGGTATCATGCTGATATTCTGCTGTTACCGCGTTATAACCCGCCATAAACTCACTGAGATCCGGAAAATAACGGCAGGACAGTGCGGAGAATGTTTCGGTTTCTTTATGAAAGACAGTAAAGACCGGGTCTGACTGTTCCCAGTAAATCAGTTCATTATCTTTCATTGCCATCCGGAACTCCGGAAACTGATTAACAGCCCGGGAGATCAGGTAAATCATCAGCGGATAAAACTTATAACCGGTTTTCGCCAGTGCAGTACGCAAAGCGGTAATATCGAGTTTGGTGGTCAGGCTGAATCCGCATTTAATCTGCTGACGATAAAGGGCAAAATGTTCCCTGCGATTCCAGGTATTCAGGTCAATCCGGGTAAAATTCATGGTTATTCCTTCTGATTAATAGTGAAAAATATTAATAATCAGAAGGCAGTCTGGTTGTCTCAATGGGTAACATTCCGTCCTCCGTAAGCTGTCTGGTATTCAGTAATAATACCCGATACGGGCTTAATCTGTATTAAGCCCGGTTTTATTTATTCCGGCCACTCATCCGCAAATACATAGCGGATCAGTTCTGCGGATTCACGGGGCGGTGCTCTCAGCACATCCGCCATTAAATCAATTTCCATCTGACAGGTTTGCAGCTTGTCTTCCGCCAGCACATACGGATCATCCGTCAGGAAACTATCGCCGTATTTATCCACCGACCCCTGTATTTGTGCCGAAAATAATGACTGAATTTCATCAGCGGAATAATGCGCAACCGGAGCCCCTTCACCGGCTGAATTCACCAGATCCAGCAACGCTCTGTTACCGATAATAAAGTCACGGTACCCGGCGGAAGCCTTTTTCATATCCGGCGGGCCAGACACTTCCGGATGCAGCACACGAAAGCAGAAGTCACCGGAGGTATCCTGCGCCAGTGCTTTCTGCAAAAATTCCAGCCGCATTTTCCCGTAATTAATCACCGCGTCATCCCCCGCGAGATAAAGCAGTTTTTTAATATTTTCGGTGGCCCACTGTTGCAGGCGCATATAGTACTCTAAACAGGGCACTGTTGCAAATAGTCGGTGGTGATAAACTTATCATCCCCTTTTGCTGATGGAGCTGCACATGAACCCATTCAAAGGCCGGCATTTTCAGCGTGACATCATTCTGTGGGCCGTACGCTGGTACTGCAAATACGGCATCAGTTACCGTGAGCTGCAGGAGATGCTGGCTGAACGCGGAGTGAATGTCGATCACTCCACGATTTACCGCTGGGTTCAGCGTTATGCGCCTGAAATGGAAAAACGGCTGCGCTGGTACTGGCGTAACCCTTCCGATCTTTGCCCGTGGCACATGGATGAAACCTACGTGAAGGTCAATGGCCGCTGGGCGTATCTGTACCGGGCCGTCGACAGCCGGGGCCGCACTGTCGATTTTTATCTCTCCTCCCGTCGTAACAGCAAAGCTGCATACCGGTTTCTGGGTAAAATCCTCAACAACGTGAAGAAGTGGCAGATCCCGCGATTCATCAACACGGATAAAGCGCCCGCCTATGGTCGCGCGCTTGCTCTGCTCAAACGCGAAGGCCGGTGCCCGTCTGACGTTGAACACCGACAGATTAAGTACCGGAACAACGTGATTGAATGCGATCATGGCAAACTGAAACGGATAATCGGCGCCACGCTGGGATTTAAATCCATGAAGACGGCTTACGCCACCATCAAAGGTATTGAGGTGATGCGTGCACTACGCAAAGGCCAGGCCTCAGCATTTTATTATGGTGATCCCCTGGGCGAAATGCGCCTGGTAAGCAGAGTTTTTGAAATGTAAGGCCTTTGAATAAGACAAAAGGCTGCCTCATCGCTAACTTTGCAACAGTGCCGTTAAAAGCAACAAAAATGACTTCGTTGATGCTGAAGCTATCTGTGAAGCAGCATCACGTCCATCTATGCGTTTCGTGCAGCCTAGAACCGAATCTCAGCAGGCAATGCGAGCTCTGCATCGTGTCCGTGAATCCCTGGTTCAGGATAAGGTGAAAACAACTAATCAGATGCATGCTTTTCTGCTGGAATTTGGTATCAGCGTTCCGCGAGGTGCTGCCGTTATTAGTCGACTGAGTACCCTTCTTGAGGACAGTAGTTTGCCTCTTTATCTCAGCCAGTTACTGCTGAAATTACAACAGCATTATCACTATCTTGTTGAGCAGATTAAAGATCTGGAATCTCAGTTGAAACGAAAGTTGGACGAAGATGAGGTTGGACAGCGCTTGCTGAGTATTCCCTGCGTTGGAACGCTGACTGCCAGTACTATTTCAACTGAGATTGGCGACGGGAAGCAGTACGCCAGCAGCCGTGACTTTGCGGCGGCAACAGGGCTGGTACCCCGACAGTACAGCACGGGAGGTCGGACGACATTGTTAGGGATTAGCAAGCGGGGCAACAAAAAGATCCGAACTTTGTTGGTTCAGTGTGCCAGGGTATTCATACAAAAACTGGAACACCAGTCTGGCAAGTTGGCCGACTGGGTCAGGGAGTTGTTGTGTCGGAAAAGCAACTTTGTCGTCACCTGTGCTCTGGCAAACAAGCTGGCCAGAATAGCCTGGGCACTGACGGCGCGACAGCAAACTTACGAAGCATAAAGGCAGAAATACACCAGTTTAAACAATCATTCATCTGGTTTTGCGAATACTGATATTGATGATACTAACGGCCCACCGGCCTGTTGAGGAACCTGTAAAACGGAAAGGCTCATTGAAGCCGTATATTTTCTGGAGGTTCATCAGGCGCGGAACTCATCGAGGCGCGGGAATAAAATCCCATTCAGACGCCGGATAGATTCAAGCAAGCCAACTTGTCGTCAAAATCGGTGTTGCAAAAACGGGAGTGACCATAGATTCCGTTTTCTGAGGCGACCCCCACATAGAGACCTTCCCGGTCATTCACTTTGTAGAGTTTGTCCCTGGGCTTGAGATTGCGCAGCTTGGTATCGGTCAGCATGTACCTTGTCCTTCTTCGTCTCCGATACCCACTCTATTGTAAACAAGACATTTTTATCTTTTATATTCAATGGCTTATTTTCCTGCTAATTGGTAATACCATGAAAAATACCATGCTCAGAAAAGGCTTAACAATATTTTGAAAAATTGCCTACTGAGCGCTGCCGCACAGCTCCATAGGCCGCTTTCCTGGCTTTGCTTCCAGATGTATGCTATTCTGCTCCTGCAGCTAATGGATCACCGCAAACAGGTTACTCGCCTGGGGATTCCCTTTCGACCCGAGCATCCGTATGAGACTCATGCTCGATTATTATTATTATAGAAGCCCCCATGAATAAATCGCTCATCATTTTCGGCATCGTCAACATAACCTCGGACAGTTTCTCCGATGGAGGCCGGTATCTGGCGCCAGACGCAGCCATTGCGCAGGCGCGTAAGCTGATGGCCGAGGGGGCAGATGTGATCGACCTCGGTCCGGCATCCAGCAATCCCGACGCCGCGCCTGTTTCGTCCGACACAGAAATCGCGCGTATCGCGCCGGTGCTGGACGCGCTCAAGGCAGATGGCATTCCCGTCTCGCTCGACAGTTATCAACCCGCGACGCAAGCCTATGCCTTGTCGCGTGGTGTGGCCTATCTCAATGATATTCGCGGTTTTCCAGACGCTGCGTTCTATCCGCAATTGGCGAAATCATCTGCCAAACTCGTCGTTATGCATTCGGTGCAAGACGGGCAGGCAGATCGGCGCGAGGCACCCGCTGGCGACATCATGGATCACATTGCGGCGTTCTTTGACGCGCGCATCGCGGCGCTGACGGGTGCCGGTATCAAACGCAACCGCCTTGTCCTTGATCCCGGCATGGGGTTTTTTCTGGGGGCTGCTCCCGAAACCTCGCTCTCGGTGCTGGCGCGGTTCGATGAATTGCGGCTGCGCTTCGATTTGCCGGTGCTTCTGTCTGTTTCGCGCAAATCCTTTCTGCGCGCGCTCACAGGCCGTGGTCCGGGGGATGTCGGGGCCGCGACACTCGCTGCAGAGCTTGCCGCCGCCGCAGGTGGAGCTGACTTCATCCGCACACACGAGCCGCGCCCCTTGCGCGACGGGCTGGCGGTATTGGCGGCGCTGAAAGAAACCGCAAGAATTCGTTAACTGCACATTCGGGATATTTCTCTATATTCGCGCTTCATCAGAAAACTGAAGGAACCTCCATTGAATCGAACTAATATTTTTTTTGGTGAATCGCATTCTGACTGGTTGCCTGTCAGAGGCGGAGAATCTGGTGATTTTGTTTTTCGACGTGGTGACGGGCATGCCTTCGCGAAAATCGCACCTGCTTCCCGCCGCGGTGAGCTCGCTGGAGAGCGTGACCGCCTCATTTGGCTCAAAGGTCGAGGTGTGGCTTGCCCCGAGGTCATCAACTGGCAGGAGGAACAGGAGGGTGCATGCTTGGTGATAACGGCAATTCCGGGAGTACCGGCGGCTGATCTGTCTGGAGCGGATTTGCTCAAAGCGTGGCCGTCAATGGGGCAGCAACTTGGCGCTGTTCACAGCCTATCGGTTGATCAATGTCCGTTTGAGCGCAGGCTGTCGCGAATGTTCGGACGCGCCGTTGATGTGGTGTCCCGCAATGCCGTCAATCCCGACTTCTTACCGGACGAGGACAAGAGTACGCCGCAGCTCGATCTTTTGGCTCGTGTCGAACGAGAGCTACCGGTGCGGCTCGACCAAGAGCGCACCGATATGGTTGTTTGCCATGGTGATCCCTGCATGCCGAACTTCATGGTGGACCCTAAAACTCTTCAATGCACGGGTCTGATCGACCTTGGGCGGCTCGGAACAGCAGATCGCTATGCCGATTTGGCACTCATGATTGCTAACGCCGAAGAGAACTGGGCAGCGCCAGATGAAGCAGAGCGCGCCTTCGCTGTCCTATTCAATGTATTGGGGATCGAAGCCCCCGACCGCGAACGCCTTGCCTTCTATCTGCGATTGGACCCTCTGACTTGGGGTTGATGTTCATGCCGCCTGTTTTTCCTGCTCATTGGCACGTTTCGCAACCTGTTCTCATTGCGGACACCTTTTCCAGCCTCGTTTGGAAAGTTTCATTGCCAGACGGGACTCCTGCAATCGTCAAGGGATTGAAACCTATAGAAGACATTGCTGATGAACTGCGCGGGGCCGACTATCTGGTATGGCGCAATGGGAGGGGAGCAGTCCGGTTGCTCGGTCGTGAGAACAATCTGATGTTGCTCGAATATGCCGGGGAGCGAATGCTCTCTCACATCGTTGCCGAGCACGGCGACTACCAGGCGACCGAAATTGCAGCGGAACTAATGGCGAAGCTGTATGCCGCATCTGAGGAACCCCTGCCTTCTGCCCTTCTCCCGATCCGGGATCGCTTTGCAGCTTTGTTTCAGCGGGCGCGCGATGATCAAAACGCAGGTTGTCAAACTGACTACGTCCACGCGGCGATTATAGCCGATCAAATGATGAGCAATGCCTCGGAACTGCGTGGGCTACATGGCGATCTGCATCATGAAAACATCATGTTCTCCAGTCGCGGCTGGCTGGTGATAGATCCCGTCGGTCTGGTCGGTGAAGTGGGCTTTGGCGCCGCCAATATGTTCTACGATCCGGCTGACAGAGACGACCTTTGTCTCGATCCTAGACGCATTGCACAGATGGCGGACGCATTCTCTCGTGCGCTGGACGTCGATCCGCGTCGCCTGCTCGACCAGGCGTACGCTTATGGGTGCCTTTCCGCAGCTTGGAACGCGGATGGAGAAGAGGAGCAACGCGATCTAGCTATCGCGGCCGCGATCAAGCAGGTGCGACAGACGTCATACTAGATATCAAGCGACTTCTCCTATCCCCTGGGAACACATCAATCTCACCGGAGAATATCGCTGGCCAAAGCCTTAGCGTAGGATTCCGCCCCTTCCCGCAAACGACCCCTGGAAGCCCCGTAGCGACGCGGAGAGGGGCGAGACAAGCCAAGGGCGCAGGCTCGATGCGCAGCACGACATAGCCGGTTCTCGCAAGGACGAGAATTTCCCTGCGGTGCCCCTCAAGTGTCAATGAAAGTTTCCAACGCGAGCCATTCGCGAGAGCCTTGAGTCCACGCTAGATCTATCTCATCTGCGCAAGGCAGAACGTGAAGACGGCCGCCCTGGACCTCGCCCGCGAGCGCCAGGCGCACGAGGCCGGCGCGCGGACCCGCGCCACGGCCCACGAGCGGACGCCGCAGCAGGAGCGCCAGAAGGCCGCCAGAGAGGCCGAGCGCGGCCGTGAGGCTTGGACGCTAGGGCAGGGCATGAAAAAGCCCGTAGCGGGCTGCTACGGGCGTCTGACGCGGTGGAAAGGGGGAGGGGATGTTGTCTACATGGCTCTGCTGTAGTGAGTGGGTTGCGCTCCGGCAGCGGTCCTGATCAATCGTCACCCTTTCTCGGTCCTTCAACGTTCCTGACAACGAGCCTCCTTTTCGCCAATCCATCGACAATCACCGCGAGTCCCTGCTCGAACGCTGCGTCCGGACCGGCTTCGTCGAAGGCGTCTATCGCGGCCCGCAACAGCGGCGAGAGCGGAGCCTGTTCAACGGTGCCGCCGCGCTCGCCGGCATCGCTGTCGCCGGCCTGCTCCTCAAGCACGGCCCCAACAGTGAAGTAGCTGATTGTCATCAGCGCATTGACGGCGTCCCCGGCCGAAAAACCCGCCTCGCAGAGGAAGCGAAGCTGCGCGTCGGCCGTTTCCATCTGCGGTGCGCCCGGTCGCGTGCCGGCATGGATGCGCGCGCCATCGCGGTAGGCGAGCAGCGCCTGCCTGAAGCTGCGGGCATTCCCGATCAGAAATGAGCGCCAGTCGTCGTCGGCTCTCGGCACCGAATGCGTATGATTCTCCGCCAGCATGGCTTCGGCCAGTGCGTCGAGCAGCGCCCGCTTGTTCCTGAAGTGCCAGTAAAGCGCCGGCTGCTGAACCCCCAACCGTTCCGCCAGTTTGCGTGTCGTCAGACCGTCTACGCCGACCTCGTTCAACAGGTCCAGGGCGGCACGGATCACTGTATTCGGCTGCAACTTTGTCATGCTTGACACTTTATCACTGATAAACATAATATGTCCACCAACTTATCAGTGATAAAGAATCCGCGCGTTCAATCGGACCAGCGGAGGCTGGTCCGGAGGCCAGACGTGAAACCCAACAGACCCCTGATCGTAATTCTGAGCACTGTCGCGCTCGACGCTGTCGGCATCGGCCTGATTATGCCGGTGCTGCCGGGCCTCCTGCGCGATCTGGTTCACTCGAACGACGTCACCGCCCACTATGGCATTCTGCTGGCGCTGTATGCGTTGATGCAATTTGCCTGCGCACCTGTGCTGGGCGCGCTGTCGGATCGTTTCGGGCGGCGGCCGGTCTTGCTCGTCTCGCTGGCCGGCGCTGCTGTCGACTACGCCATCATGGCGACGGCGCCTTTCCTTTGGGTTCTCTATATCGGGCGGATCGTGGCCGGCATCACCGGGGCGACTGGGGCGGTAGCCGGCGCTTATATTGCCGATATCACTGATGGCGATGAGCGCGCGCGGCACTTCGGCTTCATGAGCGCCTGTTTCGGGTTCGGGATGGTCGCGGGACCTGTGCTCGGTGGGCTGATGGGCGGTTTCTCCCCCCACGCTCCGTTCTTCGCCGCGGCAGCCTTGAACGGCCTCAATTTCCTGACGGGCTGTTTCCTTTTGCCGGAGTCGCACAAAGGCGAACGCCGGCCGTTACGCCGGGAGGCTCTCAACCCGCTCGCTTCGTTCCGGTGGGCCCGGGGCATGACCGTCGTCGCCGCCCTGATGGCGGTCTTCTTCATCATGCAACTTGTCGGACAGGTGCCGGCCGCGCTTTGGGTCATTTTCGGCGAGGATCGCTTTCACTGGGACGCGACCACGATCGGCATTTCGCTTGCCGCATTTGGCATTCTGCATTCACTCGCCCAGGCAATGATCACCGGCCCTGTAGCCGCCCGGCTCGGCGAAAGGCGGGCACTCATGCTCGGAATGATTGCCGACGGCACAGGCTACATCCTGCTTGCCTTCGCGACACGGGGATGGATGGCGTTCCCGATCATGGTCCTGCTTGCTTCGGGTGGCATCGGAATGCCGGCGCTGCAAGCAATGTTGTCCAGGCAGGTGGATGAGGAACGTCAGGGGCAGCTGCAAGGCTCACTGGCGGCGCTCACCAGCCTGACCTCGATCGTCGGACCCCTCCTCTTCACGGCGATCTATGCGGCTTCTATAACAACGTGGAACGGGTGGGCATGGATTGCAGGCGCTGCCCTCTACTTGCTCTGCCTGCCGGCGCTGCGTCGCGGGCTTTGGAGAAATTCTTCAAATTCCCGTTGCACATAGCCCGGCAATTCCTTTCCCTGCTCTGCCATAAGCGCAGCGAATGCCGGGTAATACTCGTCAACGATCTGATAGAGAAGGGTTTGCTCGGGTCGGTGGCTCTGGTAACGACCAGTATCCCGATCCCGGCTGGCCGTCCTGGCCGCCACATGAGGCATGTTCCGCGTCCTTGCAATACTGTGTTTACATACAGTCTATCGCTTAGCGGAAAGTTCTTTTACCCTCAGCCGAAATGCCTGCCGTTGCTAGACATTGCCAGCCAGTGCCCGTCACTCCGCGGTCTTCACTGCGTGATCGAGTTGATCGACACCCGCCGTGACACGCTCCATGAAGTGCCTGCCTGCGTCTGTTAGCCGAACGCCCCGCGCATGGCGCTCAAATAGCAGGACACCAAGGTTATCCTCCAGCGCTTTCACACGCGCGCTGACGCTCGACTGGCTGATACCAAGTGCCTTGGCCGCATGCCGAAAATTCAGATGCTCGGCGACGGCGATGAACTGAACAAGGGAAATGAGCGGTATCCTGCCAGACAGGATACCGACATTCACGAGGTTTCGATGGTTAGTGCGCCGCATCGGAGCGGGCCTGCTACCAGTCGTCGGTTAGACGACTGGCGACTTCTCGGTGGCAGCCCCACGGAGCCGAAGGAGCACCAGCCCCAACGAAACCAGTACCGCCATCGCCGTGGCGTAACAGATCACGGGCCACGCTGTGTCACCGTTTAAAAGTGCCACCGCCAATGTCCCGACAATGCTGACTATCAGGCTTTGAACGCAGAAGTAGAACGCGACCGCTGATCCCGCGATGTCGTCGAACTCTGCCAAAGCGCCGTTCGCGGTAACGGACACCGTGAAGACAATACCGACCGCGACAACCCACATCGGTAGGATGAAGGTGAGGAATGACGGCGAGCCGTAAAGTTCGCCGATCCCCAACAGGACCGCTCCGCAAACAAGCAACGCCATCCCACGCGCCACGCATCCTGCGATGCCCCATCTGGCGACAAAGGACTTCGCGAAACGGGGTTGTCACGATCATTACAAGCGCGACAGTGGCGAAGGCAAAGCTGAATCCGATCTCGGAATATTCCGCTTGGCCTATGAGCACACGGGAGCCGTCGAGAAGAAGACGAAGTAGGTGCCCATACCGGCGCTAAAGCCGACAGTGTAAACCCAAAAAGCCGGACTCGCGAAGATCGGCAAGACAGATCGGCGCGTCTTGACTTGATCCAGAGGGCGGGTTTCGTGCCACCTGAAACCCGCATTTAGGAGTGCGAGCATCGCCAGTATAGCCAAAGTAATGAATATCGCCTGCCATCCCAAGAACTCGCCGATCAATACTCCGGCGATAGGGCCGAGCGCAGGCACGAACGCCAGCATCGAACTGAAAAGGCCGTAGATGACGACACCCTCAGGACGGTTGGCATAAACGTCGCGAACCGTCGCGAACGTCGCCACCAGCATGGCCGACGCGCCCACTGCTTGAAGTAGACGGAAAGCGACAAAGGCCGGTGCAGTTGAAGACCAAGCTGCTCCCAGAGACGCAATGACGAAAGCCGTTGCGCCCGCAAGTAGAATTGGCCGTCGCCCGATTCTGTCTGAGAGCGGACCAAAAATCACCTGGCCCACGCCGAGCATCACCATATAGAGGCTCAACGTGAGTTGGATCATAGCGGGCGTCGTGTTCAGGATGCCGGGCATCGCTGGAACGACAGGGAGATAAATATCCATCGCCAGTGAAGCGAGGATGTCGAAAGGAGCCATCAGCAGCAGTGCTGCCGGCAGCGTATAGGCCCACGCGGGGCGTGTGGTGGTCATGACGAATCAACCCTCGATTAAGGAATACCGGGCGACGTCTGCTCGTCAGCAATCAGATGAGACTAGCCTTACAGAGCGCCGCAACAACAATACTGGTTGTTGCGGCTTACTTGTCTGCTGACTTGGAATTTCCCATCTGATTACTCCACGCTTACGAATATGAATTGCTACATTTTATCCGATTATCTTTTGCTTCGCAATGCGGCATGGGCGCACTCAGCGTTCCAGCCCCCTCTGCCGCCCTAACTGCCACGACACCGACCCGCCCTGCACGATGCCCATAACCTCGCGGCCGAGTTGGCGGTCGATGATCGGCCGCCACGGGACAAGGGTGAACTCATGGGATTTCTCGACCACGGCGAACTTGCCGCTCGATAGATGCACGGTTCCGGTAAACTTGCCGCTGACGCTCTCGCCGTCCGTGGCGGCGCGGAACGGCAGGCCCTTACTCAAAGCCATATCCGATCCGACGCCGGCTACCTCGCGCTCCCGCAGGATGGCGAGAAGGTTGCGCCGGTAGAAGACGCGGCTGTCCCGGCTGCGGGTGGCGTCGCCCTGTTCGATATGGTGCTCGCGGCGCTGGTCCATGGCTTCGCGGACTTGTTGCCCGAAGCCGGTTGGCGCAAGGTCGGCCGTCTCGCCGTGGATCAGCCGCCGGTCCAGCCAGGTCGCGCCGTCCGATCCGATCTGTTTGTTCAGATCGACCGGGGAAAGGACGCGAACGCTGGCCTGACTGTCTCGGCCGGCGTCATGGGCGGCGGCACGGCTGACCAGATCATCGGGGATGCGCCATTGGTCGGCGTCGATCCGCTCGACGATACCGGCCCGGCGTAGCGCCTCCAGCCGGCGCACATGGGCATCGACATAGCCCTCATAGTCGCCGCCTGGAACGCGGCACGTATAGGAAGAATAAACGCCCTTTTCACCCAAGTCCAACAGCTTTGGACCGCAGTTGACTCTTTCGACACCCCTGCGATGCAACCCAATCCGGCTGACGGGGAGCCAGCAACGCTGAAAATTTACCCTCCTCTTTCCCACTAGCGGCTCCTTTTCCGACAACCAGCACGGCGGATCCCTGCCGCGGCGCTGTGAACGCAGCATTTTGATTGGTATCGTTGGCCTTCAGGCTCGTCAGTCAAACAGACCCAGGAGCAGCTCAGCCGGTGGCGCCCGGCTTTCGGGTAACGCCCTGGTCCCGCTGGTTTCGGCTTTGTGCTTCAGGTGATCAAGGATCTGCTTGATCACTATAGGGTCTTCAATGCAGGCGATGACTTTCATGGCGCCGCCGCAGCCGCTGCAGGTCTCGATGTCGATATTGAAAACACGCTTGAGCCGTTGCGCCCATGTCATCGACGCTCGCCGTTGTGCTGGTGTTGCCGGTTCATCAGCCACCCTGACCTTGTTGCCCCTGCCCCGTTTTGCCGGCGTGACCAACGCCCGGTGCCGACTGTTGGGTGCGAACACCCCGTGGAAGCGGGTTAGGTTGACTCTGGGCTTCGGTACCAGGGCGGCCAGCCTTGCAATGAAATCCAATGGTTCGAAAATGACGTGCGTGGTGCCGTCCCGGTACGGCGTCTTGAGCTGGTAGCGCACGTTGCCGCCTCGTGTTAACGACAGCCGCTTCTCGGATACCGCCGGGCGGCTGATGTACCGGCACAGCCGTTCGAGCTTCTTGCGTTCATCGGCCCTGGCCGCCACGCCGGCGTGCAGGCTGGACCCGGCTACCTTGCCAATCCCGTCACCGAACGGATCACCACTGGTCGGCAGAGTTTGCAAAGTGAACACCTTTCGCCCCGCCTGTGAACCGACAGCGATACGGTAAGTGATCGAGTGCCCCAGCAGGGGTGTCATCGGGTCGTCATCCACCGCATCCGAGGCCAGATAGCTGTTTTCGACATCCCGTTCCAGCAGGCCTTGCCGTTCCAGATAGCGACCCACCCGGTGGGCGATGGTGTGCGTCAGCTGGGTGAGCTCTGGGCTGGTCGGCGCCTTGACCCAGCGGAAACGCGCTGAGCCGTGGGATTGCTCGACATACACACCGTCGAGAAACAGCATGTGGAAGTGAACATTCAGATTGAGCGCCGATCCAAAACGCTGGATCAGGGTGACCGCGCCCGTCTTGGCCACTTGGTGGGTATGGCCCGCTTTCTTGACCAGGTGCGTGGCAATGACGCGGTAAACGATGCCCAGCACCCACCCCATGATCTCGGGCCGGCTGGCAAACAGGAAACGCAGCTGAAACGGGAAGCTCAACACCCACTGACGCATGGGTTGTTCAGGCAGTACTTCATCAACCAGCAAGGCGGCACTTTCGGCCATCCGCCGCGCCCCACAGCTCGGGCAGAAACCGCGACGCTTACAGCTGAAAGCGACCAGGTGCTCGGCGTGGCAAGACTCGCAGCGAACCCGTAGAAAGCCATGCTCCAGCCGCCCGCATTGGAGAAATTCTTCAAATTCCCGTTGCACATAGCCCGGCAATTCCTTTCCCTGCTCTGCCATAAGCGCAGCGAATGCCGGGTAATACTCGTCAACGATCTGATAGAGAAGGGTTTGCTCGGGTCGGTGGCTCTGGTAACGACCAGTATCCCGATCCCGGCTGGCCGTCCTGGCCGCCACATGAGGCATGTTCCGCGTCCTTGCAATACTGTGTTTACATACAGTCTATCGCTTAGCGGAAAGTTCTTTTACCCTCAGCCGAAATGCCTGCCGTTGCTAGACATTGCCAGCCAGTGCCCGTCACTCCCACTCGATTGTAAACAAGCACACAAAACCCTTTAGTGACAACAATTTGCAAGAACTATCAGGCTCAGTGCCATGAAAAATACCATGACCAGATCATGAGGTTGAACACGGCTTGCGCCGGCAGCGTTCACGCTCCTGGTCGGCGATCTCGCCCGGCTGCAATGCTAGCTCAGCATCGGTCATGCGCTCCAGCACGTCGCGTAGGCGGATGGTGCAAGGAATGGGCGGCAGCTCGAACTCATAGCCGCCGGCGATCATTTCGGCCGCAATCTCCTCGGTGATGAAAAACGGCTCGTCGTCTTGGTTCGGCTTCTTCATGCCCTTTCCTCCTGGCGCTCATCCTGGCCGACAGCGGCCAGGGCATCGGCTTCCGTCAATGCGTCCTCCACGAACGCGCCGTGCTGCTTCGCTTCGGCCTGGCTGACCTCGGCCCATATCCGTTTCACCTGGGCCGCACTGTACCCGGCCAGCTCGGCGGTCTTGTTGATGCTGTAGCCGGACTTGCGCAGCGCGACAACTTGGGCGCGGCGCTTCGGATCAGCACGGCGGCCCTTGTACCGCCCGGCCTGGCGGGCCAACTCAATGCCTTGGCGCTGGCGTTCGCGCCTGTCCTCGTAGTCGTCGCGGGCCATCTGCAAGGCCAGGCGAAAAAGCATGATCTGCACGGCTTCCAGCACGATCTTGGCGACGCCCTGGGCCTCGGCCGCTAGGTCGGATAGATCGACCACGCCAGGGACGGCCAGGCTTGCGCCTTTGGCCTGTATCGAGGCCACCAGGCGCTCGGCCTCGGGCAAAGGTAGGCGGCTGATGCGGTCGATCTTCTCGGCAATGACCACCTCGCCGGGCTGTAGGTCGCCGATCATGCGCAGCAGCTCAGGCCGGTCGGCGCGTGCGCCGGATGCCTTCTCACGGTAGATGCCGGCGACGTAGTAGCCGGCGGCCTTCGCGGCCGTAGTGATCGCCTCTTGGCGTTCCAAGTCCTGCGCGTCGGTGCTGACGCGCAGATAGACCCGCGCCACCATCGGCGCGGCTACTGGCTTCGTCCTGCGCATACTTGCGGGCTCCTTTGGGCATACGCAAAGTGTCCGGTCATGCTACCCCCGGCCAAAAAGGCCGTCATGCGATTTATCTTGGCCGGGTCGTTATTGGCGGGTCTAAATGGCCGCTCCGTGGATCTCATCGCCAGAAATGGCGATGCGAGATCCAGGGCAGGGCGGCCGCCATCGTCAGACCTGGCGATGGTCGACGCCGGCGCGCATCGTCGGATGTGGCGATGCGAGCTCGAGGTCGGTGGCCACCGCCGGCGACCTGGTGCCATCGTCGGCAATGGCGATGCTGCAGCTCGACGTGCGCGGCCTGGTCGTCTCGGCATCGTCGGATGCGGCGATGCTCGAGCGAGGCGAAAAAAAACCGCCTCGGGGTGTCCGAGGCGGCAAGTCTGCATGCGGTTCAGGGAGGAAGAAACCGCGCCGGCGATCAGGGAGGAAAACCGCGCGGCCTGATGTGCAGCTCGGCCACTTTAGCCGGATTTTTCGACTTATCCGATGCGAGCGGCCCGCCGTGGGCGCTGCTCGATCTGCTGTTGCTTTTTCTCGACGTGCTTCTGCTCCTGGTGCTGCTGCTCGTCGCGCGGCACTGTTGCAAAGTTAGCGATGAGGCAGCCTTTTGTCTTATTCAAAGGCCTTACATTTCAAAAACTCTGCTTACCAGGCGCATTTCGCCCAGGGGATCACCATAATAAAATGCTGAGGCCTGGCCTTTGCGTAGTGCACGCATCACCTCAATACCTTTGATGGTGGCGTAAGCCGTCTTCATGGATTTAAATCCCAGCGTGGCGCCGATTATCCGTTTCAGTTTGCCATGATCGCATTCAATCACGTTGTTCCGGTACTTAATCTGTCGGTGTTCAACGTCAGACGGGCACCGGCCTTCGCGTTTGAGCAGAGCAAGCGCGCGACCATAGGCGGGCGCTTTATCCGTGTTGATGAATCGCGGGATCTGCCACTTCTTCACGTTGTTGAGGATTTTACCCAGAAACCGGTATGCAGCTTTGCTGTTACGACGGGAGGAGAGATAAAAATCGACAGTGCGGCCCCGGCTGTCGACGGCCCGGTACAGATACGCCCAGCGGCCATTGACCTTCACGTAGGTTTCATCCATGTGCCACGGGCAAAGATCGGAAGGGTTACGCCAGTACCAGCGCAGCCGTTTTTCCATTTCAGGCGCATAACGCTGAACCCAGCGGTAAATCGTGGAGTGATCGACATTCACTCCGCGTTCAGCCAGCATCTCCTGCAGCTCACGGTAACTGATGCCGTATTTGCAGTACCAGCGTACGGCCCACAGAATGATGTCACGCTGAAAATGCCGGCCTTTGAATGGGTTCATGTGCAGCTCCATCAGCAAAAGGGGATGATAAGTTTATCACCACCGACTATTTGCAACAGTGCCCGAATTTCTGCGTACCCTGAATATCAATCATAGTGCTTTGGCCAGCATACCTGCCCATCGCATTGCCCGGCTGCGTCGGCAGGGTGAACGCTACTTCACCGACGGTTTGCGTGACATCACTTCGGACCGCCGCTGGGCGATCCTTGCCGTCTGTGTTGTGGAGTGGGAAGCGGCGATTGCTGATGCCATAGTCGAAACCCATGACAGGATCGTAGGAAAAACCTGGCGGGAAGCGAAGCGCCAGCATGACGAAACAATTTCCGGCTCTAAAGCCACACTCACGGATACGATCCGTACCTTCACCGCGCTGGGAACTTCGTTGCTTGAGGCCCGCAGTGACGGAACCCCGCTGGAGATGGCTGTCGCCAGTTCGGTTGCATGGGACCGGCTCGCTCAACTGGTAGCGACAGGGACTCAACTCAGCAACACGCTAGCCGATGAGCCTCTTGCATATGTCGGGCAGGGATACCATCGCTTTCGTCGTTATGCGCCCCGCATGTTGCGCTGTCTGAAGCTCGAAGCCGCGCCGGTCGCCGGACCATTGGTAGCAGCAGCTTTGTCGATCGGAGAGATGAAAGGTGTTGCATCGCCAGAAAGGCGTTTCCTGCGGCCCAGCTCCAAATGGAACCGTCATTTACGAGCTCAGGAAAAAGGAGATACCCGTCTTTGGGAAGTGGCGGTACTCTTTCACCTCCGGGATGCTTTTCGTTCCGGAGATGTCTGGCTCGCTCATTCGCGCCGCTATGGTGACCTCAAGCAGGTACTGGTGCCGATGATCGCGGCGCAGGAAAATGCAAAACTGGCCGTGCCTTCCAACCCACAGGATTGGCTGGCAGACAGAAAGGCGCGACTCACGATCGCTCTTAAGCGGCTGGCCCGGGCTGCCCGTAACGGCACTATTCCGCACGGTAGCATAGAAGATGGAACGTTGCGGATCGACAGGTTGACAGCAGACGTGCCGGATGGTGCCGAGGCACTCATACTGGATCTGTATCGCCGAATGCCGTCCGTTCGGATTACCGACATGCTGCTTGAAGTTGATGCAGCCCTTGGTTTCACAGATGCGTTTACCCATCTGAGAACCGGGGCTCCATGTCGCGACCGGATCGGTCTGCTCAACGTCCTGCTCGCTGAAGGGCTCAATCTGGGCCTGCGTAAGATGGCGGAAGCTACAAACACGCATGATTACTGGCAGCTCTCACGCCTTGCCCGCTGGCATGTTGAAAGCGAAGCCATGAACCAGGCATTGGCAATTGTGGTGGCCGCGCAGGGTAAACTGCCGATGTCACGCGTCTGGGGGATGGGCACGTCAGCATCGAGCGATGGTCAGTTTTTCCCGACAGCGCGGCATGGCGAAGCCATGAACATGGTCAATGCCAAATATGGTTCTGTTCCCGGCCTCAAAGCGTATACTCACGTAAGCGACCAGTTCGCGCCATTCGCTTGTCAGTCGATCCCGGCGACCGTGAGCGAGGCACCGTATATTCTCGATGGACTACTGATGAACGAGGTCGGTCGCCATGTTCGCGAACAGTATGCCGATACAGCAGGATTCACCGACCATTTGTTCGGAGCCAGTAGCCTGCTCGGCTACAATCTCGTTCTGCGAATCAGGGATCTGCCATCGAAGCGGTTGTACGTATTTAATCCCGATACGACCCCCAGGGAGTTACGCAAGTTGGTAGGTGGAAAAGCCCGGGAGGATCTTATCGTTGCGAACTGGCCTGATATTTTCCGTTGTGCCGCGACGATGACCGCTGGCAAAATCAGGCCCAGCCAACTCCTGCGCAAGCTCGCTTCTTACCCACGACAAAACAACCTTGCAGTTGCGCTTCGTGAAGTTGGTCGTATTGAACGGACCCTTTTCATTATTGAGTGGATCCTGGATACGGACATGCAGCGGCGTGCTCAGATCGGTCTTAACAAGGGAGAGGCCCACCATGCGCTCAAAAATGCGCTCCGTATCGGGAGGCAGGGGGAAATTCGCGATCGCACGACAGAGGGGCAGCACTACCGAATCGCTGGGCTCAATTTATTGACTGCGGTGATCATTTACTGGAATACCGTCCATCTTGGTCATGCCGTCACGGAGCGGCGGAACGAAGGGTTGGATGTTCCCCCTGAATTTCTTCCCCACATATCCCCATTGGGCTGGGCGCACATTCTACTGACTGGCGAATATCTTTGGCCCAAGGAACCGAAAGCTTAGGGTGTCATTTCGCCCTCAGCCGGAACCGACCCCTAATACGGAATACAGGAGCAGAGAGCATTCAGCCCCCTCCCTGCTCTAGCACACCAGGCCATCATGCTGATGACTGAACCGCCATGGTCTTACCCGGTGACCTGCAATCCTGCAGGCATCAACATACCGCAGTCAAGACAGGGCACAATGCAGGCATACTGGCCGTGCATCCCACTGTGCGTTTTTCCTGGAAGCTCAGCAAATCATCCCGTTAACCGCGAAAGTCATTCACCATCTGTGGCCAACACCTTTCTGCCATCCGGCTCCCGTTTCCTAATCGCATTTAGCAGTGTGAAGCTGGCGCCGGGTTATACAGACAGCTGCAGTCTCATCCTGCCGGGCTAAACCTGCAGTACACAGGGGAACGGATACCGTCAGGTAACATGACCGTCTCAGCACCCGATTGAGATTTTCATAAGGTGTATAGAGCTTTACTGAAAAATTGACTGTGGCATGTTATCACCCATGGAATGGTTAACAGACCAGGGATTACCCCCATTTTACCCGCATGCCGTAGTCAATATCTGCGTATCACGACCCCAGATCACATATTACAGTCAATATTGTTCGATCCGGGCAGAGATGATAGAGAATAAATATTGACTGCGGTATGCGTGATGCATATCACAGTCAATGGAATGTCCTTAGCGGCATACGGCAGTCATGATATGCATATCGCAGTCAATTTTCTGGCTTCATCGCTGAGAGGGCTTCAGCCAGTTTAAGAGGATCGATGCCAGCAGCCTTCAGCGCCTTAATGACTTCGTCATAATTTTGCTCTGGCGCCTTCTCTTCTTCCTCTTTGCGCGGAACCTTCACAGGACCACTGATGAGTTTGGGGTTGCGATAATGCACGCTGAAATAGGTGGCTCGGCCACGTTTAAACTCGGTGTAATCCAGATAACCAATATCCCGCAGCTGCTCCATCGCCTTACGCACCGTGTGGTTCTGCGTATAGACATTTGAGGTGAGATTTAGCCGGTCACGCATCCGTTTCATGGAAATAGGTGCAGGATTCTGGGGAAGACTTTCGATGTAGGTATAAAGCGCCTGGGCTGATTCCTTGCGCTGCAGGGCGTCAATGGCTTTCAGCCGCAGCAGTACCCTTCTGTCCATGTGGTAAAGCTCAAACAGCTTAGGTTCAGCCTTTATCTCAACGATATCCTCGGTGATGTCATAATAGGCTGACTGCACCAGATGGGTGGTCCATCCTTTGGTCTCGCTCTGGAACTTCAGCGTAACCGAGGCAAGTTTAAACAGGGAATTACTGATGCGATCGCGCATTTTTTTGTTTGAACGACGGGAGTTAAATCCGCACATCTTAACGAATTCGACGAACGACAGTTCCAGGGTGTCACTTTTTACCCCATACTCCGACATGGAGCGAATTATCCCCAGCCAGACTTTAAAATCCGTGTCCATATCAAGACGCGAACCGGTGATCTTAACGTCAGTGTACCCTTCGCTTTTGGCAATAGACAGCTGTACAAGCTCCTCAGTCGCGTCTGTAACGTTTTTCCGGTTCGCCTTGCTCTTCCCTGTTGATTTCAGAGTTGGGACGAAGAGACCGAGTCTCATGAGCGCTACTGGCTGCACGGTACTGGTGCTGTTGACATCCAGCTTAACAACTTCGCCGGTTGTCTTATCAACTTCCTGAAGGTTCAGAAGTAAGCTGTTATTTTCGCTCGTCATCTTGATCCTCAACAGTTATCCACAAAAGGATGTAGTAATACGTATCGCAGTCAACGGATATACATACCTCAGTAAATACCGTTGCATATCACAGTATTAGATTATGCATATAACAGTCAACATTTTACATTCCGCAGTCGATCCAGACAGACGTTAAAGCCAGTTACAGCGCATGCTGGAGCGATCCGGGGATCTCTTTTGGATCTCACTATGATCTCCTTGGGATCAATTATTGGATCGAGACCTTGAATAACTCAGATACAAGGCCGGAAGCGCCACACCAGGTATCCAGAACCCTGGCCTGATTTTCCTGAATACGCTCTGGAAGATTGAGATCTACAGGTACAACAATGAAACATTGACTGCGGTATGCTGAGTCGTCTTTCCTCTTTCTCGACACAGATACAGTAAGTATCATGCCACAGTCAATATATTACATATCGCAGTCAATTTCATTATAACTGGCTGATCCCGAGCCATCTTAAGCAACCCGACGTACGTGCAATCTGTGAATTCTGTGATTTTCCGCTTCCTCGCCGCTTTCTCACTCCGTGAGATCGCTTACTGCGGCGAGCGGCAGTGATTAATATTGGCTGCGGTATGTACTCTTTTGTACTCCCCTGCGGTCTTTGCATCACCCAATGCGGTTCACTTTGCACTTTTTCGTGCACTTTGCGTTTTTATTGTTGCTTTGCAATAAATTCCAAGATTTAATAAAATAATGCAAAGTGATGATTAAAGGATGTTCAGTATGGGACTCATGGATACACTCAACCAGTGCATAAGTGCTGGTCATGAAATGACGAAAGCAATCGCCATTGCGCAGTTTAATGATGACAGTCCGGAAGCCCGGAAAATAACCCGGCGCTGGAGGATTGGTGAAGCAGCTGATTTAGTTGGCGTGTCATCTCAGGCTATCAGGGATGCCGAGAAAGCTGGCCGGCTGCCTCACCCTGATATGGAAACCCGTGGAAGAGTTGAGCAACGCGTTGGTTATACCATCGAGCAAATCAATCACATGCGGGATGTATTTGGTACACGACTGCGCCGTGCTGAAGATGCGTTTCCGCCGGTGATTGGTGTGGCTGCTCACAAAGGTGGTGTTTACAAAACCTCCGTTTCTGTTCACCTGGCTCAGGACCTGGCCCTGAAAGGATTACGCGTTCTGCTTGTCGAGGGTAATGATCCTCAGGGCACAGCCTCGATGTATCACGGATGGGTGCCCGATCTTCATATACACGCGGAAGATACTCTCCTGCCCTTTTATCTTGGTGAAAAGGATGATGCCAGTTATGCGATAAAACCAACCTGCTGGCCTGGCCTTGATATCATTCCGTCCTGCCTGGCACTGCATCGCATTGAAACTGAACTGATGGGCAAATTTGATGAAGGAAAACTGCCCACCGACCCGCATCTGATGCTCCGCCTTGCTATTGAAACGGTCGCTCATGACTATGATGTGATTGTTATCGACAGCGCACCGAACCTCGGTATTGGCACGATCAATGTCGTATGCGCTGCTGATGTGCTGATTGTTCCCACCCCGGCAGAGCTGTTCGATTACACTTCTGCACTGCAGTTTTTCGATATGCTTCGTGATCTGCTCAGGAATGTGGATCTTAAAGGCTTTGAGCCGGATGTCCGTATTCTGCTTACCAAATACAGTAATAACAATGGTTCGCAGTCACCGTGGATGGAAGAACAAATTCGCGATGCATGGGGAAGCATGGTTCTTAAAAATGTGGTACGTGAAACCGATGAAGTTGGTAAAGGCCAGATCCGCATGAGAACCGTTTTCGAACAGGCGATTGATCAACGTTCTTCGACCGGCGCATGGCGAAACGCACTTTCAATCTGGGAACCTGTTTGTAATGAGATTTTTGATCGTCTGATTAAACCACGCTGGGAGATTAGATAATGAAGCGTGCCCCTGTCATTCCAAGGCATACCACACATACTCAATCGACTGAAGATACTTCATCACCGGCGCCGGCCGCGCCGATGGTGGATTCATTAATTGCGCGCGTGGGTGCTATGGCCCGCGGTAATGCTATCTCTCTTCCGGTATGTGGACGGGAAGTAAAATTTACCCTTGAGGTGCTCCGGGGAGACTCTGTTGAGGGCGCCTCACGCGTATGGTCAGGAAATGAGCGTGATCAGGAACTACTTACCGAAGATGCTCTGGATGATCTCATACCTTCATTTTTACTGACCGGTCAGCAGACTCCAGCTTTCGGCCGCCGGGTTTCTGATGTCATAGAAATTGCAGACGGCAGCCGTCGCCGTAAAGCCGCAATCCTGACGGAAAGTGATTATCGCATTCTGGTTGGTGAACTGGACGACGAGCAGATGGCTGCATTGTCCCGGCTGGGTAACGATTATCGGCCGACGAGTGCTTATGAACGTGGCCTGCGTTATACAAGCCGGCTGCAGAATGAGTTTGCCGGAAATATTTCTGCGCTTGCCGATGCGGAAAACATCTCTCGTAAGATCATTACCCGCTGTATCAATACGGCCAAACTGCCTAAATCAGTTGTTGCCCTGTTTGCACATCCTGGAGAACTGTCTGCCCGGTCAGGTGAAGCCCTTCAGAAGGCTTTTGCAGATAAAGAAGAATTACTGAAGCAGCAGGCTGAGACTCTCCACGATCAGAAGAAAGCGGGACTAATCTTTGAAGCTGAAGAGGTCATTAGTCTTTTAACATCCGTACTGAAACAATCTTGCGCATCAAGAGTTAATCTGAGCTCACGTCATCAGTTTGCTCCAGGGGCAACAGCATTGTATAAGGGCGATAAAATGGTGCTTAACCTAGATCGGTCCCGCATTCCTGCGGAGTGTATAGAGAAAATAGAAGCCATTCTTAAGGAGCTTGAGAAACCAGGAGTCTAATGCGGACACGCTTTAGTCTACGGTTATCTCCCTTTACTTCATTTCCTTTCTCACAGGCCAGAAAACATAACTGGCCTGAATATTCTCTCTGGGACCACGGTCCCACCTGCATCGTCTGTCAGGTTATCTGCCTGGGACCACGGTCTCACCTGCGTCATCGGTCAGGTTATCTGCCTGGGACCACGGTCCCACCTGCGTCGTCGGTCAGGTTATCTGTCTGGGACCACGGTCCCACCTGCGTCATCTGTCAGGTAATCTGTCTGGGACCACGGTCCCACCTGCGTCATCTGTCAGGTAATCTGTCTGGGACCACGGTCCCACCTGCGTCATCGGTCAGGTTATCTGACTGGGACCACGGTCCCACCTGCGTCGTCGGTCAGGTTATCTGCCTGGGACCACGGTCCCACCTGCGTCATCGGTCAGCTTATCTGTCTGGGACCACGGTCCCACCTGCGTCATCGGTCAGCTTATCTGTCTGGGGCCACGGTCCCACCTGCGTCGTCGGTCAGGTTATCTGTCTGGGACCACGGTCCCACCTGCGTCATCGGTCAGGTAATCTGCCTGGGACTACGGTCCCACCTGCATCGTCGGTCAGGTAATCTGCCTGGGACCACGGTCCCACCTGCATCGTCGGCACATTATTAGTTTGGGACAACGGTTAAGCAATGCCTGTCACGAACAGGTATTGGCTTGTCGCCAGCAACCTGTTGAGCGGAGTAATCACGCAGCAGGGCGGCTATTACAGGTGATGGTGAAAGCTCTGTTGGGATCTGAACGAAGCATGTTGAGTGAAATTTGCAAAATTTCGCGGGGTGTGAGGCTTAATTTTAAATTTCCGCCAGCATTTTTAAAACCAGCTGCCGCCGCTGCGCGTTGGCCGGTCCTTCGTCCGGACGGTAACCAGTCCCGGCCGTTCTTACGACCCTGGATGAACATGGTCCCGTCATCAGCGTCTCCAGTGTGATGTCGTTTGTCACGCCGTCCGAGGGGATATCAGGGACACAACATATGGTAGAAAAAGCAGCTGTCTGAGACACAATATATTGATTATTCACAGTAACTGGGGATAACCGTGTGGGTAACATATTGAAAGTCCAACACGTTATCTGATTAACTGACTTTGTAAACGCCGCTGAACCATGAAAAAAATCCGGGGAATCATTACAGCGCATAAACATACCGTTTTGTTTTTGGGTGACGGCAAGGAGGCCCCTGTTATCACCACATACCTTGTCAAAGGTTTCCATTCCTATCCTTATCAGGCTCTTTTCGTTATTTTCGGGAGAGATCCGGAGATGTTTTGTCAGCCAGACAGGATAGGTATCAGCGTTACGCCAGTACTGCAATTCAATCACTGAAGCCATTCCCCAGACAGAGAAGAATAAGAAAACCACACCTGCGATTTTGCTACCCATATTGTTCCTTAATATTGATTTAATACATTCCTTGCTCCTCGCACCGGAGCACATCACAGATACTGATTGAGATCCACTTCACGCAGCGGCTGGTTTTGACGTTCTGTTATCAATTGCACCAGGTCTTTTTCGTCCAGCGCATCGAGCATTTGTTCATACAGAGCCGCGGGCACACAATAAAAAACAGGGCGGTTGCGGTCAATAATCGCGACCGGGTAGCCGCCGCCGGCACTGGCGGTGGCCACCGGATCGTTTTTAAGTTCGCTGATGCTGGCAGTCACATCACACAGAATGATATTTGTCATGGTTCCCCCCTGAGACAAGTCATCTGTATGATCGGTAAAGTAAGCTCTTGCGGCAAGTCCCGTCTGTCATTTCGACGGTCAGAAACGGGCAACCGGCAGCTCCTTCCAGCGGGTGGTATATGCCGGTGACAGCATCTCCCGTTTCATCTGCCAGTCCGGCGCAATACCCCGTCCGGCAAACCAGACTTTCCCGAGTCCGGAATGATTAATGCCGTCGAGTACCTTCATCAGCGCATCGTTGTGCGGCCGTGGCTGCACGTCATCGAACAGATTCAGCTGCGCGACGCCGTTCGGACTGAAATCATTGAGCATTATCCCCGCTTTTGCGTAGCGGTGGCCATCGAGCCAGATCCTGTCCAGAGACCTGACCGCTGCCGCGATAATGTCCCGGGTGTCACGGGTAGGGGTGTTCAGTTTTTCCGTGGCCACGTTACCGTAATACGGCTCATTAACCGCAAAAGGGGATGTCTTGATGAAGGTGCTGATATGCCGGCAGTACTGTCGCTCACCGCGCAACTTTTCCGCCGCGCGCTCGGCATACTGGCAGACGGCCTGGCGCATTTCTTCGTAGGTGGTGATCCGCTGCCCGAAGCTGCGCCTGCAGACAATCTGCTGTTTCGGCGGCGGCGCTTCCTCCAGCGAAATGCAGCTCTCGCCGTTCAGCTCACGTACCGTGCGCTCCAGCACTACGTTGAAGTTTTTCCGGATAAATGTAGGGTTCGTCAGCGACAGCTGCAGGGCAGTGGTGATCCCCATAACGTGCAGCTTTTTCGCTATCCGGTTCCCTACGCCCCAGATTTCTTCCACCGGCTGCAGGCTGAGTAATTTTGCCGTTCTGCGTGGATTTTCGGGCGACAGCGCCAGCACCCCACTGAATTGTGGCCATTCCTTTGACGCCCACTGCGCCGATTTGGCCAGTGTTTTTGTGGCGCCGAAGCCGACACCGATCGTCAGTCCGGTTCCACTGAGAACATGCCCACGCAGCTGCCTGCCAAAATCCTCCAGATCCATACAGTGGCCAATTCCCCGGGCATCCAGGAAACATTCGTCAATTGAGTATTGTTCGACGCGGGGCGACAGCTCTTCCAGCAGGGCGACCACACGGTTACTCAGGCTCGCGTAGAGCTCGTAGTTGCTGGAAAAAACGTACAATTTTTCAGGAAACTGCGCCTCTTTGAGCTGGAACCAGGGGGTTCCCATCTTTATACCCAGCCGTTTGGCTTCAGCACTCCGGGCAATAACGCAGCCATCGTTGTTACTGAGAACGACGACAGGTTTGCCGCGCAAATCCGGCCTGAAAACCTTCTCGCAACTGGCGTAGAAGGAGTTGACGTCTGCCAGGGCGAACATCAGTCTGCCCTCCGGGTTTTATGAATGAAGGGGCTTTGTTGAATAAATCAGATTTCGGGTAAGTCTCCCCCGTAGCGGGTTGTGTTTTCAGGTAATACGCACGCTTTCAGGCATACCTGCTTTCGTCATTTTGTTCAGCGCTCGTACCAGGGCCATAGCCTCCGCAACCTGACCATCGTAGTCACGCAGCGTCAGTGAACCCCCGAACAGCTGTTTTACCCGGTACATCGCCGTTTCCGCTATCGAGCGACGGTTGTAATCTGTTGTCCATTTCCACCGCGCATTACTCCCGGTCATTCGCTGATTAGCCACTGCACGGTTACGGTCTGCATATTCACCGGGCCAGTAACCCGCACCTTTTCGGGGTGGGATAAGCGCGCTGATTTTCTTACGCCGCAGTTCATCGTGACAGAGCCGGGTGTCGTAAGCGCCGTCTGCCGATGCTGCCCTGATTTTTCTGTGAGTCTGCCGGATAAGACCCGGGAAGGCTTCTGAGTCCGTCACATTGTTCAGCGACAGGTCTGCACAGATGATTTCATGTGTTTTACTGTCAACGGCGAGATGCAGCTTACGCCAGATACGACGGCGTTCCTGGCCATGCTTTTTGACTTTCCACTCGCCTTCACCGAAGACCTTCAGCCCGGTGGAATCAATCACCAGATGCGCGATTTCACCCCGGGTGAACGTTTTGAAACTGACATTAACCGACTTTGCGCGCTTGCTGACACTGGTGTAATCCGGGCAGCGCAACGGAACATTCATCAGTGTAAAAATGGAATCAATAAAACCCTGCGCAGCGCGCAGGGTCAGCCTGAATACGCGTTTAATGACCAGCACAGTCGTGATGGCAAGGTCAGAATAGCGCTGAGGTCTGCCTCGTGATGAAGGCGTTGCTGACTCATACCAGGCCTGAATAGCTTCATCATCCAGCCAGAAAGTGAGGGAGCCACGGTTGATGAGGGCTTTATTGTAGGTGGGCCAGTTGGTGATTTTGAACTTTTGCTTTGCCACGGAACGGTCTGCGTTGTCGGGAAGATGCGTGATCTGATCCTTCAACTCAGCAAAAGTTCGATTTATTCATAGATGGTCGCCTCCTGTTTGCCAAGCTAAATATGTTGTGGTGGCTTTACTGGTCATCGATTGCAGCCATAGATCCGGACTTTGCCGAGGTGATGTAAAATACCTCTGTCCCTGATGGAATACGCTGATGGAGGCCTCTATCAACAAAGCGCTCTTTCAGGAGCCTTGAATAAACCGGGTTTTCCCCATCGCGGTCTGACCTGTCTTGCCATCACTTCATGCTTGCCTGGGCAATCGGTGGTGTTGTTTCTGTCTTACTGATTAAGCAACTTAAGCGCTTATTATTGGTGCACAATACTCCCGCTCTTTGGCCAGGAGCGCCCACACAGTCCGCGCATTCTTGTTAGCCAATGCTACCGAGGCAATGTTGTTATTCCGGCGCGCCATTAGCTGGTTAGCCCAGCTCGATACGGCATCCTGTTTATGTTTGGCCGACTGCAATACCGCCCTGGCACCATGGATAAGCAAGGTCCTCAAATAGGTATCACCTCGCTTGCTTATCCCGAGCAGGACTTGTTTACCCCCACTGGAGTGCTGACGTGGAACCAATCCGAGCCAGGCAGCCAGTTGTCGGCCATTCTCGAAATTGTTGGCTTTACCAATGGTCGCAATCAGCGCGCTGGCGGTAACAGGGCCAATACCAGGGATCTTGCCGATACGCTGGCAGAGAGCATTTTGCCGATAGCACTGCTCAATCTGCTTGTCGAGTGTAGCGATGACATCGAACAGGTACGCCATGTGGTGCTGTAGTAGACTCAGCTGTGTACGAAACAGGACGGGTAACGGGTTATCCGCATCTTCCACGAGCTCAGGTAATCGTCGCTGTAGCTGCTGGATACCTCGGGGGACGACAATGCCAAATTCGGCCAATAACCCCCTGATTTGATTGGCTTGTGCGGTTCGCTGTTTGATGAAGCTCTGACGACTCCGGTGAAGTGCCAATACGGCTTGCTGCTCAGCGGTTTTGACCGGCACGAACCGCATGTTAGGTCGAGTGACGGCTTCACAAATAGCTTCAGCGTCTGCAGCATCATGCTTATTGGTTTTAACATAGGGTTTGACGAACTGAGGGGCCATCAGTTTGACATTATGGCCCATCGATATCAGTTTATTGGCCCAGAAATGAGCAGATGCACAGGCCTCCATGCCGATCAAACAGGGTGGGATGTTGGCAAAAAAGGAGGCCATTTGTGCCCGTCTGAGTTGTTTGTTGAACAACCGTTTTCCGTGCTCGTCAACCCCATGGATCTGGAAAACGTTTTTTGCCAAATCGATTCCAATAGTTTTAACGTTCATGATAGCAGCGCTCCGTTCAATGAGTGACGATTTATCGTCCCACTGTGGCACAAGAGATGGGAGGCGACCATTCCATTAACAAAGCCCGTTTTAGGGTAAGGACGTATGGGGCAGATCCTCTCTGTTCCGACCGGGTGAAGATAGAGAGCTAAACTAAATGCTGATTTCATACGCATCTTTTACATCTCCACCTTACTCCGTAGATTTTGAGTTGTGATATGATCGCTTTGCTGTAGGTGTTGTAGGGATGAAGGGAAGGAGGGTTTCGCAGATTCTCCGTTCCGGATGCTCTAAAACGCTGTCAGAGGGATGATAAGGCAAAAAAAAGAACCCCGAAGGGTTCTCTTTTTCGCCTCAGTCAGCGATTCGCAGTCGCTGCTGCTGCCCGAAACATGTACCGAAGTTCACGTTGTCGTTACTATAGCGAAGTAATGTTACCCCTGGGGTGATTCTACGTCAACGTGAGCCGGTAGTTCTTGCAACCTGCAATATGGATTAAGTCTATGGCTGAAGTGCTGACTGCTTTCATAAAAGCGCCGCGTATAACTCAGGTGCTGACCATCGTTCTGTGCCTAATCTTGCTGGCGCTACTGGTCACTCCGCACCTGTTCTAAGTGTAGAACCACCTAATAAAAAAGCCGCTTATGCGGCTTTTTTTATTCGGTATCAATGTACGGCAAAGTCACTTTTGACTGTAACAGGCACCACATGGGAGAGGTCGATCTCCTTGCGGGCGCGGCTAAGGTCATAGGTCGCCTGCATTGCCAGCCAGAGTCGAGCTGCGATTCCTAAACCTGCCTCAAGTTTAAGAGCCATTTCAGGACTGATTGCCGCTTTACCTGCCGAGACTTTACTCAGCGCAGAAGGGGAAACATCGAGGTTACGGGCAAGGGCTCGTAAGCTGATTTCGTTATCCTCCAGGTATTCGGTAATCAATCCCCCTGGGTGTGGTGGGTTGAGCATCGTCATTAGTGGTAGTCCTCCAGATTCAGTATGTAGGCATCACCATCTGTAAACTCAAAGGTGATTCGCCAGTTCGCCCGAACGGTGATCGCATAAAGATTCTTCTTATCGCCTTTCAGGGGGTGAAATTTAAATCCCGGATAGGCGCGGAAATCTTCTGTTGTCGTCGCTTCGTCTAACATCAGGAGGCGAAGTTTTATTCTCTCCACATCCTTTGCCTGTACTCCGCTCGGATCGTCGTTCTCAAAGAGCTTTTGTAACCCTTTGTGCTTGAAACTTTTTATCATTATTGATTCCCTGTTTCTCAACGGGAAACATTATACCACGCGTTTCTCTTAGCGAAACACTTTTCTGCAAATAAATTGTGTTTCAAGGGAAGGCGCAAGGCGAAAAACAATAATATGCGCACTTAAAATGTACATTAATAGTACATAAAGAGTACCTTATGTGTACGGTTAATTGCGTTGTATTGTATTGCTAAATTACAGGGAAATCCTCGAACTCCCCCGTTCTGGCATCGGTAACGATGTGCGTCACCACGCCCCTGATCTCGATACCTTCATCCTCATTATCCGGCAGGGCGCGGACGTTCTCCGGCCTGTCCAGCTCCTGTAGACATCTTGCCGGATGGAGACGCAGTCGCATGATCCTGAATTCATCTTCCAGCACGTAGAGCACCAGGGTGCCGTCAACCGGCCGCGCGCCGAAATCCACGATCAGCAGCGAACCCGGCCTGATGCCCTCCCGGAACGAGGTGCAGTCGCTACGAAATAGGAACACGCCCGGACGCCCGGTTTTACAGTAGCTATCCAGCGAGAGGCGGCTTTCCTGGTAATCCATTGCCGGTGACGGAAACCCCATATCAGCGCCCTCCGTTCGGATTAAACAGCTGGAACGTCCGGTTTTCTCCCTCATTGGGCGAGACGTCCCGGAACACCGTCACATACGTTTCTATCCACTGGTTAGCCTGGCGGGGCGTCCAGTGCCAGTTGAACTTGTGAAGCTCCCGGACAAAGGCTGCGGTCGTGACGGTCTGACGGCCATCCTGTTCGCGGGTGATGGCCGCACGCCAGGCAGCGTCAATTTCATAGCGTCGTGGCATCAGATTTACCTCTTTATACTGTATATACATGGGTCTTCCCTTGTTGTGGTGGCTGAAGGCATGATAATGGTGTATTTAATCGCCAGAGGTCACCGCCATGGACGAAAAGTCCCTCTACGCTCATATTCTCAACCTGTCCGATCCGTGGCAGGTAAAGTCCCTTTCTCTCGATGAAAATGCCGGTTCTGTTACTGTCACTATTGAGATCGCTGAAAACACCCGGCTAGCCTGTCCGACCTGCGGTAAATCCTGTTCTGTTCACGATCACCGTCATCGTAAATGGCGCCATCTTGATACCTGCCAGTTCACCACTATTGTTGAAGCCGATGTTCCACGAATTATGTGTCCGGAGCATGGCTGCCTGACGTTGCCTGTTCCGTGGGCTGGCCCCGGAAGTCGGTATACGTTGCTATTCGAATCGTTCGTTCTCTCATGGCTGAAAATCAGCACCGTTGATGCTGTCAGGAAGCAACTTAAGCTCAGTTGGAATGCGGTTGACGGCATTATGACCCGGGCAGTTAAGCGAGGTCTTGCCCGGATAAAAAAGCCATTATCCGCCCGTCATATGAATGTGGATGAGGTCGCCTTTAAAAAAGGACATCGTTACATAACGGTGATCTCCGATCGCGATGGTCGGGCGCTGGCCTTAACGGATGATCGCGGCACAGAGAGTCTTGCCGGCTATCTTCGCACGCTCACTGATGGGCAGTTGCTGGCTATCAAAACGCTCTCAATGGACATGAACGCGGGCTATATAAGAGCAGCGCGTATCCACTTACCCAGTGCGGTTGAGAAAATCGCCTTTGACCGCTTCCATGTGGCGAAGCAACTGGGCGAGGTAGTTGATAAAACCCGTCAGAATGAACATCCGCACCTCCCTGTTGAAAGCCGACACCAGGCAAAAGGAACCCGCTTCCTGTGGCAGTACAGCGATAAGTGGATGACCGAATCCCGGCAGGAAAAGCTGATGTGGCTGCGTGCACAGATGAAGCTGACGAGCCAGTGCTGGGCGCTGAAAGAGCTGGCAAAGGATATCTGGAACAGGCCATGGAGCGAGGAAAGACGGAGTGACTGGCAGAGATGGTTGGCGCTGGCGGCTAACAGTGACGTTCCCATGATGAAAAATGCCGCGAAAACGATAGGAAAAAGGCTGTACGGGATCCTGAATGCGATGCGACACAGTGTCTCAAACGGAAATGCGGAGGCACTTAACAGCAAGATCAGGCTGCTGAGGATAAAAGCCAGGGGATACCGAAACCGGGAGCGCTTTAAACTGGGGGTGATGTTCCACTACGGAAAGCTGAATATGGCGTTCTGAGCCTTCCCACCATGATCGGGGAAGACCCATATACATACAGTGTGCGCCGGGAGACCGGTAGAGATCAAGGGGTGAAAGTCCCCGACCATTGAAGGACCAGCAATCCACAAGGTCCCCGAGTCATGCGTGGCATACCGCGAGGTATGGGGCGAAGCGTTGACAGGGGTGTTGACAGGCCAGCCATTGAGCCACGAAATGTATATTAAATTACCGGGTGCCGACGTTGTACTGTTAACGGAAGGCAACATCATAGGGTGCGATACTGCGAGTGCCACATGGACCCGGCGGGGTCTGAGACCCTGGCATGTCAATACGATCTCTACGCGGGAACCGGGAGATCTCCCCTCTGACCATCTGCCAGTGTCGGAGATGGCCCGCACCGGGAAGACGAGGAGTCATAGCCGGTGATGTACGGAGAGGAGAAGTCGGACTCGCTCATAGTAGCGGCGAAGCAGGCGAACAACCCGAAAGGAGCGGAGTCAGTGGAGCGAAGGAGCGGGGCCAAGGGGAACGCGGAACAGCCACACATGCGCCGGACACAGAGCCGGGAAAGCATGTCACAGAGGCTGTCACGCGTGCGGGAAGCTGCGAAGCAGCGGAAGAAAGAACGGTTTACAGCATTGTTCCACCTGCTGACAGTCGAAGCACTGGAAGCCGCATTCCTCTCCCTGAGCAGGAAAGCGGCCGCCGGAGTGGATGGCATCAGGTGGATGGACTACGCCGGAAACATGAAGAACAACATAACAGATCTGCACCGGAGGCTACATCAGGGCAGCTACAGGGCGCAGCCCGGCAGGCGTCACTACATCCCAAAAGCGGATGGAAAACAACGCCCGCTCGGCATCGCCTCGCTGGAGGACAAGATCGTCCAGTATGCGCTGGTGAAAATCCTGAACGCAGTCTATGAAAACGACTTTATGGGGTTCTCATACGGGTTCAGACCCGGGCGAAGCCAGCACGATGCACTGGACGCACTGGCCACAGGGCTGGTACGCACTAACGTAAACTGGGTACTGGATGCCGACATCAGTCAGTTCTTCGACAGGGTGAGCCACGAATGGCTGATCAGGTTCACAGAGCATCGGATCGGCGACCGGAGGGTAATCAGGCTCATACGTAAGTGGCTCACAGCCGGGACGTCGGAGGATGGTCAATGGCGAGCAACGGAGGAAGGCACCCCACAGGGTGCGGTCATCTCACCGCTGCTGGCAAACATATACCTCCACTACGTCTTCGATCTGTGGGCGCATCAGTGGCGACGTCGCTATGCCACAGGCAATGTGGTAATGGTCAGATACGCCGATGACATCGTCATCGGGTTCGACAAACGATACGATGCCCGGCGCTTCCGTATAGCCATGCAGCGCAGACTGAGGGAGTTCGGACTCACGGTTCACCCGGAGAAAACCCGTCTGATGGAGTTCGGCCGCTTCGCTGTCGAAAACCGTGCCATCAGGGGAAAAGGCAAACCAGAAACGTTCAACTTCCTCGGGTTCACGCACATCAGCGGGAAAGATCGCAACGGCAGGTTCATGCTGATACGAAAGACCCGCCGGGATCGGATGACGGCAACTCTGAAAGCCATCAAAGACGGTCTGCGAAGGCGCTGGCATTACTCAATCCCCGAACAGGGAAAATGGCTCAGGAGAGTGGTTCAGGGATACCTGAACTATCACTCGGTACCGGGCAACTTCCCCACCATGCAGAAGTTCAGGACACACGTAACAAACCTCTGGCGCCGGGCGCTCAGGCGCAGGAGCCAGAAGGATGATACGACCTGGACGAAAGCAAACAAACTGGCAGCCGCATGGCTACCAAGGGTTCGGGTTCTTCATCCATGGCCTGTGGAGCGGTTCACCGCCAGACACCCGAGGCAGGAGCCCGGTGCGTAAATCGCGCACGCCGGGATCTGTGCGGGGGGTATCCGGTAACGGGTATCCCTACCGCGACATAAAGGGCGGTGAAATTTCTGCAAGTGATGGGGGAGTGCCGGTCAGAACGTCCCCGAAAACAAACCGCCCCCGGATTCAGGAAGGGCGAACTGACCGGCTGCGGCAGTGTAACACCGCACACCACAAAGGCAGCACTGACGTCGTCAGTGCTTTTTTTACCTGTCCTCCGGACGCTGAAGGGCGATTTCACCCGTGCAGCTAAAGGGGCGGTAAGTCCGGGTGTGCACATCGTCATTTTCTCCTGTGATGCCTTTCTCCTGCGTATCAGCTTCCGGTAATCGTCCCCCGTCACAACCTGGTCAGCAAGGGTAAATGGCACGCTGCGCGCCCTTGCAGACCAGAACGACTCCGGGCAGGCCGAACCGTCAGGCGATACGAAGACGAAATTCACACTGACGGAGAAACAGCCATGACGATGAACCTGCACACTCAGACAACCGCCCCTAAAGCTTCACAGGCGACCAGCGTATCCCCGCTGGAGCAGTCAGGCTCCTCAAAAACGAAATTTTCCAGGGGCAAAAGCAAAGCCCGTGCTGGCGCAGTCAAAACAGACCTTTACCAGACCGTAACGGACAGCATCATTGCAGCCCTGGAAAGCGGCGTTAAACCGTGGGTGTGCCCGTGGGTTCGCAACGGCGCAGCGGCGGGATTACCGGCCAACTTCAGCACCGGCACGGCATACAGCGGAATTAATATCATGCTGCTGTGGTGTAGTGCGGCAAAACAGGGTTTTCAGGACGAGCGCTGGCTGACCTACAAACAGGCGCAGGAGCTGGGCGGCCAGGTTCGTAAAGGTGAACACGGCACGACGGCCATCTTTTACAAGACTCTGGAGAAAGAGGACGAGGACGGGGAAATCGAAAAAATCCCGATGCTGAAAGCCTTTACCGTGTTTAACGTGGAGCAAATCGACGGCCTGAGCATCGAGAGCGTGCCGCAGCCGGTTGCCGGTTTCGATCCGCTGCCGCAGGCGGAAGCACTCATGACCCGGAGCGGGGCAAAAATCACCGAGCAGGGCGTAAAGGCGTTCTATCGTCCGGCCACCGATGAAATCGTCCTGCCAGAGCGGTTCCGCTTCGCGGACGCGGCGAACTTCTACGCCACCGGCCTGCATGAGCTGGTTCACTGGACGGGGGCAGCGTCCCGCCTCAATCGTGAAAAAGACAATAAGTTTGGCTCTGAGGCGTATGCGTTTGAGGAACTGATCGCCGAGCTGGGCAGCGCGTTTCTGATGGCGGATTTGGGAATTACGGGAGAGGTGCAGCATGAAAGCTATATCGCGTCCTGGCTGAAAGCCCTGAAGGGAGACAAGCGCTACATCTTTAAAGCGGCGGCAGCGGCCTCAAAAGCGCACCGCTGGCTGATGGACTGCTGACAGCTGGAGCCCTGCGGTGCAGGGCTTCAGAATTTTTGAAAGAGAGAGAATCAGGGAGGGAATTATATAAGTCACTGTTTTTTATAATTCTGTAACGCGGCCGGCATCAGCTGCAGGACGTCCTGCAGCTGATGCCGGCACGGGAAAAAAAACAGGACAGATTCAAAAAAAATGAACCCTTTTTCAGGCGGCAGCCGTTACGTATCTGGGATACGTAACGGCGCGATGTCTTACGTAAAAAATGACGTAACGGCTTTCGCCGCCGCAGCTAAAGGGGCGGTAAGTCCGGGTGTGCACATCGTCATTTTCTCCTGTGATGCCTTTCTCCTGCGTATCAGCTTCCGGTAATCGTCCCCCGTCACAACCTGGTCAGCAAGGGTAAATGGCACGCTGCGCGCCCTTGCAGACCAGAACGACTCCGGGCAGGCCGAACCGTCAGGCGATACGAAGACGAAATTCACACTGACGGAGAAACAGCCATGACGATGAACCTGCACACTCAGACAACCGCCCCTAAAGCTTCACAGGCGACCAGCGTATCCCCGCTGGAGCAGTCAGGCTCCTCAAAAACGAAATTTTCCAGGGGCAAAAGCAAAGCCCGTGCTGGCGCAGTCAAAACAGACCTTTACCAGACCGTAACGGACAGCATCATTGCAGCCCTGGAAAGCGGCGTTAAACCGTGGGTGTGCCCGTGGGTTCGCAACGGCGCAGCGGCGGGATTACCGGCCAACTTCAGCACCGGCACGGCATACAGCGGAATTAATATCATGCTGCTGTGGTGTAGTGCGGCAAAACAGGGTTTTCAGGACGAGCGCTGGCTGACCTACAAACAGGCGCAGGAGCTGGGCGGCCAGGTTCGTAAAGGTGAACACGGCACGACGGCCATCTTTTACAAGACTCTGGAGAAAGAGGACGAGGACGGGGAAATCGAAAAAATCCCGATGCTGAAAGCCTTTACCGTGTTTAACGTGGAGCAAATCGACGGCCTGAGCATCGAGAGCGTGCCGCAGCCGGTTGCCGGTTTCGATCCGCTGCCGCAGGCGGAAGCACTCATGACCCGGAGCGGGGCAAAAATCACCGAGCAGGGCGTAAAGGCGTTCTATCGTCCGGCCACCGATGAAATCGTCCTGCCAGAGCGGTTCCGCTTCGCGGACGCGGCGAACTTCTACGCCACCGGCCTGCATGAGCTGGTTCACTGGACGGGGGCAGCGTCCCGCCTCAATCGTGAAAAAGACAATAAGTTTGGCTCTGAGGCGTATGCGTTTGAGGAACTGATCGCCGAGCTGGGCAGCGCGTTTCTGATGGCGGATTTGGGAATTACGGGAGAGGTGCAGCATGAAAGCTATATCGCGTCCTGGCTGAAAGCCCTGAAGGGAGACAAGCGCTACATCTTTAAAGCGGCGGCAGCGGCCTCAAAAGCGCACCGCTGGCTGATGGACTGCTGACAGCTGGAGCCCTGCGGTGCAGGGCTTCAGAATTTTTGAAAGAGAGAGAATCAGGGAGGGAATTATATAAGTCACTGTTTTTTATAATTCTGTAACGCGGCCGGCATCAGCTGCAGGACGTCCTGCAGCTGATGCCGGCACGGGAAAAAAAACAGGACAGATTCAAAAAAAATGAACCCTTTTTCAGGCGGCAGCCGTTACGTATCTGGGATACGTAACGGCGCGATGTCTTACGTAAAAAATGACGTAACGGCTTTCGCCGCCGCAGCTAAAGGGGCGGTAAGTCCGGGTGTGCACATCGTCATTTTCTCCTGTGATGCCTTTCTCCTGCGTATCAGCTTCCGGTAATCGTCCCCCGTCACAACCTGGTCAGCAAGGGTAAATGGCACGCTGCGCGCCCTTGCTGACCAGAACGACTCCGGGCAGGCCGAACCGTCAGGCGATACGAAGACGAAATTCACACTGACGGAGAAACGACCATGACGATGAACCTGCACACCCCGACAACCGCCCCTAAAGCTGCACCGGCGACCAGCGTATCCCCGCTGGAGCAGTCAGGCTCCCCAAAAACGAAATTTCCTGAAATCAAAACCGTCAAAACGGCGGTGGTTAAACTGATCAGCGACATCGAGGGCAACCTCGATCAGCGTCTGGCATATCGCGAGGCCGTAGAGGGATTGTGCCAGGAGGCGGCCAACCGGATAACCCAGTGCATGCATTCACGCAGTACAGGGCAGACGCTACGTGATCTCCGCGAGCTGCTGTCGGTGACGCTGGACACCATTATCGTGGTGGAGTTTGAAGGGGAGCAGACCCGTCTCAACTATGGCGGACGTTCAGCAGAAGACGTGATCGCCATGCTGAAAGCGCTGCATCTTGAAGGGCGCAAAGCCTGGCTGGAAGTGGAGTAAAAAAAAAAGCCCCGTCCGCAGACGGGGCTGATTCAGTACAGGGCATTCAGCGGGGTGCCCTCATCCCACAGGCGGTTAAATTCTCGCTGGTACGTCTCCGCCAGCTGCGGCGCATCCTCGATCAGCAGCACGTTTTCCGCGTTGCGTGAAACGGCGCTTGCCGTGTAGTTAAACGACCCGGTCTGGACGTTTTTGCCGTCGATCACCATAAACTTGTTGTGCATGATGGCGTAACGGCCGTTAAGGTGCACCGGCACGCCCTGGTTTATCAGATACGTCACTGCGGTGTAGCGGTCGCTGTTCGCCTTTTCGTCGGCCACCACGCGCACGGCCACGCCGCGCCGGTTAGCACCGGCGAGCGCCGTCGCGACCGGCTTACTGGTGAAGCTGTAGGCCGCGACGTCAATGCTCTGCCTGGCGTTGTTTATGGCGCCGAGCACGATTTCAAGAGCAGGGCGCCCGTCAGACGGCGAAAAACCCGCCGTCAGGACGGGCGCGGCGGTGGCGAACGCGGGCACGCAGAGGGCGGCGGCCAGCACCAGAAGGGTGGTTTTACGCATAGTTGTCCAGCTCCAGGTTTTTCAGTTCATCGAGGGTGTAAAAGCGGAAGACGTCGCGGTGTTTTGCCTCCAGTTGCACATGCTGGTTTTTCACGATCACGCTGGCGATGCTGTCGAAAATAATCTTCAGGGCGCGCTTTTTCGCCTCGTCCGGGGCGACGTAAAACGCGTACCGCCATTTTTTATCGCTGATAGCCAGCAGGTGGCTCGCCATGATGGACTGATAGCGCGCCTTTGTTTTGATACGTCGTTCGGTTTCAACGGCGATCAGCCTGCCGTCCGGCAGGCTGATAAGCCCGTCGGGACGGTGTTTGACGCTGTACTGACTGAGGAACGTTGAACGGTCGCCGTTAATCCACCCTGTCGCGCCGTTCTTCTCCAGCGTAAGGCGCACTAGCTGGTTATCAAGGTGATGGTCGAGTGACCAGCCGGTCAGGCGGTAGGGTTCAAAGCGGGCGGGCATTATGTTGTCGTCCGCCGTGAGGATAACGGCCAGCCCGTCGGCGGTAATGCCCCACAGGGATATTCTCGACGCGCGGGATTCATGCACGTGTTTCTGAATCAGCCCCATTTTCTCCACCTTCTCCAACAACCGGTAGAGAGGGCGGTCAGATTTAAAATCAAAAAGCAGCTTTATGATTTGAAAATCGCTGTAGGTTTCCTCCTTGAGAAAATTCAGCAGTACGCGAATTTTTTCAGTGCTGCGTGCATAACGTTCCTGATACGACGAAATAAGCATAGAAACTCCTTATTTTATAAATCCAGCAACGAATGTATTTCGTCATTTGGAGCGGGCTGTGATGCCATCAGCCACTCCTCGTCAGGTTGCACCGGCGGAGTGGGTATTGGCGTTGCTGAGGGTTTTTTGGTGGTTGTTGCGCTGACCGGAATAATGTCAGGTGCCGGAACTGCCGGAACCGTTTTATCAAAATCCAGATCCAGCACCGGTTTAACTTCTGCCACCGTAGCGACTGCGACCGGCGGCAGGGTAAACAGCTCGAGTGGGGCTTTTTTAACCTTGAGCGGTGAGATTAACGACGGGAACGCGAGCGCGTTCTGGCTGAAGATATAGCTGACGAACTTCGGCAGGTTCTGGAGCATATTGCTGTCGATGTAATAGCTTTCCGCCTGCCGAAGCATGCGCTCGTTATCGACTTTTTCTGTCAGCACCGCCGTGGTGGTGACTTTTCGGCTTTCATCATCGACTAAAATCGTGCCAGACATGCGCGCAATCCATTCGGCGGTGTCTGGATCCTGAAGTTTATATACCAGCTTAAACTTGCAGTTTTCCACGACCGCCCCAACCACGGCGTCGCCGTTTAAATCCGCCGGACAGTCGCGCAGGTCGGCAATTGACTGGTGCGCCATTAATATATGGACGCCTTTATCGCGTGCCGCGCCTAACCCTTCGAGCGCCGGTTTGGAAAGGTGATATTTCACCTCGTCCTTAAAGATGGCGATGGGGCGGATATTCCCGCGACGCGGTCGCGCAATTCCGCGAGCTGGAACAGGCGAACTAAAATCATGCGCTGCGCGGTAATGATTTTAGAGTTACGCATCGAACCGATGATGTAGCAGCAGCCGCCCTTGTCGAAAATCTCCTTCAGCGCAAAACCGCCTGGCGCGTTAATGCTGTTGAGCATTGCCAGCTCCTCGGTTTTACCGTGAAAGGCTTTAATCGTCTCGCCAATGCCCTGAACATAATCGCCGTTATAAATATCCCGCACGGTTGCGCCCGGATTATCCTTCACGAACTGCGCCGCCGTTCTCGCCGCCTTGCGGTCGTCGATACGGTAAAAATCCGCCGCCTCGCCTTTTTCCGCCAGACTGAAACCGGCCACGAATAATTCCTCCAGATGGTCGGCGGTGATACCGTCGATAAGGTTCATCTGGTATTCCTGTTTATTCAGGTCGATAAGCACAAAGGGTTTTCCGGCGTCCGCGCACGCTTTTTTATACAGGTGCGGTGCCCACTCGTCGTTTTTGGGGTCGAGAACAAAAACGCCCTCGTCGGCGAGGATGCTCTGATAAAGCAGAATACCGGTTACGACGCCTTTACCGGCACCAGTGGTGCCGATAATGTCGGCGTGCTGGGTCTGCCATTCTTTTAACGGAATATATTGCGGCTCACCCTCGCGGCTCAGCCCGATAAAAATCCCCTTAGTCAGATCGATGTAATCCATCGGATCGTATTCGGTGGTGACGGGTAAAATTTCTTTTACCCTGCGAACGTCGGTTCTGCGGTCGCGCTCCATGCTGGTTTTTTTCACCATGCCGCGTTTGACCTTATCAAATTCAGGCGAGATCAAACGCCGTAAAACCACGTGCAGAATAAAACCGGCGACGGTAAACAGTAGCGCCATTGTCCAGGTAAGCAGCGGCGGACTGGCGATATCTTCCCGGCCATAAATGCGCTGTAAAAACCAAACGGCCACTGGCGCTATCGAGCCGAAAACAAAACAGATCATGGAAAGCAGAATTAAGATCCTTTGCAGAAACGTCGGCTTTTCCTGACCGCCGTGTTTCGCAGAAAATATAAAAGGCAGCATGACGCCGGACAGCAGTGCTAACGCCAGCTGATGCGCCTGCAAAAAGGCGATAAAGGCCAGGACGGCATTTGCTATCGGCGACAGCAAATGATTCAGTTTGTCGAATATCACGATATTCTCCTTCACTTAAATTCGGTCAGCACCATCGGTCAGTCAGAACGGTCACAGGTTGTGATCGTTCTGACTGACCGATTCCATGCTGCAAAAGAAGTGGCCGCCAAGCGGCCATGATCGCAGGAGGTACACTCCCGCGATCTAACGGCGTGCGGCATTACGTGCGGGCTGGACGCCCTTACTGCATGTCGCATGGGGGTAATGTCCTGGCTGAACGCCCGGCCAAAACCCCCAAGGTCAAAAGAGGCCACACCGTCGCGCGCTACGCGCGACCACCCCCTAAAAGACGCCTGTTTTAGCCCTTTTCTTCGCCTTGTTCGTTCCTCACAAGACGAATTAAAGGGAAACTAGGCTTTTTAGGGGGTGGTCGCGCCACGCTACCGGCTTTTGGCCGGAGACTTAGGCACGACGGTGTGGGGGGCAAGCCCCCCAAATAAACCGACGCGTGGGCGCGTCTTTTTGCTCGCTGGGGCGGCAAAATTTATTCGGCCCCCCCCGGCTTTTTTCGGCTCACTTGGGGTGAGCGCTCAAAAAGTGGAATCGGCGACGCAAATTAGCAATTTCTTCGAAATTGAATTTACTCGCCTCCTGCCACTTCGCAGACTCAGGCGGCCTGTCGATTAGCAATTTTTTCAAAATTGAATCGCCATGCTCGCCAGTCTTCGAAGCCTGAAAAGCCAGGTCAAAACCGACCCGGTGCCGTTGTTAGTCGGTGGTAATAAGGAAGGATTCAAGAGGTTTTCCGGCGTCAAGTTCTTGCTGAATTACAACCGGCACGCGTCCGACGCCTGACCATGTTTTATGCACGCCGTTTTCAAAATACTGATATTTAGCTTTGCGTTTTGCCGACTTTTTGGCGGGACTTGTACTAACCAGCTCTGTCGGTGAAAAGCCCTCCGATTCAATCAGCGCCAGCAATTCATTGCGCTTTTCTTCCCGCTGTCGGCGTAGCTTTTCCTGCTCGATATGCTCTGCGCGTTTTTCATCAAGTGCTGCTGAAATACGTGCACTCAGCATCTCCAGAAAGGCAAAATCACTTTCACGTAAAAACTTTTTCAGCGCGCGCTCTGAGGTTAATTCGTCCTGGATACGGTTCATAATTTCAGCTCCTTCGGCATAGATACGTTCAATCCTTTCAGCGGATCGCGTGGTGGATATTCAAAACCGAGTTCCCCGGTTTGCGCGTTTTTCAGCGTGACGATCATCGAATAGGTGTCGTCGTTTTTCTTCGATTTAAAACCTTTAATAACGTCGGTTTTGCCCTTGCCGATTAACTTCTCGGCCTGTTTTTCCGTTAGCTTTTTGCCGCGCACTTCCAGCCATATTTTGAACTGACAGCCCGTACAGGCGCAGGTTTTCGGCGTCATAACCAGCTCAGAACCGCACGACGGACATTTAACCGCGAGGCGGTTAAGCGCCGTTTTAACGGGCTGTTTTTCCGTCGCGCTGATGGCAATATCGGCGCTCTCAACCAGGCGGGAAACTTCCGCGTAAAGACCATCAATAAAGCGCTCGATGGTCATTTCGCCGGTTTCAACCGCCGCCTGTTTTTCAGCCCATACGGCGGTCATATCCGGCTGCGTCACCGAGTCGGGCAGAGCATCAATTAACGCCAGCCCGGCGGCAGTTGGGATAAATTTGCCCTTTTCCACGGTGATGTAATCGCGGGTTTTCAGCGTCTCAATAATGGCCGCGCGGGTCGCCGGTGTGCCGATGCCGCCGTGTTCATCTTTTTTGTCTTTATCCTTCTCCTTGAGCAATTTTTTAATGCGCGGATCGGCGACAAAATCGGCCACGCGAACGAGGGCAGCGAGCAGGGTCGCCTCGGTAAACAGCGGCAGCGGTTTAGTTTTTTTCTCCGAAATCACCACCTCGCGGCAGGTTAATGTCGCCCCGGTTTGCAGGCGGCTGATGGCCTCAAACGCGGTGCTGTTTTCGTCCTCCTCGTCGTCTTCTTCCGCGTCGTTCAGGAACGTCGTAAAACCCGCATCCGTGGTTTTACGCGCCGAGACTTTAAACATCTCGTCACCGCATTTAATCTCCGCGATCGACTCGTCATAGCGCTTTTTCGCCACGAACTGCGCGAGATAAAACTGCGCGATGGCGAGATAAACCGCCTTTTCCTTGTCGGTAAGGCGGCTTAAATCCGGCATGTTCGTCGTCGGGATAATGGCGGTGTGGGCGGTGACTTTTTTACTGTCAAACGCCGCACTTTTTTGCGCCGTGTCGGTGGTAAGGCCGTTAAAAACGTCGAGCGTTTTTAAGGCCGCCACCACCTGTGGCGCGTCGTTGAATTGTTCATCGGACAGATAAGAACAGTCAGAGCGGTTGTAGGTAATGTATTTACTGTCCTTGAGCTTCTGCGTGATATCGAGCGTCTGCTGCGCGGTCAGTTTGTGCCTGCGGTTCATATACACCTGGAGGCGCAGCAGGTTAAACGGCAGCGGTGCGGCAGTGGTTTTTCCCCGGTCGGTGGCGGCCGCGAGCACGCTGGCCGGTTTTCCGGCCAGAGCCCTCGCGAGTCCTTCCCCCCAGGCCTTATCCGTCAGCCGCTTTTTATCGTCCACCGGCGCGTATTCGGACGTCTGCCAGCGGGCGCAGACAACGTCCGTACCGCTGATAAACTGCCCTGCGAGCTGGTAGTAAAACGCCTCGCTGTGCGCCTGATTGTCGCGCCACCGGCGCACAATCATTCCCAGCACCGGCGTCTGGACGCGGCCAACCGAAATCGTGCCCTTATAGCCCTTATCGCGGGCTTTGAGGGTGTAACAGCGGCTCATACTGAAGCCAAAAATCGCGTCTCCTGCGCTGCGCATCAGGGCTTTCAGGTACATCCCACGAAAATCGCTGTTATCGCGCAGGGAGTTGATGGCTTTTTTCACCGCTGGCGCGGTGTTGTCGTTAATAAGCGCCCGTTTCACCGGCGCGGTGTTTCCGGCGAACTCCAGCACCTCGTCAACCAGGAGCTGCCCCTCGTCGTCCGGGTCGCCGCAGTGGACAACCATTTTGATATCCGGGCGACGAATCAGCTTCACCAGGGTATTAGCCTGCTTTGCCACGCTCGCTTTTGGCTGAAGCTGTACCGGGTACAGCTTCAGCGGCAGGGTGTCGAGCGACCAGGTGGCGTAGGCCGGGTTGATCGTCTCCGGGGGCACCATTTCCAGCACGTGGCCGACGCAGTAGCTCACGATATCGGTCGCCGATTCGGCATAGCCGTCGTGCCGGGTGAAGTTGCCGCCCAGCGCTTTCGCGATATCGCTCGCGACTGCGGGTTTTTCTGCAATCCACAGTCTCATTCTTGATCTCTCCTGATTTCATCCATCGTTTCGAAGTACATCATTCGACTTTCCTGAAAGTCGTTATCAGACAGACTAAAGCCATGATCCGCCGCTACTGTCATGAACGTCTCAGCATCACGGACGCTGAGATTGGTCAGAACATCGTGCAATTCGCACAGGGCGCGATATTGGTAGATTTCGTAATGCAGGCCGCAGCCGCGATGCGCTTCTTTCTCGATGCGAGAAATCAGGCTCGCGGCACTAACGGAATCACCACGCACATGCGGCCACGGCGGGGCTATAAATCCGGTTTTTGTTGCCATTGGAGTGCATCCTTATCGTCGAGTTTTTCCCATTCCGCCGCCTCGTCGTCGCTCAGCGGAACGGTGTAAAAGAAGACCGGCATACTGAGCACGGAGCGGAAGAACGACTGACGTTCTGCTGGTAATGCCTGGAAGGTCGGCGAGTGCTGCGCGGCGAGCTGGACGAGTTCGGACGTGTTGGCCTGAAAATGATCCTGTTTCTGGCTGATTTCCGACAAAACGAGCAGCACCGTCTGCAAATCACCTGCAGGAAGCTCCTCATCTTTCAGCAGCCCGGAAAAGTTATTAATAGAAACGGTTTGATTAATCACGTGGTGTCTCCTTTACGGCTGCCGTTTTACCAACCGTTCATACGGCCAAATTTCGGGATGATCTTGCCGACAATGGCGCTGTCAGCGGACGGGCAGGCGCTCAGTTTTTTCTGCCGCGCTGCGGCGGTGTGATCGGGTAAAAACGACCCCTTTTTTTTCTTTTTGATGCTCATGAAATTTTTGTACATCGGGTCACACTCGGCGGGACTGCTGCCGTCGAGCTTTCCGGCCAGGCACAGCACCATCGCGCACGGGTCATTCGGGTCGGCATTCTGGCCATCGGCGGCGAACGCCGGAGAAGTAAGGGCGCACAGCAGCGCCGCCGTGATTACGGTGTGTTTCATGATGATTTCCTCTGAAGGGAAGCAGGGCGCTAACGCCCGTTGGTTGTTCAACGCCGGTGACGGTCTGAAGGACTCAGACCGTCGCCGCCGTTATCGGTAGAAGACGATTTCTGAGGTGTCGCAGGTCAGGCAGCCGGAGCGGGGGGCGAAACTCCACCACACCCTTGTAGCCGCCCTCGCGGAGCCAGGTTTTGGCCGCAAAGAAGCGCTGGCCGTCCGGGGCATTTACTACCGCGCGCGAGGCGTGCGCAACCGCGTACCACTGTGCGGCCGGGTAAATCCCGCCGGGTTCAAAACGCGCAAGCACCTGCGACCAGTGCCCTTCCGTCACCGGCGAGGCCACGATAAGACGGTTGGGTTCCCATACCGGCCGGGTGGTCGTTACCGGCTGCGCCGGTTGTGACCAGTCAACGGCCGCAGGCTCCGGCGGCGAAGAACAGCCCGCCAGGAGGACGACGATCGCCGTCAGGCCGGTCAGTTTAGGCAGCATCATTGAAACTCTCCTTCATAGCCTGCATGTGCAGGGGTTTAAAATAGACGTCGCTCATGCGGCGCACGTTGCCGTGAACGTCCACGCTCACAATGACGTCGACGCAGTGCAGTACCTTGCGCAGCAGCACGTCAACCGGCATGCCCCGGCACGCCGGATGCTCGTAGCAGCGGTCTATCAGCCCGGAGATACACTCGCGCGGGCTGCCCGCGTGCAGGGAGGACATAAACCCCTCGTGCCCGGACTCAATCAGCTTGAGTGCGTCCCACGCCTCGCGGCCACGCACCTCGGCGAGCAGGGGGCGGTCGGGGTTCATACGGTAAATCGCGCGCACTAGGCGATCAGAGGTGACTATTGCGCCCTCTCCGGCGTCCGCCGGGTAGAACAGATGAACGTAGTTTTTCTGGCTGTAAAACTTCAGCTCCGGGTTGTCCTCGATGGTGATAAGGCGCAGCGTCTCGGGAATGTAGTGCAGCAGCATCTTCATGTAGGTGGTTTTCCCAGAGCCTGTTTCCCCCACCACAAAGAGCGTTTTGCCGTACTCCACGCACTTTTCCATAAAAAGCGGGATATTCCCGGACAGGTATATGCGGCTCAGCTCCCCGTCTTTTGATTCCACCTTTTCTGTACCCTGCACCCGGTCATAAAACCCGGCATCGATATACGACTGATGGGTGCGCTGGAAGTAGTCCGGCTTACGCAGGGTGATTGAGATGGTGTTGCGCTCACAGGCCGGGGGCACCACTATCTGGCAGCGTTCTCCTGTAGGGAGCGTGGCCGAGAGGATAGGCGACGTTTCATCAATGGTGTCGTTGTTCCACACGGCCAGCGCCCTGGCAAAGGACGAGCACTGGCGCAGCGTGACCGGCGAGGCGTGCATTTCCCACGCCCCGTTGATTTTTGTGTGCAGCTCTCCGGGGCGGTTGATGGCAATTTCCGTCAGCCCCTCCCGGCTCAGGTAGTCCCCGAACAACAGAACGCGCAGGTGTGACAGCGCGACGTTGCCCTCTGACGGGGTATCAGTCAGTTTATCGTCCATCGCTTACCTCATGCGCAGTCTGTAGACGTCTGAAAAATCAATGTCCGCCCCCGTGACTAGGCCAATCACGTCACCCTGGTTGAGGTACATCGTCGGCGGGATGTTGATGCTGTTTTCCAGGAGCGTTTTTGCCATTTCCGCCGTGGCCGCGCGGGTGTTCTCCGTGTAGTCCGTGTTGCGATCCTTGCCCGGCGACGAGCCGGAGGCCGCAGCGGCAAAGTCCTGTACCGTGCCGAGCAGGAGGGTATTACCTATCCGCTCCAGCCAGTGATTGTCTATCCAGCCCGCGACGCCGTTCTCGCCCAGCGCCCCCACGGCCTGGCTGTCAACCATCGGAATAACCAGGCGGCCGGGTTCCGGCGTGCGTAGCTCGGTGATGGCGAGGAACAGACGCCCCTGCCCGTTTTTCAGCGTGCCGGTGCGGTACAGGCCGCGCGCCTCAGTGCCTGCCGGGATAAGGCGCACGGCGTTGCTGGCGCTGTAAATGTCCTCGCTGATAAGGCAGTTAAAGCGCCCGCCCACGTCCGATACAAAGCGCTGCATCATCGCGCAGGGGATATGCCGGTCGGCCGGAATGTACAAATCCGGATCGAGGCCGAGCCGCTTCACGCCGGTAATGCGCGCCAGCCCGTTATCCTGCGACTGCCCGGCGGGTGTTGCAGAGCCTGGCGCGGACGCGCTGCCCGCAGGTGATACGTTACTGCTGGCCGTGCTTTTCGGGGCGCTGCTTGCAGTGGTTGGGGCGCTGTCTGCCAGGGCGCTGACCTTGTCAAACGTCAGGGGGGGCGGTGATGCCTGCGGTGGCGCGGCGGTATCAGTCGGAGTAGTCTTCTCCTGGCCGGTTGTGTCTGCCAGCTGTCCCAGCGGGTTCAGATCCCGTCCGAGGTTATTGCGCTCGCGGGCGGGGGAGGTGGCGTGCGATTCCGGTTCATGGCTCGCGCTTTTCCCGCTGCCGTCACCCTTCAGTTTCGCCATCAGGTAATCCCCGCCGGTGGCGATAATGACCAGTAACACCAGGCTGATGGCGGCCAGCACGAGCGTGCGGCGGCTGCGGCGTTTCGCGTGCTGCACCACCTGTGGCTGTCCGGGTGGCACCGCGCCTGCGGCGGGTTTATCGCCGTCAATCTCTGCCCGCGCCCGCTCGCGGGCTTCCGCCTCCAGTTCGGCGGCGGTTTTAATGTCTTCCTGTTCGTTCATCATTTGCTCTCCAGTTTCACATCCGGTGAGACGGTGCTGCCGTTCGCCACGGTGACTTTCCCGTAACTGCCGTTTTCAATCCCCACGACCTGGCTGCCGTAGCGCAGCACAAAGCGTGGAGAAAGAGAGCGCAGTACCATCACCCGGTAGTTACCCTCGGTGCTGAAGGTCGGGGTGATCACCTGCTCGCTGCCGCCGACGATGACGGTCGGCGACGGGATCAGCTTCTGCGGTGAAAAGCCGAGATAGGTAAACCGGCCGTCGTCATACGCAAAATCCGGGGTGATCGACTCCGAACCTGCCGCCACCCTGCGGGTGTAGTTCCAGTTGCGCGGCGCAGTGGATTTCTTCAGGGCAAACTGAATGCGTTCTTTCTCCTGCGCGGCCTGAAGCTCCTGCTGACGGGCGAGGCGGGCTGCGTCGTTCTGCCTGCGGGTATCGTCGGGGTAGCTGAAGCGCACCACAAAGGCCAGATTTCCCGCCTCGCGATCGTTATCGATCACGTTCAGCATCAGGCTGTAGTCGCGCTTTGTGGTGGTCACAAACAGGTTGGTCTGCCAGTCCTGCTGCGTGGGGGTGAAAATCTTCTGGACGGTTTTGCCGTCCGCATCCGTTACCGGCTGCTTCACCGGCGCGGGGCTAATCCCCACGCGGTTACGGTCGGATGTGATCGTCCAGCCCTGCGGAAAACCAGCGGTGGCGGTGATCACCTCCTCGTCGGCGTCAAAAACCAGCGTCGTGATGTAACCCGCCCGCGTGTTAATCACTGTCGTGTTCTGGCTGTTGTAGGGGATGTTCTGCATGCGGCTGTCATAGGCGCTGCCGTGCGGTGTCGCCGCACCCCATGCTGACGCGGCGGTCAGCAGGAGGGCACACATCAGTACCTTATTCATCGCTTTTCTCCTTAAACCGCTGGTAACTGGTGACGATGAAGCCGAACGGGTTCACCTCGCGCTCGGAGGCCGTCATTTTCTTCTGCGGGAAATAGCGGTAGGTCATGCGCACCGTCCAGTAATCATACGTTTCGGTGTTGTCCTTGACCTTTCGAATGGTGCGCTTGATGCGCAGCATCTCCACCATGCTGGAGCCGGTGCCCTCTGACGGTACGTTGGAGAGGACTTCCACCGTGACCACATAGGCCGCCTGCTGAAACACAGCGTCCGGCGCGTCCGGGCTGTTAAACCAGTCGAGGTATTCCTTGTTGACCTCGTCGCTGTTGAACATCTGCGTCTCTCTGTAGTCCTGCTGAAGGGCGAAATAGTTGTACCCCTCGCGGCGCTTCACGTAGGACGCAGTCTGCGAGAGATTGAGCACCTCGGAGGTGTCCAGCTTGTCCTCGCCGACGGTGGTGACGCGCTCGATGCGCCCGGTCTGACGGTCGAGCGTGTACAGCTCCACGGTGGTGGTTTTGAGCGGTAGCAGCAGGATAAGGGCGGCAAGGGCGAAGACGAGCAGCAGACCGGCGAGCGCCGCCACGATCCAGCCCGCCTTTTTCATGCGCATATCCCGCTCAAGAATGGCGTTCTCAAACGAGCGCGAGTCGCTCAGGGCTTTGGCGGTAAGTTCAGACATGGGGGTTAACTCCTGAATAATGGCCGGGGAATTGACCGGCTCCGGGTTGCCCGACACGGGCGGAAGTTGGGTGTTTCGCTGTGCGCAGCCTGCAAGCAGGCACAGCATCAGCAGCGTGATGCCGTATTTCATGGTGTTTTTCCTGTGGTAAAGACGTGACGAAGCCGCAGGACGCCGTTGCGGCGTCCGCAGTTCAGTCAGACTGGGTTATCTCTGGTAGCGTTCCTGCATCCGCTGAACGGCGGCGCGGCTGCGGCTGCGCGCATCGCCGGTGGCGTGGGAGGCCGTGGAGGCAGACGAGGCCGTTGCGCTGCCGGTACTGTTAAGGTTCTGTGAGGCTTTATCCCCACCGCACCGGCTGCGGAGGAGGCGGATTGACGGGCTGAACCTATTCCCGACGCGGCAAGTGCCTGCGCGGCACCCTGTGCGGATGCACCGGCAAGCGCCTCGGCCAGCTTATAGGTCAGGACCATCACGGCGGCGGCACCCGCCGTGCCGAGGAAGACCTGAACGGCCAGAGTCAGGTAGTTGGCATCGGATGCTTTTGTGGCGCCCGCCAGGATGTAGTCCAGGTAATCCATTACCACCGTCAGGGCGATGCCGCTGAACAGGGATGTAAGGATGCAGCCCAGAATAATTCTGAGCCAGTTGCTGAACATATCCCGGAACCACGACCACATCAGGCAGTAGATAAAGATCGGGGCGGTCGCCAGCATCAGCAGCATCACCAGTTCGGCTATCAGGTTAATGATGGCCGTGATGCCTACCAGTAACATGACGCCTGCCCAGACCAGAAACTGCGCCAGAGTGCCTTTTAGAGCGACATAGGTTGAATCATCATAAGAGTAAAGCTTCTCCCCAAGTGCTTGAGCCTTTTCCCAGACCGTATCCAGCCGCGCCCAGATCGACGCGTCGCCGCTGAATCCGTCCCGCAGGCCGGTGATGGCATCCGAAACCAGATCGAGATAGCCTCCGGCGTTGGTGACGAAAATCATGATGATGAGCATCCGGCTCACGTCCCACACGATCTCCTCGAAGGGGCGGACAAGCTTGCCTGCCATCGTCTGGTAGGCGCGCCACGTGATGTACAGCGAGAGCACCGCGACGGAGAACAGGTGTGCCATCCACCCCCCGTATCGGCGGCCACGCTGGTGAGCACGCTGTCAAACCCCTCCATGATGTGGCTGTTTAATCCGACGAATATTCCACTCATGGTGCGTTCTCCTGTCGCTAATTCAGGTCAGCAATAGGCTCTTGCACGCGAGCTTTATCAAGGTCTTTCAGGATTTGCTTATATCCTTCGGCAACATCAGGTTTAGCTTTTTCACGGTGAAGGGCGGAGCGTGCATTCTGGCAATCGGTGGGCACAAAATTATGATTAAAAATGCACTCCCTGTATTTCGCCAGCATGTCGTCATGGTGTGCCATATACCAGTCTACGGAGGTTTTATCCTTGCAGCCAGTAAGCGCGGCCACTGAGGCCAGAACAATAAAGGTCAGTGTCTTCAGTTTCATGGGGTCACCTGTTAGTTAAGGTCTGCGATTGGAGCTGTGCGCATTTGCTCGGCCTGCGCCTTGCGGCGTTGTTCGGCAAGCAGCTGGTTGCGCATCTCACTTTGTTTGACCGACATTTCCCATTGAGTGGTCAGGGCGTTCAGCTGGATACTCCTCGCGGACACTACGTTCGCCAGATCCTGCGATTCTTTACTGTCCTTCGCATTCTCGATGCGACTGGCGAGATTACTAATATCGCTCAGCGTGTCGGAAATTTTTTCCTGGATGTCAGAAGTGTCCTCGACGGACACCGCCTGATTGAGGAGCATCTGTTTGCAGCTATCCCGGTACGCCTCGCTGGCGTTCTCCGGGCAGTTGTCGAACAGTTTGTATTTGTCATACAGCCTGTTTAGTTCCCCAGCATAAGACCCGCCTGAGCCGGTTAACAGATCGTTTAAGGAAATCCCCCTGTTTTTCAGATTTTTAATGTCAGCCGTCAGGTTTTTTGCCTGATTCAGGAATGCCTGGACGTCCCGAATACCGGTGGCCGTTGCCAGCTGTTGTTTATAAGCGTTCATCTGCGACTGATAATGTTGAACCGTCTGCTGCCACTGCTGGAGCTTCTCCGCCCACTGCTGGATGTTGCTGGCGTTGGCTACTTCATCAAAAACGGGAATACCGGCCTGAGCCGGGACGTGAAAGAGACACAAGGCGACGGTCAGCGCCGTCAGGGTGGTTTTCAGTTTCATGGTGTTATCCTTTTGTGATTAAACGGCACGTCTCAGCATTTCGTCTTTCCAGTCTTCCGGCTTCATACCCTCCTGCCAGATCTCGTCAAAAATTTTCAGGTTGTCCGCACTGGCGCTGAGCAGCTTCGTGTAGCGACCTAGCCCGGAGAGGTCGAGGGTGATTTGTGCGATATACGGGCGCACGTCACCACGCCGCAGCGGAGATTTCATGATCACCATCTGGCGGGCGTAGGGGTCGAGGGTGGTCACGATGTCGTAAACCGCTTTCGGCACCCGCAGCATGTCCACGTAGTCGTACTCCTTCGCCTGCTGGTTCGCCATGAAGATGCGGGTACTACACTGCTCGATAATGGCCGCCGAGATCTCGTGCTTGCACATCTCCTCCGGCGACTGCGTGGTCGGGAAGAAAATGCCGTTGAGCTTTCGAATGACCTTCAGCATGTCGAGGGCGAATTTTGAAAACTCCGGGTCCTGAAGCCATTTCCAGAATTCATCCATGAAAATGACCAGGCGGCGGCCATCGAGGAGGCTGGTCACGCGGTAGAGCAGGTAGAAGGTGAGCGGGCTGCGCACGTCTTTGTCGTCCAGGAACTCCGTGCCGTCGATGCCGAAATTATCAATATTGTCGATATCAAAGGTGTCCACGTCATTATCAAACACCCAGCCAAACTCCCCGCCCTGCGCCCACTGCTGGAGACGGATGCGCAGCCCGTTCATCCGTGCGTCCTTCGTCGGGGCTTCATGCAGCACTTCCAGCATGCGGGTGATGCCGTTGCGACGAAGCTCAGGCGGGTAGTCCAGCATGATGGTGTCCACTGCCTCGCTGAGGCGTTCTTCATCGCGCGGGTCGAGCGGTTTGCCGTCCCTTGTGCAAATCATTCGCATCAGCTTCTTGAGGAAGTTGCGGTTACGTTTCGTTGGAGCAAGCGCAAACGGGTTAAGGCCGGTCTTCTCGCCTGAACGGAAACGGAAGTACGAGCCGCCCTGGAGGCGTATCGACATTTCCGCCGAACGGTCTTTATCAAAGACCACCGAGGTGAAGCGCTTTTTCGTCGCCCCCGGCGCAAACGACTCAGGACGCCGGTATTTCTGCATCAGATGCTGGAACATCATCAGCAGGGTCGATTTCCCCGTCCCGGTACTGCCGAGCAGCATGGTGTTACCCGGCGGCTTCTCGCTGAACTCGTCAACATCGGCCTGGCTGTTGTGCAGATTCACGTACTGACACCCCCCGGACGGGGTCGGAACAACGGCAATCGCCTCCCCCCAGGCATTCCCGTCCCGCTTGTGCGGGTGAAAGTTGTGAAACGACACCATTTCGGCGTAGTTGAGGCTGCTCACCGGCACCAGACGCGGGCGCAGGTGATACACACCCGGCAACTGCGCGAGATACGCCGCCGACAGCGACTCGCGGGACAGGGTCATGATGAAACCGAGATCCTTCAGGGTATCCGCCAGAGTGTTGGTGTCCCGGATAACCTGCTCGCTGGTTGGGGCGCTGACAATAAGCGTCTGGTGATATTTCCCGAATGAAATAATGCCGGACTGAAGCATGTCGCGGGCGACCTTCAGGTCTTCCTGCTGGGAGATCGCATCATCCTCGGCAGACTTCAGGCGTTTCTCGATGGTGCGGATGCAGCCCCGCGCTTCATCCTTACCCATGCAGGTATAGGACTGCGTGAACACGTACCGGCAGCGGGCATAAAGAAGCGAGTCATACAGCCCGGTGATGGTTTCAGTGCTGTAATCCTTGATTTCCAGCCCGCGAAAGTAGCTCTGGCCGTCGGTGTGGCTGACCTGGCCAATGTCGGTGGAAGGGAAAATATCCGTGCCGCCCAGCACGTCATAAAACGGCGTGCGGGTGACGCGGACTTTCTGCCACCTGCCGGTGATCAGAAAGTTGTAAAACGCCAGCTGGGAGGAGAACACGTGCCCGTTCTCCTCATAAGTGCCAAGCGGCCGCGCCGCGTAGCGTGACAGCGCCGTGCCAATCGCTTGCCGGTGCTCCTGCATCACCTGCAGGGCATTGTCGAGCAGGGTTTTACGTTCGCCCAGGGACTTCTGTTTCATGGTCGCCCGCTCAATGCCGGTGTGCGGATTGAAGCAGACGGTGAAGAAGAGATGACGCTGGTAGAAAGGTTTGCCCTCGCGGGAGGCGTAAAACAGACGCGCGATTTCATCTGAAAACGGAATCCCGGATTCACATTCAAGCGTGTCGGTAAATTCGTCGCTCACCAGATGGGTATAGAAGGTAACGGGTAGCCCCTCAAAGGAGCGGATAACGTTGTTGAGCTGCATGTCCAGGGTGGCGAGGTAATGTTCATCCTCGCATTCAAAAATGGTACCGCCGATCTCCCAGGTGCTGACAAAGTCACCTTTTTTGTTCTTCACCACCTGCTCGTGCAGGTGGGAAGACCAGGGGAGATAGCGGGACAGCGGGATACTCTCGTTGAGCCGCATATGTTTTATAAACTCCGTAACGTCTATGGCGTCGTACTGGTTTGCGACAAGCGCCTTTGTCCCGAAATGCCGGGTCGCCGCGCGGTTGCCGCGCGTTTTAAACGCCAGCAACTTCAGGTCAAAGAAATGAATGTCCTCTTTTGCCAGCCGTCTCAGCTCGATAAAGGCAGGTATGAGAAGCAGGAGAAGCCAGTAAAAACGTGACCAGACGGCCGCCAGGGTAAGGATGCACAGGGTGAACAGCAGGGGGACAAGCGGGACCCCCCACAGCGCCGCCGGTCGGGTCAGCGCCTTGTTGAGGATGGCCATGCTGCCTCCTTAGGCGGCGAAGTAGGCACCGAACCCGGACGCCCCGGCGAGCAGGACACCCGCCCAGAACACGCGCTGGAGATCGTGCCAGGCCTTGCCGTCAACAAGCATCTTGTAGGCGATAAAGGCCACCGCACAGCTGATCGTGACGACTGACATACCAGTTAGGCCGAGGAAGACCCAGTTAATGGCGTCACTGCCTTTCTGAAATGCCTGGTCAGCGCTGGCCGCCATTGCTGGAACAGCAGACAGGGCGGAAAATGCGGCAATCAGGCGGGTTGCAGCGGTTTTGATAGTACGTAAAGTCATGATCTCTTCCTTAATCAGAAGACACAGCGAGGCCGCCGCGCACGACATGTGGCGGATAAGCAGCGATGCTGGTCGGGGTGGTGTCGGGTGCCGGAATTACGCCGCGTATGACGCTATCCGGGTAAACAGTGTTGTCGGACGGGACGGCAGGCGCTTCCCCGGATGAGGGAGATGCTGTCTGCTGTTCTGCCCGCGTTGAGGGCACAACGTAGCCAATACGCTGTACGTAGCTTGTGTTGCCGAACGCGCTTTCCGGGCGCTGGCCGGTTTCAAAATTGCCTGAGTAATAGCAGCTCAGGGCGCGCTGTAATGTTCCTCCTCGTTGATAGCAGTCGGTGATGATTTTCGCGGCAACAGTCATGTTGTCACAGGGGTTAAACATGGATTCGGCGCTTACGCCGAACTGCGGGAAGTTGGTGCTGGTTATCTGCATCAGCCCTACTGAATAACGGTGCTTTTTCTGCTTTATGGCCTCCACAATTTTTAGCGCCTCGTCTTTCGACGAAGGCAGATGAGAAATCACGCGGCTCCTGCCGCCCTTTACCGGGACAATCTCAGCGATGGCATATGGATTTAAGCCGGATTCGGTGCGGGTGATGTCGTGGATGGTATCGGGGTGAACGGCGGGAGCACACTGCATTGCGAGCTGAAACAACGCGGCAGTGGTTAACATAGTCAGTCCTTTCTGTAGAGCAGTACCTTACCGGTGGCACAGTCCGGGTTGATAAATAACTGAATGTCGCCCTGGCTGTTAGCTTGGGCAACACCGATTTTTGTAAGCGTCATTGCCAGCCGATCACCCTTCACCGAATACACGTTGTGCGTGTACTCGGTCATGGGGGTGAATACGGCTTCAAGCAGTGAGGCCGGAGCAGGCGTGATGTCAGGCATTACATTTCCTATTTTCCAGCAGTGAGGTGATTGCATCGATACGTCGCAGCCTGTCGGCAATAAGTACGGATACATCGGATTTTTTGAGTCCCTGCGCTTTCACAGTCAGGGTAGTGATTTCTGCCCGCAGGGCTGCCCGTTCAATTAGCAATTCTCGGACGTTATCCGGCAGCTCCCTGAGCGACCAGGTGCCATTAATGGCACGCGTGATACGGTCACGGGAGGAGCGTAGCGGCGGCTTGCCGAGAGTTGAATAAGGATTCTGACGCAGCGCCTTACGGTGGACGGTTTGCATGCTCATGGCTGTTTCTCCTGGGTATGAGTAAGCCACCCGCGTGCGGTGCACAGTGGGAGACAGGGAAGGATTAAACGGGAGGCTTAACGATACAGAGGAGTGAGAGTGTTACCCATTACAGGCGCGGCACGTCATCTCTTTACGCAGTCACAGAAAACACCTCCTTATCCTGACCGGGGAACGCCGCTGCTAGGTTATTAAAGAGCTAATGATTTGATTAATACAATAGCGCTTATAAGTTGGGTATTCAATAGAATTATAACTTATATTATCGATTTAAGAATGATTCCAATTTTTAGGACTTTTTCAGCAGTGTAAAATGTTGGAGATGTTTGAAAAAATTGAAAAAAAATACTGGCAGGATAAAATCAAGAAAATCTCCAAATTCAGAGTAATAAAAATGCAAGATCTCGATGATGCAAAAGTGATAGAGGTACTGGCGAAGGTATTGACCAAAAAAGGTATTTCCAAGGTAAAGCACAATAGTTACATAAGTAAGGTGCTACAGATCACTACATCAGCGGGCTATAAGAAGTTGAATGGTGCGACCAAGTGGGAGGTTCAGCAACTCATAAAAGTAGTCCAATCCGTTGGCATGGATATGATTGAGTTTTTCCGTATTTATTATGAGGATAATAAAGAAATTCAAGATGCGATCTGGAACGATGGCCGCAGTGAACACTCTTGTAAGGTATGCCTCTATCCTGAAGGTTCGGAAGTAAACACAGAATACTCAGCACTGAAAGTAGCTGACCAATGGAACATTTTTCCGACAAATGATTTAAAAGATGAACTGCTTTATGAATCAAAACGAAGCATAGAAAGTATTGTCATAAATCCAAAGGTAATTAGCAGCACTAAGTATCGAATTGCACTACTTGATGACGATGCTAATATCACCGAAAGCTTAAAAGAAATCCTTTCGAACGATTATTATCAAGTAGATACTTATGATAACTTGAAAAAACTTACTCAAGCTGTCGCAACAAATCCGTATGACGCATATGTTTTGGACTGGATCATCGGTGATGAAACAAGCTTTAAGTTGGTTAAAGCTATAAGGTCGTCAAAAAATAAAAATGCAATGATAATCGTTCTTACAGGTCAACTATCTGGTATAAAAGATGATGAAATTGTAAAGTCAATTCATGATTATGACATTGTGGGACCATACGAAAAGCCGATTAAATCAGGCATCATCAAATCTAACATTGAAAAATATTTCGCCAGATAGATTATGAGAAATTTACTTGAATATTCCGGTAGCTTGATAAGTAACGATAGTTTGATCGTAGCACCTTACGATTATCAGAAGCTAAGCTATGAAAATATTTTACCATTAAACAATGGTCTTATAAAAAACTGGAATATACAAAAATTCTCAAGTGATTACTCTGAAATAGAACACCTAAATGTGATCAATGGCATGGGAGTGACATTAGGTGATTCTATCGTCGGGATTTCTGTGCTGTCAGCAATCAAAAAAAAGAATCCCAAGATTAAAATTAAGCTTATTCGACCGGAGACTGCACCGTCATATGTTGAGGAACTGTATGAATTAGCATCCTCGGTTATAGATGAGCTTCATTACATGCCTTTTCATATTCAGAAATTGCCTTGTACTGCATTGAATATTGATGTGGGAAATCAGCTATATTCTCCAGATTTCCATATTATGGAAATGCATGATTATTTTATCCAAGGTCTTGGCGTGAAACTTGATGATGTTAACCATAATGAGCTATCTAATAAATGGTTAGGCAATATTGATCTCGGAGCGCCAGTTTTTGAAAACTACACACTTTTTGCACCTATTGCTAGCACAAAAATAAGAAGTATACCGTCGAAGTTCTATTATGACATAGTTGATATGCTTTCTAGGCGCGAAGGAAAAACGGTACTAGGTTTCGTGGATGTGAATCATAAAAATTATATTAACATATCAAAGTATTCACCCCATACGAAAGATTTCATAGCGCTAATTAAGTATGCTAGCAACGTTTATACTTGTGACTCCTCTGCATTGCATATAGCCGCTGGATTTGGTGTACCTACTGAATGCGTGTTTAATACAATACCGCCAGAATTAAGAACAAAGTATTACAGTAATTGTAAGTCGATTTATGTTGGGAATAAAAGATTAGAAAAAATTCAGAGTAGTGAAGATTTCCAACTGGTTAAAATGGTGGAAAATAATTACAGGGAGTATCTTTATGGTTAAAATAATATCATTCTTATCCCTAATGCTTTTGTCAATTAGTGCATATAGCAATATTGGGGATATAGTTATAGATGGTTCAATCGCTAATGCTAACAGTGATAAAGGTTATGTGATTACTGAAAAGCAGTTTGATTCGTTCCCACGGGATACCATCGTAACGACAACACCTTGGACGCCAACCGGTAAAAAAGTAAAATTCAAGGGCGTCGACCTAAGTTATGTTTTAAAACTCGCTGGCGCTAATGGAGCAAAGCTAAAATTCCATGCTCTGAATGATTATGAAATCATTGTAGACATGAATGACGTTGAAAAATATAACATTTTATTGGCTACAGAAATGGATGGAAAAAGGCTTCAAATAAGGGATTTTGGACCTTATTTTTTGGTATATCCTTTAGATGAACATTATATTGAGCTTAACACGCCACACTATCTTGCACGGTTCATTTGGCAGATAGACAAAATTACGGTGCTCAAATGAAAAAAAATTTCTTTATCATTTTGGTTGCTCTGCTTTTGTTGATAGCATTCACTGTGTCTAGTGTTGTTAAGTACACCAGTCTTTTATCGGAGAAAAATTTATACACCGTCGCTGGCACCCAAGAAAACTACGGTTTCTCAGTGGCAAAATTCATTATACAGTTGAATGAGCTTTACACGCTAATCAATAGCGATAATACTATTGACGATGTTAGGCTTAAATTCGATATCCTTTATTCTCGTTTGAATGTTATTTATGTAAAGAGTGAGGCGACTACACCTCTATATAAACAGCAAGGCTATGAAGAAACAATTGATTCGATAAACAAAAAGCTTGAAGACATAGACGGGCTGCTTTCGCATAATCACCCTGATTATAAAAAAATAAGTACAATCATAGCTGATATAAAACCGCTAACTAAAACCGTTACAAATCTTGCTGATATGGCTGAAATAGCACAAAGGAATGACGCTCTTAAAGATTTCAGGAGCAAACGTCAGCAGTTATGGACTCTGCTTTTTATTACAGGTGGGTTGATTTCCTTACTTCTTTTTGTCCTATTTATTTACATAAGTAAAATTAACCGATTGTTACTATCAGAACGGGCTGCTTTTGCCAGTAAAAATGCATTTTTAGGTATGGTAGGCCATGAACTCAGAACATCTTTACAGGCAATAGTGTCTATCATTGATGTCGTAACCAATAATCTGAGTGGAGGGATTAAATCTGGTCAGATAGAACGACTTGAAACTGCTGTTTCGAAAATGGAGCGCCAGTTAAATGATTTGGCTGAATTTGCAAAAATTGACAACGGATCTGTAGAGATAAAAAACACCTATAATAGCTTGCAAGCAATTGTTACTAACGCTGTGCAGGATTGCATTGCTATTTATGAAAAAAAGGATGTCACAGTTAAAATAAAAAACAATAATGATGCAGTGATTTTTACAGATGCTCTACGCCTTAATCAAGTAATTGAAAACTTAACCAGTAACGCTATTAAGTACACTGAGCGCGGGGAAGTCAATGTAGATTACTTTATAGAAAAAGGTAAGGTGTTAAATATTGTCATTTCTGATACCGGAAAGGGAATCCCTAAAGACAAACTAAAGTTTATATTTAAACCATTTACACGAGTTGTAGATTCGAAATCCACTGTACCTGGATTTGGGATGGGACTCGCTATTGTTGCAGGGATAATCAGACTATTAAAAGGTACTATTCATATATCTAGTGAAGTAAATGTAGGTACAACTGTTACAGTAAGAATACCTATCAAGTTGGGAGATAGCAGCCTTGCAACAGCTGAGGTATCTGCTTCAGCTCCCGGAGATGTCTTCGGCGTTCTTAGCTTGCTTGTTATTGATGATAATGAAATGGCCTGTTCGTCTCTTTCCAGTCTGCTTACTAATGCTGGATACATTGTCGAGGCTACAACCTCGCCTGAACGAGCCCTGGAAAAGCTTCTGCGTAAACCTTATGACGTTGTCCTGAGTGATTTACAAATGCCAGGCATGACAGGTGATGAGCTGTATGCAACTGTTAGTAGCAGTCAGAATCCTAATCGATCCACGCCTTTCATATTCATCAGCGCATACAGTGATGCACACTCTATCGGACAGGCTCCTTTGTTAACTAAACCTGTCAGATTAAAAGATATAAACCTTAAAATACATGAGGTTATGTCAAATCAAGGGGTCGTCTCAGAATTCGGAAAATAAAGCACGCTAAGGCGTAGTCACCCCGTGACTCCCCCGCGCCGATGCAGCGAGCTTCGTTCCGTCTTGCAGTGACGCAATCAGCGGGCAGGAAACGTTCCCTTTCCGCGCATGGCAGGCGCACACCAGTTCAGACAGCACGGCCTCCATGCGTGCCAAGTCGGCCATCTTCTCGCGCACATCCTTGAGCTTGTGCTCGGCCAGGCCGCTGGCTTCCTCGCAATGGGTGCCATCCTCCAGCCGCAGTAGCTCGGCGATTTCGTCCAGGCTAAAGCCCAGCCGCTGGGCCGATTTCACGAACCGCACTCGTGTTACATCCGCCTCGCCATAGCGGCGAATGCTGCCATAGGGCTTGTCTGGCTCCGGCAGCAGGCCCTTGCGCTGGTAGAACCGGATGGTCTCCACATTGACCCCGGCCGCCTTGGCAAAAACGCCAATGGTCAGATTCTCAAAATTAATTTGCATATCGCTTGACTCCGTACATAACTACGGAAGTAAGCTTAAGCTATCCAAACCAAATTTGAAAGGACAAGCGTATGCCTGAACCACAAAACGGGCGCGGCGCGCTCTTCGCCGGTGGGCTGGCCGCCATTCTTGCGTCGGCCTGCTGCCTGGGGCCGCTGGTTTTGATCGCCTTGGGGTTCAGCGGGGCATGGATCGGCAACCTGACGGTGCTGGAACCCTATCGCCCGATCTTCATCGGCGCAGCGCTGGTCGCGCTGTTTTTCGCCTGGCGGCGCATCTACCGCCCGGCGCAAGCCTGCAAACCGGGTGAGGTCTGCGCGATTCCCCAAGTGCGAGCTACTTACAAGCTCATTTTCTGGATCGTGGCCGCGCTGGTCCTGGTCTCGCTCGGATTTCCCTACGTCATGCCATTTTTCTATTAATCACAGGAGTTCATCATGAAAAAACTGTTTGCCGCCCTCGCCCTCGCTGCCGTTGTTGCCCCCGTGTGGGCCGCCACCCAGACCGTCACGCTGTCCGTGCCTGGCGGCTTTGTTGAATAAATCAGATTTCGGGTAAGTCTCCCCCGTAGCGGGTTGTGTTTTCAGGTAATACGCACGCTTTCAGGCATACCTGCTTTCGTCATTTTGTTCAGCGCTCGTACCAGGGCCATAGCCTCCGCAACCTGACCATCGTAGTCACGCAGCGTCAGTGAACCCCCGAACAGCTGTTTTACCCGGTACATCGCCGTTTCCGCTATCGAGCGACGGTTGTAATCTGTTGTCCATTTCCACCGCGCATTACTCCCGGTCATTCGCTGATTAGCCACTGCACGGTTACGGTCTGCATATTCACCGGGCCAGTAACCCGCACCTTTTCGGGGAGGGATAAGCGCGCTGATTTTCTTACGCCGCAGTTCATCGTGACATAGCCGGGTATCGTAAGCGCCATCGGCGGCGGCTGACCTGATTTTCCGGTGGGTTTGCCGGATAAGACCCGGGAAGGCTTCTGAGTCCGTCACATTGTTCAGCGACAGGTCAGCGCAGATGATTTCATGTGTTTTACTGTCAACGGCGAGATGCAGCTTACGCCAGATACGGCGGCGTTCCTGGCCATGCTTTTTGACTTTCCACTCGCCTTCACCGAAGACCTTCAGCCCGGTGGAATCAATCACCAGATGCGCGATTTCACCCCGGGTGAACGTTTTGAAACTGACATTAACCGACTTTGCGCGCTTGCTGACACTGGTGTAATCCGGGCAGCGCAACGGAACATTCATCAGTGTAAAAATGGAATCAATAAAACCCTGTGCAGCCCGCAGGGTCAGCCTGAACACGCGTTTAATGACCAGCACAGTCGTGATGGCAAGGTCAGAATAGCGCTGAGGTCTGCCTCGTGAAGAAGGTGTTGCTGACTCATACCAGGCCTGAATAGCTTCATCATCCAGCCAGAAAGTTATGGAGCCACGGTTGATGAGGGCTTTATTGTAGGTGGGCCAGTTGGTGATTTTGAACTTTTGCTTTGCCACGGAACGGTCTGCGTTGTCGGGAAGATACGTGATCTGATCCTTCAACTCAGCAAAAGTTCGATTTATTCAACAAAGCCCACCAGTCTGGCAAATTGGCCGATTGGGTCAGGGATTTACTGTGCCGGAAAAGCAACTTTGTCGTCACTTGTGCTCTGGCAAACAAGCTGGCCAGAATAGCCTGGGCCCTAACGGCACGACAGCAAACTTATGTAGCATAACGGCAGAAATACACCGGTTTAAAGAATTACTGATCTGGTTTTGCGAATACTGATATTGATGATACTAACGGCCCACCGGCCTGTTGAGGAACCTGTAAAACGGAAAGGCTCATTGAAGCCGTATATTTTCTGGAGGTTCATCAGGCGCGGAACTCATCAAGGCGCGGGAATAAAATCCCATTCAGACGCCGGATAGATTCAAGCAAGCCAACTTGTCGTCAAAATCGGTGTTGCAAAAACGGGAGTGACCATAGATTCCGTTTTCCAAGCGGACCCCTCAAAGGCCGACAGCAGGCTCAGAAGACGCCCCAGCGTCGCCATCGTGCGTTCACCGAATACGTGCGCCACAACCGTCTTCCGGAGCCTGTCATACGCGTAAAACAGCCAGCGCTGGCGCGATTTAGCCCGACGTATCCCCACTGTTCGTCCATTTCAGCGCAGACAATCACATCACCGCCCGGTTGTATGCGCGAGGTTACCGACTGCGGCCTGAGTTTTTTAAGTGACGTAAAACCGTGTTGAGGCCAACGCCCATAATGCGTGCACTGGCGCGACATCCGACGCCATTCATGGCCATATCAATGATTTTCTGGTGCGTACCGGGCTGAGAGGCGGTGTAAGTGAACTGTAGTTGCCATGTTTTACGGCAGTGAGAGCAGAGATAGCGCTGATGTCCGGCGGTGCTTTTGCCGTTACGCACCACCCCGTCAGTAGCTGAACAGGAGGGACAGCTGATAGAAACAGAAGCCACTGGAGCACCTCAAAAACACCATCATACACTAAATCAGTAAGTTGGCAGCATCACCCAACACAATGAGTAAAGGATCAACTTATAGTTTATTGTCAATTTATTTAGAAAACCTTCTTCAAAACCCTGGATTTACGCTGCTAAATCCCGCTTATCAAACGGTTTCTTTTTTGTTCACTTGATCCATTGTATCAAAAAAAATCTTCCCCTTCTAACTTTAAATAATTAGTATTATTTAAAGTTAGTATATGATACTGATCAAATGAACAGTATTGACAGGCTCAAAAAGTCATGGTTCGAATCAAGGGCTTAAATTTTAAATTCTCACGGATAACTAGCCTGTCATTTTTTGTTTTTTCGCGTAGCGACACCAATTTATAGAGGTGAAATGATTACATGAGTAAACTTATTATCCCCGGTAATTCTGGCATGTTTCTTCGTGATATTGGTGCTGAGTACCAGGAAGCCGCCAAAAATTTCATGCAGTTCCTTAATGACCAGGGTGCTTACTCACCTAATACACTGCGCGATCTGCGCCTGGTCTTTCACTCCTGGGCGCGTTGGTGTCACGCTCGTGGTCTTGCGTGGTTTCCGATCTCCCCGGAAGCTGCCCGCGAATACCTGCTTCAACTGCATGATGCGGATCTGGCTTCAACCACCATTGAAAAGCATTACGCCATGCTCAATATGCTTTTGTCACAATGCGGACTGCCGCAACTATCTGATGACAAAAGCGTATCCCTGGCGATGCGGCGCATCCGGCGCGAAGCTGCAACCGAAAAAGGCGAACGCACAGGCCAGGCAGTGCCCCTGCGCTGGGATGACCTGAAACTTCTCGACGTGCTGCTCTCCCGCTCTGACAGGCTGGTGGATCTGCGCAACCGGGCTTTTCTGTTCCTGGCCTACAATACCCTGTTGCGTATGGCTGAAATGTCCCGCGTGCGTGTTCGCGATCTGGAACAGACTGGTGACACTGTAACGCTTCACGTATCCCACACCAAAACCATCACGACCGCCGCCGGACTTGATAAGGTGCTCTCCCGCCGGACAACTGCGGTTCTCAATGACTGGCTGGACGCGTCCGGACTACGTGATCACCCGGATGCGATACTTTTCCCGCCAGTACACCGGAGCAACAAAGCGCGGATCACTACCACGCCACTAACCGCGCCCGCGATGGAGAAGATTTTCAGTGACGCCTGGGCGCTGCTGGGTAAGAGTGATGCCACCCCCAATAAAGGCCGTTACCGGACGTGGACAGGCCACAGTGCGCGTGTTGGTGCTGCCATAGATATGGCTGAAAAACAGGTGTCTATGGTTGAAATTATGCAGGAAGGTACATGGAAGAAGCCCGAAACACTGATGCGTTATCTTCGCCGTGGCGGTGTGACAGTAGGTGCCAATAGCCGCCTCATGGATTCATGAGATTAAATTTCTAACACCCTTTTTTAACACTGCATTTTACTGTAAAGTACGCCTGTTTTTTCTGGGGGTGCTTTGCAGAGTCGTATCACGGAATCAAGGCGTTTCACGGGCACTGTTGCAAATAGTCGGTGGTGATAAACTTATCATCCCCTTTTGCTGATGGAGCTGCACATGAACCCATTCAAAGGCCGGCATTTTCAGCGTGACATCATTCTGTGGGCCGTACGCTGGTACTGCAAATACGGCATCAGTTACCGTGAGCTGCAGGAGATGCTGGCTGAACGCGGAGTGAATGTCGATCACTCCACGATTTACCGCTGGGTTCAGCGTTATGCGCCTGAAATGGAAAAACGGCTGCGCTGGTACTGGCGTAACCCTTCCGATCTTTGCCCGTGGCACATGGATGAAACCTACGTGAAGGTCAATGGCCGCTGGGCGTATCTGTACCGGGCCGTCGACAGCCGGGGCCGCACTGTCGATTTTTATCTCTCCTCCCGTCGTAACAGCAAAGCTGCATACCGGTTTCTGGGTAAAATCCTCAACAACGTGAAGAAGTGGCAGATCCCGCGATTCATCAACACGGATAAAGCGCCCGCCTATGGTCGCGCGCTTGCTCTGCTCAAACGCGAAGGCCGGTGCCCGTCTGACGTTGAACACCGACAGATTAAGTACCGGAACAACGTGATTGAATGCGATCATGGCAAACTGAAACGGATAATCGGCGCCACGCTGGGATTTAAATCCATGAAGACGGCTTACGCCACCATCAAAGGTATTGAGGTGATGCGTGCACTACGCAAAGGCCAGGCCTCAGCATTTTATTATGGTGATCCCCTGGGCGAAATGCGCCTGGTAAGCAGAGTTTTTGAAATGTAAGGCCTTTGAATAAGACAAAAGGCTGCCTCATCGCTAACTTTGCAACAGTGCCCGTAGATTTACGTGCATAGCCGATTTTCATTCTTTTCTCGCTAATTAGTTATGGGGTTATTGTTATGTTGATACAGTAACGAGTTTTGTTACATGAGGGGAGTCATTTTTCGGGAGAAGTCAGGACTTTTCAAGACTGTCACAAAAACCATCGTTTTTGATACATTAATTTAACCAATAGGTTGCAGATCAAATCGCCTGTAACAGCCTTTCTGGCTGTTTGTCGTTTTCAGAAGACGGCTGCACTGAACGTCAGAAGCCGACTGCACTATAGCAGCGGAGGGGTTGGATCCATCAGGCAACGACGGGCTGCTGCCGGCCATCAGCGGACGCAGGGAGGACTTTCCGCAACCGGCCGTTCGATGCGGCACCGATGGCCTTCGCGCAGGGGTAGTGAATCCGCCAGGATTGACTTGCGCTGCCCTACCTCTCACTAGTGAGGGGCGGCAGCGCATCAAGCGGTGAGCGCACTCCGGCACCGCCAACTTTCAGCACATGCGTGTAAATCATCGTCGTAGAGACGTCGGAATGGCCGAGCAGATCCTGCACGGTTCGAATGTCGTAACCGCTGCGGAGCAAGGCCGTCGCGAACGAGTGGCGGAGGGTGTGCGGTGTGGCGGGCTTCGTGATGCCTGCTTGTTCTACGGCACGTTTGAAGGCGCGCTGAAAGGTCTGGTCATACATGTGATGGCGACGCACGACACCGCTCCGTGGATCGGTCGAATGCGTGTGCTGCGCAAAAACCCAGAACCACGGCCAGGAATGCCCGGCGCGCGGATACTTCCGCTCAAGGGCGTCGGGAAGCGCAACGCCGCTGCGGCCCTCGGCCTGGTCCTTCAGCCACCATGCCCGTGCACGCGACAGCTGCTCGCGCAGGCTGGGTGCCAAGCTCTCGGGTAACATCAAGGCCCGATCCTTGGAGCCCTTGCCCTCCCGCACGATGATCGTGCCGTGATCGAAATCCAGATCCT
>NZ_JSZC01000017.1:0-288252 GCF_000805795.1 Enterobacter sp. FB | reverse complement strand
TCCAACGTTAATCGGGGCAGGGTGAGTCGACCCCTAAGGCGAGGCCGAAAGGCGTAGTCGATGGGAAACAGGTTAATATTCCTGTACTTGGTGTTACTGCGAAGGGGGGACGGAGAAGGCTATGTTAGCCGGGCGACGGTTGTCCCGGTTTAAGCATGTAGGCGGAACGATTAGGTAAATCCGGTCGTTTATTAACGCTGAGGTGTGATGACGAGGCACTACGGTGCTGAAGTAACAAATGCCCTGCTTCCAGGAAAAGCCTCTAAGCATCAGGTAACATCAAATCGTACCCCAAACCGACACAGGTGGTCAGGTAGAGAATACCAAGGCGCTTGAGAGAACTCGGGTGAAGGAACTAGGCAAAATGGTGCCGTAACTTCGGGAGAAGGCACGCTGATATGTAGGTGAAGCCCCTGCGGGTGGAGCTGAAATCAGTCGAAGATACCAGCTGGCTGCAACTGTTTATTAAAAACACAGCACTGTGCAAACACGAAAGTGGACGTATACGGTGTGACGCCTGCCCGGTGCCGGAAGGTTAATTGATGGGGTTAGCGGCAACGCGAAGCTCTTGATCGAAGCCCCGGTAAACGGCGGCCGTAACTATAACGGTCCTAAGGTAGCGAAATTCCTTGTCGGGTAAGTTCCGACCTGCACGAATGGCGTAATGATGGCCAGGCTGTCTCCACCCGAGACTCAGTGAAATTGAACTCGCTGTGAAGATGCAGTGTACCCGCGGCAAGACGGAAAGACCCCGTGAACCTTTACTATAGCTTGACACTGAACACTGGTCCTTGATGTGTAGGATAGGTGGGAGGCTTTGAAGTGTGGACGCCAGTCTGCATGGAGCCGTCCTTGAAATACCACCCTTTAATGGCTGGTGTTCTAACGTAGACCCGTGATCCGGGTTGCGGACAGTGTCTGGTGGGTAGTTTGACTGGGGCGGTCTCCTCCCAAAGAGTAACGGAGGAGCACGAAGGTTAGCTAATCCTGGTCGGACATCAGGAGGTTAGTGCAATGGCATAAGCTAGCTTGACTGCGAGAGTGACGGCTCGAGCAGGTGCGAAAGCAGGTCATAGTGATCCGGTGGTTCTGAATGGAAGGGCCATCGCTCAACGGATAAAAGGTACTCCGGGGATAACAGGCTGATACCGCCCAAGAGTTCATATCGACGGCGGTGTTTGGCACCTCGATGTCGGCTCATCACATCCTGGGGCTGAAGTAGGTCCCAAGGGTATGGCTGTTCGCCATTTAAAGTGGTACGCGAGCTGGGTTTAGAACGTCGTGAGACAGTTCGGTCCCTATCTGCCGTGGGCGCTGGAGAATTGAGGGGGGCTGCTCCTAGTACGAGAGGACCGGAGTGGACGCATCACTGGTGTTCGGGTTGTCATGCCAATGGCACTGCCCGGTAGCTAAATGCGGAAAAGATAAGTGCTGAAAGCATCTAAGCACGAAACTTGCCCCGAGATGAGTTCTCCCTGAGACTTTAAGTCTCCTGAAGGAACGTTGAAGACGACGACGTTGATAGGTCGGGTGTGTAAGCGCAGCGATGCGTTGAGCTAACCGATACTAATGAACCGTGAGGCTTAACCTTACAACGCCGAAGATGTTTTGGCGAAGAGACAGATTTTCAGCCTGATACAGATTAAACAGAATTTGCCTGGCGGCTTTAGCGCGGTGGTCCCACCTGACCCCATGCCGAACTCAGAAGTGAAACGCCGTAGCGCCGATGGTAGTGTGGGGTCTCCCCATGTGAGAGTAGGGAACTGCCAGGCATCAAATTTAGTAGTAAGCCGGTGCATTAATCCGGTGGTTACAAGCAGTCTTCGGTGGAGCGGTAGTTCAGTCGGTTAGAATACCTGCCTGTCACGCAGGGGGTCGCGGGTTCGAGTCCCGTCCGTTCCGCCACTTATTAAGACATTAAGCCTGCCTTACTGGCAGGCTTAATGGCAAAAAACTTTAGGGGCGTAGCTCAGTTGGTAGAGCACCGGTCTCCAAAACCGGGTGTCGCGAGTTCGAGTCTCTCCGCCCCTGCCATATAGAATCCTTTGCTTCGGCAAAGGATTTTTTTTTGCCTGAAAGACTGTAAAAACGCCTCTTCTTACTATTCAGCCAGCATTCCTGCTGGCTGATGTATCAATCCATTACATTGATTTTTAACAGCTCTTTTATCTGCGACTGCTTATCACTGTTTTGCAGCCAAATCGCATACAGCGGTCTGGTAAGCGTGGTGGAATCCATTACGGTATGCAGCCCAGCTTTAGTGTCTGCCCAGCGAACAGGTAACCAGGTACAACCTCTCAGCAAGGGCAGTTGCTGACAGGCGATCTCTGCAGAGCTGGTCGTTAACTGTGGGACGTCATCAGGTGCAATCAAGCCCGTCTCATGCTGCTGAAAATCAGGCCCCCATTCCAGGCGCAAATAGGTCAGGTCTGCCTTCATCATCGAAGGTTCAGAGGCATAAAGCGCCAGGCCAAACTGGCCCACAATCTGGCTGCTAAATTCGTCCATCTTGGGGGCTTCGGTTGTGATAAGAAGATCAAGCTGGCGCTCATGAAGTTGCTTAACCAACGACTGCCGTTGCGCAATCCTGGCTTCAAATTGCAGGTGGCTATGAGATTGATAAAGCCGGGTAAGCCACTGACTTAGCATACATTCCCACAGGGAAGCGCTGGCCCCTATCGAGAACTCATTATGCCTCGAAGTATGTGCAACCTCTTTGCGTGCCGCCTGCCAGGTATTCATCAGCGTTTCTGCGTACGGCAGTAGTTTTTCGCCGGCGGGCGTGAGGCGGATATTGTTGCGATGGCGGGTAAAAAGATTCACACCCAGTTGATTTTCCAGCTGTCGAATACGAAAACTGACTGCTGACTGCGTCAGGTAAAGGGCTTCAGCTGCTCGCCCAAAGTGGCGTGTTCTGCTCACTTCAAGGAAAGTTTTAAGCAATTCCGTATCCACATCTTTCTCCGCAAAATTATTTGTCGTTATGATTTAAATGTTTTGTTTTACACTCTGTCAAGCGTAACTAATACTCCGCGCCATAAATAGCTCGGCCAAAGAATTAGGAGCGTGTAGGATGGCGGAAAGCTTTACGACGACTAATCGTTTTTTCGACAATAAACATTATCCGCGCGGGTTCTCTCGTCACGGCGATTTCACCATCAAAGAAGCTCAACTGCTTGAGCGCCATGGTTATGCCTTTAACGAGCTGGATCTGGGCAAGCGTGAGCCTGCTACTGAAGACGAAAAACAGTTTGTTTCTGTTTGCCGTGGTGAGCGTGAGCCGCAGTCTGAAGCGGAACGTGTATGGATCAAGTATATGGCACGCATTAAGCGTCCAAAGCGCTTCCATACGCTGTCTGGCGGTAAGCCGCAGATGGAAGGTGCAGAAGACTACACCGAGTCTGATGACTAAGATGATAAGAAGGGGCTACGGCCCCTTTTTTTATGCCAGCAACTTCTGCAGGTGCAGCAGCAAACGATCGATAGCGCGGTAACTCAGCGCCTCCTGCAAGTGTTTCCTCTCAATGTCAGTACATCCCTCCACGTCAGCAATGGTTCTGGCCACTTTTAGCAAACGTTGCCACGCACGTATAGACAGCCCAAAGCGCGTCAACGTCTCCTCAAGCCATCCTGCATCTTCACTATTAAGCGAACAAAACTGCCGGATCCCGGCATTATCAAGCCGAGCATTCAGCCTGTTTTGACGGGCGTATTGTCGTGCCTGGGCAGCGATCACCCGCCCGCGCACTTTTGCTGAGCTCTCACCCGTTATGCCCGTCTGCCTGAGCAGGCCCGGCGGCGGAAGGGGGATTTCGAGAGACAAATCGAAACGGTCGAGGAATGGGCCGGAAAGCTTTCCCAGATAGCGCAGCGTCTGCTCTGGCGTACAGCGGTTATGGTTGCCCTGATAATGCCCCGTGGGGCTGGGGTTCATCGCAGCGACCAGTTGAAACTGCGCGGGATAGCTTATTTTGGCCCGCGTGCGCGAGATATGTATTTCACCAGATTCAATAGGTTCTCTCAGTGCATCCAGCACGCGACGCTCAAACTCAGGCAACTCATCAAGAAACAGAATGCCATTGTGTGCCAGTGAAATCTCACCCGGTCCGGGGATAGACCCACCGCCGACCATTGCCGTCAGTGAAGCGCTATGATGTGGGGAACGAAAAGGGCGACGGCGCCACTGTTTATGCAACGATGCCGAACTGATGAGGCTATATATGGCGGCGCTTTCCAGCGCTTCATGATTATTGAGCGGCGGGAGCAACCCGCTCAGCCTGCTCGCCAGCATCGTTTTACCTGTACCAGGCGGGCCAATCAGCAGGAGATTGTGTCCACCTGCAGCCGTAATCTCCAGCGCCCGTTTACCTTGCTCCTGTCCCATGATCTCACTGAGATCTTCTGGCGCATCTGCTACAGCCTCGTCGCACTCCTCCGGCTCGGACAGTTCATGTCGGCCTTCCAGCCAGGCACACACTTCCTGAAGATGCCCGGCGATGAGACACCCCTTTTCGGCAATAAGACTCACTTCTGATGCGTTTTCATTGGCGACAATGATTTGCCGCCCTGCACGAATGGCTTCCAGCGCTCCCGATATCGCACCGGGAACGCCTCTCAATGCGCCTGTGAGCGCGAGTTCACCCACGAACTCGTACGAGCCTAGCCTGGTCGTAGTAAGCTGCTCAGAAGCCGCGAGAAGCGCAATTGCGATAGGTAAATCGTATCGCCCGCCCTCTTTGGGCAGATCGGCGGGGGCAAGGTTGATGGTGATCTTCTTCGCGGGGAAGGTATAACCGCTATTTATTATTGCGCTGCGAACGCGATCCCTGGCCTCTTTAACCGTCGTTTCAGGTAACCCGACAAGCGTGAGTCCGGGCAGCCCATTACTCAAATGAACCTCTACGGAAACAAGCGGTGCCTTTACCCCGAGAGCCGCACGCGTATAAACAACCGACAGTGACATTTGCACTACCTCCTGGTGTGACTATGCCAGTGCGCGTTATGCCTGTTTAGCGCTATTTAGCGAATTTACGCTGCCTGTTCAGGGATTTTAAACGCACACTGAAACTATTGCACAATCGTGGAACCCTCCTCGCAAAGCGAAAAAAACCTGTTTTGACGGTTAGCGGAGGAGTAAAAAAGTGAAAAATATTCATTTTCTAATTTCCGTATATAAAACAACGATTTTAAGAAATATGATTCGCGGGCTAACCAAATCCGTCATAAATAAATCTTGTGTTTGATTTAAAAACTGTGATAACTCTTTAGGTATTCCTTCGAACAAGATGCAAAAAGAACTGAAAATGACAGCCCTTCTACGAGTGATTAGCCTGGTCGTGATTAGCGTGGTGGTGATTATTATCCCACCGTGCGGGGCTGCACTTGGACGAGGAAAGGCTTAGAAATCAAGCCTTAACGAACTAAGACCCCCGCACCGAAAGGTCCGGGGGTTTTTTTATGACTAAAAAACGTAAATGAGGAGCAGAGAATGGCGACTAGCACAAAATTCTGTTTCTCCCGATTTATGACGGGGAACTAACTATGAATGGGGCACAGTGGGTAGTACATGCGTTGCGCGCGCAGGGAGTCGAGACAGTATTCGGTTATCCGGGTGGCGCAATTATGCCGATTTACGATGCACTGTATGACGGCGGCGTGGAGCACCTGTTGTGCCGACACGAGCAGGGCGCAGCGATGGCCGCCATCGGTTATGCCCGTGCCACCGGTAAAACCGGTGTCTGTATGGCGACCTCAGGTCCGGGCGCAACGAACCTGATCACCGGTCTGGCTGATGCACTGCTGGATTCTGTTCCCGTTGTTGCCATCACCGGACAGGTTGCCTCTCCGTTCATCGGCACCGACGCGTTCCAGGAAGTCGATGTACTCGGTTTATCGCTGGCCTGCACCAAACACAGTTTTCTCGTTCAGTCACTGGAAGAGCTGCCGCGCGTAATGGCGGAAGCATTCGAGGTTGCCAGCTCCGGTCGCCCTGGTCCGGTTCTGGTCGATATCCCGAAAGATATCCAGGTCGCACACGGCGAACTGGAGCCGCACTTCTCCACCGTTGGAAACGACGACGCGTTTCCGCATGCGGAAGTCGAAGAGGCCCGTCAGATGCTGGCGCAGGCGAAACAGCCGATGCTGTACGTTGGTGGTGGCGTAGGTATGGCGCAGGCGGTTCCTGCCCTGCGCGAATTTATCGCGGCAACGCAAATGCCTGCCACCTGCACGCTGAAAGGGTTGGGTGCGGTAGATGCCGATTACCCCTACTATCTGGGCATGCTGGGGATGCACGGCACCAAAGCGGCAAACCTGGCGGTGCAGGCGTGCGATCTGCTCATCGCCGTCGGTGCCCGTTTTGACGACCGCGTCACCGGTAAGCTGAATACCTTTGCGCCGAACGCCAAAGTTATCCATATGGATATCGACCCGGCGGAAATGAACAAGCTGCGTCAGGCGCACGTCGCGCTGCAGGGCGATCTCAACGCGCTGTTACCGGCATTGCAGCAGCCGCTGGATATCAACGCATGGCGTCAGCATACCGCCGACATGCGCACCGAGCACGCCTGGCGTTACGACCATCCCGGCGAGGCCATCTACGCGCCGCTGCTGTTGAAGCAGTTGTCCGACCGTAAGCCCGCCGACAGCGTGGTGACGACCGATGTCGGCCAGCATCAGATGTGGTCCGCCCAGCACATGACCTACACCCGTCCGGAAAACTTCATCACTTCCAGCGGGTTAGGGACGATGGGCTTCGGTCTGCCAGCCGCGGTTGGCGCACAGGTTGCCCGCCCGAACGATACCGTTATCTGTATCTCCGGTGACGGCTCCTTCATGATGAACGTTCAGGAGCTCGGCACCGTGAAGCGCAAGCAGTTACCGCTGAAGATCGTGTTGCTCGATAACCAGCGTTTAGGGATGGTTCGCCAGTGGCAACAGCTGTTCTTCCAGGAACGTTACAGTGAAACCACCCTGACCGATAACCCCGATTTCCTCACCCTGGCCAGCGCCTTCGGCATTCCTGGCCAGCACATCACCCGTAAAGACCAGGTTGAAGCGGCACTCGACACCATGCTGTCAAGCGAAGGGCCATACCTGCTTCATGTCTCAATCGACGAGCTTGAGAACGTCTGGCCGTTGGTACCGCCCGGTGCCAGTAACTCACAAATGCTGGAGAAATTATCATGATGCAACATCAGGTCGCCGTGCAGGCTCGCTTCAACCCGGAAACATTAGAACGCGTTTTGCGCGTGGTGCGTCATCGTGGTTTTCAGATTTGCTCTATGAATATGGAGACGGCCACCGACGCGCAAAACATCAGTATCGAATTAACCGTTGCCAGCCCGCGGCCGGTCGACTTACTGTTTAGTCAGTTATCAAAGCTGGTAGACGTTGCCCATGTTGCCATCTGCCAGAGCACAACCACATCACAACAAATCCGCGCTTAAGCGTGACAGGACGAAAAAATGACGACAAAAAAAGCTGATTACATTTGGTTCAACGGTGAGATGGTTCGCTGGGAGGACGCGAAGGTCCACGTGATGTCCCACGCGCTGCATTACGGTACCTCCGTGTTTGAAGGCATCCGCTGCTACGATTCTCACAAAGGGCCAGTGGTGTTCCGCCATCGCGAACACATGCAGCGTCTGCATGACTCAGCCAAAATTTATCGTTTCCCGGTTTCTCAGAGCGTGGATGAGCTGATGGAAGCCTGCCGCGACGTGATCCGTAAGAACAACCTGACTAGCGCCTATATTCGTCCGCTGGTCTTCGTGGGCGACGTCGGCATGGGCGTGAACCCGCCAGCCGGTTACAACACCGATGTGATCATTGCCGCGTTCCCATGGGGTGCCTACCTGGGTGCTGAGGCCCTGGAGCAGGGGATCGACGCAATGGTCTCTTCCTGGAACCGCGTTGCACCAAACACCATCCCGACCGCGGCGAAAGCGGGCGGTAACTACCTTTCTTCCCTGCTGGTCGGCAGCGAAGCGCGCCGTCACGGCTACCAGGAAGGTATCGCGCTCGACGTGAATGGCTACATCTCCGAAGGCGCAGGTGAAAACCTGTTTGAAGTGAAAGACGGCATTCTGTTTACGCCGCCATTCACCTCGTCCGCGCTGCCGGGCATCACCCGTGACGCCATCATCAAGCTGGCGAAAGACCTCGGTATCGAAGTGCGCGAGCAGGTGCTGTCCCGCGAATCCCTCTATCTGGCCGATGAAGTATTTATGTCCGGTACCGCGGCTGAAATCACCCCGGTGCGCAGCGTAGACGGTATCCAGGTGGGCGAAGGCCGCTGTGGCCCGGTGACCAAACGCATTCAGCAAGCGTTCTTTGGCCTCTTCACCGGCGAGACAGAAGATAAATACGGCTGGTTGGATCAGGTTAATCACTAAATATAAATTTGGGACGGCACGCACCGTCCCATTACATAGTCAGACGGGAGTAAATAAAGCATGCCTAAGTATCGTTCAGCCACCACCACCCACGGCCGTAACATGGCCGGTGCCCGCGCACTGTGGCGCGCCACCGGAATGACCGACGCCGATTTCGGCAAGCCAATTATCGCCGTGGTGAACTCCTTCACCCAGTTCGTACCGGGCCACGTGCACCTGCGCGATCTCGGTAAGTTGGTTGCCGAGCAAATCGAAGCCTCCGGCGGCGTGGCGAAAGAGTTCAACACCATTGCGGTGGATGACGGTATCGCGATGGGCCACGGGGGCATGCTCTATTCACTCCCGTCGCGCGAGCTGATCGCCGACTCGGTAGAGTACATGGTTAACGCCCACTGCGCCGATGCGATGGTCTGTATCTCCAACTGCGACAAAATCACCCCGGGGATGCTGATGGCCTCCCTGCGCCTGAACATTCCGGTGATCTTCGTCTCCGGTGGCCCGATGGAAGCGGGGAAAACCAAGCTCTCCGACAAAATCATCAAGCTCGACCTGGTCGATGCGATGATTCAGGGCGCGGACCCGAAAGTCTCTGACGAGCAGAGTGACCAGGTGGAGCGCTCCGCGTGCCCGACCTGCGGCTCCTGTTCCGGTATGTTCACGGCGAACTCCATGAACTGCCTGACCGAAGCGCTGGGTCTGTCTCAGCCGGGCAACGGCTCGCTGCTGGCGACCCATGCCGACCGTAAGCAGCTGTTCCTCAACGCCGGTAAACGCATCGTTGAACTGACTAAGCGCTACTACGAGCAGGACGACGCCAGCGCGCTGCCGCGCAGCATCGCCAGCAAAGCGGCATTCGAGAACGCCATGACCCTGGATATCGCCATGGGCGGTTCCACCAACACCGTTCTGCACCTGCTGGCCGCCGCGCAGGAAGCCGAAATCGACTTCACCATGAGCGACATCGACAGGCTCTCCCGTAAAGTGCCGCAGCTGTGTAAGGTCGCACCGAGTACCCAGAAGTACCACATGGAAGACGTGCACCGTGCCGGTGGCGTCATCGGTATCCTCGGCGAGCTGGATCGCGCCGGGCTGCTGAACCGTGACGTGAAAAACGTGCTCGGCCTGACGCTGCCGGAATCGCTGGACCAGTACGACGTGATGCTGACCAAAGACGACGCGGTGAAAAAAATGTTCCGCGCGGGCCCTGCTGGTATTCGTACCACGCAAGCATTCTCGCAGGACTGCCGCTGGGATACCCTGGACGATGACCGCGCTGAAGGTTGCATCCGCTCGCTGGAGCACGCCTACAGTAAAGACGGCGGCCTGGCCGTGCTGTACGGTAACTTTGCGGAAAATGGCTGCATCGTGAAGACCGCTGGCGTGGACGACAGCATCCTGAAATTCACCGGTCCGGCGAAGGTGTACGAAAGCCAGGATGAAGCGGTAGACGCCATCCTCGGCGGCAAAGTGGTGGAAGGCGACGTGGTGGTCATTCGCTACGAAGGGCCAAAAGGCGGGCCGGGCATGCAGGAGATGCTCTACCCGACCACCTTCCTGAAATCGATGGGCCTCGGTAAAGCCTGTGCGCTGATCACCGACGGGCGTTTCTCCGGCGGCACCTCCGGCCTCTCTATCGGCCACGTCTCGCCGGAAGCGGCAAGCGGCGGCAACATCGCCATCATCGAAGACGGCGACATGATCGAAATCGACATTCCGAATCGCGGCATTCAGCTCAAGCTGAGCGACCAGGAGATCGCGGCCCGTCGTGAAGCGCAGGAAGCGTGCGGCGATAAAGCCTGGACGCCGAAAGACCGCCAGCGTGAAGTTTCCTTCGCCCTGCGCGCCTACGCGAGCCTTGCCACCAGTGCAGATAAAGGCGCGGTGCGCGATAAATCGAAACTTGGGGGCTAACGATGGCCGAGTCGCAACCCTTATCCGCCGCCCCTGAGGGGGCGGAATATCTCAGGGCGGTGCTTCGCGCGCCGGTCTATGAAGCCGTGCAGGTCACCCCCCTGCAGAAAATGGAAAAACTCTCTTCGCGCCTGGACAACGTCATCCTGGTGAAGCGCGAAGACCGCCAGCCGGTGCACAGCTTCAAGCTGCGCGGTGCCTACGCGATGATGGCCGGGCTGACCGACGAGCAGAAAGCGCGCGGGGTGATTACCGCATCGGCGGGCAACCACGCGCAGGGCGTGGCGTTCTCGTCTGCCCGTCTGGGGCTGAAAGCGCTGATCGTGATGCCGGTTGCTACCGCCGATATCAAGGTCGACGCGGTGCGCGGTTTCGGCGGCGAAGTCTTGCTCCACGGGGCCAACTTTGACGAAGCAAAAGCCAAAGCGATTGAGCTGGCGCAGCAGCAGGGGTTCACCTGGGTGCCGCCGTTCGACCACCCGATGGTGATTGCCGGGCAGGGGACGCTGGCGCTTGAACTGCTGCAGCAGGATGCCCATCTCGACCGCGTCTTTGTCCCGGTGGGCGGCGGTGGTTTAGCCGCAGGCGTGGCGGTGCTGATCAAACAGCTGATGCCGCAGATCAAAGTCATTGCCGTGGAAGCGGAAGACTCCGCCTGCCTGAAAGCGGCGCTGGATGCCGGGCATCCGGTCGACCTGCCGCGCGTCGGGCTGTTTGCCGAGGGCGTGGCGGTGAAGCGTATTGGCGATGAAACGTTCCGCCTGTGCCGGGAATATCTCGACGATATCGTCACGGTGGACAGCGATGCCATCTGCGCGGCGATGAAAGATCTGTTCGAAGACGTGCGTGCGGTGGCGGAACCGTCCGGCGCGTTGGCGCTGGCGGGCATGAAAAAATACATCGCGCAGCACAACATCCGCGGCGAGCGTCTGGCGCACGTGCTTTCCGGTGCCAACGTGAACTTCCACGGCCTGCGCTACGTGTCCGAGCGCTGCGAGCTCGGCGAACAGCGTGAAGCGCTGCTGGCGGTGACCATTCCGGAAGAGAAGGGCAGCTTCCTGAAGTTCTGTCAGCTGCTGGGCGGTCGTTCGGTGACGGAGTTTAACTACCGCTTTGCCGATGCCAAAGACGCCTGCATTTTTGTCGGCGTGCGTCTGAGCCGCGGCGTGGAGGAGCGCAAAGAGATCCTCAACCTGCTGCATGAGGGCGGCTATAGCGTAGTCGATCTCTCCGACGACGAGATGGCGAAGCTGCACGTGCGTTACATGGTCGGTGGTCGTCCTTCGAAGCCGCTCAGGGAACGCCTGTTCAGCTTTGAGTTCCCGGAATCGCCGGGCGCGTTGCTCAAGTTCCTGCACACGCTGGGCACGCACTGGAACATCTCTCTGTTCCACTACCGCAGCCACGGCACCGACTACGGCCGCGTGCTGGCGGCGTTCGAACTGGGCGAGCACGAGCCGGATTTCGAAACGCGGCTGAACGAGCTGGGCTACGAGTGCCATGACGAAACCCACAACCCGGCGTTCCGCTTCTTCCTGGCAGGCTAAGGGCTGAGCGGCATGTAGGCCGGGTAAGCGCAGCGCCACCCGGCTTTAGTGGTTCGGCAGTATCGTCCAGAACGCATCAATAAGCGGCTCATGCAGCCGCTTTTTTTGTGCGCACACGCCAAGCTCAAACGGCGTTTTCTCGTCGCTGCGCTCTAAAATCATCACGCGATTGCGCACCGGCTCCGGGCTGTTGTCCAGCACCACTTCCGGCAGCAGCGCCACGCCGCAGCCCAGCGCCACCATCGACACCATCGCCTCATGGCCGCTGACGGTGGCGTAAATCGACGGGTTGCTGATTTTCTGACGGCGGAACCACAGCTCAATGCGGCGGCGAACCGGGCCCTGATCGGCCATGATAAACGGCACCGTGGACCAGTCCGGTTTTTCCACCGATACCTGGTTACGCACCGGGCAGGGCAGCGCCGGGGCAATCAACACCACCGCCAGATTTTCCAGCATCGAGAACGCTACCGCGCCCGGCAGGGTTTCCGGCTTCCCGGCAATGGCGAGATCCGCTTCGCCCGTCACCACTTTTTCCATCGCGTCGGCAGCGTCGCCGGTAGTGAGCTTAATTTCAACCGACGGATGCGCCGCGCGAAAGCGGTCAAGGATGGGCGGCAGATGGCTGTAGGCGGCGGTCACGGAGCAGAAAATATGCAGCTCACCGGAGAGTGACGGCCCCTGCTGATCGATAGAGTGCCGCAGCTGCTGGTACTGCAACAGCGTCTGCTGGGCAAAAATACGCAGCTCTTCGCCCGCTTCCGTGAGGGTGACGGTGCGGTTATCGCGCACGAACAGCGGCTGGCCGAGGTCTTCCTCAAGGCGCTGGATCTGGCGCGACAGCGTGGAGGGGCTGACGTGCATCGCCCGGGCGCTGCGGCCAAAGTGACGGCTTTCCGCCAGGTGCAGGAACATTTTCAGATCGCGTAAATCCACCGATTCCACTCCCTCTTTTTACATTGCATAAATTGCAATGTGACGTTGTGAATATATCAATTTCCGCAATAAATTTCCTGTTGTAATGTGGGTACATTCTCGCTGAAACGCGAACCGAAAAATAAGACACACAACATCACGAGGTATCACCCATGGCTAACTACTTTAATACACTGAACTTGCGCCAGCAGCTGGCGCAGCTGGGCAAATGCCGCTTCATGGCGCGCGATGAATTTGCCGATGGCGCGAGCTACCTTCAGGGTAAAAAAGTGGTCATCGTCGGCTGTGGCGCACAGGGTCTGAACCAGGGCCTGAACATGCGTGACTCCGGTCTGGATATCTCCTACGCACTGCGCAAAGAAGCGATTGCCGAGAAGCGCGCTTCATGGCGTAAAGCGACCGAAAACGGCTTCAAAGTGGGTACCTACGAAGAGCTGATCCCGCAGGCGGATCTGGTGGTTAACCTGACGCCGGACAAGCAGCACTCTGACGTTGTGCGTTCCGTACAGCCGCTGATGAAAGACGGCGCGGCGCTGGGTTACTCCCACGGCTTCAACATCGTTGAAGTGGGCGAGCAGATCCGTAAAGACATCACCGTAGTGATGGTGGCACCGAAGTGCCCGGGTACAGAAGTCCGTGAAGAGTACAAGCGTGGTTTCGGCGTGCCGACGCTGATCGCGGTTCACCCGGAAAACGATCCGAAAGGCGAAGGCATGGCGATTGCCAAGGCATGGGCAGCGGCGACCGGCGGCCACCGTGCGGGCGTGCTGGAATCGTCCTTCGTTGCCGAAGTGAAATCCGACCTGATGGGCGAGCAGACCATTCTGTGCGGCATGCTGCAGGCCGGTTCTCTGCTGTGCTTCGATAAGCTGGTTGAAGAGGGCACCGACCCGGCATACGCGGAAAAACTGATTCAGTTCGGCTGGGAAACCATCACCGAAGCGCTGAAGCAGGGCGGTATTACGCTGATGATGGACCGTCTGTCTAACCCGGCAAAACTGCGTGCTTACGCGCTGTCTGAACAGCTGAAAACCATCATGGCGCCGCTGTTCCAGAAACATATGGACGACATCATCTCCGGCGAGTTCTCTTCCGGCATGATGGCGGACTGGGCAAACGACGACAAGAAACTGCTGACCTGGCGTGAAGAGACCGGTAAAACCGCGTTCGAAACCGCGCCACAGTACGAAGGTAAAATCGGCGAGCAGGAGTACTTCGATAAAGGCGTCCTGATGATCGCGATGGTGAAAGCAGGCGTTGAGCTGGCGTTCGAAACCATGGTGGATTCCGGCATCATTGAAGAGTCTGCGTACTACGAATCACTGCACGAGCTGCCGCTGATCGCGAACACCATCGCCCGTAAGCGTCTGTACGAAATGAACGTGGTTATCTCGGATACCGCAGAATACGGTAACTACCTGTTCTCTTACGCCTGCGTACCGCTGCTGAAAGAGTTTATGACCACTCTGCAGCCGGGCGATCTGGGTAAAGCGATTGCAGAAGGTGCCGTGGATAACGCGCAGCTGCGCGACGTGAACGAAGCCATTCGCAGCCACCAGATCGAGAAAGTGGGTCACAAACTGCGTGGCTACATGACCGACATGAAGCGTATCGCGGTAGCGGGTTAACAACCTTGTCGGGTGGCGCTTCGCTTATCCGACCTACAAAACCGTAAGATGTAGGCCGGGTAAGGTGCAGCCGCCACCCGGCTTGTTTATTTGCGGTACAGCACTTTAATCACGTGGTAGCCGAACTGCGTGTGCAGCGGGCCGGTTGGCTCCAGCACCGGGCAGGAGAAGACCACTTTATCGAATGCCGGTACCATCTGACCCTGGCGGAATTCACCCAGATCGCCGCCGCGTTTGCCTGACGGACAGATAGAGTGCTTCTTCGCCAGCTTGCCGAAGTCGGCGCCGTTTTTGATCTGCTCCAGAAGATCCAGAGCCAGTTTCTCTTCTTTAACAAGAATATGCAGTGCTGCTGCTGTTTTTGCCATGATCGTGCCTTGAGTGGTATGGATTAGGCTCGCTATACTACCACGCTGTTATTCTCCCCTCCTGACTTTCATTGAGTGATCATTTATGCGTTTAAACCCCGGACAACAACAAGCCGTCGAATTTGTCACCGGACCGTGTCTGGTGCTGGCGGGTGCAGGATCCGGCAAAACGCGCGTTATCACCAATAAGATTGCGCACCTGATCCGCGGCTGTGGCTATCAGGCCCGGCACATTGCGGCGGTGACGTTTACCAATAAAGCGGCGCGTGAGATGAAAGAGCGTGTCGGTCAGACGCTGGGACGAAAAGAGGCGCGCGGCCTGATGATCTCCACCTTCCACACGCTGGGGCTGGATATCATCAAACGCGAGTATGCGGCGCTGGGAATGAAGTCCAACTTCTCGCTCTTCGATGACACCGACCAGGTGGCGTTGCTCAAAGAGCTCACCGAGGGGTTGATCGAAGATGACAAGGTGCTGTTGCAGCAGCTGATCTCAACGATCTCAAACTGGAAAAACGATCTGATGACCCCGGCCCAGGCCGCGGCGATCGCCAAAGGCGAACGGGATCGGATCTTCGCCCACTGCTACGGTCTGTACGATGCGCACATGAAAGCGTGCAACATGCTGGACTTTGACGACCTGATTCTGCTGCCCACGCTGCTGCTGCAGCGGAACGAAGAGGTTCGCGAGCGCTGGCAGAACAAAATCCGTTACCTGCTGGTGGATGAGTATCAGGACACCAACACCAGCCAGTACGAGCTGGTGAAGCTGCTGGTGGGGCAGCGCGCGCGTTTCACCGTGGTCGGCGACGACGACCAGTCAATTTACTCCTGGCGCGGCGCGCGTCCGCAAAACCTGGTGCTGCTGAGCAAAGATTTTCCGGCGCTGCAGGTGATAAAGCTGGAACAGAACTACCGCTCATCCGGGCGTATCCTGAAGGCAGCAAATATCCTGATTGCCAATAACCCGCACGTGTTTGAGAAGCGTCTCTTCTCCGAGCTGGGTTACGGTACTGAATTGAAGGTGCTCAGCGCCAATAATGAAGAGCATGAGGCGGAGCGCGTGACGGGTGAACTGATCGCCCACCACTTCGTCAATAAAACCGAATATAAGGATTACGCGATCCTCTATCGCGGCAATCACCAGTCGCGCGTCTTTGAAAAGATGCTGATGCAGAACCGTATCCCGTACAAAATTTCGGGCGGTACGTCGTTCTTCTCACGGCCAGAGATTAAAGATCTGCTGGCCTATCTGCGCGTCCTCACGAACCCGGATGACGACAGCGCGTTTCTGCGCATCGTGAATACGCCGAAGCGCGAGATTGGCCCTGCGACGCTGCAAAAGCTGGGCGAGTGGGCGATGACGCGTAATAAAAGCCTGTTTACCGCCAGCTTCGACATGGGGCTGAGCCAGACGTTAACCGGCCGCGGTTACGATTCGTTAACACGATTCACCCACTGGCTCGGCGAAGTGCAGCGTCTCGCGGAGCGCGAGCCGGTGGCGGCGGTGCGCGATCTTATTCACGGCATCGACTATGAGTCCTGGCTGTACGAAACCTCGGCCAGCCCGAAAGCGGCTGAGATGCGGATGAAAAACGTTAACCAGCTCTTCAGCTGGATGACCGAAATGCTGGAAGGCTCTGAAATCGACGAGCCGATGACCCTGACGCAGGTCGTCACCCGCTTTACCCTGCGCGACATGATGGAGCGCGGCGAGAGCGAAGAAGAAGCCGATCAGGTTCAGCTGATGACGCTGCATGCGTCCAAAGGGCTGGAGTTCCCGTATGTGTATCTGGTTGGTATGGAAGAGGGATTGTTACCGCACCAGAGCAGCATTGACGAAGATAACGTCGACGAGGAACGCCGCCTGGCCTACGTGGGGATTACTCGCGCGCAGAAAGAGCTGACGTTCACACTGTGTAAAGAGCGCCGTCAGTATGGCGAACTCGTCCGCCCGGAGCCGAGCCGTTTCCTGCTGGAGCTGCCGCAGGATGACCTGATCTGGGAACAGGAACGCAAAGTGATTACCGCAGAAGAGCGGATGCACAAGGGGCAGGCTAACGTGGCGAACATTCGCGCCATGCTGGCAAAAGCCAAAGAGAAAGGATAATGATGAGTAGGCCGGGTAAGGCGAAGCCGCCACCCGGCAATGTTCAGCGTATTACTTCACTTCCAGCACCCAGTGCACATAGCTCTGCCACTGGCACTCCTGCTCGATCATCTCTGCCCCAAGCGGGTGACGTTCAATCCAGTTTTCCGGCAGCGTCAGCGACAGTTTTTCGTCATCGGCCACCAGATTGATTGCAGGCAGCAAATCATCGCGACGGCGGCTGGCAAACAGAATCGCCAGACGCAGCAGGCGGCACAGATGTTCGGCCACGCGCGGCGGTACGGCGTTTTGCTGATGCAAAGATGAAAGATCAACGGCGTTGGTCTGGTTCAGCAGCAGCGTTGCCAGCAGCTTTTTCTGTGCGGGCGTGTAGCCCGGTAAATCCAGGTTGCGAACCAGATACGCTGCGTGAGCGGGGGCCTGCTTAAAATCAATGCTCAGCCCCACTTCATGCAGCGCACAGGCGCTCAGCAATAAATCGCGGCTCAGATGATCAAGATCCCAGACGTTAGCGACCTGATCGGCGAAGCGAGATGCCAGCTGCGATACGCGTCCTGCCTGATCGATATCAACCAGAAAACGACGCTGTACGTTGCGCAGGGTTCGGCTGCGGATATCCTGATCGACCGACAGATGCAGCATCCCGTAGACCAGGCCTTCGCGCAGCGCGCCGCCGGCAAGGGTCATACACTGGATGTTGAGCTCGGTGAAAATGGCGATCAGAATGGCCAGCCCGCTCGGGAAGACCAGCGCGCGTTCCAGCGTCAGGCCTTCAATTTCCAGTTCTTCCAGGCGTCCGCACTGGATGGCGCGCTGTTTTAGCTGCTGAAGTTTGGGAAGCGTAATCCGCTCGTCCATTCCCTGCGCCATCATGATTTCCTGCAGGGCCTGCACGGTCCCCGACGCACCCACGCACACTTTCCAGCCGTGATAGCGCAGTTCGTCCATCACGGGACGTAATACCTCGCGCGCGGCATTTTCTGCCTCGTCGAAGTTCTCTTTACCCAGATTACGATCGGTAAAATAGCGCTCAAGCCAGGTCACGCAGCCCATCGACAGGCTGAACAGCGACGTAGCCTGCGCGCCGGTGCCGGTCACCAGCTCGGTACTGGCTCCGCCGATATCCACCACCAGGCGGCGATCGTCACCCCCCGTGGTGTGTGCAACACCCTGATAAATCAGACGAGCTTCTTCTTCACCGCTGATAACCTGAACCGGGCAACCGAGAATCTCCTGCGCTCTGGCAATAAAATCCACGGCGTTAACCGCCAGGCGAAGTGTCGCAGTGGCGACAACGGTGATTTGGGCGTGCGGGATATCCTGCAGACGCTCGGCAAAGAGTCGCAGGCACTGCCAGCCACGTTCCATGGCTTCAGGCGAGAGGTGATTGTCGCTGCTCAGGCCCGCCGCGAGGCGGACCTTGCGCTTAATGCGCGTCAGCGTTTGTATGCTTCCCGCCACCTCGCGCACAACCAGCATATGAAAACTATTCGAACCGAGATCAATTGCCGCATAAAGCGAGGTGGAGCTGAGCATATTTTCTTAACCTGAACGACGACGATTACGCGGTGCGCCGCCTGAACGACGCGGACCATTGCCGGAGCGTGGGCGGGTAAGACGCTTAGGCGGCGGCAGTTCGCTTAACAGCGCTTCCGGATTGTATTTGCTCTGCGGAATAGAGTGACCGATGTAGGTCTCAATGGCCGGAAGGTTCAGCGCATACTCTTCACACGCAAGGCTAATAGAGTGACCGCTTGCGCCCGCGCGACCGGTACGACCGATACGGTGTACGTAGTCTTCGCAGTCGTCTGGCAGATCGTAGTTAAAGACGTGCGTTACGGCTGGAATGTGTAAACCACGTGCAGCCACGTCGGTGGCGACCAGAATATCGAGATCGCCGCGGGTAAACTCTTCGAGAATACGCAGGCGTTTTTTCTGCGCCACGTCGCCGGTCAACAGGCCAACACGGTGACCATCGGCAGCCAGGTGGCCCCAGATGTCTTCACAACGGTGTTTGGTGTTCGCAAAGATGATGGCGCGATCTGGCCACTCTTCTTCAATCAGCGTTTGCAGCAGGCGCATTTTCTCTTCATTAGAAGGATAGAAGAGCTCTTCTTTAATGCGGTGACCCGTTTTCTGCTCCGGTTCCACTTCTACGTATTCAGCGTTGTTCATCTGTTCGAACGCCAGCTCGCGAACGCGGTAGGAGAGGGTTGCAGAGAACAGCATATTCAGGCGCTGATTAGCCGGAGGCATACGGCGGAACAGCCAGCGGATGTCTTTAATGAAGCCCAGATCGTACATGCGGTCAGCTTCATCGAGCACCACAACCTGGATGGCACCGAGATTAATGTGGTTCTGTTTGGCGTAATCGATAAGACGGCCAGTGGTACCGATCAGGATATCCACACCGCTTTCCAGCACTTTCAGCTGTTTATCGTAGCCGTCGCCGCCATAGGCCAGGCCCAACTTCAGGCCGGTAGCCTGCGCCAGGGGTTCAGCGTCTGCGTGGATCTGTACCGCCAGTTCTCGCGTCGGGGCCATAATTAGCGCGCGCGGCTGGTTAACTTTGCGGTCTGCAATCGCTGGGTGAGAAAGTAAATAATGAAACGTTGACGTTAAAAACGCCATCGTTTTGCCGGTACCGGTTTGCGCCTGCCCGGCAACATCGCGACCGGCCAGCGTCAGCGGCAGCGCGAGGGCCTGAATGGGCGTGCAGTTATGAAACCCTTTATTTTCAAGGGCTTCAATCACCTTCGGGTGCAGCGCGAAGTCGGAAAACTTCTGTTCTGTTAAATGTGTTTTGCTCATAGTGTGGTAGAATATCAGCTTACTATTGCTTTACGAAAGCGTATCCGGTGAAATAAAGTCAACCTTTAGTTGGTTAATGCGACATCAACGCGTCGTTGGTGGAGACAAAACCAACGTACCAGGCTTATTCCTGTGGAGTTATATATGAGCGATAAAATTATTCACCTGACTGACGACAGTTTTGACACGGACGTACTTAAGGCTGACGGGCTGATCCTCGTCGATTTCTGGGCTGAATGGTGTGGTCCTTGCAAAATGATCGCCCCGATTCTGGATGAGATCGCCGACGAATATCAGGGCAAACTGACCGTTGCCAAGCTGAACATCGACCAGAACCCGGGCACCGCACCAAAATACGGTATCCGTGGTATTCCGACCCTGCTGCTGTTCAAAAACGGCGAAGTGGCGGCGACCAAAGTGGGCGCGCTGTCCAAAGGTCAACTGAAAGAGTTCCTCGACGCTAACCTGGCGTAAGGTTTCTCCGCTGTGCGTTCAGAGCCCCCGGCTAAATGATTCGGAACTCTGGACGCCCGGCTGAAGTCGTGCTAAGTTAGCTATGACTTCGTTTTAAACATATCTTGTTGTTTGAATCTTGTTTTACCCGATACTTCCCGTTGTTAACATGAACAGTGCGTGAAGTGGCTAAATTCCGGGCTTGTCACTCAATCCGTCTTGTCGTTTCAGTTCTGCGTTCTTTCCCTGTGACCAGACAGCGAACAGACATGAGTTGATGGCCGCTAAACAGGCATGGATGACCCTGCCATACCATTCACAACATTAAGTTCGAGAATCACCCCGAGTTTAAGAACCCACACCATTATGAATCTTACCGAATTAAAGAATACGCCGGTTTCTGAGCTGATCACTCTCGGCGAAAATATGGGGCTGGAAAACCAGGCTCGTATGCGCAAGCAGGACATCATTTTCGCCATCCTGAAGCAGCACGCTAAGAGTGGCGAAGATATCTTTGGCGACGGTGTGCTGGAGATATTGCAAGACGGATTTGGTTTCCTCCGCTCTGCAGACAGCTCCTACCTCGCCGGCCCTGACGACATCTACGTATCCCCCAGCCAAATCCGCCGTTTCAACCTCCGCACTGGTGACACCATTTCAGGTAAGATTCGTCCTCCTAAAGAGGGTGAACGCTACTTTGCGCTGTTGAAAGTCAATGAAGTTAACTTCGATAAGCCAGAAAACTCGCGCAATAAGATCCTCTTTGAGAACTTAACGCCGCTGCATGCGAACTCTCGCCTGCGTATGGAGCGTGGTAACGGTTCTACCGAAGACTTAACCGCGCGCGTTCTGGATCTGGCCTCACCAATCGGTCGTGGTCAGCGTGGTCTGATTGTGGCGCCGCCAAAAGCGGGTAAAACCATGCTGCTGCAGAACATCGCGCAGAGCATTGCTTACAACCACCCTGACTGTGTGCTGATGGTGCTGCTGATTGACGAACGTCCGGAAGAAGTGACCGAGATGCAGCGTCTGGTTAAAGGTGAAGTGGTTGCTTCTACCTTCGACGAACCAGCATCTCGCCACGTTCAGGTTGCGGAAATGGTTATCGAGAAGGCAAAACGCCTGGTTGAGCACAAGAAAGACGTGATCATCCTGCTCGACTCTATCACCCGTCTGGCGCGTGCCTACAACACCGTGGTCCCGGCGTCTGGTAAAGTCCTGACCGGTGGTGTGGATGCTAACGCCCTGCATCGTCCAAAACGTTTCTTCGGTGCTGCACGTAACGTCGAAGAGGGCGGCAGCCTGACCATCATCGCGACCGCGCTGATTGATACCGGCTCCAAAATGGACGAAGTGATTTACGAAGAGTTTAAAGGGACAGGCAACATGGAACTGCACCTCTCTCGTAAGATCGCTGAAAAACGCGTCTTCCCGGCAATCGACTACAACCGTTCCGGTACCCGTAAAGAAGAGCTGCTCACCACCCAGGAAGAGCTGCAGAAAATGTGGATCCTGCGCAAAATCATTCATCCAATGGGTGAAATCGACGCGATGGAGTTCCTCATTAACAAACTGGCAATGACCAAAACCAACGACGATTTCTTCGACATGATGAAACGCTCGTAACGCAAATAAAGCCAGCGAACGCCACGTTTTTACGTGGCGTTTTTCTTTTATGGACTATACGCTAGTACCACCTACTCCCAATTTTGACGTGTAGGTGCGACAATAAGACGATTCGTAGAGTAAAAACATTAATAGCTTGAATAATATACAAATGAGGTCACAAGAGGTTTACTTTTACCTTCGGGCTATGAGCCTTCGTGGTTATACTTCCGAGACTAACATTTGTTGAGAATCCATTGTGAACCTATTCGATACGTTTACTGATCTAACCAGTATTTTTTTATTCACCACCTGTTTTTTGTTTATTGCGCGTAAGGTGGCGAAATACGTGGGGTTAGTGGATAAACCCAACTTCCGGAAGCGTCATCAGGGCATGATCCCCCTGGTGGGTGGTATTTCCGTTTTTGCCGGCATTTGCTATGCCTTCGCAATTGCTAACTACTATGTCCCACATGTCAAATTATATCTGATGTGTTCAACGGTACTGGTTATCGTCGGCGCGCTTGACGATCGTTATGACATCAGCGTTAAAATCCGCGCCTTTGTGCAGGCGGCAGTTGGCATTGCCATGATGGTCTCAGCAAAACTCTACTTGAGTAGCCTGGGCTATATTTTTGGTTCGTGGGAGATGGTGCTCGGCCCGTTCGGATATTTTCTGACGCTTTTCGCCGTATGGGTTGCTATAAATGCCTTCAACATGGTCGATGGTATTGATGGCTTGCTGGGGGGACTCTCCTGCGTCTCGTTTGCCGCGATCGGTTTTATTTTGTGGTTTGACGGTCAATATAGTCTTGCTATGTGGTGCTTCGCCATGATTGCCGCCATCCTGCCTTATATCCTGTTAAACCTCGGTGCGCTGGGGCGTCGCTATAAAGTCTTTATGGGTGATGCGGGCAGCACACTCATTGGGTTTACCGTCATCTGGATTTTGCTGGAAACGACTCAGGGGCAAGTCCATCCTATCAGCCCTGTCACCGCGTTGTGGATTATCGCAATCCCGTTAATGGATATGGTTGCGATTATGTATCGCCGCTTGCGCAAAGGAATGAGTCCCTTCTCAGCCGACCGACAGCATATTCATCATTTGATCATGCGCGCTGGATTCACCTCCCGGCAGGCATTTGTTTTGATAACCGTGGCGGCCGCCATCCTTGCGGGAGTGGGTGTTGCCGCGGAGTATGCTCATTTTGTGCCAGAATGGGTTATGTTGGCATTATTTTTGCTAGCGTTTTTCCTTTACGGCTACTGCATTAAGCGCGCATGGAAAGTAGCGCGGTTCATTAAACGTATTAAACGCAGGATGCGTCGTAACAGTGGCAAAAACACAACATTAACTAAGTAAAACCGGGACTATGATGACTCAACCGTTGGCGGGAGCGAAATCAGTGGTAACTGAGAATGAACTGGATATTCGGGGTTTGTTTCGCGTGTTATGGGCAGGCAAACTTTGGATTGCGGGGATCGCGCTGGGGTTTGCACTGTTAGCGCTGGCCTATACGTTCTTTGCAAAACAAGAGTGGAGCGCCACGGCAATCACTGACAAACCAACGGTTAACATGCTTGGGGGGTTCTATTCCCAACAGCAATTCCTGCGAAACCTGGATATCAAAGCTAACCTCGCCACGCCAGATCAGGTCTCCGTTATGGATGAGGCCTATAAAGAGTTTGTGATGCAACTGGCTTCGTGGGATACGCGCCGCGACTTCTGGTCCCAGACGGATTACTACAAGCAGCGTCGGGTTGATAACACCAAAGCCGATGCCGCTCTGCTGGACGATCTGATTAACAATATTCAATTTATGCCGGGCGACGCGCTGCGTAACGTGAATGACAGCGTCAAGCTGATTGCAGAAACCGCGCCGGACGCCAACAACCTGCTGCGTCAGTATGTCGCGTTTGCCAGCCAGCGTGCCGCAAGCCATCTTAACGAAGAGCTTAAAGGCGCCTGGTCGGCTCGTACCATCCAGATGAAAGCGCAGGTGAAACGTCAGGAAGAGGTGGCTAAAGCGATTTTCGCTCGCCGTGTACACAATATTGAGCAGGCGCTGAAAATTGCGGAACAGCACAATATTTCCCGTACTGAGACGGACGTGCCGGCTGATGAACTGCCTGATTCAGAGATGTTCCTCCTTGGCCGCCCCATGTTGCAGGCACGTCTGGAAAACCTTCAGGCCGTCGGTCCTGATTTTGACCTCGATTACGATCAAAATCGCGCGATGCTCAATACGCTTAATGTCGGTCCATCTCTGGACCCGCGTTTTCAGACCTATCGTTATTTGCGAACGCCTGAAGAACCTGTAAAACGCGATAGTCCGCGTCGTGCATTCCTGATGATCATGTGGGGGATTGTAGGCGCACTGACGGGCGCTGGCGTGGCGTTAACGCGTCGTCGCACAAACTAAGAATGCCGTCTACGATGAAGGCTGCGGCCTTCATCGCCTAATCGAAGAGAATCGATGTGAAAGTACTAACCGTATTTGGCACCAGGCCGGAGGCCATTAAGATGGCACCTCTGGTTCATGCGCTGGCCAGCGATCCTGATATTGAAGCGAAAGTGTGCGTCACGGCCCAGCACCGTGAGATGCTCGATCAGGTGTTAACGCTCTTTTCCATCGTCCCGGATTACGACCTCAATATTATGAAACCGGGGCAAGGATTGACGGAGATAACCTGTCGCATTCTGCAAGAGCTGAAGCCTATCCTGGAGTCATTCAAGCCTGACGTGGTGCTGGTACACGGCGACACCACCACGACCGTGGCGACCAGCCTGGCCGCGTTTTACCAGCGAATTCCCGTGGGGCATGTTGAGGCGGGTCTGCGTACCGGCAATCTTTATTCGCCGTGGCCGGAGGAGGCCAACCGCACGCTAACGGGCCACCTGGCGATGTATCACTTTGCGCCTACGGAAAACTCGCGTCAGAACCTGCTGCGTGAAAATATCGCCGATAACAAGATCTTTGTGACCGGCAATACGGTCATCGATGCGTTAATTTGGGTACGTGACCGGGTCCTGGCAAACCACGAGCTTAAGAACGAACTCGCTGCCCGCTATCCATTCCTGCACAACGGCAAAAAAACCATTCTGGTCACCGGCCATCGTCGCGAAAGCTTTGGCCGGGGTTTTGAGCAAATCTGTCACGCGCTGGCTGAAATCGCGGCGCAGAACGACGACGTGCAGATTGTCTATCCGGTCCATCTCAATCCTAATGTCAGCGAGCCGGTTAACCGCATCCTGGGTCATATCGAGAATGTCCTTCTGATTGAACCTCAGGACTATCTGCCGTTTGTCTGGCTGATGAACCATGCCTGGCTGATCCTTACCGATTCCGGCGGCATTCAGGAAGAAGCGCCTTCTCTTGGAAAACCGGTGCTGGTGATGCGTGAAACCACCGAACGTCCGGAAGCGGTCAAAGCCGGTACGGTGCGTCTGGTCGGCACCAACGCGGCACTCATCGTCGAAGAGGTCACGCGCCTTCTGCATGACGACGAAACGTATCAGGCGATGAGCCGGGCTCATAATCCGTATGGAGACGGGCAGGCTTGTGGCCGTATTTTGCATGCACTTAAACACAATCGGGTATCGCTATGAGTTTTACTACCATCTCTGTCATTGGTCTTGGCTACATTGGCTTGCCCACCGCGGCGGCGTTTGCCTCTCGTCAGAAACAGGTTGTCGGTGTGGATATCAACGCCCGTGCGGTGGAAACCATTAACCGTGGCGAGATTCATATTGTCGAGCCCGATTTGGATCGCGTAGTGAAAGAGGCGGTGGAGGGCGGCTTCCTGCGCGCCAGTACCACGCCGGTTGAAGCGGATGCTTACCTGATTGCCGTTCCAACGCCCTTTAAAGGTGACCACGAGCCCGACATGGTCTACGTCGAGGCGGCGGCAAAGTCCATTGCCCCTGTGCTGAAGAAAGGGGTGCTGGTGATTCTGGAATCAACCTCTCCGGTCGGTGCTACCGAGCAGATGGCGCAGTGGCTGGCCGACGCGCGCCCTGATTTAAGCTTCCCGCAACAGGCGGGGGAGCAGGCGGATATCAACATTGCCTACTGCCCGGAGCGCGTGCTACCGGGCCAGGTCATGGTCGAACTGATTAAAAACGACCGCGTCATTGGCGGTATGACGCCCGTCTGTTCCGAGCGTGCCAGCGCGCTGTACAAGATTTTCCTGGAAGGGGAGTGTGTGGTGACAAACTCCCGCACCGCCGAGATGTGCAAGCTGACGGAAAACAGCTTCCGTGACGTTAATATCGCCTTTGCGAACGAACTGTCGCTGATTTGCGCCGATCAGGGGATTAACGTCTGGGAGTTGATTAGCCTGGCGAATCGCCATCCGCGTGTAAACATTCTCCAGCCAGGCCCGGGCGTGGGTGGACACTGCATCGCCGTCGATCCGTGGTTTATTGTGGCTCAGAATCCGGCGCAGGCGCGCCTGATTCGCACCGCGCGTGAAGTGAACGACAGCAAACCTCACTGGGTGCTCAATCAGGTCAAAACCACGGTAGCGGATTGTCTGGCAGAGAGCGGAAAGCGCGCCAGCGAGTTGAAAATTGCCTGCTTTGGTCTGGCCTTCAAACCCAACATTGACGACCTGCGCGAAAGCCCGGCAATGGAAATTGCTCAGATGATTGCCGAATGGCACAAGGGTGAAACGCTGGTGGTTGAGCCGAATATCCATGAGTTGCCGGCAAAACTGGCGGGGCACTGCACGCTGGCTGCGCTGGATGAGGCGCTGGCGACGGCGGACGTGCTGGTGCTGCTGGTGGATCATCAAGAGTTTAAAGCGACGTCCGGTGATGCGGTGCGTCAGAAGTATGTCGTTGATACCAAAGGTGTCTGGCGTTGAACAGCCTGAACGGGGTACTTGAGCCCCTGCAGTGGGAGAGTGCCTTTTTCGGCCTGCCGTCGGCCATTGTGCGTCTGCGCGATGATGCGCCGGTACTGGCTGAATCGGATTTCATCGCCTGGCAACGGATTCAGGCGAAGATCCCGGCGGACCGTACCGACCTGCTTGATGCGCTCCAGCAACGCGGCTTTCAGCTGGTGGAAGGTGAGGCAGACCTTTCCATAACCCTCACCCGGCATGATGCACCCGGCGCTGAAATCGCAACCGAACAGGATATTCCCGTGCTGCGTCAGATGGCGGCTCAGGCGTTTGCGCAGAGTCGCTTTCGTACGCCCTGGTACGCACCTGACGATAGCGGCCGTTTCTATGCCCAGTGGATAGAGAATGCGGTTAAAGGCACCTTTGACCACGTCTGCCTGGTTTTCCGCGCAGGGGACGGTCAACTCCAGGGGTTCGTCTCGCTTCGCAAGCTCAACGTGCGCGAGGCGCGTATTGGCTTATTAGCCGGGCGCGGCATGGGTGAGAAACTTATGCAGGCGGCGCTGCACTGGGCGCAGCAGCAGCAGGTTGAGACGCTGCGGGTGGCGACCCAGGTGGGCAACACCGCCGCGCTTAAACGTTATATTGCGAGTGGTGCCAACATCGACGCCACCGCCTACTGGTTATACAGGTGACAAGATGATTCCATTTAACGCACCACCCGTCGTCGGAACGGAACTCGACTATATGCAGTCTGCCATGGGCAGCGGCAAACTCTGCGGTGACGGCGGTTTCACCCGTCGCTGTCAGCAGTGGATGGAACAGCGTTTTCGCAGCGCCAAAGTACTGCTGACCCCGTCCTGTACGGCATCGCTGGAAATGGCCGCACTGCTGCTGGATATCCAGCCCGGCGATGAAGTGATCATGCCGAGCTACACCTTCGTTTCCACGGCGAATGCGTTTGTCCTGCGCGGGGCGAAAATCATCTTTGTGGATATCCGCCCGGATACCATGAACATTGATGAGACGCTGATTGAAGCGGCGATCACCGACAAAACGCGCGCGATCGTGCCGGTTCACTACGCAGGTGTGGCCTGTGAAATGGACACCATCATGGCCATCGCCAAAAAACATAACCTGTTTGTGGTGGAAGATGCCGCGCAGGGCGTGATGTCGACCTACAAGGGACGCGCACTGGGCACCATCGGCCACATCGGCTGCTTTAGCTTCCACGAAACCAAAAACTACACGGCAGGCGGAGAGGGTGGCGCGACGCTGATTAACGACCGGGCACTCGTGGAGCGTGCGGAAGTGATCCGCGAAAAAGGCACCAACCGCAGCCAGTTCTTCCGCGGCCAGGTAGACAAATACACCTGGCGCGATATTGGCTCCAGCTATCTGATGGCGGATCTGCAGGCCGCGTACCTCTGGGCGCAGCTGGAAGCCGCGGATCGCATCAACCTGCAGCGTCTCTCCCTGTGGCAAACCTATTACGATGCGCTGGAACCTCTGGCAAAAGCCGGGCGTATTGCGCTGCCAACGATTCCGGCGGATTGCGTCCACAACGCACACATGTTCTACATCAAGCTGCGCGATAACGACGACCGCAGCGAGTTCATCGCCTGGCTGAAAGAAGCTGAAATTATGGCGGTGTTCCACTATATCCCGCTGCACTCCAGCCCGGCGGGCGAAGCGTTTGGAACGTTCGCGGGTGAAGACCGTTACACCACCAAAGAAAGTGAGCGGTTGCTTCGTCTGCCACTGTTCTACAACCTCGCGCCAGTTAACCAGCGTACGGTGATTAATACCCTCCTGAGTTATTTCGGCTGATATGTCTCTGGCAAAAGCATCGGTGTGGACCGCCGCGTCCACGCTTGTAAAAATTGGGGCCGGGCTGTTGGTCGTCAAGCTCCTGGCCGTCTCATTTGGCCCGTCAGGAGTGGGGCTGGCGGGTAATTTCCGTCAGCTTGTCACCGTTCTTGGCGTGCTGGCCGGTGCCGGTATCTTCAACGGCGTCACCAAATACGTTGCGCAGTATCATGATGATGCGGCCCAGCTCCGCAGGGTGGTGGGCACCTCGTCGGCGATGGTCACGGGTTTTTCGACCCTGATGGCGATTATCTTTCTGCTGGCGGCGGCGCCCATCAGCCAGGGATTATTCGGTCACACCCACTATCAGGGGCTGGTGCGTCTGGTCGCATTGGTTCAGATGGGAATTGCCTGGGCTAACCTGCTGCTGGCGCTGATGAAAGGGTTTCGTGATGCTGCCGGGAACGCGCTTGCGTTGATCCTGGGCAGCGTCATCGGCGTGATTGCCTATTATTTCTGCTATCGCCTGGGTGGCTATGAAGGCGCACTGCTGGGGCTGGCGCTGGTTCCTGCGCTGGTGGTTGTGCCTGCGGCATTTATGCTGATGCGTCGGGGCGTCATTCCGCTGAGCTACCTGAAACCGCAATGGGACTCGATGCTTGCCAGCCAACTGGGTAAATTTACCCTGATGGCGCTCATCACCTCCGTCACGCTGCCGGTGGCCTACGTGATGATGCGAAACCTGCTGGCGGCGCACTATAGCTGGGATGAGGTCGGGATCTGGCAGGGCGTAAGCAGTATTTCCGATGCTTATCTTCAGTTTATTACGGCTTCCTTTAGCGTTTACCTGCTGCCAACCCTGTCGCGTCTGACGTCCAGACAGGACATAACGCGCGAGATTTTCCGATCGCTGCGCTTTGTATTGCCGGCCGTCGCGGCTGCCAGCTTTACCGTCTGGTTATTGCGCGATGTCGCCATCTGGCTGCTGTTCTCGGCGAAGTTCACCGCCATGCGCGATCTCTTTGCCTGGCAGCTGGTGGGTGATGTACTGAAAGTGGGGGCTTACGTTTTCGGCTATCTGGTGATCGCGAAAGCGTCCCTGCGGCTCTATATCCTGGCGGAAATTAGCCAGTTTGTTTTACTGACGGCATTTTCACACTGGCTGATACCGACGCACGGTGCGCTGGGGGCGGCTCAGGCCTACATGGCAACCTATATCGTTTATTTCGCCGCCTGTTGCGGTGTATTTTTATTGTGGCGTAAACGCGCATGACTGCACTGATTCACATCCTGGGATCGGATATCCCACACCATAACCAGACCGTTTTGCGGTTCTTCAACGACGAGCTGGCATCGGGAGATCCTGATGCGCGTGAGTTTATGGTTGCAGGTCAGGATAAGGGCCTGAGCGAGGCGTTTCCGGCACTGACGATTCGCTTCTGGCCGGATAAGGCCTCACTGGCGAAGGCGGTGGTTGCCAAAGCCAAAGCGGATCGTAAGCAACGTTTCTTTTTCCACGGGCAGTTCAATACCGGCCTGTGGCTGGCGCTTCTCAGCGGAGGGATTAAACCCTCCCAGTGCAGCTGGCATATCTGGGGAGCCGATCTTTATGAAGTCTCCCGCGGCTGGAAATTCCGTCTTTTTTATCCCCTGCGCCGCATGGCTCAGGGGCGCGTAGGCTGCGTTTTTGCTACCCGCGGCGATCTCAACTATTTTGCTAAACAGCACCCGAACGTGCGCGGCGAGTTGCTCTATTTCCCCACTCGCATGGATCCGGCGCTGAACGCCATGGCGAATGACGCGGTGCGAGAAGGCAAGCTGACGATTCTGGTGGGGAATTCCGGCGATCGCAGTAACGAACATGTCGCGGCGCTCAGGGCGGTGCATCAGCAGTTTGGCGACACGGTGAACGTGGTGGTGCCGATGGGCTATCCCGCCAACAACAACGCCTATATCGACGAGGTTCGCCAGCAGGGGCTGGCGCTGTTTAGCGCGGAAAATCTGCACATCCTCAGCGATAAGCTGGAATTTGATGAATATCTTGCGCTGCTGAGAAAATGCGATCTCGGTTATTTCATCTTTGCCCGGCAGCAGGGGATTGGCACGCTGTGCCTGCTGATTCAGGCAGGTGTACCGTGCGTGCTCAACCGCGACAACCCGTTCTGGCAGGACATGGCCGAGCAGCATATTCCGGTGCTGTTTACCTCAGACACGCTGAATGTCGAGGTGGTACGTGAAGCTCAACGTCAGCTCACGCTGGTGGATAAAAACAGCATCGATTTTTTCAGCCCGAATTATCTCACGCCGTGGCACCGCGCGCTGCGTATCGCTGCAGGAGACAAAGCATGAGTCAGTTGCAATTCAGCGGCTTACTGGTTGTCTGGCTTCTGAGCAGCCTGTTTATCGCCACGCTCACCTGGTTTGAATTCCGCCGCGTGCGCTTCAACTTTAACGTCTTCTTCTCGTTACTGTTTCTGCTAACGTTCTTTTTCGGCTTCCCGTTGACCAGCATACTGGTCTTCCGTTTTGACGTGAGCGTCGCGCCGCCGGACATTCTGCTCCAGGCGCTTCTGGCGGCGACCTGCTTCTATGCGGTTTACTACGTCACCTATAAAACGCGTCTGCGTTCAGCGCAGACAGCTGCCCCACGCCGGGCGCTCTTTACCATGAATCGGGTGGAAACCCACCTGACATGGGTGATGCTGATGACTATCGCCCTGGTCAGCGTTGGCATCTTCTTCATGCATAACGGCTTCCTGCTTTTTAAACTCCACTCCTACAGCCAGATTTTTTCGGCAGAAGTCTCGGGCGTGGCGCTTAAGCGTTTCTTCTACTTCTTCATCCCGGCGATGCTGGTGATCTTCTTCCTGCGCCAGGACAGCAAAGCGTGGCTGTTCTTCCTGGTCAGTACCGTCGCATTTGGCATCCTGACCTACATGATTGTGGGCGGTACGCGCGCGAACATCATCATCGCCTTCGCGATCTTCCTGTTTATCGGCATTATCCGCGGCTGGATTTCGCTCTGGATGCTGGTTGCAGCAGGCGTGTTTGGCATTGTGGGGATGTTCTGGCTGGCGCTGAAGCGCTACGGGATGAACGTGGCGGGTGATGAGGCGTTTTATACGTTCCTTTACCTCACGCGCGATACCTTCTCGCCATGGGAAAACCTGGCACTGCTGCTGCAAAATTACGACAAGATTGATTTCCAGGGGCTGGCGCCGATTGTTCGCGACTTCTACGTCTTTATTCCTTCCTGGCTATGGCCGGACCGTCCTGGCGTGGTGCTGAATACGGCGAATTACTTCACCTGGGAAGTGCTGAACAACCATTCCGGTCTGGCAATTTCACCCACGCTGCTCGGTTCCCTGGTGGTGATGGGCGGGGCATGGTTCATTCTCCCCGGAGCGGTTGCCGTGGGGCTGATTATCAAGTGGTTCGACTGGCTTTACCTGCGTGGCAATGAAGAGACCAACCGCTATAAAGCGGCCATTTTGCACAGTTTCTGCTTTGGTGCCATTTTCAATATGATCGTTCTGGCGCGCGAAGGTCTGGACTCGTTCGTTTCGCGCGTGGTGTTCTTCATGGTCGTTTTCGGCATCTGCCTGTTACTGGCCAAACTGTTGTACTGGCTGTTTGACAGCGCCGGGCTTGTGCACAGGCGCGAGCGGCAGGGCAGCACAACGCTGTCTCAAGTCTGAGTAAGGATAGTAATGACTGATAGAATTTCTGCACCGCGCTATGCGCTACGTGGTCTGCAGCTGATTGGCTGGCGCGACATGCAGCACGCGCTGGATTTTCTGTTCGCCGACGGCCAGATGAAATCCGGTACGCTGGTGGCCATCAACGCGGAAAAGATGCTGGCGGTTGAGGATAACGCGGAAGTCAAAAGCCTGATAGACGCGGCCGAATTTAAATACGCGGACGGGATCAGCGTGGTTCGCTCTATCCGTAAAAAGTATCCTGACGCTAATGTTTCCCGCGTGGCGGGTGCCGATCTCTGGGAGCAGCTTATGGCCCGTGCAGGCTCGCAGGGAACGCCCGTGTTCCTGATTGGCGGGAAGCCGGAGATACTGGCCCAGACGGAAGAGAAACTGCGTCGTCAATGGAATGTTAATATTGTCGGCAGCCAGGATGGTTACTTCAAACCGGAAGATCGGCAGGCGCTGTTTGAGCGCGTTCGTGACAGCGGGGCGAAGATTGTCACCGTGGCGATGGGGTCCCCGCGCCAGGAGATCCTGATGCGTGACTGTCGTCTGGTCTGCCCGGATGCCCTCTACATGGGCGTTGGCGGCACATATGACGTCTTTACCGGCCACGTCAAGCGTGCGCCAGCGGTCTGGCAACATCTGGGGCTGGAGTGGCTGTATCGGCTGCTATCGCAGCCGACACGCATTAAACGACAGATCCGTCTGCTTCGCTACCTCGCCTGGCATTACACCGGGAAAATGTAATCAAAATGTAGCGCGATATGCTATTCGCGCTGCAACTCGCCTGCAAAACTGCTGATAATCTGTGCAATGCATTCATTTTTTTTATGCATCGTTTGCCATTTGGCACATTTTAAGAAACCATTCGCTCCGTATTTTAGTCCCCCTAAAAAACAATACCCGGTCTTAAGTCGGGAAACAGCAAACACAATCGAGGATCTATGGCAGAGAAAAAACAGGAGCTACAGCGTGGGCTGGAAGCTCGTCATATTGAACTGATAGCGCTGGGCGGCACTATCGGCGTGGGCCTGTTTATGGGCTCCGCAAGCACGCTCAAGTGGGCAGGCCCTTCCGTATTACTGGCGTACATTATTGCCGGGCTGTTTGTTTTCTTCATCATGCGTTCCATGGGCGAAATGCTCTTCCTGGAGCCGGTAACCGGCTCCTTCGCCGTTTACGCGCACCGGTATATGAGCCCCTTTTTCGGCTACCTGACAGCCTGGTCATACTGGTTCATGTGGATGGCGGTGGGCATCTCCGAGATCACCGCGATAGGGGTCTACGTCCAGTTCTGGTTCCCGGACATGGCCCAGTGGATACCCGCGCTTATTGCCGTGGGGCTGGTGGCGCTGGCAAACCTGGCCGCCGTGCGTCTTTATGGTGAGATCGAGTTCTGGTTCGCGATGATTAAAGTCACCACCATCATCGTGATGATTGTTGTTGGCCTGGGCGTGATTTTCTTCGGCTTTGGCAACGGTGGACACGCTATCGGTTTCGGTAACCTGACCGAAAACGGCGGCTTCTTTGCCGGCGGCTGGAAGGGTTTCCTGACGGCGCTGTGTATCGTTGTGGCTTCGTATCAGGGCGTAGAGCTGATCGGTATTACTGCCGGTGAAGCGAAAAATCCTCAGGTCACGCTGCGTAGCGCGGTGGGCAAAGTGCTGTGGCGCATCCTGATTTTCTATGTGGGCGCGATCTTCGTTATCGTAACCATCTTCCCGTGGAACGAAATTGGCACGACGGGCAGCCCGTTTGTATTAACCTTTGCCAAAATTGGTATCACGGCGGCGGCGGGCATCATTAACTTTGTGGTCCTGACGGCAGCGCTGTCAGGGTGTAACAGCGGGATGTACAGCTGTGGGCGTATGCTCTATGCGCTCTCGAAGAATAACCAGCTGCCTGCGGCGATGAGCAAAGTGTCACGTGCTGGCGTGCCGGTGGCGGGCGTGGCGGTTTCGATTGCGATCCTGCTGATTGGTTCTTGCCTGAATTACATCATTCCCAATCCGCAGCGGGTGTTTGTTTACGTCTACAGCGCCAGCGTCCTGCCGGGCATGGTGCCGTGGTTTGTTATCCTCATCAGCCAGCTGCGTTTCCGTCATGCGCATAAAAAGGCGATTGAAAGCCATCCGTTCCGTTCAATTCTGTTCCCGTATGCGAACTATTTAACGATGGCGTTCCTGATTTGCGTATTAATCGGAATGTACTTTAATGAAGATACCCGCATGTCGCTGTTTGTCGGGATGATCTTCCTGGCCGCTGTAACGGCTGCCTATAAGCTTTTTGGTCTCGGTCGCCGTGCCACCACGCAGAAAGTGGAGGAATAAGCGGCAAAATGTGCAAACGATAACCAAACGCGCATTTTTTTCAAAAAAGCACTAGACAGCGGGGACGGAGGTACGTAATATCCAGCCCCGCAACGGCGCTAAGCGCCCGTAGCTCAGCTGGATAGAGCGCTGCCCTCCGGAGGCAGAGGTCTCAGGTTCGAATCCTGTCGGGCGCGCCATTTTAGTCCCGGCGCTAGAGCTGCGGTGGTCTGAGAAGTAGTCAGTACCGCGTGAAAGAATACAGTGGTGGCTATAGCTCAGTTGGTAGAGCCCTGGATTGTGATTCCAGTTGTCGTGGGTTCGAATCCCATTAGCCACCCCATTATTGAAAGAGTTGTGAATTGCGAAGGTGGCGGAATTGGTAGACGCGCTAGCTTCAGGTGTTAGTGTCCTTAGGATGTGGGGGTTCGAGTCCCCCCCCTCGCACCACGACTTTTTAAATGAATTGAACTAAAAATTCAAAAAGCAGTACATCGGCGAGTAGCGCAGCTTGGTAGCGCAACTGGTTTGGGACCAGTGGGTCGGAGGTTCGAATCCTCTCTCGCCGACCAATTTTGAACCCCGCTTCGGCGGGGTTTTTTGTTTTATGCCACTTTTCACCCCTGTAGTGATTCCCCGACAGCGCCCTGTTTCATTGTCGCGATTCAGCGACATATAATGCATTGAAAATAAACATATTTACTATCCATAGGTTTTGCTGTCTCCTCCTGGCGACATATTTCTGCGTTGACCGATATGTTGTAGCGATTAAGACGACGCTTAATAGCATAATTTCCTTTTATCTTAAAATGTTGCGTCATGTAAAAGTTCTGCGTGTCATGTTGGCACGTTACGTGCAATAATATGCGTGTAGATGCTCATTCCATCTCTTATGTTCGCCTTCGTGCCTCATAAACTCCGGAATGACGCAGAGCCATTTACGGTGCTTATCGTCCACTGACAGATGTCGCTTCGGCCTCATCAGACACCATGGACATAACGTTGAGTGAAGCACCAAATATGTTGTCTTACAGACCTGTTTTAACGCCTGCTTTTATAGCAGGCGTTTTTTTATGCCTTATTCCCGATACCGGCGCACGATCAGGGCAACCATCACCAGGGCCGCTGACGAGACAGCATAGAGTGCGGCTACTGAGCCAAACCCGGCAGCCACTGCCGCTGCAATGCCGGTGAAAAGAGAGGCGCTGAGCGTTTGCCAGCGCCAGGCTTTACCACTGGCCGAAGCGGTTTGCGTAATATGAAAACTACTGAGAACGCCAAACGTCCCGGCCGCGAACAGAACATTCGAAGCCAGATGCGCGATAAAGATCATCCCCAGCGCACATGCCATCCACCCGGACAACAACGGCAGCATTCCATAAGCGGCCAGAAAGATGCCGAGACAAACGATGATGCGTGGCGTGCGAGCGGCAAAGCGCGTCAGGCTCTCTTTTTTTAGCAACATGGGGCCGCAAAGCTGTCCCAGGCTCCTGGCGAAAAGCAGCGGCAAAGCAAGGCCCGCCGCATCCTGAGGATGGAGTTGCTGTGCCAGTGCCGGAAGCAGTGCCATGGCCGGCGAGCCGACGGCCGCCAGCGCTGGCAGGATGAGCAGACTGCGTTTCTGCCGAACGGTCAACGTCCGCCAGCGTAATGCCGCAGGGGCTTCCTCTTCCTCGAGGGACGGGAGTGATGGCGCTGAAAACCGGCGTCCAGCCAGCCATAGCATGAGCAGTGACCCGAGAAAGCTGGCGGCATCAATGGCCAGCAGGGTAAATACGGATATCTTCTGAAACAGCACCACGCCCAGGCCGGTCCCCAGCAAAACCTGAGAAGCAAAAATCACATTTTCCAGACAGGTCGCAGCAGGCAGCTCCGCTTCGCTGAGACCGCGCTTGAAGAGCAACGTCAGCGCGGGCCAGCTCATCCCGCTGAGCAGCGCTTCGGTGGATTGCACGGCGAGTAACGCGGTAACGCTGTGATAACCCACACCAAGGAGGGGAAAGAGCAGGGCGAGCAATCCCAGCGCCTCGGTCAGTATCAGCAGGGCGATCGGAGAACATCGGGAGCACAGCTTTTCGCCGATCGTACTCCCGATAAACCCCGGTACCGTAGCGAAAAGAAAAGCGAGGGTGAGCAGTGCGGGCGGGGCTGACCATGCTAACAGCAAGCCGAAGACCACGACCTGGGTTAAGCCATTCCCCAGCGAAGAAAAGATAAAAGCACAAGCAAGGAGGCGCAGCCAGCGGTGGCAGCGCAGCACTTCAATCAGCGCATACAGAAGCGAATTCATGACGATTTCCTTTCAAAAACGATTAAATCCACGCTGCAGAATGTGCGCGTGTGTGAGAAAAAGTTAATGAAAAGAGATCGTTACATTGGCGGGCTCGTTTGCGGATGCAGGTGTAAAGAATGTAGCAGCAGAAAGGCGATAAAAAAAGGAGGCCGTCTGGCCTCCTTTTTATTTACTGCTGGGTACCGTTGTTTTGCAGGGTCAGCAACAGCCCGTCACGGCGCATGGCGGCGGCCTCTTCCGGCTTATGCTGCTTGTCCAGCGTATCGGCAAGCCAGGCGTAGTCGAAGGCGTCCGGACGCTGCTTCAGCGCTGCACGGAAGGCGAGGCTCGCCTCCTGCCATTCGCCGTGCTTCATCAACGACTGGCCGAGCGTGCTCCACAGCAGCGGTCGATCGCCGACGGTTTTAATCTGCTGACGCAGCACTTTTTCGATTTGCTCAGGATTGTTGGTTTTCAGGCGCGGGATCACCATCACCAGACGATCGTCGTACTGACGCTTCAGACCGTCGAGGAGGATCGCCTGAGCCGTGTCGTGATCGTCACATTCGATGAGATGTTCCGCCATCGCCACCTGCAGAGGAACCTGCTGACGCGTTTTACGGCTCTGATTCTTCCACCACGTTTTCAGACCGTCGCTGCCCAGGTCTGCGCGCGCCTGATCCATCAGGCCAATCCACGCCAGACGCTGAAGCTCATCACGATGTTCATCGTCGCCCACCTCGGCCTTCGCCATCGACGGAATGATGTCCAGCAGTGAGCCCCAGGCGCCGGTACGAATATAGGCCTGCTCGGCAAGACGCAGCACTTCCGGATGACGCGGCGCGACTTCCAGCAGACGGTCGATGCCGTGGCGAGCCGCGTGATTCTCATTGCGTGCCAGCTGCAGACGAACGCGCGTGATTTCCACCGGAATCGGGTCGCCGTGAGCCAGCTCAGCCGCTCGCTCCAGATGCTGATTAGCGCGGGCTTCATCACCGCGCTGCTGCGCCGCTTCGGCCGCCAGCAGATAGTTCACCACCGGCTGTTCGGCATGGTCGGCGTTTTTCGACATCAGCTTTTCAACCTGCTGATAGTCACCCTCTGCGAGCTTAAGCAGCGCCTGCTCGGTCTGTTTACGGGCGCGACGGCGCTTACGGCCAACGAACCAGCCGCGGGTATGGGCACCGGTACGGAAAATACGGCGCAGGATCCACTCGATCGCAAACAGCACCACCACGCCAAGGATCAGAATGATCGTCAGACCCGTTACGCTGGTTTCAATGTTGTAGTTATCGGTCTGGATCAGGACATAACCCTGATGACCCGCAAGCATAGGCCCCAGGACGATCCCGGCGATCAGCAGGATAAAGAGTAAGAGGACTTTTAGCATCGTTACTCTCCCTGCGGTGCGCTTTCAGGCGCAGGAGCCGGAGCAGGTGCCGCTCCGCTCGTCTGCTCAGCCGGAACGCCCGGCTGCGCCAGCAGGTTACGCACGCGCGTCTGCATCAGTTTCTCCAGAATCGGCTGGCTGGTCAGCTTGTCCGGCACGTTCATGGTGATGTTCTGCTGACTCAGCTTATCAATGTCTTCGAGGAAGGCGGTGGTCGTCGCATCATCGGTGTTGTAGTAAGCGCGTACCCACGTTGAGACGTTATCCAGCGCCTGTTTATAGGTCTCTTCCTGATGACGCGGCACGGCCTGGGCCGCCACCAGCAGGCGGGAACGAATGTTCTCGCGCAGATAGATGTCCTGGTTCGGCGCGAGCAGCGGTACGGCCGTTTCGTCGCGACGGCGGATAGTGATAAAGCTGTCCATAAAGTTCTGCCAGCTTTTCTGCAGGTTTATGCGCCATTCGCTCAGCGAGCTGGAAAGCTCGGTACCGTCGGAATCCATCGGGGAGTCGTCGTCGTTGTTATCCGCCAGCTGCAGGTTATCAATCTGATTCGACAGCTGATTCACTTTAAGGATAATGCCGTCGTAATCCACCTGCGAAACGGCGGAGAGGCTGGCGATGTCTTCGGTAATCGCGCGACGGGCGGTAATGAGGCTTGGGTCGTTCATGTCCGCCAGGCTTGCATCGGCGCTTTTCAGCAGCGCGGCGGCAGTGGTGACGTCCTGATCGCTCCAGAGCTTACGTCCGGCGAGCTTCACCAGGAAGTCAGCCTGCGAGAGCAGCCAGGTTTTGGCATCGGTGCCGGAAATCGTGGCGACTTTCTGCTGAACTTCACCCAGCTGTTTGGTCAGCTCTTCCTGTTTGCTGTTCGCTTCGGCAAGCGCGGCGGCCTGCTGCTTAATCACGGCTTCCAGCTCGGTTTTCTGCGTCTCCTGCTCTTTTTGCAGGGCAGTGAGCTGATTCACCAGCGCATCGCTGGTGGACGTCTGGTTAGCGCTCTGTTGCTTCACCAGCCCGTATAGGCCAGCCCCCGCTGCCAGCGCAATGGCGATGGCAATCGCGCTCAGCGTGAGGCTTGTTTTGTTGCTGCCGTTTTTCTTCTCAGCGGTTTTCTCAGTCGTCTCTGGCTGTGGCGTCGTCTCCACAGTCTCCCTGGTCTCTTCAACCACGGCGGAGGATTTGTCGTGTTCCGTCATTATGGCTTCCCATTTGAGAGTTATTGTAATGCGCGCAGCAGCGCATCGTTGTCGGCGTTATCAGCGATCCGAATATCCTGCCAGCCCAGTTCCCGGGCCTGGTTCGCCAGACGCTCACTGACGACCAGAAGCCGACAGCGGAGTAACCAGTTTTCGCGATACCAAAGCGGTATCAGCGTCCAAAGCTGTTGTAACATTTCACCGCTGGTGACCACCAGTGTACTGATGCCTCGCGCGTGCCAGCGCATCGCCTCTTCCGCGCCATCGTAGTGTTTTGCACAGCGCTGATAGCACTCAACGAACGTCACGTTCGCACCACGTTCACGCAGCGTTTCGCCCAGCAGCTCGCGCCCCCCATTGCCGCGCAAAATGAGCGCACGCTTTCCGGCAACAGTTTGTAATTCAGGTAATTGTAGCAAGACTTCAGTGATTTCCCGATCTAACGGGTAACGAACGTCCGCGCCGCTTACGGTATGCAGCGCCAGTGCCGTTGTGCGGCCAATCGCGAAATAGCCGGGGGCGGTTGGCCAGGCCATGTCCTGCTGCTGCAGCTGTGCGTGGGCAAATTCCACGGCATGCTGCGACAGCGCAAACAGCAGGTCATCGTCCTGAAGGGTATTCATCTGGTCGGCGAGCGCAGAGAGCTCGCGACCGGGGGAGAATTCAATGAGCGGAAAACTCCAGGCCACCTGCCCCAGTGTGCGCAGACGGCTCACTAACTGCTCTCCTGCGGGAGAAGGGCGGGTGACGAGAATACTCATGCAGGGGGCTCTCCATTATATACGTCAGCCAGGATCTCGCGGGCGCCGTTATCCAGTAACTCTTCCGCCAGCGACACGCCAAGCTGCTCGGCATCTTGCGCGTTACCGCGACGTTCGCCGCGCACCATCTGCGAACCGTCCGGGGCGCCTACCAGCGCGCGCAGCCACAGTTCGCCATTCGTCAATTCAGCATAGCTGCCAATTGGCACCTGGCACCCGCCTTCGAGGCGGGTATTCATCGCCCGCTCCGCTTTTACGCGCGTAGCGGTTTCGTCATGATTCAGTGGGGCAAGCAGCTCGCGGGTACGCACATCGTCCAGACGGCACTCGATGCCGACGGCACCCTGGCCAACAGCGGGCAGTGAGAGCTCTGGCGGCAGCGCTACGCGAATACGTTCTTCCAGCCCCAGACGCTTCAGGCCGGCAACGGCGAGGATAATGGCATCGTAATCGCCATTATCCAGCTTGCCCAGACGCGTGCCGACGTTACCGCGCAGCGAGCGGATGATCAGGTCAGGACGACGCTCCGCCAGCTGACACTGACGGCGTAAACTCGACGTGCCAACCACGCTACCCGCTGGCAGCGCGTCGAGCGAGTCATAGCGGTTAGAGACAAACGCATCGCGCGGGTCTTCGCGCTCGCAGATGGTCACTAGCCCCAGCCCTTCCGGGAACTCGACGGGCACATCTTTCATCGAATGTACGGCGATATCGGCGCGGTTCTCAAGCAATGCCAGTTCCAGTTCTTTGACAAACAGGCCCTTGCCGCCCACTTTCGCCAGCGGCGTATCGAGGATCACGTCACCGCGCGTGACCATCGGCACCAGCTCGACGCGCAATCCACTGTGGCAGGCTTCCAGGCGCTGCTTCACATAATGTGCCTGCCAGAGCGCGAGAGGGCTTTGGCGTGTGGCAATTCTCAAAACATTGTCTAACATGCTTGTTACCGTCATTATCAATCGCTAACCATCCTAACATTGTTGACTCTGGGATGGCAGTTTTACGGTTGATGAAGAGTGAGAGGGACAAGGCGGCGTATTCGTCAGCCAGAGCCGTATTCAGGAATTTACACGTACAGAACGGTGCTACACTTGTATGTAGCGCATCTTTCTTTACGGTCAATCGGCAAGGTGTTAAATTGATCACGTTTTAGACCATTTTTTCGTCGGTACCACCAAAAATGATAAGGGCGAAAAAGGGTAACGGTTATCTTTTTGAAATACTGCGGGTCCGCTGTTACTCGTGTTTTGAATAGCTGCGACACCCGGAAACATCAGGCGATACGTCTTGTACCTCTATATTGAGACTCTGAAACAGAGACTGGATGCCATAAATCAACTGCGTGTGGATCGCGCGCTTGCTGCTATGGGCCCTGCTTTCCAGCAGGTATACAGTCTGCTGCCGACATTATTGCACTATCACCACCCGCTGATGCCTGGCTACCTTGATGGTAACGTTCCCCAGGGCATTTGTCTTTTCACGCCTGATGAAACCCAACAGCATTATTTGAACGAGCTGGAACTCTACCGGGGCATGCCGCCACAGGAGTCCCCGAAAGGTGAACTGCCGATTACCGGCGTTTACTCTATGGGGAGCACCTCATCGGTAGGGCAAAGCTGTTCTTCTGACCTGGACATCTGGGTCTGTCATCAGTCCTGGCTCGATAACGAAGAGCGTCAGCTGCTGCAGCGTAAATGCAGCCTGCTGGAGAGCTGGGCGGCCTCGCTCGGCGTGGAAGTGAGCTTCTTCCTGATTGATGAAAACCGTTTCCGCCATAACGAAAGCGGCAGTCTGGGTGGTGAGGACTGCGGCTCGACCCAGCACATCTTATTGCTGGATGAATTCTACCGTACTGCCGTTCGTCTGGCCGGGAAACGTATTCTGTGGAATATGGTCCCGTGCGAAGAAGAAGAGCATTACGACGATTACGTCATGTCGCTTTATGCGCAGGGCGTACTGACGCCAAACGAATGGCTGGACCTCGGCGGTCTCAGCTCACTGTCTGCGGAAGAGTATTTCGGCGCAAGCCTCTGGCAGCTCTATAAGAGTATCGACTCACCGTACAAAGCGGTGCTGAAAACGCTGCTGCTTGAAGCCTACTCCTGGGAATACCCGACGCCGCGCCTGCTGGCGAAAGACATCAAGCAGCGCCTGCACGACGGGGAGATCGTCTCCTTCGGGCTGGACGCTTACTGCATGATGCTCGAGCGCGTAACCGAATACCTGAAAGCCATTGATGACACCACGCGTCTGGACCTGGTACGTCGATGTTTCTATCTCAAAGTCTGTGAGAAGTTGAGCCGCGAACGCGCCTGCGTGGGCTGGCGTCGTGAAGTGGTCAGCCAGTTAGTAAAAGAGTGGGGATGGGACGACGCGCGTCTGTCCATGCTCGACAACCGGGCCAACTGGAAAATCGATCAGGTGCGTGAAGCGCACAACGAACTGCTCGATGCGATGATGCAAAGCTACCGTAATCTGATCCGCTTTGCGCGCCGCAACAACCTCAGCGTTTCCGCCAGCCCGCAGGACATCGGGGTATTGACCCGTAAGCTGTACGCCGCGTTTGAAGCGCTGCCGGGTAAAGTCACGCTGGTTAACCCGCAGATTTCGCCTGACCTGTCAGAACCGAACCTGACGTTTATCTACGTGCCGCCGGGCCGCGCGAACCGCACCGGGTGGTATCTGTACAACCGTGCGCCAAGCATGGATTCCATCATCAGCCATCAGCCGCTGGAATATAACCGCTATCTGAACAAGCTGGTGGCCTGGGCCTGGTTTAACGGCCTGCTGACCTCGCGCACGCGCCTGTTTATCAAAGGCAACGAGGTGGTCGATCTCGCTAAGCTGCAGGAGATGGTCGCGGATGTGTCGCACCACTTCCCGCTGCGTCTGCCTGCGCCGACGCCAAAAGCGCTCTACAGCCCGTGCGAGATTCGCCATCTGGCGATCATCGTCAACCTGGAATACGACCCGACGGCGGCCTTCCGCAATCAGGTGGTCCATTTTGACTTCCGCAAGCTGGACGTCTTTAGCTTTGGCGAGCAGCAAAACTGCCTGGTGGGCAGCGTGGACCTGCTGTACCGCAACTCGTGGAACGAAGTGCGTACCCTGCACTTCAACGGCGAGCAGGCGATGATCGAAGCGCTGAAAACCATTCTTGGCAAGATGCACCAGGATGCCGCGCCGCCGGACAGCGTGGAAGTGTTCTGCTACAGCCAGCACCTGCGCGGGTTGATTCGTACCCGCGTGCAGCAGCTGGTCTCCGAGTGTATCGAGCTGCGTCTCTCCAGTACCCGTCAGGAAACCGGGCGCTTTAAAGCGCTGCGCGTCTCCGGCCAGACCTGGGGTCTGTTCTTTGAACGTCTCAACGTCTCGGTACAGAAGCTGGAAAACGCCATTGAATTCTACGGCGCGATTTCGCATAACAAGCTGCATGGCCTGTCGGTGCAGGTGGAAACCAACCACGTTAAGCTCCCGCAGGTAGTGGACGGCTTTGCCAGTGAAGGGATTATTCAGTTCTTCTTTGAAGAGTCGGGCGACGATGCCGGGTTCAACATCTACATTCTGGATGAGACCAACCGCGCCGAGGTGTATCACCATTGTGAAGGCAGTAAAGAGGAGCTGGTGCGCGACGTCAGCCGCTTCTACTCCTCTTCGCATGACCGCTTTACCTACGGCTCAAGCTTTATCAACTTTAACCTGCCGCAGTTCTACCAGATTGTGAACGTCGATGGCCGTGCGCAGGTGATCCCGTTCCGCACTCAGGCCGTCACGCCTGCCGCGCCTGCCAATCAGGACACCGCGCCGCTGTTGCAGCAGTATTTCTCCTGAGCCTTTTCGCCGGGTGGCTAATGCTTACCCGGCCTACGGTTCGAGCCGTTGTAGGCCCGGTAAGGCGCAGCCGCCACCGGGCAACAAAACTACCTGAAACGCACTTCCTCACCCGCCTGCGCGGTCGCGGCCTGTTCCAGCAGATCCCAGAACGGTACGCCGCTACGGTCGCACACCCACTCATCACCCTTCAGATCGAAGTGATAGCCGCCCTGTTTGGCCGCCAGCCACACCTGGTGAAGCGGCTCCTGGCGGTTAATAATAATTTTGCTGCCATTTTCGAAGCTCAGGGTCAGAATACCGCCGTTGATTTCACAATCGATATCGCTGTCGCCGTCCCAGTCGTCAAGACGCTCTTCGATGGTCATCCACAGGTTGTCGGCAAGGCGATGGAATTCACTGTCGTTCATGGTTTTGTTCCTGTTTTTCGTGATGCCGGCAGTATAACCCTAAATAATTCCCGTTGCAGGAAAGCGGCAAACTCTTGCTTTTGTGTCTTCTCCTGCGATGATAGAAACAGATTTGAACTTACGGGCAACTTTATAATGAAAAACGCTTTCCGAACGCTTGCCGTTCTCATCACGCTGTTTAGCCTGACTGGCTGCGGACTGAAGGGACCCCTGTACTTTCCGCCTGCGGATAAAACCGCACCGCCGCCGACGAAACCGGTTAACAGCGGCATTGAGTCTTCCACGCCAGATACTAACGACCGTGGCGACAACGGCGGCCCGACTCAGGTTAATCTCTGACGACAACGTTCTGTACCCGCGCAATGGAGCAAATGATGCAGTTCTCTAAAATGCATGGCCTTGGCAACGATTTTATGGTCGTCGACGCGGTAACGCAGAATGTGTTTTTCTCACCGGAACTGATCCGTCGTCTGGCGGATCGGCATCTGGGCGTGGGGTTCGATCAGCTGCTGGTGGTTGAGCCGCCGTACGATCCCGACCTCGATTTCCACTACCGTATTTTTAACGCGGACGGCAGCGAAGTGAACCAGTGCGGCAACGGCGCGCGCTGTTTCGCCCGCTTTGTCCGCCTGAAAGGGCTGACTAACAAGCGTGATATTCGCGTCAGTACAGCCAATGGTCGCATGGTGCTCAGCGTCACCGATGATGAGCTGGTGCGCGTGAACATGGGCGAGCCTAACTTCGAGCCTTCCGTCGTGCCGTTTCGCGCAAACAAAGCGGAAAAGACCTATATTATGCGGGCGGCCGAGCAGACAGTATTGTGCGGCGTCGTCTCTATGGGTAACCCACACTGCGTGATTCAGGTTGATGATGTGGAAACTGCCGCGGTCGAAACGCTCGGCCCGGTGCTGGAAAGCCACGAACGTTTCCCGGAGCGCGCGAACATCGGTTTTATGCAGGTGGTGAAGCGCGAGCACATTCGTCTGCGGGTTTACGAGCGCGGTGCGGGCGAGACGCAGGCCTGCGGAAGCGGAGCCTGTGCGGCAGTGGCCGTGGGTATCTCCCAGGGGTTACTGGCTGAAGAGGTTCGCGTGGAATTACCGGGCGGTCGGCTTGATATCGCCTGGAAAGGACCGGGTCATCCACTGTATATGACGGGCCCGGCGGCACATGTCTATGACGGGTTTATCCATCTATGAAACAACCAGGGGAAGAACTGCAGGAAACAGTGACGGAACTGGACGACAGAGCTGTTGTTGATTATCTGCTGCGCAATCCTGAGTTTTTTATTCGCAATGCACGCGTCGTCGAAGAGATGCGCGTGCCGCATCCGGTTCGCGGAACCGTGTCGCTGGTGGAATGGCACATGGCGCGCGCGCGCAACCACATCAGCCAGCTTGAAGAGAACATGACGCTGCTGATGGAGCAGGCCAGCACCAATGAAAGCCTGTTCTATCGTCTGCTGCATCTGCAGGCGCGTCTGGCGTCGGCGCACAGTCTTGACGAGTTCCTCAGCCGCTTCCACCGCTGGGCCCGCGAGCTGGGGCTGGCGGGTGCAACGATTCGTCTTTTCCCTGACCGCTGGCGCATCGGTGCACCGTCGGGATTTACCCATCTGGCACTGAGCCGTCAGGCGTTTGAACCGCTGCGCATTCAGCGTCTGGGCCATGAGCACCACTATCTGGGGCCGCTTAACGGTCCTGAGCTGCTGGTGGTGTTACCGGAGGCCAAAGCGATTGGCTCGGTGGCGATGTCGCTGATGGGGCGCGATGGCGATCTGGGCGTCATCTTATTTACCAGCCGCGACGCGCATCACTATGAGCAGGGGCAAGCCACGCACCTGCTGCAGGAGATCGCCCTGATGCTGCCTGAGCTGCTGGAGCGCTGGATTGAGCGCGTATGACGGACGGACTGCTCGCCACTGACGTCTCGCGCTTTCTGCGCTATCTCGGCGTGGAACGCCAGCTTAGCCCCATTACGCTGCTTAACTATCAGCGTCAGCTTGATGCCATCATGCAGATCGCCGACGAGATCGGCCTGAAAAGCTGGCAACAATGTGATGCTGCGACGGTACGCGGGTTTGTTGTGCGTAGCCGCAAAAAAAACCTCAGCCCGGCGAGCCTGGCGCTCAGGCTCTCTGCGCTGCGCAGTTTCTTCGACTGGCTGGTCAGCCAGGGCGGCATAAAAGCCAACCCGGCAAAAGGGATCGCCACGCCGAAAGCGCCGCGCCATCTGCCTAAAAATATTGACGTTGATGACGTAAACCGCCTGCTTGATATCGATCTGAACGATCCGCTGGCCGTCCGCGACCGCGCGATGCTGGAGGTGATGTACGGTGCCGGGCTGCGTCTGTCTGAACTCGTCAAACTCGACCTGAAGCATCTCGACCTGGAATCTGGCGAAGTGTGGGTAATGGGGAAGGGCAGCAAAGAGCGCCGCCTGCCGATTGGCCGCAATGCGGTTTCCTGGATTGAGCACTGGCTTGACCTGCGCGGGCTGTTTGGCACCGACGAAGATGCGCTGTTCCTGTCGAAACTCGGCAAGCGGATCTCGGCGCGTAACGTGCAGAAGCGCTTTGCGGAGTGGGGCATTAAGCAGGGGCTAAACAGCCACGTGCATCCGCACAAGCTGCGCCACTCCTTTGCAACACACATGCTTGAGTCAAGCGGCGATCTGCGCGGCGTGCAGGAACTGCTTGGCCACGCGAACCTGTCGACCACACAAATTTATACCCACTTAGACTTCCAACACCTTGCCTCGGTGTATGACGCGGCGCATCCACGCGCCAAACGGGGGAAATAATGCGTTTTTACCGCCCACTCGGTCAGATCTCAGCCCTGACGTTTGACCTTGATGACACTCTTTATGACAACCGCGAGGTGATCCTGCGTACCGAGCAGGAGTCCCTGGCGTTTGTGCAGAACTATCATCCCGCGCTGAAGACGATGCAGAACAAGGACTTCCAGAAGCTGCGTCAGTCCCTGCGGGAGACCGAGCCGGACATTTACCACGACGTGACCGAATGGCGTCGTCGCGCGGTTGAGCAGGCGATGCTGAATGTAGGCCTGAGCGCGCAGGATGCCGCGATTGGGGCGGAAGCGGCCATGGAAAACTTCGCCAAATGGCGCAGCCGTATCGACGTGCCGCAGGAAACTCACGACACGCTGGCGACGCTTGCCGAAAAGTGGCCGCTGGTGGCCATCACCAACGGCAATGCCCAGCCGGAGCTGTTCGGCCTCAGCGATTACTTTGAATTCGTGCTGCGTGCGGGTCCTCACGGGCGCGCGAAGCCGTTCAGCGACATGTACCATCTGGCGGCGGATAAGCTTAACCTGCCGCTGGGTGAGATCCTGCACGTGGGGGATGACCTGACCACAGACGTGGCGGGCGCCATCCGCTGCGGCATGCAGGCCTGCTGGATCAAGCCGGAAAATGCTGACCTGATGATCGCCTCCGATAGCCGTCTTCTGCCGCACGTGGAAATTTCGCGGTTGGCATCCCTCACGACGCTGATATAATCACCAGTAATATTGTATAAATTACCAGGGTTTTGCAGTTGTAGGCCCGGTAAGCGAAGCGCCACCGGGCGTTTTGCTCTGTTCCTGAATACTATGTGACGGTGCCAATGGACGTTTCTTACCTGCTCGACAGCCTTAATGACAAACAGCGTGATGCGGTTGCCGCCTCGCGCACCAACCTGCTGGTGCTGGCTGGAGCGGGCAGTGGTAAGACGCGCGTGCTGGTTCACCGTATCGCCTGGCTGCAGAGCGTGGAAAACTGCGCGCCGTACTCCATCATGGCGGTCACGTTCACCAACAAGGCGGCGGCGGAGATGCGCCACCGCATCGCCCAGCTGATGGGCACCAGCCAGGGCGGCATGTGGGTTGGCACCTTCCACGGTCTGGCGCACCGCCTGCTGCGTGCGCACCACATGGACGCCAACCTGCCGCAGGATTTCCAGATCCTCGACAGCGAAGACCAGCTCCGTCTGCTGAAGCGCCTGATCAAGGCGATGAACCTCGACGAGAAGCAGTGGCCGCCGCGTCAGGCGATGTGGTACATCAACGGTCAGAAAGACGAGGGGCTGCGCCCGCACCATATTCAGAGCTTCGGCAACCCGGTCGAGCAGACCTGGCAGAACGTCTACAAGGCCTATCAGGAAGCGTGCGATCGCGCCGGCCTGGTGGATTTTGCCGAGCTGCTGCTGCGCGCTCACGAGCTGTGGCTCAACAAGCCGCACATCCTGCAGCACTACCGTGAACGCTTCACCAACATTCTGGTGGACGAATTCCAGGATACCAACAACATCCAGTACGCATGGATCCGCCTGCTGGCCGGCGATACCGGCAAGGTGATGATCGTGGGCGATGACGACCAGTCGATCTACGGCTGGCGCGGGGCGCAGGTGGAGAACATTCAGCGCTTCCTCAACGATTTCCCCGGCGCGCAAACCATCCGTCTGGAGCAGAACTACCGCTCTACCAGCAATATCCTGAGCGCGGCTAACGCCCTGATTGAGAACAACAACGGGCGTCTGGGTAAAAAGCTGTGGACCGACGGCGTCGACGGCGAACCGATTTCGATTTACTGCGCCTTCAACGAGCTCGACGAAGCGCGCTTCGTGGTCAACCGCATCAAAACCTGGCAGGACAACGGCGGCGCGCTGGAGCAGTGTGCCATTCTCTATCGCAGCAACGCCCAGTCGCGCGTGCTGGAAGAGGCGCTGCTGCAGGTGGGGATGCCGTACCGCATTTACGGCGGTATGCGCTTCTTCGAACGTCAGGAAATCAAAGATGCGCTCTCGTATCTGCGTCTGATTGCCAACCGTAACGACGACGCGGCGTTTGAACGCGTGGTCAACACGCCGACCCGCGGGATTGGCGACCGCACGCTGGACGTGGTGCGTCAGGCCTCGCGCGACCGTCAGCTGACGCTGTGGCAGGCGTGCCGCGAGCTGCTGCAGGAAAAAGCGCTTGCCGGACGCGCGGCCAGCGCCCTGCAGCGCTTCCTTGAACTGATTGACGCCCTGGCGCAGGAAACCGCCGACATGCCGCTGCACGTGCAGACCGACCGGGTGATTAAAGACTCCGGCCTGCGCACCATGTACGAGCAGGAAAAAGGCGAGAAGGGCCAGACCCGTATTGAGAACTTAGAGGAACTGGTCACGGCAACGCGCCAGTTCAGCTACAACGAAGAAGACGAAGACCTGATGCCGCTGCAGGCGTTCCTCTCCCACGCCGCGCTGGAAGCGGGCGAAGGGCAGGCGGACACCTGGCAGGATGCGGTTCAGCTCATGACGCTGCACTCCGCCAAAGGTCTGGAGTTCCCGCAGGTGTTTATCGTTGGCATGGAAGAGGGGATGTTCCCGAGCCAGATGTCGCTGGATGAAGGCGGACGTCTGGAAGAGGAGCGTCGTCTGGCCTACGTGGGCGTGACGCGAGCGATGCAAAAGCTGACGCTGACCTACGCTGAAACCCGCCGTTTGTATGGCAAAGAGGTCTATCACCGTCCGTCGCGCTTTATCGGTGAACTGCCGGAAGAGTGTGTCGAAGAGGTACGTCTGCGGGCGAGCATCAGCCGTCCGGTCAGCCATCAGCGCATGGGCTCGCCGATAGCGGAAACCGACACCGGCTACAAGCTGGGCCAGCGCGTGCGCCATTCGAAGTTTGGCGAAGGCACCATTGTGAATCTGGAAGGCAGCGGCGAGCACAGCCGCCTGCAGGTGGCGTTCCAGGGGCAGGGGATCAAATGGCTGGTGGCCGCCTACGCGAAGCTGGAAACAGTCTAACTTTCAGAAAAATATCATTATTTTGTAATAATCTGCTAGCCTTATACGTTGAAGGTCAATTAATGCCCTTCAGCGTTTCGTTGCGTGTTGACGCCACAGTTATAGCTGGCGTAACATGCGCGCACGATTACGCTAAGAGGACATTCGCCTTGGACACACCCAGTAGATACTGGCTCAATTCCCTGTCATCCAGGAACAACTCCTAAGGCTATCTCCTCTTGCTGATGGCCTTAGTGGTTGTCAGCGACTGCATTATTCCCGTCGCGCTGAGTCAGGCTGTTTAATGGTCTGAAACCCAATTTGTTTCTGTGTGCCCACCGAACTGTCCGATATTTTTTGCATTGGGAGTCCCGGTCATGTTGAGCGCATTTCAACTCGAAAATAACCGACTGACTCGGCTTGAAGCCGAAGAGTCACAGCCCCTCATTGATGCCGTATGGGTGGATCTGGTCGAGCCGGACGACGATGAGCGCCTTCGCGTACAATCTGAGCTGGGGCAAAGCCTGGCAACGCGCCCGGAACTGGAAGACATCGAAGCATCCGCCCGTTTTTTTGAAGACGAAGACGGCCTGCACATTCACTCCTTCTTCTTTTTCGAAGATGCCGAAGACCACGCGGGCAACTCCACCGTGGCATTTACCATTCGCGACGGCCGCCTGTTTACCCTGCGTGAGCGCGAGCTACCGGCATTCCGCCTCTACCGCATGCGCGCCCGCAGCCAGGCGATGGTGGACGGCAACGCCTATGAGCTGCTGCTCGATCTGTTCGAGACCAAAATTGAACAGCTGGCGGACGAGATTGAAAACATCTACAGCGATCTGGAAAAGCTGAGCCGGGTGATCATGGAAGGCCATCAGGGCGATGAGTATGACGAAGCGCTCTCAACGCTGGCGGAGCTGGAAGATATCGGCTGGAAGGTGCGCTTGTGTCTGATGGATACCCAGCGCGCGCTGAACTTCCTGGTGCGCAAGGCGCGTCTGCCGGGCGGTCAGCTGGAGCAGGCGCGCGAGATCCTGCGCGATATCGAATCCCTGCTGCCGCACAACGAATCCCTGTTCCAGAAGGTGAACTTCCTGATGCAGGCGGCGATGGGCTTTATCAACATCGAGCAGAACCGCATCATCAAGATCTTCTCGGTGGTGTCCGTGGTGTTCCTGCCGCCGACGCTGGTGGCCTCCAGCTACGGGATGAACTTCGAGTTTATGCCGGAGCTGAAGTGGAGCTTTGGCTACCCGGGGGCGATTATCTTCATGATCCTCGCCGGGCTGGCGCCGTATCTCTACTTTAAGCGTCGTAACTGGCTTTGAGAATCCGCCCGGTGGCGCTACGCTTACCGGGCCTACAGATCTTGTAGGCCGGATAAGGCGCAGCCGCCATCCGGCAAAAAGGCCTACAGCCCTTTGCGCCCCCTGCGCTGGGTATAAATCGCATCCGCAACAAAGATCGCCAATGCCACCCAGATAAAGGCGAACGTCACCATCTTATCCGCGCCCGGCACTTCGCCGTAAAACACCACTGCCAGCAGGAACATCAGCGTCGGGCCAATGTACTGGAAGAAGCCCAGCGTGGAGAGACGCAGGCGCGTCGCTGCACCGGTGAAGCACAGCAGTGGAATGGTGGTTACCACGCCCGCCGCCATCAGCATCAGGTTCAGCGACCACGGATTGCTGCCCATGTGGCTGGTTGGGCTGTCGGCGATGCCGAAGAGATAAATCGCCGCCACCGGCAGCAGCCACAGGGTTTCAAACAGCATCCCCGTCTGCGCTTCCACCGCAATCTTCTTACGCACCAGGCCGTAGAAGGCAAAGCTGAACGCCAGACCGAGGGCGATGATTGGCAGCGAGCCGAACGTCCACAGCTGCACCAGCACGCCGCAGAAGGCCAGAATCACCGCCACCCACTGCATCCGGCGGAAGCGCTCACCGAGGAAAATCATCCCCAGCACGATGTTCACCAGCGGGTTAATGAAGTACCCCAGGCTCGCTTCGAGCATGTGATGGTTATTCACTGCCCAGATAAACAGCAGCCAGTTACCGCCAATCAGCACGGCAGAGAGCGCCAGCAGGAAGATCTTCTTCGGGGTCTGCAGCAGCGTTTTGACGCCCGACCACTGACGGCTGAGGCTCATCAGCGCAATCATAAAGAAAAACGACCAGATGACGCGGTGAGTGAGGATCTCATCAGCCGGAACGTAGGCGATTAGCTTGAAGTACGCCGGGGCGATACCCCAAATAAAATAAGCGGCAAGGGCGAGTAAAACGCCCTGCCGCGTCTGTTTAGCATCCATCGGGAAAATCCGTTACAAAAAAGTGAATCAATTTTACCCGATTTTGCCGCCTCAACCCACCATATAAGTGGCGGTTGCGCTGGCGATATAAACCTGTTCTTCGTTGTGTAATTCCACGCGCGCCACGGCAACTTTATTCCCGGCGCGCAGCAGGCTGCTGGTACAGGTGAAGCGGTTTCCGCGCCCCGGGCGAAGATAGTCGACGCGCAAATCAATGGTGCCCATGCGCGCCAGACGCTGGCGAAGTTCGTCTTCGTTGATGGTGTCATGGCGCGTCAGCGTACTGCCCACGCAGACCAGTCCTGCTGCCACGTCCAGCGCGGAGGCAATCACCCCGCCATGCAGAATACTTTGCGCCCAGTTCCCGACCATCATCGGCTGGTTATTGAAACTCAGCTGGGCAAAGTCTTTCTCGTAGCGCTCCAGCTCCAGTCCCAGCGCACGGTTAAACGGCATATGGTAAACAAATATCTCGCCCACGAGTTTTAACACTTCTTCGGCGGTAAGCATGGCTGACATGAGGCATCACATCCTTATTGTTAACGAAATGTTGATTTTATGCCTCAGCAACAAGGAATGCTACTTTCAGAAACGAGGATGCAGCAGTTGTCTCAGAAGTCTGTAGAATGTTCGCCACATAACTATTCAGGTAATTTTACTCTTTTGCAGGAGAACACCACCGATGCGGACGTATCTGGCCTGGTTACTGGCGGCGATTTCGCTGCCCCTCACAGCCTATGCGCAGGAAGCGACAATTAAAGAGGTGCATGATAAGCCTGCCGTGCACGGTAGCATTATCGCGAACCTTCTTCAGGAGCATGACAATCCGTTCACGCTCTATCCGTACGACACCAACTACGTGATTTACACCCAGACCAGCGACCTCAACAAAGAGGCGATAAGCTCCTATAACTGGTCTGATAATGCGCGTAAAGATGAGGTGAAGTTCCAGCTCAGCCTCGCGTTCCCGTTCTGGCGCGGCATTCTGGGGCCGAACTCGGTGCTCGGTGCGTCTTACACGCAGAAGTCCTGGTGGCAGCTCTCTAACAGCGGGGAATCCTCGCCGTTCCGCGAAACCAACTACGAGCCGCAGCTGTTCCTCGGCTTCGCAACGGATTATGAATTCGCCGGCTGGACGCTGCGCGACGTCGAAGTGGGCTTTAACCATGATTCTAACGGACGTTCCGATCCGACATCCCGTAGCTGGAACCGCGCCTATACGCGCCTGATGGCGCAGAACGGTAACTGGATGGTGGAGGTGAAGCCGTGGTATGTGGTCGGCAGCACTGATGACAACCCGGACATCACCAAATACATGGGCTACTACCAGCTCAAAGTCGGCTATCAGCTGGGCGATGCCGTACTGAGCGCGAAGGGGCAGTATAACTGGAATACCGGTTACGGCGGCGCGGAAGTGGGCTTAAGCTATCCTATGACGAAGCACGTTCGCATCTATACGCAGGTCTACAGCGGTTACGGCGAGTCGCTTATCGATTACAACTTCAACCAGACCCGCGTCGGCGTGGGCGTGATGCTGAACGATATTCTCTAGGTTGCTCGAATGTTTTTGCGTTAAACGTTGAAGTTTCTCTCTCAGGCGCTGAAAATAGCGCCTGTTTTATTTTTCGCATATGGGGTTAATGTGGCGCAGGCGGAAGTATTGAATCAGGAGTCGCTGGCTAAACAGGTTTTGCATGAAACCTTTGGCTACCAGCAGTTCCGCCCTGGCCAGGAAACCATCATTGAAACGGTGCTGCAAGGCCGTGACTGCCTGGTGGTGATGCCGACCGGCGGCGGTAAGTCCCTCTGTTATCAGGTGCCCGCGCTGGTGCTCAACGGCCTGACGGTCGTGGTATCCCCGCTCATTTCGCTAATGAAAGACCAGGTTGACCAGCTGCTCGCCAACGGCGTCGCGGCGGCCTGTCTGAACTCGACGCAAACCCGGGAGCAGCAGCAAGAGGTGATGGCCGGGTGCCGCACCGGGCAGATCCGCCTGCTGTATATCGCGCCGGAACGCCTGATGCTGGATAACTTCCTCGACCATCTCGCGCACTGGAATCCGGTTCTGCTGGCGGTGGATGAAGCGCACTGTATCTCCCAGTGGGGACACGATTTCCGCCCGGAATACGCCGCCCTCGGCCAGCTGCGTCAGCGCTTCCCCGAGCTGCCGTTTATGGCGCTTACCGCCACGGCGGATGACACCACGCGCCTGGATATCGTTCGCCTGCTGGGGCTGAACGACCCGTATATTCAGGTCAGCAGCTTCGACCGTCCGAACATCCGCTACATGCTGATGGAAAAATTCAAGCCGCTGGATCAGCTCCTGCGCTACGTCCAGGAGCAGCGCGGCAAGTCCGGCATCATCTACTGCAATAGCCGCGCAAAGGTGGAAGACACCGCTGCGCGTCTGCAAAACCGTGGCTTTAGCGCGGCGGCATACCATGCCGGGTTAGAGAACCACATCCGCGCCGACGTGCAGGAAAAATTCCAGCGCGACGACCTGCAAATCGTCGTCGCGACGGTGGCGTTCGGGATGGGGATCAACAAGCCCAACGTGCGCTTTGTGGTGCACTTCGACATTCCGCGCAATATCGAATCCTACTATCAGGAAACCGGTCGCGCCGGGCGTGACGGCCTGCCTGCAGAAGCGATGCTGTTTTACGATCCGGCCGATATGGCGTGGCTGCGTCGCTGTCTGGAAGAGAAGCCGCAGGGCCAGTTGCAGGATATCGAGCGCCACAAGCTCAACGCGATGGGCGCGTTTGCCGAAGCGCAAACCTGCCGTCGTCTGGTGCTGCTCAACTACTTTGGTGAAGGACGGCAGGAGCCGTGCGGTAACTGCGATATCTGCCTGGATCCCCCAAAACAGTACGATGGCCTGATGGACGCGCGTAAGGCGCTCTCGACCATTTACCGCGTGAACCAGCGCTTCGGGATGGGCTACGTGGTGGAAGTGCTGCGCGGTGCCAACAACCAGCGTATCCGCGACATGGGCCACGACAAGCTGCCTGTCTACGGTATTGGCAAGGACCAGAGCCACGAGCACTGGGTCAGCATCATTCGTCAGCTGATTCACCTCGGCTTCGCTACGCAGAACATTGCTCAGCACTCCGCGCTACAGCTGACCGAAGCGGCGCGTCCGGTGCTGCGCGGTGACGTTGAACTGAAGCTCGCCGTGCCGCGCGTGGTCGCCCTCAAGCCGCGCGTGATGCAGAAATCCTATGGCGGCAACTACGACCGCAAGCTGTTCGCCAAACTGCGCAAGCTGCGTAAGGCCATCGCTGATGAAGAGAACATCCCGCCATACGTGGTGTTCAACGACGCGACGCTCATTGAGATGGCCGAGCAGATGCCGCTCAGCGCCAGCGAAATGCTCAGCGTCAACGGCGTCGGTACGCGCAAGCTGGAGCGCTTCGGTAAAGAGTTTATGGCGCTCATCCGTTCCCACGTTGATGGTGATGATGAGGAGTAGTCAGCCGGGCGAAAAAGTGCCAGGATGATGACTCACTGAATTATTTCCCCGCGAGCTAATTATGTTAATGCTATTTCTCACCGTGGCGTTAGTGCACATCGTTGCGCTGATGAGCCCGGGACCTGACTTTTTCTTCGTGTCGCAAACGGCCGTCAGCCGCTCCCGCAAGGAGGCGATGATGGGTGTGCTCGGTATCACCATGGGCGTTATGGTCTGGGCGGCGGTCGCGCTGCTCGGTCTGAACCTGATCCTGGCGAAGATGGCCTGGCTGCATAACATCATTATGGTCGGCGGCGGGCTGTACCTGTGCTGGATGGGCTACCAGATGCTGCGCGGGGCGCTGAAAAAAGAAGAGAAAAAACCGGAAGAGCCAAAGGTCGAGCTGGCAACGGGCGGCCGCAGCTTTGTAAAAGGGCTGCTGACCAACCTGGCGAACCCGAAAGCGATTATCTATTTCGGCTCCGTGTTCTCGCTGTTTGTGGGTGATAGCGTCGGTGCGGGCGCACGCTGGGGCATCTTCCTGCTGATCGTCGTTGAAACCTTTGCCTGGTTTACCATCGTGGCCAGTCTGTTCGCCTTACCGGCGATGCGCCGCGGCTACCAGCGTATTGCGAAGTGGATCGACGGCTTCGCCGGCGCGCTGTTCGCCGGCTTCGGCATTCATCTCATCATTTCTCGCTAAGCATGACGCGCTGACGCAAGCAGCGCGCCAACCAGCATAAACAGCGAACCAAAGACTTTATTCAGGGCCTTCATCTGCTTAGGCCCTTTAATCCACGCCGCAATCCGCTGCGCCAGCGTCGCGTAACCAATCATGACGATAATATCGACGATAATGGTGGTCGCGCCCAGCACTACGTACTGCATCACCTGCGGCTGATGCGGCACGATAAACTGCGGGAACAGCGCGGCGAGGAAAACGATGCTCTTCGGGTTGGTCAGGTTGACGAAAACCGCACGCTTAAACAGATGACCGCGGTTTTGCGTCTGAGCGAGCGTATTCAGGTTAATGGAGCCTGCCGCGCGCCACTGCTGGATGCCGAGCCAAATCAGATAGGCCGCCCCGGCCCATTTCAGCACTTCAAAGGCCAGTACGGAGCGGGAGAACAGGGTGCCCAGACCAATCCCGACCAGCACGATATGAATGCCCAGCCCGGTCTGCAAACCGGCAATGGACGCCGCCGCGCCGCGATAGCCGTGGTTGATGGAGGTGGTCATGGTGTTAATGGCGCCCGAGCCCGGTGAAAGGCTAAGGATGATGGATGTCAGCAGGTAAGCGAACCACCACTCGAAGGTCATTTGAAACTCCCGAATTGTCTGTTTTTATGCCACAATACGCTATTGTTGAGTCATTTTGTGACCGGTTACGAAAAAACGATATTCCTTGGCTTAGGTGAGTAGAAACCCAATGTTTCAGCAGAAAAAGGACTGGGAAACACGAGAAAACGCATTTGCTGCTTTCTCCATGGGGCCGCTGACCGATTTCTGGCGCCAGCGTGAGGAAGATGAGTTTACGGGCGTCGGCGATATTCCAGTACGCTTTGTGCGTTTTCACGACAAGAAAAATGACCGGGTCATTGTGGTCTGCCCCGGACGTATTGAGAGCTACATCAAATATGCCGAACTGGCCTATGACCTGTTCCATCTGGGCTTCGATGTGCTGATTATCGATCACCGCGGGCAGGGGCTGTCAGGGCGACTGTTATCGGATACCCATCGCGGCCACGTGGATAACTTCAGCGATTACGTCGACGATCTCGCCGCGTTCTGGCAGCAGGAGGTCGAGCCAGGCCCCTGGCGGAAGCGCTATATTCTGGCGCACTCAATGGGCGGTGCGATTTCAACGCTGTTTTTACAGCGCCACGCTCACCAGTGCGACGCCATTGCGCTCACCGCGCCGATGTATGGCATCGTCATGCGTTTTCCTGACTGGATGGTACGCCATATTCTCGACTGGGCTGAGGGCCATCAGCGCATTCGGGAAGGCTATGCCATCGGGACGGGACGCTGGCGGGCGCTGCCGTTTGCGATGAACGTGCTGACGCACAGTCGCCAGCGCTATCGTCGTAACCTGCGTTTTTATGCCGATGAGCCCCGCCTGCGCGTGGGTGGCCCGACATATCACTGGGTACGGGAAGGTATCCTTGCCGGTGAGCAGGTGCTGGCTGGTGTCGACAACGACGACACGCCAACACTCCTGATTCAGGCGGAAGAAGAGCGTGTGGTGGATAACCGCATGCATGACCGCTATTGTGAACTGCGCGCTGCCGCCGGTCACCCTTGTGAAGGGGGAAAACCGCTGGTCATTAACGGCGCGTACCATGAGATCCTTTTTGAAAAGGACGCTATGCGCTCAGTCGCGCTCAACGCCATTGTTGAATTTTTCAACAGGCATAATTGATTTTTGTTTTCCACCAGAGGTTGAAATCCCTATGTACCAGGTTGTTGCATCTGATTTAGATGGCACGCTGCTTTCCCCTGACCACACGCTGTCGCCATACGCGAAAGAGACCCTGAAGCTTCTGACCGCCCGTGGCGTGAACTTCGTATTTGCCACTGGCCGCCACCACGTCGACGTGGGGCAGATCCGCGATAATCTTGAGATCAAATCGTACATGATCACCTCCAATGGTGCGCGTGTGCATGATACCGACGGCAACCTGATTTTTACCCACAACCTGGATCGCGATATTGCCGCCGATCTGTTCGGCGTGGTGCACAACAACCCGGCTATCGTTACGAACGTTTACCGCGACGACGACTGGTTCATGAACCGCCACCGCCCGGATGAGATGCGTTTCTTCAAGGAAGCCGTATTCAACTACTCCCTGTACGAGCCAGGCCTGCTGGAGCCGGAAGGGATCAGCAAGGTGTTCTTCACCTGCGACAGCCACGAAGAGCTACTCCCGCTGGAACAGGCGATCAACGCCCGCTGGGGCGATCGCGTCAACGTCAGCTTCTCAACCCTGACCTGTCTGGAAGTGATGGCGGGAGGCGTCTCCAAAGGGCACGCGCTGGAAGCGGTCGCGAAACGTCTGGGCTTCGAGCTGAAAGACTGTATCGCCTTTGGCGACGGCATGAACGATGCTGAAATGCTGTCGATGGCGGGTAAGGGCTGCATCATGCAGAACGCGCATCAGCGTCTGAAAGATCTGCACCCGGAGCTGGAGGTGATTGGTTCTAACGCTGACAACGCGGTACCGAAATACCTGCGCAAGCTGTTCCTTGAATAATCTTTATTCGGTTGTTTATTGCTCAGTTGTCAACTAAAGAGTTCGCTACAATGCCTGTCCTTCTTTCTGAGAGACAAGCATTGTGGCGCTACTCATTATCACCACTATCCTGTGGGCCTTCTCCTTTAGCCTGATTGGCGAATACCTTGCCGGTTCGGTCGACAGCTACTTCTCGGTGCTGATGCGCGTGGGGCTGGCGGCGCTGGTGTTCCTGCCGTTTCTGCGCACGCGCGGGCAGTCGCTGAAAACGATTGTGCTGTATATGCTGGTGGGGGCGATGCAGCTCGGCATCATGTACCTGTTCAGCTTCCGGGCTTACGTCTACCTGTCCGTCTCGGAATTCCTGCTGTTCACCGTGCTAACGCCGCTCTATATCACGCTGATCTACGATTTGCTTAGCAAGCGCCGCCTGCGTTGGGGATATCTGCTGAGTGCGGCGCTGGCGGTGATTGGCGCGGCAATTATTCGCTACGACAAAGTGAGCGATCACTTCTGGACCGGGCTGATGTTCGTCCAGCTCGCCAACATCAGCTTCGCCATCGGCATGGTGGGCTACAAACGCCTGATGGAAACCCGTCCGATGCCCCAGCATAACGCGTTTGCGTGGTTCTACATGGGGGCCGCGATCGTCGCGGTGGCGGCGTGGTTTATGCTGGGTAACCCGCAAAAGCTGCCTACCACCACCGTACAGTGGGGTGTTCTGGTCTGGCTGGGCGTCGTGGCTTCCGGGTTGGGGTACTTCATGTGGAACTACGGCGCGACGCAGGTCGACGCCGGTACGCTCGGGATCATGAACAACGTACATGTTCCTGCAGGGCTGCTGGTCAACCTTGCCATCTGGCAACAACAGCCGCACTGGCCAAGCTTCCTTATTGGGGGAGCGGTGATCCTGGCTTCGCTGTGGGTCCATCGACGCTGGGTCGCTCCGCGCTCCGCACAAACGGAAGATGGTCGCACGCGTGGTTCCGCGCTGAGCGAATAAACGCCTCCGTAATCGGCTGACGCTGCTCGCCATCGCGCACGGCGGCGTACAGCCGGCTCCACAGTCCTTCACCCAGGGTTTTGGTGACCACCAGGCCCTGGCGTTCAAAACTCTCCACCACCCAGTGCGGCAGCGCCGCGATACCCATGCTGGCCGCCACCATCTGAATCAACAGCAAGGTGTTATCCACGCTTTTCAGCTGCGGGCTAATGCCTGCCGGCTGCAGGAAGTGACGCCAGATATCCAGACGACTGCGCTGCACCGGGTAAATCAGCAGCGTTTCCGTTGCCAGGTCTTCCGGCGTGATGCGCGTTTTGGTCGCCAGCGGATGGTCCGGTGCCAGCACCAGGCGCACCTCATAATCAAACATCGGTGAATAGTACAGGCCGCTGCGCGGCAGAATATCGGACGTCATCACCAGATCCAGCTCGCCCTGCTGCAGCGAGGGCTGCGGGTCGAACGTCACGCCGGATTTAAAGTCCATCTCCACCTGCGGCCACTTCTGGCGGAAGTTCTCAAGCGCGGGGGTCAGCCACTGAATACAGCTGTGGCACTCAATGGCGATACGCAGCGTGGTCTGCTGCGGTTCGTTACACGCCTGCAGCGCGCTGGCGATCTGCGGCAGAACCTGATTCGCCAGCTGAAGCAAAATTTCGCCCTGCGGCGTAAAGCGCAGCGGCTGGCTCTTACGCACAAAAAGACGGAAGCCGAGGCGTTGTTCCAGATCGCTGAACTGGTGAGAAAGGGCGGACTGGGTCTGGTGCAGCGTGGCCGCCGCTGCCGCGAGCGATCCGCAGTTCCGCAACGCTTGCAGCGTTTTCAGGTGTTTTATCTCGATCATGAAAGTCCTTCACTTCGCCATGAACATTTTGCGCTTGAGGAATATACAGTACCTGCCAATTATAGAAGTGTAAACATCTGGACGTCTAAATAACGAATTTCACAAGGGGCATACCATGACAATCCGCAATCACACTCTCGGTTTCCCTCGCGTTGGCCTGCGTCGCGAGCTGAAAAAAGCGCAAGAAAGCTACTGGGCGGGGAACGCCACCCGTGAAGAACTGCTGGCGGTGGGGCGCGAGCTGCGCGCCCGTCACTGGGCGCAGCAGAAGCAGGCGGGGATTGACCTGCTGCCGGTGGGCGATTTCGCCTGGTACGACCATGTTCTGACGACCAGCCTGCTGCTTGGCAACGTGCCGGCTCGTCATCAGAACAACGATGGATCGGTAGATATCGATACCCTGTTCCGTATCGGCCGTGGCCGTGCGCCAACGGGTGAGCCAGCGGCAGCGGCGGAAATGACCAAGTGGTTTAACACTAACTATCACTATATGGTGCCGGAGTTCGTAAAAGGTCAGCAGTTCAGGCTGACCTGGACGCAGCTTCTGGATGAAGTGGACGAAGCGCTGGCGCTGGGCCACCAGGTGAAACCCGTACTGTTGGGGCCGGTGACCTATCTGTGGTTGGGGAAAGTCAAAGGCGAGCCGTTTGACCGGCTCAGCCTGCTGAAGGACATTCTGCCGGTCTACAAACAGGTGCTGATTGAACTGGGCAAACGCGGCATTCAGTGGGTGCAAATCGACGAGCCCGCGCTGGTGCTCGAGCTGCCTCAGGTTTGGCTTGATGCTTTCAAACCGGCTTACGATGCACTCAACGGACAGGTGAAGCTGTTGCTTACCACCTACTTTGAAGGTGTGACGCCGAACCTCAGCACCATCACCAGATTGCCGGTGCAGGGTCTGCACGTTGACCTGGTGCACGGCAAAGATGACGTCGCAGAACTGCACAAGCGCCTGCCGGCAGACTGGCTGCTCTCCGCCGGTCTGGTCAACGGCCGTAACGTCTGGCGTGCCGATCTGACCGAGAAATACGCGCAGATCAAGGACATCGTCGGCAAACGTGAGCTGTGGGTGGCCTCGTCCTGCTCCCTGCTGCACAGCCCGATCGATTTGAGCGTGGAAACCCGTCTTGATGCTGAGGTGAAAAGCTGGTTTGCCTTCGCCCTGCAAAAATGTGAAGAGCTGGCGCTGCTGCGCGATGCGCTGAACAGCGGCGACACGGAGGCGATTAACGCATGGAGTGCACCGATCCAGGCACGTCGTCACTCGGCGCGCGTGCATAACCCGGCAGTGGAAAAACGCCTGGCGGCCATCACCGCCCGGGACAGCCAGCGTCAGAGCCCGTATGAAGTCCGTGCCGAAGCCCAGCGCGCCCGGTTCAACCTGCCCGCGTGGCCAACCACCACTATCGGTTCCTTCCCGCAGACCACCGAAATCCGCGGCCTGCGTCTGGACTTCAAAAAGGGAAATCTGGATGCGAATCACTACCGCACCGGGATTGCCGAACACATCAAGCAGGCGATTATCGAGCAGGAGCGGCTGGGGCTGGACGTGCTGGTGCACGGCGAGGCCGAGCGTAACGACATGGTGGAATACTTCGGTGAACACCTGGACGGGTTCGTCTTTACCCAGAACGGCTGGGTGCAAAGCTATGGCTCCCGCTGCGTCAAGCCGCCGGTGGTCATCGGTGACGTCAGCCGTCCGGAGCCGATCACGGTTGAGTGGGCGAAGTACGCCCAGTCCCTGACCGACAAGCCGGTAAAAGGCATGCTCACCGGTCCGGTGACCATTCTTTGCTGGTCCTTCCCGCGTGAGGACGTAACCCGCGAGACCATCGCGAAGCAAATCGCGCTGGCGCTGCGTGATGAAGTGTCGGATCTGGAAGCCGCAGGCATAGGCATCATCCAGATTGACGAACCGGCCCTGCGCGAAGGTCTGCCGCTGCGCCGCAGCGACTGGGATGCCTACCTGAAGTGGGGCGTGGAGGCATTCCGCATCAACGCCGCGGTGGCGAAGGACGACACGCAGATCCACACCCACATGTGTTACTGCGAATTCAACGACATCATGGATTCGATAGCCGCGCTGGACGCTGACGTGATCACCATCGAGACCTCGCGTTCAGACATGGAGCTGCTGGAGTCGTTTGAAGAATTCGACTACCCGAACGAAATCGGTCCGGGGGTGTACGACATCCACTCTCCGAACGTGCCGAGCGTGGAGTGGATTGAGTCGCTGCTGAAAAAAGCGGCCCAGCGCATTCCGGCAGAGCGTCTGTGGGTGAACCCGGACTGCGGCCTGAAAACTCGCGGCTGGCCGGAGACGCGTGCCGCGCTGGCGAACATGGTGAAGGCGGCGCAAAACTTGCGTCAGGCTTGATGATGCGTAGGCCCGGTAAGGCGTAGACGCCACCGGGCTTTTTTTTACGCTTTTTTACCGCCGTACTGGCTGAACCACGCCAGCATTCTCTGCCAGCCGTCTTTGGCTGATTCCGCGTGATAGCTCGGACGATAATCCGCGTTAAACGCGTGCCCGGCATCCGGATACACCACGATCTCCGCCTTCGCATTGGCCGCACGGAGCGCATGGCGCATGGTCTCTACCGAATCCAGCGAAATACCGGTGTCCTGACCGCCATAAAGCCCTAACACAGGCGCATTTAACTCCGTGGCGATATCCACGGGATGTTTCGGTGAATTGAGCGTTTTTTCACCTACCAGTTTACCGTACCAGGCCACAGCGGCTTTAAGCTGCGGGTTATGCGCGGCATACAGCCAGCTGATGCGTCCGCCCCAGCAGAAACCGGTGACCAGCAGACGATGGGGATCGCCCCCGTTGCGCGCCGCCCAGCTGGCGACGTGGTCGAGATCGGCCAGCACCTGCGCGTCCGGGACTTTGCTGACCAGGTTGCTGAGCAAGGTGGGAATATCGCTGTAATCGTTCGGATCGCCCTGGCGAAAGTAGAGCTCTGGCGCAACGGCCAGATAGCCTTCCAGCGCCAGCCGGCGGCAGAGGTCGCGAATGTGTTCGTGAACGCCGAAAATTTCCTGAACCACGATCACGATGGGCAGCGGACCGTCTGCCGATTTTGGTCGTGCGTGGTAAGCAGGCATATTCTCTCCCTGCGAGGGAATAGAGGTCTCACCCGCCGTGATGGCCTCTTCAGACGTTGAGACGATGGTTGAGGCATGCGGGGCCGCAGCAGGTGCAAAACCGGTTTTTTCAGTCATGGCATTCTCCGTACCAATGAGTTAGCGCAAAGGTAAATATAGTCACCAGGTTAACAACTCACAGTGCCTTAAACGGTCTATCTTTTGTGCAGCACCTGACGATATAACTTGTTAATGTGATGTAAATCACCTTTTTATGGAAATTCAATGCAATCATTTTCATTCATGGTGAGATGTGTCACGAAATTATGCTTTCCGCTTCTGTAAAGTACCGTTTTACTTCTTCTGACTAACCGACCCACAGAGGAGTCACCTATGTCTAAGTCTGATGTTTTTCATCTCGGCCTCACTAAAAACGATTTACAAGGGGCTACGCTCGCTATCGTCCCTGGCGATCCGGAGCGTGTGGAAAAGATCGCCGCGCTGATGGATAAGCCGGTTAAGCTGGCAGCCCATCGTGAATTCACCACCTGGCGCGCAGAGCTGGATGGTAAAGCCGTGATCGTGTGTTCTACCGGTATCGGTGGCCCGTCTACGTCTATTGCTGTTGAAGAGCTGGCACAGCTGGGCATTCGTACTTTCCTGCGTATCGGTACGACCGGTGCTATTCAGCCGCACATCAACGTGGGCGACGTGCTGGTCACGACCGCGTCCGTGCGTCTGGATGGCGCAAGCCTGCACTTTGCGCCGATGGAATTCCCGGCAGTAGCAGACTTTGAATGTACCACCGCGCTGGTTGAAGCCGCGAAATCCGTTGGCGCGACCACTCACGTGGGTGTAACCGCTTCGTCCGATACCTTCTATCCCGGTCAGGAGCGTTACGACACCTTCTCTGGCCGCGTGGTAAGCCGCTTCAAAGGCTCTATGGAAGAGTGGCAGTCCATGGGCGTGATGAACTACGAAATGGAATCCGCCACGCTGCTGACCATGTGCGCAAGCCAGGGCCTGCGTGCCGGTATGGTGGCGGGCGTTATCGTCAACCGTACTCAGCAGGAAATCCCGAACGCTGAAACCATGAAGCAGACCGAAAGTCATGCGGTGAAAATCGTGGTTGAAGCCGCGCGTCGCCTGATCTAATCCTCTCCTTTCGAAATCAAAGGCCGACACGTTCGGCCTTTATTTTTTGCGTAGCGCCTCGCAGGAAAACCCTTTCAAACTGGACGTTTATACAGCACAATCTTATTTTGTGCGGGTAATACGTTGATGCAGGGGGCATTGTGGATATCTCAGTCCTGATTTATGCGGTGATTGCGCTGGCGGGCGTGGCGATAGGCTGGCTCATTTCCAGCTATCAGCATGCACAGCAGAAGGCCGATCAGCTGGCTGAACGCGAAGAGATCGTCGCCGAATTAAGCGCGGCAAAGCAGCAGCTTGCGCTGAGTGATCACTGGCGAGAGGAGTGCGAGTTACTCAACAACGAGCTGCGCAACCTGAGAGATATCAACACCTCGCTGGAGGCCGATCTCCGCGAAGTGACCACCCGGCTGGAATCCACTCAACTGCATGCGGAAGATAAAATCCGCCAGATGATCAACAGCGAGCAGCGCCTCAGCGAACAGTTTGAAAACCTCGCGAACCGTATTTTTGAGCACAGCAACCGCCGCGTTGACGAGCAGAACCGCCAGAGCCTGAACAGCCTGCTGACGCCCCTGCGTGAACAGCTGGACGGCTTCCGCCGCCAGGTACAGGACAGCTTTGGTCAGGAAGCCCGAGAGCGGCACACCCTGGCGCATGAAATCCGCAATCTCCAGCAGCTGAATGCCCAGATGGCGCAGGAGGCGGTCAACCTCACCCGCGCGCTTAAAGGGGATAACAAAACCCAGGGCAACTGGGGAGAAGTGGTGCTGACCCGCGTCCTGGAAGCCTCTGGCCTGCGGGAAGGGTATGAATACGAAACCCAGGTGAGTATCGAAAACGATGCCTGCTCGCGAATGCAGCCGGATGTGATTGTGCGGCTGCCGCAGGGCAAAGATGTGGTGATTGACGCCAAAATGACGCTGGTGGCGTATGAGCGTTACTTCAATGCGGAGGATGACTACACCCGAGAATCGGCGCTGCAGGAGCACATTGCCTCGGTGCGTAATCATATTCGCCTGCTCGGCAGGAAAGACTATCAGCAGCTACCGGGGCTGCGCTCGCTGGACTATGTCCTGATGTTTATTCCGGTCGAGCCCGCGTTTCTGCTGGCACTCGACAGGCAGCCTGAACTCATCACCGAAGCGCTCAAAAATAATATTATGCTGGTCAGCCCCACCACGCTGCTGGTGGCATTACGCACGATTGCGAACCTGTGGCGCTACGAGCACCAGAGCCGCAACGCGCAGCAGATTGCCGACCGCGCCAGCAAGCTGTACGACAAAATGCGCCTCTTCGTGGACGACATGTCCTCAGTCGGGCAGAGCCTGGACCGCGCGCAGGATAACTACCGTCAGGCGATGAAAAAACTCGCCTCAGGACGTGGCAATCTTCTGGCGCAGGCCGAATCATTCCGCAGCCTGGGGGTTGAGGTGAAACGCGAGATTAATCCGGAATTGGTTGAACAGGCTACCGCCCAGGATGACGAGTTTCGCCTGCGTGAAGGGGCAGAAGAACAAAAGACAAACAGTGAAGACAATGCGTTAGCGGCCGATTTATCACCGAACGAACCCCCGGCGCGTTTCTTTCGCGGTGGTTGAAACGTAGGGCAATTGCGCCCAATCTGTTACACTTCACGAACATTTTACTGATAAGCAGGCTCTGAGATGGTTGACGATTCACAAGACACAACGCACTTTGGCTTTCAGACTGTCGCCAAAGCGCAGAAAGCTGACATGGTGGCCCACGTATTTCATTCCGTGGCGGCGAAGTACGATGTGATGAATGACCTGATGTCGTTCGGCATTCATCGCTTGTGGAAGCGCTTCACTATCGACTGTAGCGGCGTGCGTCGTGGACAAACGGTGCTGGATTTAGCCGGTGGTACGGGCGATTTAACCGCGAAATTCTCTCGTCTGGTGGGCGAAACCGGGCGCGTTGTTCTGGCAGACATTAATGACTCCATGCTCAAAATGGGCCGCGAAAAGCTGCGTAACATCGGCGTGGTGGGGAATGTGGAATATGTGCAGGCCAACGCCGAAGCGCTGCCGTTCCCGGATAATACCTTTGACTGCATCACGATCTCCTTCGGTCTGCGTAACGTGACCGATAAAGAAAAAGCGCTGCGCTCCATGTATCGTGTGCTGAAGCCGGGTGGACGCCTGCTGGTGCTCGAATTCTCCAAACCGATTATCGAGCCGCTGAGCAAAGCTTACGACGCCTATTCCTTCCACGTGCTGCCGCGCATCGGTGAGCTGGTGGCTAACGACGCGGAAAGCTATCGCTATTTGGCGGAATCTATCCGTATGCACCCGGATCAAGACACCTTAAAAGCCATGATGCAGGATGCTGAATTCGAGAACGTTGAATATTTCAACCTGACGGCGGGTGTCGTCGCGCTGCATCGCGGTTACAAGTTCTGAGTGGAGGTGTCCCGTGCCCTTTAAACCCTTAGTCTCCGCAGGTATCGAAAACGTACTGAATGCCTTTCTCTATCGCGCACCAGCGTTGAAAGCTGCGCGTCAGCGGCTAAACGGGAAGGTATTACGCATTGTTTTAAAAGAGTTCTCGACGCCGCTTGTGCTGGTCTTCAGCGAACGCCAGCTTGACGTTCTGGGGGCGTGGGAAGGTGACGCCGACTGCTCGGTCATCACGCACATGAGTGTGCTGCCAAAACTGCGCGATCGCCAGCAATTAACGGCACTTATCCGCAGCGGTGAGCTGGAAGTGGAAGGCGACATTCAGGTCGTGCAGAACTTCGTTGCGCTTACCGATCTGGCGGAGTTTGATCCGGCAGAGCTGCTCGCGCCGTTTATCGGTGACATTGCCGCGGAAGGCATCGGGAAGGTTCTTCATGGTGGCGCGTCCTTTGCGCGTAAAAGCCTGCTACGTCAGCAACGCTATGCGGCGGAAGTACTGACTGAAGAGTGGCGAATGGCCCCCGGACCGCTGGAAGTGGCATGGTTTGCGGAAGAAACCGCTGCTGTTGAACGTGCGGTTGATGCGTTAACCAAACGGCTGGAAAAACTGGAGGGCAAATGACGCCTGGTGAAATTCGGCGCCTCTACTTCATTATTCGTACCTTTTTGAGCTACGGGCTCGACGAGCTGATCCCTAAAATGCGTATCACGCTGCCGCTTCGTATCTGGCGGCGGATGCTGTTCTGGATGCCTAACCGCCATAAAGGTCAGCCGCTGGGCGAACGCCTTCGCCTGGCGCTGCAGGAGCTTGGCCCGGTATGGATTAAGTTCGGGCAGATGCTGTCGACCCGCCGCGATCTCTTTCCGCCGCACATTGCCGATGAACTGGCGATGCTGCAGGACCGTGTTGCCCCGTTTGACGGGGTGAGGGCGAAGAAACAGATCGAAGAGGCGATGGGTAATCTTCCCGTTGAAACCTGGTTTGACGATTTCGAAATAGAACCGCTGGCGTCGGCTTCTATTGCTCAGGTGCACACTGCGCGTCTGAAAGAAAACGGCAAAGAGGTGGTAATTAAGGTGATCCGCCCGGATATTCTGCCGATCATCAAAGCCGACATGAAGCTGATTTACCGTCTGGCCCGTTGGGTTCCGCGTTTATTACCTGATGGCCGCCGACTGCGCCCGATGGAAGTGGTGCGGGAATATGAAAAAACACTGATTGATGAGCTAAACCTGCTGCGCGAATCGGCAAACGCTATTCAGCTGCGTCGCAACTTTGAAAACAGCCCGATGCTTTATGTCCCTGAAGTCTATTCTGACTACTGCAGCCAGAACATGATGGTGATGGAGCGTATCTACGGTATTCCGGTTTCGGATGTGGTGGCCCTGGAGAAGCAGGGAACGAACATGAAGCTGTTGGCCGAGCGTGGCGTGCAGGTCTTCTTCACCCAGGTGTTCCGCGACAGCTTTTTCCATGCGGACATGCACCCGGGCAATATCTTCGTGAGCTACGAGCACCCTGAGGATCCGAAGTATATCGGTATCGACTGCGGGATTGTGGGGTCGCTGAATAAAGAAGATAAACGGTATCTGGCCGAGAACTTTATCGCGTTCTTCAACCGCGACTACCGTAAGGTGGCCGAGCTGCACGTCGATTCCGGCTGGGTGCCGCCGGACACCAACGTCGAAGAGTTCGAGTTTGCGATCCGGACCGTTTGCGAACCGATTTTTGAAAAACCGCTGGCGGAAATCTCCTTCGGACATGTGCTGTTGAACCTGTTCAACACGGCTCGCCGCTTTAATATGGAAGTTCAGCCACAGCTAGTTTTACTTCAGAAAACACTACTTTACGTTGAGGGTGTAGGCCGACAGCTCTATCCTCAGTTAGACTTGTGGAAGACCGCGAAACCCTTCCTGGAATCCTGGATTAAGGATCAGGTTGGCATTCCGGCGCTGGTGCGCTCGCTGAAAGAGAAAGGCCCGTTCTGGATAGAAAAAATGCCTGAAATTCCTGAACTGGTTTATGACAGTTTGCGTCAGAGCAAGAACCTTCAGCACAGCATGGATAAAATCGCTCGCGAACTTCAGTCCAGCCGTGTTCGCCAGGGCCAGTCACGCTATCTCTTTGGGATTGGCGCAACGCTGCTGCTGAGCGGCACGCTGCTGCTGATCAACCGCCCGGAGTGGCAGATGATGCCCGCCTGGCTGATGGCCGCCGGGGTGGTTGTCTGGCTTGCCGGATGGCGAAAAACGCGCTGAGTTTGCGTCGCTATCGACAGGTCGCATACGTATAATGCGACCTGACTTATTAATCATCTATCCCTGAGGAACATGTATGGGTGGTATCAGTATCTGGCAATTGTTGATCATTGCCGTCATCGTCGTGCTGCTGTTTGGCACCAAAAAGCTCGGTTCTATTGGTTCCGATCTGGGCGCGTCTATCAAAGGCTTCAAAAAAGCGATGAGCGATGATGAGAGCAAGCAGGATAAAACCAGCCAGGACGCTGACTTTACTGCTAAATCCATCACCGACAAGCAAGAAGAAGCCAAAAAGGAAGACGCTAAACGCCACGATAAAGAGCAGGTGTAAGTCGTGTTCGACATTGGTTTTAGTGAGCTCCTGCTGGTCTTTGTGATTGGCCTGATCGTGCTGGGGCCTCAGCGTCTGCCGGTGGCGGTGAAAACCGTTGCGGGCTGGGTTCGTGCGCTGAGATCGCTGGCATCGACCGTTCAGAATGAACTGGCCCAGGAGCTTAAGCTGCAGGAATTTCAGGAAAGCCTGAAAAAGGTTGAGAAGGCGAGCATGGATAACCTGACGCCGGAACTGAAAGCGTCAATGGATGAGCTGCGCGAAGCGGCGGAATCCATGAAGCGCTCCTATAGCATCAACGATCCTGAAAAAGCGAGCGATGAAGCGAACACCATCCATAACCCGGTGGTGAAGGGCAGCGAAGAACAGCGTGAGGGCGTCACGCCTGCCAGCGCTGAACATCAGGCTGCTGCGCCTGAACAGACGCCTCAGGAAACCGAAGTGAAAAAGCAGGTGCAGCCGGAAAAGCCCGTGGTTAACGCTGCCGAGGCAAAACCCGCCGCGCCCGTTTCCGAATCATCCCCCTCGTCGAGTGATAAAGCGTAAACATGGCTGTAGATGATACTCAACCGCTGATTACGCACCTCATAGAGCTGCGTAAGCGTCTGTTAAACTGCATTATTGCGGTTCTCGTTATTTTTCTATGCCTGGTCTATTTCGCCAACGATATCTACCAGGTGGTTTCTGCGCCGCTGATCAAGCAGATGCCGCTGGGCGCAACGATGATTGCAACAGACGTTGCTTCTCCGTTCTTTACCCCTATCAAGTTGACCTTTTGGGTGTCGTTGATTGCCTCTGCGCCCGTGATTCTGTACCAGGTGTGGGCCTTTGTGGCGCCGGCACTGTATAAGCACGAACGCAAGCTGGTCATTCCGCTGCTGGTATCCAGTTCGCTGCTGTTCTATATCGGCATGGCGTTTGCCTATTTCGTTGTCTTCCCGCTGGCCTTCGGCTTCCTGACGCATACCGCGCCGGAAGGCGTCCAGGTGTCGACGGATATCGCCAGCTATCTTAGCTTTGTGATGGCGCTGTTTATGGCGTTTGGCGTGGCATTCGAAGTGCCGGTGGCCATTGTGCTGCTCTGCTGGGTAGGGGTAACCACACCGGATGACCTGCGTAAGAAGCGTCCGTATATCCTGGTCGGCGCCTTCGTGGTCGGCATGCTGTTGACCCCGCCGGATGTATTCTCCCAGACGCTGCTGGCCATACCGATGTACTGCCTGTTTGAGGTCGGCGTCTTCTTCTCACGTTTCTACGTGGGTAAAGGGCGTCGGTCGGATGATGAAGACGATAACTCCGACAAGACCACTGAAGAGTAAAACCAGCCGCCCGTCAGGGCGGTTGTTACATGGGGATTCGCATGTTTGATATCGGACTCAACCTGACCAGCTCGCAGTTTGCGAAAGATCGTGATGAGGTGGTTGCGCGCGCGTTTGCCGCTGGGGTGAAAGGGCTGCTGCTGACGGGCACCAACCTGCATGAGAGCGAGCAGGCACAGCAGCTGGCGCAACGCTACGAATGCTGTTGGTCTACCGCTGGCGTGCATCCTCACGACAGCAGCCAGTGGACCCCGGAAAGCGGGGAAACCCTGCGCAGGCTGGCGAAGACACCAGAAGTGGTGGCGATTGGCGAATGCGGCCTCGATTTCAACCGTAACTTTTCCACGCCTGAAGAGCAGGAAAAGGCATTCACTGCCCAGCTTGCGCTGGCGGCAGAGCTTGAAATGCCCGTATTTATGCACTGCCGCGACGCGCATGAGCGTTTCCTGGCGCTTCTGGATCCGTGGCTCGAGAAACTGCCCGGCGCGGTGCTGCACTGCTTCACCGGCTCACGGCAGGAGGCGCTGGAGTGCCTGGAACGCGGGCTTTATCTGGGCATTACCGGCTGGGTTTGCGATGAGCGCCGCGGGCTTGAGCTTCGGGAGCTGCTACCGGCGATCCCTGCTGACCGGTTGCTCCTTGAAACGGATGCGCCCTATCTGCTGCCGCGCGATATGCAACCCAAACCGGCATCGCGACGCAATGAGCCCGCTTATCTGGGGCACATAGTTGAGCGCGTCGCGACGTGGCGCGGAGAGGATCCGCACTGGCTTTCCGCACAGACGGATGACAACGTGCGTAATCTGTTTGGGATAAACGTTTAAAGTTTGCGGAAGTCGGTGTTTTTAACGCTCTGCAGCACCTGCTTGTTCAGCAGATTAAGCAACAGCATAGAGCGCGCTTCCCCGTCCGGCTCGGCAAAAATCGCCTGCAGGCCTTCGAAAGCCCCTTCGGTAATCACGACGCTGTCGCCCGTGTAGGGCGTTTCCGGGTCGGTAAGGTCTTCGGGCTGCTGATAAATCGACAGCTGGTGGATGACCGATGAGGGAACCGTCGCGGGGTGAGCGCCGAAGCGAACAAAATGGCTGACGCCGCGCGTGGCGCTGATGGTGGTGGTGTGGATCACCTCCGGATCGAACTCCACGAACAGGTAGTTCGGGAACAACGGCTCGCTAACGGTTGTGCGCTTCCCGCGCTGCATTTTTTCAAGCGTGATCACGGGCGTCAGGCAATTGACTGACTGACGTTCAAGATGTTCCTGCGCGCGCTGAAGTTGCCCGCGTTTGCAATACAGTAAATACCAGGCCTGCATAATCACTCTTTCCCTTAGTTCGGGGCGCAAGCATATCAAAACCCTGGCGGGATCGCTAAGTTGATTATAATGGGCGAAAATGGGACAGAACGCATAACTTCACGCTAATTTAACAAAATTACAGCATCAAGCAGTCTTACGCCGTATAATGAAGCGCTTACAGAGAGGCCATGATTAACTGCATGAAATACCACGATCTCCGCGACTTCCTGACGCTGCTGGAAAAGCAGGGTGAACTCAAACGTATTACCCTTCCTGTCGATCCTTATCTGGAGATGACAGAAATTGCTGATCGCACCCTGCGTGCCGGTGGCCCCGCATTACTGTTTGAAAATCCGAAAGGGTACGCCATGCCGGTGCTGTGCAACCTGTTTGGTACACCGCGTCGCGTCGCACTGGGGATGGGGCAGGAAGACGTCACGGCCCTGCGCGAAGTCGGTAAGCTGCTGGCCTTCCTGAAAGAGCCGGAGCCGCCGAAAGGCTTCCGCGATCTGTTCGACAAGCTGCCGCAGTTTAAGCAGGTGCTAAACATGCCCACCAAACGCCTGCGCGGCGCGCCCTGCCAGCAGAAGGTGCTGGAAGGCGATGCGGTTGATTTGACTAAAATCCCTATCATGCAGTGCTGGCCGGAAGATGCCGCGCCGCTGATCACCTGGGGACTGACCGTCACGCGCGGTCCGCACAAAGAGCGCCAGAATCTTGGTATTTACCGCCAGCAGTTGATTGGCAAGAATAAGCTCATCATGCGCTGGCTGTCGCATCGCGGCGGCGCGCTCGATTTCCAGGAGTGGTGTGCTGCGCGTCCGGGTGAACGTTTCCCGGTCTCCGTTGCGCTGGGCGCCGATCCGGCCACCATTCTCGGGGCCGTCACGCCTGTACCGGATACGCTCTCGGAATATGCCTTTGCAGGCCTGCTGCGCGGAACGAAAACGGAAGTCGTGAAGTGTATCTCTAACGATCTCGAAGTTCCGGCCAGTGCAGAAATTGTGCTGGAAGGTTACATTGAGCAGGGTGAACTGGCGCCAGAAGGCCCTTACGGCGACCACACCGGCTATTACAACGAAGTGGATAACTTCCCGGTGTTTACCGTGACGCACATTACGCAGCGTGAAGATGCGATTTATCACTCCACGTATACCGGGCGTCCACCGGATGAACCGGCAGTACTGGGCGTGGCGCTGAATGAAGTGTTTGTGCCGATCCTGCAAAAGCAGTTCCCGGAAATTGTTGATTTTTATCTGCCGCCTGAAGGATGCTCGTATCGCCTGGCAGTGGTCACGATGAAGAAGCAGTATCCTGGTCACGCGAAACGCGTGATGATGGGCGTGTGGTCTTTCCTGCGCCAGTTTATGTATACCAAATTTGTTATTGTCTGCGATGATGACGTTAACGCCCGCGACTGGAATGACGTAATCTGGGCTATTACCACGCGAATGGACCCGGCGCGCGATACGGTGTTAGTCGAAAACACGCCGATAGATTACCTGGATTTTGCCTCGCCGGTTTCCGGCCTTGGCTCAAAAATGGGACTGGATGCCACAAATAAATGGCCTGGCGAAACCGATCGTGAATGGGGTCGCCCGATCAAAAAAGATCCTGCTGTGACCGCGCGCATTGATGCGATCTGGGACGAACTGGCCATAATGAATAACGGTAAACCCTGAGCTGACCGTTAAGCCCTATAGACTTCCCGACAGAGAGAGCGAATGACAACCTTAAGCTGTAAAGTGACCTCGGTAGATGCCATCACCGACACCGTATATCGCGTCCGTTTAGTGCCAGAAGCGCCATTCTCTTTCCGCGCGGGTCAGTATCTGATGGTCGTGATGGATGAGCGTGATAAGCGTCCTTTCTCTATGGCCTCAACGCCAGCGGAGCAGGAATTTATTGAGCTTCATATTGGTGCGTCAGAGCTTAACCTGTATGCGATGGCCGTCATGGACCGCATTCTGAAAGAGCGCGAGATCGTGGTCGATATTCCTCACGGCGAGGCATGGTTACGTGATGATGAAGACCGTCCGCTGATCCTGATTGCCGGTGGTACAGGTTTCTCCTACGTGCGTTCCATTCTGCTGACTGCCCTGGCGCGTAACCCGGATCGTGATATCACCATCTACTGGGGTGGCCGTGAAGAGAAACACCTGTATGACCTGTCCGAACTCGAAGCGCTGAGCGTCACCCATCCTAACCTGCGCATTGAGCCGGTTGTTGAGCAGCCGGAAGAGGGCTGGCGCGGGCGTAGCGGTACGGTACTGACGGCAGTGCTGCAGGATCACGGTACGCTGGCAGGACATGACATCTATATTGCAGGGCGTTTCGAGATGGCGAAAATCGCCCGCGATCTGTTCTGTAACGAACGTGATGCGCGTGAAGACCGCCTGTTTGGCGATGCGTTTGCCTTCATTTAAATAAAAAACCCGCCCCTGACAGGCGGGAAGAACGGCAACTAAACTGTTTCTCTTCGCCAGTGACACGACTGGCGGCGAGGTACCTCTCGTAGGCCGGGAAAGCGCAGCGCCTCCCGGCAAAAGCCCGATGGCGCGATGCTTATCGGGCCTACGTTATAGCCTTACACTCTCTCAAACACCGTCGCGATACCCTGACCCAGACCGATACACATCGTTGCCAGACCAAACTGGGCATCTTTGCGTTCCATCAGGTTGATCAGCGTCGTGCTGATACGCGCCCCGGAACAGCCCAGCGGGTGTCCGAGGGCAATCGCGCCGCCGTTGAGGTTAATCTTCTCGTCGATCTGCTCCATCAGCCCCAGATCTTTAATGCACGGCAGGATCTGCGCGGCGAACGCTTCGTTCATCTCAAAGAGATCGATGTCGCTGGCGGTTAAGCCCGCTTTTTTCAGCGCCAGCTTTGAAGCCGGAACCGGGCCGTAGCCCATGATCGACGGATCGCATCCCACGACCGCCATCGAACGCACGCGGGCGCGAGGCGTTAACCCCAGCTCGCGGGCGCGACTTTCGCTCATCACCAGCATCGCGGCGGCGCCGTCGGACAACGCCGACGAGGTCCCTGCCGTGACCGTACCGGTGACGGGGTCAAACGCCGGACGCAGGGTGGAAAGCGCTTCGACGGTGGTTTCCGGGCGAATGACTTCATCGTAGCTGAACTGCTTCAGAACGCCGTCTGCATCGTGGCCGCCGGTCGGGATGATCTCGTTCTTAAAGGCACCGGACTGCGTGGCGGCCCAGGCGCGAGCGTGAGAGCGCGCGGCAAAGGCATCCTGCATTTCGCGGCTGATGCCGTGCAGGCGGGAGAGCATCTCGGCGGTCAGGCCCATCATCCCCGCAGCTTTCGCCACGTTGCGGCTCATGCCGGGATGGAAGTCGACCCCGTGACTCATCGGGACGTGACCCATGTGCTCGACGCCGCCCACCAGGCAAGCCTGCGCATCGCCGGTCATGATCATGCGGGCCGCGTCGTGCAGCGCCTGCATTGACGAACCGCACAGGCGGTTGACGGTGACGGCCGGAACCGAATGCGGGATCTCCGCCAGCAGCGACGCGTTGCGGGCGATGTTGAAGCCCTGCTCCAGGGTCTGCTGCACGCAGCCCCAGTAGATATCGTCCAGCGCAGCCGGATCCAGCGCCGGGTTACGCGCCAGCAGGCTACGCATCAGATGCGCGGAGAGGTCTTCCGCACGCACGTTACGGAACGCGCCGCCTTTTGAACGGCCCATCGGGGTGCGAATCGCATCAACAATGACAACCTTTTCCATTGTGACTCCTTAAGCCGTTTTCAGCTCGCCAACCGGACGGGCTGGCTCAACTGCGGGATAGTAGGGTTCGTTATGGCGCGCTTTGTTACGCAGCCCTTCCGGCACTTCATACAGCGGGCCGAGGTGCTGATACTGCTGGGCCATATCGAGATAGCGGGCGCTGCCGAGCGTGTCCAGCCAGCGGAACGCGCCGCCGTGGAACGGAGGGAAGCCGAGGCCATACACCAGCGCCATGTCGGCTTCTGCCGGGCTGGCGATAATGCCTTCTTCGAGGCAACGCACCACTTCGTTAATCATCGGGATCATCATCCGGGCGATGATTTCATCGTCGGTGAAGTCGCGTTTTGGCTGACTGACGTCGGCCAGCAGCCCATCCACCGCCGGATCTTCTTCTTTCTTCGGTTTGCCCTTGCTGTCTTCTTTATAGCGCCAGAAGCCCAGACCGTTTTTCTGACCGAAGCGGTTAGCGTCAAACAGCGCGTCAATGGCGTCGCGATAGTCTTTCTGCATGCGCTGCGGGAAACCTGCCGCCATCACCGCCTGGGCGTGGTGGGCGGTATCAATGCCCACAACGTCCAGCAGATACGCCGGGCCCATCGGCCAGCCGAACTGTTTTTCCATCACTTTGTCGATTTTGCGGAAGTCCGCGCCGTCGCGCAGCAGCTGGCTGAAACCGGCGAAGTAAGGGAACAGCACGCGGTTGACGAAGAAGCCCGGGCAGTCGTTAACGACGATCGGCGTTTTGCCCATCTTGCTGGCCCATGCCACCACTTTAGCGATGGTGTCGTCAGAGGTTTTTTCCCCGCGGATCACTTCGACCAGCGGCATACGGTGTACCGGGTTGAAGAAGTGCATACCGCAGAAGTTTTCCGGACGCTTCAGCACGCTCGCCAGTTCGCTGATTGGAATGGTGGAGGTGTTAGAGGCCAGAACGGTACCCGGGCGAACCTTGTCTTCCGTTTCCGCCAGCACCGCTTTTTTCACTTTCGGGTTCTCGACGACGGCTTCGACCACCACGTCGACACGGTCGAAACCGCTGTATTCCAGCACGGGCTGAATGGTGGAGATCACGCCTGCGAGCTTCAGTCCGTCAATTTTTCCGCGTTCCAGCTGTTTATTCAGCAGCTTGGCCGCTTCGGTCATGCCCAGCGTCAGGGATTTCTCGTTGATGTCTTTCATCACCACCGGCACGCCTTTCCAGGCAGACTGGTAGGCGATGCCGCCACCCATAATGCCCGCGCCGAGTACCGCCGCATGTTTTGGCGTCTCAACGTTTTTGGTCAGCTGTTTGGCTTTCCCTTTTACGAACTGATCGTTCAGGAAGATACCGACCAGCGCGCGCGCTTCATTGGTGTGCGCCAGCGGGACAAAGCTCTGATTTTCGAGCTTCAGCGCTTCATCGCGCCCGAGACGAGCTGCCGCTTCGATGGTTTTCACCGCCGCGATCGGCGCCGGGTAGAGTTTACCCGCCGTCTGCATCACCATGCCTTTGGCGATGGTGAAGCTCATGGTGGCTTCAATCTTGCTGAGTTTTAACGGTTCCAGCTTCGGCTGGCGTTTGGCCTTCCAGTCGAGCTCGCCGTTAATGGCCTGACGCAGAATGGCGAGTGCGCCTTCAACAAGCTTCTCAGGTTTTACAACGCCGTCGACCAGGCCAATTTTCTGCGCCTGTTCTGCGCCGACGTCTTTACCCGCGGCAATGATCTCCAGTGCGCTGTCGGCGCCCAGCATGCGCGGCATACGGACGGAGCCGCCAAAGCCCGGCATAATGCCCAGCTTGGTTTCCGGCAGGCCGATGCGCAGATCCGGCGTCGCCAGGCGGTAGTCGGTCGCCAGCACGCACTCACAGCCGCCGCCCAGCGCGTAGCCGTTAACGGCGGAAATGGTCGGGACAGGCAGATCTTCCAGACGATTAAAGACGCTATTGGCAAAGTGCAGCCACTGGCTCAGCTGTTCTTCAGGCACCAGGAAGAGCGAAAGGAATTCGGTGATATCGGCACCGACGATAAAGGCCGCTTTGTTCGAGCGCAGCAGCAGCCCTTTTAATTCAGTTTGTTTTTCCAGAACATCCAGCGCCTGGCCAAGACTGGCCACCGTCGCGGTATCGAGCTTATTGACTGAGCCGGGGGCATCGAACACGAGTTCGGCAATGCCATCTTCCAGCCAGTTGAGGTACAGGGTGTCGCCTTTGTAGAGCATGTCAGTCTCCTGAATCCAGCAAGTGGATCTGGTCATACCAGATGAGTCGGAGTGTGGGATTTATGTTAATAAAATGCAAATTACTCATTAAGAAATTGCTGCATTGATCACGGTCGGTGGAAATCACGCAGGCGGAGTGAGGTGTGCTAAGATGCGATGACTTGAGGTCAAAAAACGAAAGGAATAATGATGGACTCACTGGCTTCGCTTTATAAAAATCATATCGTTACCCTACAGGAACGTACCCGCGATGTACTGGCCCGCTTTAAGCTGGATGCGCTGCTGATCCACTCCGGCGAGCTGATGAATACCTTTCTGGATGACCACGCTTATCCGTTTAAGGTGAACCCACAGTTTAAGGCCTGGGTGCCGGTGACGCAGGTTCCCAACTGCTGGCTGCTGGTGGATGGTGTGAACAAGCCGAAACTGTGGTTCTACCTGCCGGTCGATTACTGGCACAACGTTGAGCCGCTGCCGACCTCTTTCTGGACGGAAGAAATTGAGGTCATTGCGCTGCCAAAAGCGGACGGCATTGGCGGCCAGCTGCCTGCCGCGCGTGGCAACATCGCTTATATTGGCCCTGTTCCGGAGCGTGCATTAAGCCTGGATATTGCGGCAGACAAGCTCAACCCGAAAGGGGTGCTGGATTACCTCCACTATTACCGCGCGTATAAAACCGACTACGAACTTTACTGCATGCGTGAAGCGCAAAAGACCGCGGTAAACGGTCACCGTGCGGCGCATGAAGCCTTCCAGTCCGGCATGAGCGAGTTCGACATCAACCAGGCGTACCTGACCGCCACCGGTCATCGCGATACCGACGTGCCGTACAGCAACATTGTCGCGCTCAACGAGCACGCGTCCGTCCTGCACTACACCAAGCTGGATCACCAGGTTCCTTCAGAAATGCGCAGCTTCCTGCTGGACGCAGGGGCAGAGTACAACGGCTACGCGGCCGATCTGACCCGTACCTGGGCGGCAAATGCGGATACCGATTTTGCACAGCTGATCAAAGATGTGAACGATGAACAGCTGGCGCTGATTGGCACCATGAAGGCGGGAACCAGCTATGTGGACTACCACATCCAGTTCCATCAGCGCATTGCTAAACTGCTGCGTAAGCATCAGATTGTGAAAGACATGAGCGAAGAGGCGATGGTCGAGAACGATCTGACCGGGCCATTTATGCCGCACGGTATCGGCCACCCGCTGGGCCTGCAGGTGCACGACGTTGCGGGCTTTATGCAGGATGATACCGGTACGCACCTGGCGGCACCGTCTAAATATCCTTACCTGCGCTGCACCCGTATTCTGGAGCCGCGCATGGTGTTGACGATTGAACCGGGGATCTACTTTATCGAATCCCTGCTGGCGCCGTGGCGTGAAGGCCAGTTCAGCAAGCACTTCAACTGGGCAAAAATTGACGCGCTGAAGCCGTTTGGCGGCATTCGTATCGAAGATAACGTGGTGATTCACGAAAACGGTATCGAGAATATGACGCGAGACCTGAAGCTGGCCTGATGGAAAGCTGGCTGATACCGGCTGAACCGGTCACCTTTGTTGAGGAAATCAAGAAAAGCCGCTTCATTACCCTGCTGGCGCATACCGACGGCGTAGAGGCGGCAAAAGCGTTTGTCGAGTCCGTCCGGGCTGAGCATCCTGACGCCCGTCACCACTGCGTGGCGTGGGTAGCAGGGCCGCCGGACGATTCGCAGCAGCTGGGGTTTTCCGATGACGGTGAACCGGCGGGCACGGCCGGTAAACCCATGCTCTCGCAGCTGATGGGTAGCGGCGTGGGTGAAATTACCGCCGTGGTGGTGCGCTACTACGGCGGCATCCTGTTAGGTACGGGTGGGCTGGTAAAAGCGTATGGCGGCGGCGTTCAGCAGGCACTGAATACCCTGAAGACCACCCGCAAAACGCCTCTCACCGAATATACTTTGTTATGCGATTACGCCCAGCTCTCGGGTATTGAAGCGCTGCTGAGGCAGTTTAACGGTGTCATCGCACACAGTGAATATCAGGCGATGGTGCAATTACGCGTGGCGCTTCCTCAGGCGGAACTGGCTGCTTTTTCAGCAAAACTGGCTGATTTTAGTCGTGGTTCGTTGCAATTGCTGCCGATTGAAGAATAATCCCCACCTCACTTTTGAATACCAAAGGAAGCGGCAGAGATGCATTTTCGTGCCATAACCCGAATCGTTGGACTGCTGGTCATACTCTTTTCCGGGACGATGATTATCCCTGGACTGGTGGCGCTTATCTACCGGGACGGGGCGGGGCGGGCATTTACCCAGACCTTCTTTGTCGCGCTGGCGATCGGCTCCCTGCTGTGGTGGCCGAACCGTCGTCAGAAAGGTGAGCTGAAATCTCGCGAAGGCTTTCTGATTGTGGTCCTGTTCTGGACGGTGCTGGGGAGCGTCGGTTCGCTGCCCTTTATCTTCTCTGAACAGCCTAACCTGAGCATCACGGATGCCTTCTTTGAATCCTTCTCCGGCTTAACGACGACCGGGGCCACGACGCTGGTGGGGCTGGATTCGCTGCCGCACGCGATTCTCTTTTATCGCCAGATGCTGCAGTGGTTCGGCGGTATGGGGATCATCGTCCTGGCGGTGGCCATCCTGCCGATTCTGGGCGTCGGGGGGATGCAGCTCTATCGCGCCGAAATGCCAGGACCGCTGAAAGATAACAAGATGCGGCCGCGTATTGCCGAGACGGCGAAAACCCTGTGGCTGATTTATGTCTTGCTGACGGTAGCCTGTGCGCTGGCGCTATGGTTTGCCGGGATGCCTGCGTTTGATGCTATCGGACACAGTTTTGCGACGATTGCCATCGGCGGGTTCTCCACCCACGATGCCAGCGTGGGCTATTTCGACAGCCCAACGATTAACACTATCATTGCCATTTTCCTGCTGATCTCCGGCTGTAACTACGGCCTGCACTTCTCTTTACTGAGCGGGCGCAGCCTGAAGGTGTACTGGCGTGACCCTGAGTTCCGCATGTTCATTGGGGTCCAGCTGACGCTGGTGATCATCTGTACGCTGGTGCTGTGGTTCCATGATGTCTATAACTCCGCGTTGACCACGCTAAACCAGGCCTTCTTCCAGGTGGTGTCGATGGCGACGACCGCCGGGTTTACCACGGACAGCATCGCCCGTTGGCCGCTGTTCCTGCCGGTGCTTCTGCTCTGTTCCGCGTTTATCGGCGGCTGTGCGGGGTCGACGGGCGGTGGTCTGAAGGTGATCCGTATTCTGCTGCTGTTCAAGCAGGGCAACCGTGAGCTGAAGCGTCTGGTCCACCCCAATGCGGTCTACAGCATTAAGCTGGGGAACCGCGCGCTGCCGGAACGTATCCTCGAAGCGGTGTGGGGATTCTTCTCGGCGTATGCGCTGGTCTTTATCGTCAGTATGCTGGCGATTATCGCGACGGGAGTGGATGATTTCTCCGCCTTTGCGTCCGTCGTCGCAACATTGAATAACCTCGGGCCTGGCCTGGGCGTGGTGGCGGATAACTTTGCCAGTATGAACCCGGTCGCGAAATGGATCCTCATCGCCAATATGCTGTTTGGTCGTCTTGAGGTCTTTACGCTGCTGGTGCTGTTCACCCCTACATTCTGGCGCGAGTAAGGAGCCGTTGATGAAAACATTGATTCTTTTCTCTACGCGAGACGGACAAACGCGTGAGATTGCCGCATACCTTGCATCGGAATTAAAAGAGCTGGGGATATACTCGGACGTGGTGAACCTGAACCGTGCGGAACAGATTGCCTGGCAGGATTACGATCGCGTGGTGATTGGCGCATCAATTCGTTACGGGCATTTCCATCCGGCGCTGGATCGCTTTGTGAAAAAGCACACGGCAATACTCAACAAAATGCCAGGCGCGTTTTACTCGGTCAATTTGGTTGCGCGTAAAGCGGAGAAGCGCACGCCACAGACCAACAGCTACACGCGCAAGTTTTTACTCAGCTCGCCGTGGCAGCCAGACCTGTGCGCCGTTTTTGCCGGCGCGCTGCGCTACCCTCGCTACCGCTGGTATGACCGCTTTATGATCCGTCTAATTATGAAGATGACGGGGGGAGAAACCGATACGCGTAAAGAAGTGGTTTATACCGACTGGTCGCAGGTAGCCAGTTTTGCGCGGGAAATCGCACATTTAACGGGCGATTCGCGACTTAAATAAGCGTTAAGTTTGAAAAGTGAGCGAACGAAAAGTTTTTTGTATTTTGTGCTTGTCACTTCAGAATAACTCCCTATAATGCGCCTCCACTGACACGGAACAACGGCACACACGCCGCCGGGTCAGCAGAGAATAGCGAAAATAAACGCTTGACTCTGAAGCGGGAAAGCGTAATATGCACACCCCGCGCCGCAGCGAAAACGAAGCGGCACTGCTCTTTAACAATTTATCAGACAATCTGTGTGGGCACTCAAAGTGACATGGATTCTTAACGTCCTCGGACGAAAAATGAATACCAAGTCTCTGAGTGAACATACGTAATTCATTACGAAGTTTAATTCACGAGCATCAAACTTAAATTGAAGAGTTTGATCATGGCTCAGATTGAACGCTGGCGGCAGGCCTAACACATGCAAGTCGAGCGGTAACACAGGGAGCTTGCTCCTGGGTGACGAGCGGCGGACGGGTGAGTAATGTCTGGGAAACTGCCTGATGGAGGGGGATAACTACTGGAAACGGTAGCTAATACCGCATAACGTCGCAAGACCAAAGAGGGGGACCTTCGGGCCTCTTGCCATCAGATGTGCCCAGATGGGATTAGCTAGTAGGTGGGGTAACGGCTCACCTAGGCGACGATCCCTAGCTGGTCTGAGAGGATGACCAGCCACACTGGAACTGAGACACGGTCCAGACTCCTACGGGAGGCAGCAGTGGGGAATATTGCACAATGGGCGCAAGCCTGATGCAGCCATGCCGCGTGTATGAAGAAGGCCTTCGGGTTGTAAAGTACTTTCAGCGGGGAGGAAGGTGTTGAGGTTAATAACCTCAGCAATTGACGTTACCCGCAGAAGAAGCACCGGCTAACTCCGTGCCAGCAGCCGCGGTAATACGGAGGGTGCAAGCGTTAATCGGAATTACTGGGCGTAAAGCGCACGCAGGCGGTCTGTCAAGTCGGATGTGAAATCCCCGGGCTCAACCTGGGAACTGCATTCGAAACTGGCAGGCTAGAGTCTTGTAGAGGGGGGTAGAATTCCAGGTGTAGCGGTGAAATGCGTAGAGATCTGGAGGAATACCGGTGGCGAAGGCGGCCCCCTGGACAAAGACTGACGCTCAGGTGCGAAAGCGTGGGGAGCAAACAGGATTAGATACCCTGGTAGTCCACGCCGTAAACGATGTCGACTTGGAGGTTGTGCCCTTGAGGCGTGGCTTCCGGAGCTAACGCGTTAAGTCGACCGCCTGGGGAGTACGGCCGCAAGGTTAAAACTCAAATGAATTGACGGGGGCCCGCACAAGCGGTGGAGCATGTGGTTTAATTCGATGCAACGCGAAGAACCTTACCTACTCTTGACATCCAGAGAACTTAGCAGAGATGCTTTGGTGCCTTCGGGAACTCTGAGACAGGTGCTGCATGGCTGTCGTCAGCTCGTGTTGTGAAATGTTGGGTTAAGTCCCGCAACGAGCGCAACCCTTATCCTTTGTTGCCAGCGGTTAGGCCGGGAACTCAAAGGAGACTGCCAGTGATAAACTGGAGGAAGGTGGGGATGACGTCAAGTCATCATGGCCCTTACGAGTAGGGCTACACACGTGCTACAATGGCGCATACAAAGAGAAGCGACCTCGCGAGAGCAAGCGGACCTCATAAAGTGCGTCGTAGTCCGGATTGGAGTCTGCAACTCGACTCCATGAAGTCGGAATCGCTAGTAATCGTAGATCAGAATGCTACGGTGAATACGTTCCCGGGCCTTGTACACACCGCCCGTCACACCATGGGAGTGGGTTGCAAAAGAAGTAGGTAGCTTAACCTTCGGGAGGGCGCTTACCACTTTGTGATTCATGACTGGGGTGAAGTCGTAACAAGGTAACCGTAGGGGAACCTGCGGTTGGATCACCTCCTTACCTTAAAGAACCTGCCTTTGTAGTGCTCACACAGATTGTCTGATGAAAAACAGCAGTAAAAATCTCTGCAGGCTTGTAGCTCAGGTGGTTAGAGCGCACCCCTGATAAGGGTGAGGTCGGTGGTTCAAGTCCACTCAGGCCTACCAAACTCCTTTTAAAGGATGAGCGGTACAGAGATTGCAAAACGATGGGGCTATAGCTCAGCTGGGAGAGCGCCTGCTTTGCACGCAGGAGGTCTGCGGTTCGATCCCGCATAGCTCCACCATCTTTTACTGCGAACCCAAGAAAACTTCAGAGTGAACCTGAAAAGGTGCACTGCGAAGTTTTGCTCTTTAAAAATCTGGATCAAGCTGAAAATTGAAACGACACATCTTTAAGGTGTGTTCGAGTCTCTCAAATTTTCGCAATCAGAAGTGAAACATCTTCGGGTTGTGAGGTTAAGCGACTAAGCGTACACGGTGGATGCCCTGGCAGTCAGAGGCGATGAAGGACGTGCTAATCTGCGAAAAGCGCCGGCGAGGTGATATGAACCTTTGACCCGGCGATGTCCGAATGGGGAAACCCAGTGTGTTCCGACACACTATCGTTAACTGAATACATAGGTTAACGAGGCGAACCGGGGGAACTGAAACATCTAAGTACCCCGAGGAAAAGAAATCAACCGAGATTCCCCCAGTAGCGGCGAGCGAACGGGGAGCAGCCCAGAGTCTGAATCAGCTTGTGTGTTAGTGGAAGCGTCTGGAAAGTCGCACGGTACAGGGTGACAGTCCCGTACACGAAAATGCACAGGTTGTGAACTCGAAGAGTAGGGCGGGACACGTGGTATCCTGTCTGAATATGGGGGGACCATCCTCCAAGGCTAAATACTCCTGACTGACCGATAGTGAACCAGTACCGTGAGGGAAAGGCGAAAAGAACCCCGGCGAGGGGAGTGAAATAGAACCTGAAACCGTGTACGTACAAGCAGTGGGAGCACCTTCGTGGTGTGACTGCGTACCTTTTGTATAATGGGTCAGCGACTTATATTCTGTAGCAAGGTTAACCGTATAGGGGAGCCGAAGGGAAACCGAGTCTTAACTGGGCGTTAAGTTGCAGGGTATAGACCCGAAACCCGGTGATCTAGCCATGGGCAGGTTGAAGGTTGGGTAACACTAACTGGAGGACCGAACCGACTAATGTTGAAAAATTAGCGGATGACTTGTGGCTGGGGGTGAAAGGCCAATCAAACCGGGAGATAGCTGGTTCTCCCCGAAAGCTATTTAGGTAGCGCCTCGTGAACTCATCTTCGGGGGTAGAGCACTGTTTCGGCTAGGGGGCCATCCCGGCTTACCAACCCGATGCAAACTACGAATACCGAAGAATGTTATCACGGGAGACACACGGCGGGTGCTAACGTCCGTCGTGAAGAGGGAAACAACCCAGACCGCCAGCTAAGGTCCCAAAGTCATGGTTAAGTGGGAAACGATGTGGGAAGGCACAGACAGCCAGGATGTTGGCTTAGAAGCAGCCATCATTTAAAGAAAGCGTAATAGCTCACTGGTCGAGTCGGCCTGCGCGGAAGATGTAACGGGGCTAAACCATGCACCGAAGCTGCGGCAGCGACACTATGTGTTGTTGGGTAGGGGAGCGTTCTGTAAGCCGTTGAAGGTGGCCTGTGAGGGTTGCTGGAGGTATCAGAAGTGCGAATGCTGACATAAGTAACGATAAAGCGGGTGAAAAGCCCGCTCGCCGGAAGACCAAGGGTTCCTGTCCAACGTTAATCGGGGCAGGGTGAGTCGACCCCTAAGGCGAGGCCGAAAGGCGTAGTCGATGGGAAACAGGTTAATATTCCTGTACTTGGTGTTACTGCGAAGGGGGGACGGAGAAGGCTATGTTAGCCGGGCGACGGTTGTCCCGGTTTAAGCATGTAGGCGGAACGATTAGGTAAATCCGGTCGTTTATTAACGCTGAGGTGTGATGACGAGGCACTACGGTGCTGAAGTAACAAATGCCCTGCTTCCAGGAAAAGCCTCTAAGCATCAGGTAACATCAAATCGTACCCCAAACCGACACAGGTGGTCAGGTAGAGAATACCAAGGCGCTTGAGAGAACTCGGGTGAAGGAACTAGGCAAAATGGTGCCGTAACTTCGGGAGAAGGCACGCTGATATGTAGGTGAAGCCCCTGCGGGTGGAGCTGAAATCAGTCGAAGATACCAGCTGGCTGCAACTGTTTATTAAAAACACAGCACTGTGCAAACACGAAAGTGGACGTATACGGTGTGACGCCTGCCCGGTGCCGGAAGGTTAATTGATGGGGTTAGCGGCAACGCGAAGCTCTTGATCGAAGCCCCGGTAAACGGCGGCCGTAACTATAACGGTCCTAAGGTAGCGAAATTCCTTGTCGGGTAAGTTCCGACCTGCACGAATGGCGTAATGATGGCCAGGCTGTCTCCACCCGAGACTCAGTGAAATTGAACTCGCTGTGAAGATGCAGTGTACCCGCGGCAAGACGGAAAGACCCCGTGAACCTTTACTATAGCTTGACACTGAACACTGGTCCTTGATGTGTAGGATAGGTGGGAGGCTTTGAAGCGTGGACGCCAGTCTGCGTGGAGCCGTCCTTGAAATACCACCCTTTAATGGCTGGTGTTCTAACGTAGACCCGTAATCCGGGTTGCGGACAGTGTCTGGTGGGTAGTTTGACTGGGGCGGTCTCCTCCCAAAGAGTAACGGAGGAGCACGAAGGTTAGCTAATCCTGGTCGGACATCAGGAGGTTAGTGCAATGGCATAAGCTAGCTTGACTGCGAGAGTGACGGCTCGAGCAGGTGCGAAAGCAGGTCATAGTGATCCGGTGGTTCTGAATGGAAGGGCCATCGCTCAACGGATAAAAGGTACTCCGGGGATAACAGGCTGATACCGCCCAAGAGTTCATATCGACGGCGGTGTTTGGCACCTCGATGTCGGCTCATCACATCCTGGGGCTGAAGTAGGTCCCAAGGGTATGGCTGTTCGCCATTTAAAGTGGTACGCGAGCTGGGTTTAGAACGTCGTGAGACAGTTCGGTCCCTATCTGCCGTGGGCGCTGGAGAATTGAGGGGGGCTGCTCCTAGTACGAGAGGACCGGAGTGGACGCATCACTGGTGTTCGGGTTGTCATGCCAATGGCACTGCCCGGTAGCTAAATGCGGAAAAGATAAGTGCTGAAAGCATCTAAGCACGAAACTTGCCCCGAGATGAGTTCTCCCTGAGACTTTAAGTCTCCTGAAGGAACGTTGAAGACGACGACGTTGATAGGTCGGGTGTGTAAGCGCAGCGATGCGTTGAGCTAACCGATACTAATGAACCGTGAGGCTTAACCTTACAACGCCGAAGATGTTTTGGCGAAGAGACAGATTTTCAGCCTGATACAGATTAAACAGAATTTGCCTGGCGGCTTTAGCGCGGTGGTCCCACCTGACCCCATGCCGAACTCAGAAGTGAAACGCCGTAGCGCCGATGGTAGTGTGGGGTCTCCCCATGTGAGAGTAGGGAACTGCCAGGCATCAAACAAGTGAAGAGGCCATCCGGAAGGATGGCCTTTTTGCGTTTCTGCGCTGCACAAACAGATCCCCCAACGCCCTGCTTATACGGTAAACTACCTGCGTTTTTGCATCAGGATAGCGTCTATGAACCACTCCCTTAAGCCCTGGAATACCTTTGGCATTCAACGCAATGCTAATCAAATTGTACGTGCCGATACTGCACAGCAGCTGCTGGATGCATGGCAAAGCGCAACAGAAAATAACGAACCCGTACTGATTTTGGGCGAAGGAAGTAATGTCCTGTTTCTCGACGATTTTGCGGGAACGGTGATTATTAACCGCATCATGGGAATTGGTGTGGAAGAGCATGCCGATAGCTGGCATCTGCACGTGGGTGCCGGAGAAAACTGGCATCACCTGGTGCAATTTACCCTCGAAAAAGAGATTCCGGGTCTGGAAAACCTTGCGCTTATTCCAGGCTGCGCCGGCTCGTCACCCATTCAAAACATCGGCGCCTACGGCATCGAACTGAAGCACGTCTGTGACTATGTCGACTGCATCGAGCTGGCGACCGGAACGGCCACGCGTTTAACGGCAGAACAGTGCCGTTTTGGCTATCGTGACAGTATCTTCAAGCATGAATATCAGGATCGCTACGTGATTGTCGCCGTGGGCCTGCGTCTGTCGAAGAACTGGCAGCCCGTATTGACCTACGGGGATTTAACGCGTCTCGATCCGGCTACCGTTACCGCACGCGACGTTTTTGACTCGGTTTGCCATATGCGGATGACCAAGCTTCCCGATCCCAAAGTTAACGGAAATGCAGGAAGCTTCTTCAAAAACCCGGTGATCGGCGGCGAAAATGCCCGACGTTTTCTGGAGGAGTGGCCAACCGCGCCACATTACCCTCAGGCGGATGGCAGCGTGAAGCTGGCAGCAGGATGGCTTATCGATCAATGCCAGCTAAAAGGCACTTCAGTCGGCGGGGCAGCCGTTCACCGACAGCAGGCTCTGGTGCTGATTAACCAGCGCGATGCAACCAGCGACGATGTGGTACAGCTGGCTCATTATGTTCGTCAGCGTGTGGGCGAAAAATTTAACGTCTGGCTGGAGCCAGAAGTCCGCTTCATTGGTCGCACAGGTGAAGTCAACGCCGTGGAGACTATCGCATGAAGGACAATACGGTCCCGTTAACCCTGATTGGTATCCTGGCGGATGGTGAATTCCATTCCGGCGAGCAACTGGGTGAACAGCTCGGCATGAGCCGCGCCGCCATTAATAAACATATCCAGACGCTTCGCGACTGGGGGGTTGATGTGTTCACGGTTCCCGGAAAAGGGTACAGCCTGCCGGAGCCGATACAATTATTGAATGAAGACACGATCCGCAGCCAGATTGGATACGGTAATGTGGCGGTGCTGCCGGTGATTGATTCGACGAACCAGTATCTGCTGGATCGTCTGCCTGAGCTGAAATCCGGCGATGCCTGCGTTGCTGAGTATCAGCAGGCCGGTCGCGGCCGTCGTGGCCGCAAGTGGTTTTCCCCCTTTGGTGCCAACCTCTATCTGTCTATGTACTGGCGACTCGATCAGGGCCCGGCCGCTGCCATTGGCCTGAGTCTGGTCATCGGTATCGTTATGGCGGAGGTGCTTCACGATCTGGGGGCGGATCAAGTGCGTGTTAAATGGCCTAACGATCTGTACCTCAACGATCGTAAACTTGCCGGCATTCTGGTCGAACTGACGGGCAAAACGGGCGATGCGGCGCAAATCGTCATTGGCGCGGGCCTCAATATGGTGATGCGCAATGTCCAGAATGATGTGGTGAATCAGGCCTGGACTAACCTCCAGGAGGCGGGGATCGTCATCGATCGTAACACCCTTGCCGTACGTATGATTAAAGAGCTGCGCAGCTCGCTCACGCTTTTTGAGCAGGAAGGGCTGGCACCGTTCCTGTCTCGTTGGGAAAAACTGGATAACTTCATCAACCGCTCGGTGAAATTGCTGATTGGGGATAAAGAAATCTACGGCATTTCCCGCGGTATTGACGCTCAGGGCGCGCTGCTCCTGGAGCAAGATGGTGTGATCAAACCCTGGATGGGCGGTGAGATTTCCCTGCGGAGTGCCGAATAATCGGATGGAGTGAATGATGCGAAAAACCGTCTGCGCGACGCTGGCCGTCATGATGAGCGTGTTGTTCTCACCCCTCTCTCAGGCGGGTCAGGCCTGGGAGAGTTATAAGGCACGCTTTTTCAAACCGGAAGGCCGCATTGTCGATACCGGCAATGGCGGCGTGTCGCATACGGAAGGTCAGGGATTTGCCATGCTGATGGCAGTGGCCAACGACGATAAGGCCACGTTCGATAAGCTCTGGCAATGGACAAACCGTGAGCTGAAGAACAAAGAGAACGGTCTGTTTTACTGGCGCTATAACCCCGCAGAGTCCAACCCGGTCGCGGACAAAAACAATGCCGCCGATGGCGATGTGCTGATTGCCTGGGCGCTGCTTAAAGCCGATGCCCGCTGGCACGAAAAACGCTACGGTGCCGCATCGGATGCCATCACAAAAGCGCTGGTTGCCCATAGCGTCATCCGCTATGCGGGTTACCGCGTGATGCTGCCCGGCGTCCAGGGATTTAAGCTTGACGGTGAAATAGTCCTTAATCCTTCCTACTTCGTGTTTCCGGCCTGGCAGGCCTTCGCCGGACGCAGTCATTTGCCTGTCTGGCGCGATTTGATTAAGGATGGCAAACGTCTGCTGGGGAAAATGGGCTCGGGAAAAGCGAATCTGCCCGCTGACTGGGTTTCACTGGCATCTGATGGCAAGCTGGCACCCGCTACAGGCTGGCCGCCGCGAATGAGCTATGACGCGATTCGTATTCCGCTGTATCTTGCCTGGTCTGATAAGCAAAGCCCGCTGCTGGCGCCGTGGAAAGCCTGGTTTGGGCAATTCCCCCGGGAACAAACGCCCGCCTGGGTTAACGTCATGACCAACGAATATGCGCCCTACATGATGGAAGGCGGCCTGTTGGCTGTACGCGATTTAACGATGGGACAGTCTTCCGGAGAACCCGAAATCACCTCTAAAGACGACTACTATTCGGCAAGTCTGAAAATGCTGGCGTGGATTTCGGCGCAATAACAACGCACTGACTATCCCCTCTCCCTAATGGGGAGAGGGTTAGGGGTAAATCAGTTACTGCGGATACGGTACCCAATCCCCGCCGTTCAGGCGAACGTACGGTTTGTTCTGATACTGAATGACGACCGCGTTGGCGTTCTCGGAGACTTCTGCCGTTTGCGGCAGGTTGCTGGTGAGCTGATCCCAGTTCACGCTATCTTCCACAAACAGCTTCCCGTCAACGGCACGGGCAACCAGTTCTGAGATTGCCAGATAGCTGGTCGGCTGGGTGATTTCAATCGGTGCGCCCTGATGGGGTGCTTTCATACCAAAGAATTTAATGCCAGCAGGCACGTTGGTGATGGACGGGCTTGGGATATCACGCAGACCCGACACCTGCATTCTGTCGCCTTTCAGCGCGCCGCCGTGCTCAGGTACCACAACCACCATCACTTTACGGCCTGATTTTTCCAGCTCCGTGAAGAACGCGTCCAGCTCGTCGAAGAATTTCTGCGCACGCACTTTATAATCTGCCGTTTTGCTCACGCCCGGGAAATGGTTACCGTCGTGGAGCGGCAGGGTGTTAAAGAAGGTCGCACTGCGCGGATTACTGTCTTTCTCGATGGTCTGAAGCCAGCGCTGCAGCACGGCGGTATCGTCATAAACCGGCGAGCCGTCGAAGCCCAGCAGAGTAACGGGAAGACCAGTTTGATCCATCAACGGTGCCTGCATACCACCCTGTTCACGCACCTCTTTCAGGAAGTTACCGAACTGGCCGTTATGTCCCAGCATCAGATGCTGCGTAAAGCCCAGTTTGGCGAGGTTATCAAACAGATAACACTGATTGCCGGCAGGCTGATACAGATTCTTATGCGATGCCTGACCGCAGCTTGCACGCAGCAGACGGATTGCTGCCGGGCCGCTGTACGAGGTGGCAGAGTTAAAATCTTTAAACTGAATGTCGAAATGCGACCACAGCGGATGGGACATCAAACCGGCTGCATCCACGTCGGCCCATGAGAGAGAGCAGATGTTGATCACCAGCAATTCAAACGGCTGAGCATCCGCCGGCAGCGCGTCCGGGAATTTAGTCTGTCGCTTGTCTTCCGCAGTGTAGAAGCTGGAGAGCCAGGCGTTCAGATTTGTGGAGGTCGGCGGTGCGGTCTGGGTTGGGATATCGCCCACTACAGGCGTATCGCCAGCCGTGGTAACGGTTGCTGCTGCGCTTCCCCCTGTGGTGGTCACCGTGGTGGTCGGTTGACCAGCAGGCCACAGCGAAAAGCCCGGGCCAGCCAGCGTCAGCACGTTCAGCCAGATCATAATCGCGACGACAAACACCGTGATGCGGATCCACTGTGACAGGAACAGCCAGGCAACCAGCAGCACAAATACCGCGCCAATCATCTGCCAGTTAATAAACCGCTCGGTCAGATCGAGGACATAGCTGGCGCTAAAGCCTGCCACCTGCGACCCCTGGCTCATAATGCTGTCCGGCCCCGGTAACCAGGTATCATGCCAGAACAGCGCAAAGCCGACAGGGATGGCTATCCAGTGACGCAAGCGATGCAGCCTGATATTCGGCAGGGGCATCAGCAGGAAGGCCATAAACACCAGGTTAAGAAGGGGATGGAAATTCAGATAGCCTGCCCACAGCAGACCAAACTTCACGAGAAAGTAGAAGTTCCAGCCGGAAAGGCCGCGCCAGTATTGCCAGAGCGGCGAGGGTGACGAAGCGGTATAGGTAGAATTAGTCATGTTTTCGGTCTGCCTTGACGTGTGATGCCCGTGTCAGTGTTCCGGCTGGTTTTACATAGCGAGGTTTTATAAACAGCACTCTGGCCGTATCACGAATACGACGTATGGAATGGCGTGCATAGTAGCCAAGCGGGAAAAAAATCAGCGCACAGAATATAACCAGTTGGATGATATCGCTGATATTCATGATGGTGCGTTCTCCGCGTTGTCCGTTAATAAGCGAAGGGGCTCCGGAACCCGGCGCCAGATATGGCCATCATGTCTGGCATTGAGGATCGGTTTCGCATCGCTCTTAATTGCGAGCGGTTTAGCCCATTGTTCAGGCTGGAGCGCACGCATCTGTACCAGCTCCGCGCTGATCGTATTATCTTCGAACCAAATCATACGGTTCGAGAAAATATCCCCGGTAGGCAGGGGGAAGATATGGTTTAGCGCCGTATCGAGATCGTTGACCCGGCAGAAGGACAAAAACAGTACCAGGCGATTGTCGCCAATGGTCATGATATCTCCCGTACGGTTGGGGCGACACAAGGTGAGCGCCTGTTCAACGCGGATACCCGGTACAGGACGCAGGGCAACCATAACCCCTTTTCCGTCTGCAGGAAGAAGCGTATTGCTCATCATATTGCCGACGGCGTCGCAGAAGGTATCCCATTTTTGATATCCACGCAGCTTCATCGGCTGCGTCATAGAGAGCAGTGTGGAAATGTCTTCCGGTACATGGCGGCTAAACTGCTGGCCCTGAACGCTTTCGATCAGCGTCAGGCAGCGTGACAGCGGCGCATTCCACGGAATAACCATATTTGCCCCGCAGCCAAGAAGCAGGCGCTCATCGGTGGCGCGCAGGCTGGTATTGTTTTCGCGCACGATGATTTTTAACGCGCTTCCGCGCTGGCGGCGCAGGGTGTGGATTTGCCTTGCCAGCGTCTCAATCTGGTTATTCTGCATCAATGAGAAAATAAGGGTCGCCGCCTGGGTTGTGCGGGCTTCGTGGAAAAGGTCTTCGTTAGATTCAAACAGCGACCAGTTTTCCGACAGGGCCGGTGCCCCCTCTAAAACCGCGATATGGCTCAGGATACGTTTTTCATCACTGCGCGGTTGCACCACGGTTTCTTCCTGCTGTGCCAGGTGCCACTTACCCTCGATATGTTTCAGCGTAAGTTGTTGTCTGGCGCTCACGCCTTTTTCATTACACCAGAATGCAATATCGTAGAGATAGCTGCCCACCTGGTCACGAACGCTTGCCAGACCGAACAGAGAACGATATTCACCCATTAAAAGTGAGAACAACTTGTCATTATTACTGCCGGGATTGACTATCAGTAGCGTGCAATTTTGAAATTTTGCCCATTTATTGATTTTTTCCAGCCAGGGCAGCAGTTTTTCAGCAGGGATATTTTGCAGGACGTTATTTGCACATTTAAGAATCACTAAATAGTGATCCGGATCAATAGTGCACTGAACGTCGCGGGACAAAAAGTATAGACTATCGGCTTCCGATGTCATGGAAAATAATCGCACCGTCTGAGGGCCGCGATCGTTTTCCAGCGTGATAATTTTCTTCGGATCTTCGCCCATGCTAATGACAGCCACGCGGGAATCCTTATCCTGGGCAGCAATTGTCTGGTTTACCAGACTGATAGCATCTTCATTACGGTCCGTATTAATCCACCAGACTCCTCCGACTGGCATGTGGCTCAATTCGTCCCATAATGACTGGATGCCAATAGAAAATATGGAGTCCACGGTGTCCCTCTTTTCGTCTAATTTATCTGTATCTCAGTTTACTAGCGAAAGCGTAGAAATAAACCTAACATTGAAATTAAAGAACATCAGATTTAGCATGTAAATGAAATTTCATAGGGCAGGATGCCTCGCTACTTCTGAACTGGCGATTTTACGCAAAGGGATGGAAAAAGAATGGATAATAACGCACCCGGAACCCCAGTCGACTCGACCCTGGGTTACACATTCCAAAACGATTTTCTGGCGCTGACGCAGGCCTTTTCTTTACCTGAAATAGATTACACCGATATTTCCCAGCGGGAACAGTTGGCTGCGGCTATTAAACGCTGGCCGTTATTAGCTGAATTCGCCCATCAACAATAAGGGAGCCATTGATGGCCATACTCGGATTACAGGGTGTCCGTGGGGGTGTGGGTACCACATCTGTTACCGCGGCGCTGGCGTGGTCATTACAGCTTTTAGGTGAATCGGTGCTGGTTATTGACGCCTGCGCCGATAATTTGCTGCGTATGTCGTTTAACGTCGACTTTACTCGCGAAGAGGGCTGGGCCCGCGCGCTGCTTGACGATAAAGACTGGCAGGATGCAGGTATGCGCTATACCTCCCTTCTTGACCTGCTGCCGTTTGGTCAACTGACCACCACGGAACGCGAGAATGAAGCCGCGTACCAGCGCCTGTTTTCACAGTTCACGCTGGCGCTGCAGAGCCTGAGGGAAAAGGGGCACTACAAGTGGATCTTGCTGGATCTGCCGCACGGTGCCGGCACGCTGACACGACAGCTTATCGCCCAGTGCGATCATGTCCTCTCGATCGTTAACGTCGATGCGAACTGCCATATCCGCCTGCACCAGCAGGGACTGCCTCAAAATGGCCATATCCTGATTAACGATTTGCGCATTGGCAGCCAGATCCAGGACGATCTCTATCAAGTCTGGCTGCAAAGCCAGCGCCGCCTGCTTCCGATTGTCATCCATCGTGATGAGGGAATGGCGGAATGCCTTGCGTCGAAGCAACCGCTCGGTGAATACCGCAGCGATTCACTGGCGGCAGAAGAGATCCTGACGCTGGCTAACTGGTGTCTGCTGAACTTCGCCAACAGGGCGGAGCATGCAGGGAGTGCTGTATGAGTCGTCTCGCCAGCTGGTTACTCATCCCACCGGTCAGTTCGCGTTTGAGCGAACATTACCGGCATTTTCGCCGTCACGGTGCGTCGGCATTTAGCGCCGCGCTCGGCTGTTTCTGGATGATTCTGGCCTGGATGTTTATACCGCTTGAACACCCGCGCTGGCAGCGCATACGTGCACGGCACAGCGAGCTATATCCGCACATTAATCCTGACCGGCCGCGTCCACTGGATCCGGCGCGCTATCTCATTCAGGCCATCTGGCTGGTGGCGACCTCATCCCGCGCGGAGACAAAAACGCCGCACTGGCGGAGCTTCTCCCGCGTGCAGCAGTTACGTGAACGCTATCATCAGTGGCTGGACAGACTGCCCGACAGCGTAAGCGATAAGACCAGCCATCTGGATAACCATAAAGAGCTCGGGCATCTTCACCCGGGCTTGCGGCGTTTTATCCTCGGCGTAATCGTCGTGTTCTCGCTCATTCTGGCGCTGGTCTGTATTACGCAGCCTTTCAACCCTCTGGCGCAGTTCACTTTCCTGATCCTGCTGTGGGGCGTGGCGCTGCTGGTGCGCCGAATTCCGGGTCGCTTCTCGGCGCTGATGCTGATCGTGTTGTCGCTGACCGTCTCCTGCCGCTACATCTGGTGGCGTTATACCTCGACGCTGAACTGGGACGACCCGGTGAGTCTGGTGTGCGGCCTGGTGCTGCTGTTTGCTGAAACCTATGCCTGGATTGTGCTGGTGCTGGGCTATTTCCAGGTGATTTGGCCGCTCAACCGCCAGCCGGTTCCGCTGCCAAAGGACACCACCCAGTGGCCAACCGTCGATCTCTTCGTGCCGACCTACAACGAAGACCTGAGCGTGGTGAAGAACACCATCTATGCCGCGCTGGGCATCGACTGGCCGAAAGACAAGCTCAAGGTCTGGATCCTGGATGACGGCAACCGTCCGGCGTTCCGCCAGTTCGCGGAGGAGGTCGGCGTCGAATACATCGCCCGTCCGACGCACGAACACGCTAAGGCGGGGAACATCAACAACGCGTTGAAGTATGCCACCGGGGAGTTTGTTTCGATTTTTGACTGCGACCACGTGCCGACGCGCTCGTTCCTGCAGATGACCATGGGCTGGTTCCTGAAGGAGAAAGAGCTGGCGATGATGCAGACGCCGCACCACTTCTTCTCGCCGGACCCGTTTGAACGTAACCTTGGCCGCTTCCGCAAAACCCCGAACGAAGGCACGCTGTTCTATGGGCTGGTACAGGACGGAAACGACATGTGGGACGCCACCTTCTTCTGCGGCTCATGCGCCGTTATCCGCCGTAAGCCGCTGGATGAAATTGGCGGTATCGCCGTCGAAACGGTCACTGAAGATGCGCACACCTCACTGCGCCTGCACCGTCGTGGCTATACCTCTGCCTATATGCGTATCCCGCAGGCGGCCGGTCTGGCAACCGAGTCACTGTCGGCGCACATTGGTCAGCGTATTCGCTGGGCGCGCGGCATGGTGCAGATCTTCCGTCTTGATAACCCCCTGATCGGGAAAGGACTCAAGCTGGCGCAACGTCTTTGCTACGTCAATGCCATGTTCCACTTCTTGTCCGGCATTCCGCGGCTGATCTTCCTGACCGCGCCGCTGGCGTTCCTGCTTCTTCACGCTTATATCATCTACGCTCCCGCGCTGATGATTGCGCTGTTTGTTCTGCCGCACATGATCCACGCGAGCCTGACGAACTCGAAGATACAGGGGAAATACCGCCACTCCTTCTGGAGTGAAATCTACGAAACGGTGCTGGCCTGGTACATCGCGCCGCCGACGATGGTGGCGCTGATTAACCCGCACAAAGGGAAATTCAACGTCACCGCGAAGGGCGGGCTGGTGGAGGAGGAGTACGTCGACTGGGTGATCTCCCGGCCGTATATCTTCCTGGTGCTGCTGAATATCGTGGGCGTCATTGCGGGTATCTGGCGCTACTTCTACGGTCCGGAAAACGAAATCCTGACCGTCTTCGTCAGTATGGCGTGGGTCTTCTACAACCTGATTATCCTCGGCGGCGCGGTGGCGGTGTCGGTGGAGAGCAAACAGGTTCGTCGCGCGCATCGCGTGGAAATCTGCATGCCAGCGGCGATCGCCCGTGAAGATGGCCATCTGTTCTCCTGTACCGTGCACGACTTCTCTGACGGCGGTCTGGGGATCAAAATCAACGGCCAGGCGAAGGTGCTGGAAGGGCAAAAAGTTAACCTGCTGCTTAAGCGCGGCCAGCAGGAGTATGTCTTCCCGACACAGGTCGTTCGCGTGGTGGGCAATGAAGTCGGCCTGCAGCTGATGCCGTTGACCAAAAAGCAACATATCGATTTTGTGCAGTGTACGTTTGCCCGCGCGGATACGTGGGCTCTCTGGCAGGACAGCTTCCCGGAGGATAAGCCTCTGGAAAGCCTGCTGGATATTCTGAAGCTGGGGTTCCGTGGCTATCGTCACCTTGCAGAATTTGCCCCGTCGTCGGTGAAATTAATTTTCCGGTCACTTACTTCGCTGGTTTCCTGGGTCGTGTCGTTCATTCCTCGTCGTCCTGAGCGGGATGAGGCGAAGCAGGCGGACCCGGTTATGGCTCAACAATGATGATAACGCGATGAAAACAAAACTTTCCTGGTTATGTGCAGTGGCAATGGGGATGAATGCGATCCCCGCAACAATGGCTAACGCAGCCCCGGGTAACGCAGCGGCAACGCCTGCGCCAACCGTACCTGTCGTCGCGCAAGCAACCGATCCGGTTGTCACCGCGGCACCGGGTCAAACTGAAAACATCATGCCGAACCAGCCAACGGAGGGGAACACCCTGCCGGTAGACGGTCAGGTCATCGGGCAGGTGATGCCGGGCGTCCGGGGGGCGAATGCGCCCGTCGTTGCGGACAATGCGCCGTCGCGTGACGTGAAGCTGACCTTCGCGCAAATTGCGCCGCCTCCGGGCAGCATGGTGCTGCGCGGCATCAACCCTAACGGCGGCATTGAATTTGGCATGCGCAGCGACGAGGTCGTCTCTAATGCGGTGCTGAATCTCGAATACACGCCGTCGCCGTCGCTGCTGCCGACCCAGTCTCAGCTGAAGGTCTATCTGAATGACGAGCTGATGGACGTTCTGCCGGTCACGAAAGAGCAGCTCGGCAAGAAAACGCAGGCGCAGGTGCCGATCAACCCGCTGTTTATCACCGACTTTAACCGTATTCGCCTGGAGTTTGTCGGCCACTACCGCGATGTCTGCGAAAACCCGGCCAGCAACACGCTGTGGATGGACGTCGGGCGTAACTCCTCGCTGCAGATGACCTACCAGTCGCTGGCGCTGAAAAACGATCTCTCGGCCTTCCCGGTTCCGTTCTTCGATCCGCGTGATAACCGCCCGCTCACGCTGCCGATGGTGTTTGCCTCGTCCCCGGACGTGACCGAGCAGCTGGCGGCCACCATTGTGGCCTCCTGGTTTGGTTCACGCGCGGGCTGGCGCGGTCAGAGCTTCCCGGCGATGTATGACAAGCTGCCGGACAGAAATGCCATTGTGTTTGCCACCAATGCAAAACGTCCGGCCTTCCTGCGCGATCATCCGGACGTCAAAGCGCCGACCGTTGAGATGATAAGCCACCCGGAAAACCCGTACGTGAAGCTGCTGGTGGTCTTTGGTCGTGATGATAAAGATCTGGTTCAGGCAGCAAAAGCCATTGCCCAGGGCAACGTCCTTTTTCGCGGCAACAGCGTCGTGATAGATGAGGTCAAGCCGCTGCTGGCGCGTAAACCTTATGATGCGCCAAACTGGGTACGTACCGACCGTGCGGTCACCTTTGGCGAGCTGAAAACCTATGAAGAACAGCTGCAGGCGACGGGGCTTGAGCCAGCGCCGATTAGCCTGTCGCTGAATCTGCCGCCGGATCTGTACCTGCTGCGTACCAACGGCATTGATATCAATCTGAACTACCGCTATACCGCGCCAGCCACCAAAGACAGCTCGCGCATGGATATCAGCCTGAACAACCAGTTCCTGCAATCCTTCAGCCTGCAAAGCACGCAGGATACGAACCGCCTGATGCTTCGCCTGCCGGTGCTGCAGGGGCTGCTGGACGGTAAAACGGATGTTTCTATTCCGGCACTGAAGCTGGGTGCGATAAACCAGCTGCGCTTTGATTTCCAGTACATGAACCCGATGCCTGGCGGCTCGGCGGAAAACTGCATCACCTTCCAGCCGGTACAGAACCACGTGGTGATTGGCGATGAGTCGACCATCGACTTCTCGAAGTACTATCACTTCCTGGCGATGCCGGACCTGCGCGCCTTTGCTAACGCGGGCTTCCCGTTCAGCCGTATGGCCGATCTCTCTGAGTCCATTGTGGTAATGCCAAAAGCGCCAAACGAAGGTCAGGTTACGACCCTGCTCGACACCATGGCGACCGTTGGAGGACAAACAGGATTACCGGCCATTAACGTCACGTTGACGGACGATGGCAGCCAGATTCAGAACAAAGATGCTGACATCATGGTGATCGGGACCATCCCGGATAAGCTGAAGGATGACAAACGTATCGATCTGCTGGTGAAAGCGGCCCAGTCCTGGGTTAATACGCCGCTGCGACAGACCGAGTTCCCGAGCATTATGCCGGATGTGAACGATCGTCAGGCCAGCGCGCAGACGACGGTAACGTCTCAGGGGGCGATGGCCGCGGTGGTGGGCTTCCAGTCGCCTTACAACGAACAGCGCAGCGTGGTGGCTCTCCTCGCGGACAGCCCGCGCGGCTATGAACTGCTCAATACGGCCATGAACGACAGCGGTAAACGTGCCGCGATGTTTGGTTCCGTGTCGGTGATCCGTGAGTCCGGCGTCAATAGCCTGCGCGTGGGGGATGTGTACTACGTGGGCCATCTGCCGTGGTTCGAACGCCTGTGGTATGCGCTGGCTAACCATCCGGTTCTGCTCGCTATCCTGGCTGCGGTCAGCGTGGTCTTGCTGGCATGGGTGCTGTGGCGTCTGCTGCGAATCATCAGCCGTCGTCGTCTGAACCCGGATGAGTAAGATGTGATGAAAGCCTTTCGCTGGTGTGTATTAGCAGCGGTGATGCTGGCGGCGCTTCCTCTTCGCGCCGCCTGTACCTGGCCTGCCTGGGAGCAGTTTAAAAAGGACTACATCAGTGAAGGCGGGCGCGTCATTGATCCCAGTGACACGCGCAAAATTACGACCTCGGAAGGGCAAAGCTACGCCCTGTTCTTTGCCCTGGCAGCGAACGATCGCAAAGCCTTTGACCTGCTGCTGACGTGGACGCGCGATAATCTCGCCAGCGGCGATCTCAACGCCCATCTGCCTGCCTGGCTATGGGGTCAGAAAGATAAAGACGCCTGGGCGGTGATTGATACCAACTCTGCCTCTGATGCCGATGTCTGGATCGCCTGGTCACTGCTCGAAGCGGGTCGGCTGTGGAAAGATCGGGACTATACCCGCACGGGTAAGGCGCTGCTGAAACGCATTGTCAGCGAGGAAGTGGTCAACGTCCCGGGGCTCGGCGCAATGCTGCTTCCTGGTAGAGTCGGTTTTGCCGATGAGAACGCCTGGCGTTTTAACCCCAGCTATCTTCCTCCGCAGCTAGCGGCTTATTTCACGCGCTTTGGTTCCCCGTGGACCCAGCTTCGTGAAACTAACCTGCGCCTGCTGCTTGAGAGTGCGCCGAAAGGTTTTTCGCCGGACTGGGTGCAGTATCAGAAAAACAAAGGCTGGCGGTTACAGCAGGAGAAAGCGCTGGTGGGCGGCTACGACGCCATCCGCGTGTATCTCTGGGTGGGCATGATGAGTGATAAAGACCCTCAGAAAGCCCGGCTCCTGACGCGCTTCCAGCCGATGGCGGCAAAGACCATGAAACGGGGTGTGCCGCCGGAGAAAGTGGATGTGGCGACGGGGAAACGTACCGGTGACGGCCCGGTCGGGTTCTCTGCCGCTATGCTGCCTTTTTTACAACAACGTGATGCCCAGGCGGTTCAGCGCCAGCGCGTTGCAGACCATTTTCCCGATAACAATGCCTATTACAGCTATGTGCTGACGCTTTTTGGGCAAGGATGGGATCAGCATCGTTTTCGCTTCACCGCAAAAGGTGAATTAATACCGGATTGGGGCCAGGAATGCGCAAGTTCACAGTAAATCTACTCAGTTTATCGCTTGGCCTGGCGCTTATGCCGTGGGCACAGGCCGCCAACTCTCCGCAGCAGAAACAGCTGCTGGAGCAGGTCAGGCTGGGCGAATCGACACAGCGAGAGGATTTGGTTCGTCAGTCGCTCTATCGCCTTGAGCTGATTGACCCCAACAACCCTGACGTCATTGCCGCGCGCTTTCGCTACTTGCTGCGTCAGGGCGATAACGCCGGCGCGCAAAAAGAGCTGGATCGTCTGAAAGGGATCGCCCCGGGTTCGAGCGCTTACCAGTCCTCACGCAACACCATGCTGCTTTCTACTCCGGATGGCCGACAGCAGCTCCAGCAGGCGCGACTGCTCGCCACTACGGGGCACACGCAGGAAGCGATTGCCGCCTATGACAAGCTGTTTGACGGCAACCCGCCGGGTGGCGACGTGGCGACGGAATACTGGAACGTCGTGGCGAAAGATCCAGCTCGCCGCGGTGCGGCCATTAACCAGCTGAAAAAATTAACAGCAGCAGCCCCGGGAATACGCAGCTGCAGACAACGCTGGCCCAGCTTCTGTTCCAGAGCGGACGACGTGATGAAGGCTTTGCGGTACTGCAGGAGATGGCTAAATCCACCAATGGCCGCGGCCAGGCGTCTGATATGTGGTATGACCAAATCAAAGACCAGCCTGCCAGCAGCGCCAGCGTCAGCGCGCTGCAAAAATATCTGAGCGTATTCAGCGACGGGGATAGCGTCGCTGCGGCGCGTGCCCAGCTTGAAGCGCAGCAAAAACAGCTCGCCGATCCGGCGTTCCGCGCGAAAGCGGAAGGGCTCGCGGCGGTGGATGCCGGGCAGGGCAGTAAGGCGGTGGCCGAGCTGCAAAAAGCCGTCAGCGCCAACCATGCCGACAGTGAAGCGGTGGGTGCCCTGGGGCAGGCGTATTCCCAGAAGGGCGACCGTGCCCGCGCGGTAGCCCAGTTTGAAAAGGCGATTGCCCTCGATCCGCAGAGCGATAACCGGGGTAAATGGGACAGTCTTCTGAAGGTTAACCGCTACTGGCTGCTGATCCAGCAGGGCGATGCGGCGCTGAAGGCGAATAACCCGGCGCAGGCAGAGCGTTACTATCAGCAGGCGCGTAACATCGACAATACCGACAGCTACGCGGTGCTGGGGCTGGGCGACGCCGCCGCGGCGCGTAAAGATAACGACGCGGCGGAGCGTTATTACCGTCAGGCGCTGCGAATGGACAGCGGCAACAGCAACGCGGTTCGCGGCCTGGCCAATATTTACCGCGCGCAGTCCCCGGAGAAAGCCTCGCAGTTTATCCAGTCGCTCTCCGCCAGCCAGCGTCGGAGCATTGATGATATCGAGCGTAGTCTGACCAACGAACAGCTCTCCGCCCAGGCCGAACAGCTGGAAAACCAGGGGAAATACGCCCAGGCAGCAGACATTCAGCGTCGTCGTCTGGCGCTCTCTCCTGGCGACGTGTGGATAACCTATCGTCTGTCGCGCGATCTCTACAGCGCGGGTCAGCGCAGCCAGGCAGATACCCTGATGCGTCAGCTTGCCCGCCAGAAACCGTCCGATCCGGATCAGGTCTATGCCAGCGGGCTCTATCTTTCCGGAAACGATCAGGACCGTGCCGCGCTGGCGCATCTGGACACGCTGCCGCGCAGCCAGTGGAACAGCAATATTCAGGAACTTGCCGACCGCCTGCAAAGCAATCAGGTGCTGGAAACCGCCAACCGCCTGCGGGACAGCGGTAAAGAGCAGGAGGCGGAGAATCTTCTTCGCCAGCAGCCAACCTCCACCCGCATCGACCTGACGCTGGCGGACTGGGCACAGCAGCGTGGCGATCTGAACTCCGCGAAAACGACGTACAACGCCGTCCTGCAGCGTGAGCCGCAGAACGAAGACGCGATCCTCGGCCTGACCGAGATTTACAGCGCCCAGGGTAACAAAGATGCCGCGCGCGCGGAGCTGGCGAAGCTGCCCGCCGCGCAGAACGGCCAGCCGCTGTCGCTCAATATGCAGCGCCGCATCGCGATGGCGCAGGCGGGGCTGGGTGATTCCGCCGCGGCAGAACAGACCTTCAGTAAAATCATTCCGCAGGCTAAATCGCAGCCAGGAGCAATGGAAAACGCGCTGGTGCTGCGTGATGCCGCGCGTTTCCAGGCGCAGAACGGGCAGCCTCAGCAGGCGCTGGAAACCTATAAAGATGCGATGGTATCGACGGGTATCACCACGACGCGTCCGGCTGATAACGACAGTTTCACCCGTCTGACGCGTAACGATGAAAAAGACGACTGGCTGAAGCGCGGCGTGCGCAGTGATGCCGGTGAGTTGTACCGCCAGCAGGATGTTAACGTCACGCTGCAGCACGATTACTGGGGCTCCAGCGGCACGGGCGGCTATTCCGATCTGAAAGCGCATACCACCATGCTGCAGGTGGATGCGCCTCTCTCTGACGGGCGCATGTTCTTCAGAAGCGATCTGGTCAATATGGACGTCGGATCATTCGATACCAGGAACGGGACTTACGACCCTAAATGGGGAACCTGCTACGAAACGCCGTGTAGCGGTAACACCCATCAGTCAGACAATGGCGCAAGCGTCGCTGTCGGCTGGCAGAATAAAACCTGGGCGATGGATATTGGCACCACGCCGATGGGCTTTGACGTCGTCGACGTGGTGGGCGGCATCAGCTACAGCAGCGATCTGGGGCCCATCGGCTATACCGTTAACGCCCATCGTCGGCCAATCTCCAGCTCTCTGCTGGCCTTCGGCGGGCAAAAAGACACCAACACCGGCACCACCTGGGGCGGCGTACGCGCGACCGGTGGCGGCGTGAGCATCAGCTATGACAAAGGGGAAGCGAACGGCGTCTGGTCAAGCCTGAACGCGGAAACGCTGACGGGTAAAAATGTAGAGGATAACTGGCGCGTCCGCTGGATGACGGGTTACTACTACAAGCTCATTAATAAAAACAATGAGCGCCTGACGGTCGGCGTCTCCAACATGCTCTGGCACTACGACAAAGACCTGAGCGGTTATACCCTGGGTCAGGGCGGCTATTACAGCCCGCAGGAGTATGTCTCCTTCGCCTTGCCGGTGACCTGGCGTAAGCGCACGGAAAACTGGTCCTGGGAGCTGGGGGGCTCGGTCTCCTGGTCTCACTCTAAAACCAAAGACGAGCTGCGCTACCCGATCCAGAATCTGATCCCGACCGATGAGCCAGACCGCTATACCGATCGGGGCGCAATGGAAACCGGCAGCAGCTCCTCAGGCACGGGTTATACCGCGCGAGCCATTATTGAGCGCCGGGTTACGTCCAACTGGTTTGTTGGCATGGGCGTGGACATTCAGGAAGCGAAAGACTATACCCCAAGCCATGCGCTGATCTATGTGCGCTACTCTGCTGCAGGCTGGCAGGGCGATATGGACTTACCGCCGCAACCGCTCATCCCTTACGCGGACTGGTAATCGGATTTTCCTTAATCCATTTGTAAGTCTCTCTTAACAGCGCAGCAATCGGGTATACTCAGGCGCGCCAGGTTTACACCCTGGCGCGCCCTGCGCTTCGAGTTTTGTGGAGAGTCATTTTGCGTGTCAGCCGTTCCTTAACAATCAAACAGATGGCGATGGTCTCTGCCGTCACCATGCTGTTTGTCCTGCTCTTCTGCGTAATTTTGCTGTTTCATTCCGTACAGCAGAATCGCTATAACACGGCTTCGCAATTAGAAAGTATCGCCCGCTCGGTACGCGGCCCGCTGTCTGCCTCCATCCTGAAAGGGGATATCCCCGAAGCGGAAACCATTCTGAAACGTATTCAGCCAGCCGGTGTTGTGAGCCGGGCGGACGTCGTGCTACCCAATCAGTTTCAGGCGCTGCGGATGAGCTTTATCCCGGAGCGTCCCGTCCCGATGATGGTGATGCGCCTGTTTGAGCTGCCGGTGCAAATTTCGCTTCCCGTTTATTCGCTTGAGCGCCCAGCGAATCCACAGCCTCTGGCCTACCTGGTGTTACAGGCAGACTCCTACCGCATGTATAAATTCGTCATGAGTTGGGTGGTTACGTTAGTGACCACTTGCTTACTTATGACGCTTATTCTCAGCGTGGCGCTGACCTGGTGCATTAACCGGCTGATTGTCCATCCCCTGCGCCGTATCGCCCGCGAGCTGAACACGCTTGCGCCGCAGGATCAGATGGGACACCAGCTTGAGCTGCCGCGTCTGCATCATGACGATGAGATCGGCATGCTGGTGCGCAGCTACAACCTCAACCAGCAGCGCATCCAGCGTCAGCAGGATGAGATGAACAGTAGCGCCACCCGTTTTCCGGTATCGGAGCTTCCCAATAAAGCGTTCCTGATGGCGATGCTGGAGCAAACCGTTGAGCGCCAGCAAACCACCGCGCTGATGGTCATTGCCTGTGAAACCCTGCAGGACACGGCTGGCGTGCTTCAGGAGAGCCAGCGAGAGATGCTGCTGCTCACCCTGGTGGAAAAGATCAAATCTGTCCTTGCCCCGCGCATGGTGCTGACCCAGGTCAGCGGTTACGACCTGGTGGTGATTGCCAACGGCGTAAAAGAACCCTGGCATGCGATCACGTTAGGTCAGCAAGTACTCACTGTCATTAATGAGCGGCTGCCGATTCAGGGTATCCAGCTTCGCCCGAGTGCCAGTATCGGGATTGCCATGTTCTATGGCGACCTGACCGCGGAACAGCTTTATCGCCGCGCCTTCTCGGCGGCCTTTACCGCCCGGCGCAAAGGGAAAAACCAAATCCAGTTCTTCGACCCGGCGCAGATGGAAAAGGCGCAGCAGCGCCTGACGGAAGAGAACGACATCCTGACCGCGCTGGATAACCGCCAGTTTGCCCTCTGGCTGCAGCCGCAGGTGGATCTGCGGACGGGAGAGGTAAAAAGCGCCGAGGCCCTGCTGCGTCTGCAGCAGCCGGATGGCACATGGGAGCTGCCGGAAGGGCTGATTGAGCGCATCGAGTCCTGCGGCCTGATGGTCACCGTCGGCTACTGGGTGCTCGAAGAGTCCTGTCGTCAGCTTGCCGCCTGGCAGGAGCGCGGCATAACGCTGCCGCTGTCGGTCAATTTGTCTGCCATGCAGCTTATGCACCCGACCATGGTTTCTGAGATGCTGGAGCTGATCCATCGTTACCGCATCAAACCGGATACCTTGACCCTGGAAGTGACGGAGAGTCGACGCATTGACGACCCCAATGAGGCGGTCGCGATTCTTAAGCCGCTGCGTAATGCCGGCATTCGCATTGCCCTGGACGATTTTGGCATGGGCTACGCCGGGCTGCGCCAGCTTCAGCACATGAAGACGCTTCCGGTGGATGTACTAAAAATTGACAAAGCGTTTGTCGACGGTCTGCCGGACGACAGCAGCATGGTGCAGGCGATTATCCAGATGGCGCGCAGCCTCAACCTGCACCTTATTGCCGAGGGAATTGAAACCGACGCGCAACGCGCCTGGCTGGCAGAGGCGGGCGTGGAGAGCGGGCAGGGTTTCCTGTTTGCCCCCGCAGTGCCTTCGGATGTCTTTGAAGAACGATACCTTTCTGGTGCTGACAATAACGCAAAAGTGTAATTTTGTTGCTGGCTTGTGCGAGCCAGCTCAAATTTCTTAACATTTGTGTTTCAAATTTGAACTGAGTTTATTTCTGTCCTGTTATGCGGGTGTTATTTTAAAGCCGCAGGTTAACCATAACCTTACAAAGCCTGTGGTTTTTCTTCCCAAGGACACCCTATGAAAACCTCACTCTTCAAAAGTCTTTATTTCCAGGTCCTGACAGCCATCGCCATCGGTATTCTGCTGGGTCACTATTACCCTGAACTGGGCGCGCAAATGAAACCGCTTGGCGACGCGTTCGTTAAGCTCATTAAAATGGTCATCGCTCCGGTGATCTTCTGTACGGTCGTCACGGGCATCGCTGGCATGGAAAGCATGAAGGCGGTTGGCCGTACCGGTGCAGTGGCGCTTCTCTATTTTGAAGTGGTCAGTACCCTTGCGCTGATTATTGGTCTGGTCATCGTTAACGTGGTGCAGCCAGGTGCGGGGATGAACGTCGATCCCTCGACGCTGGATGCCAAAGCAGTTGCGGTCTATGCCGAACAGGCGAAGGATCAGGGCGTGGTGGCCTTCCTGCTGGACGTCATTCCTGGCAGCGTCATTGGCGCGTTCGCCAGCGGAAACATCCTCCAGGTGCTGCTGTTCGCCGTGATGTTTGGCTTCGCCCTGCACCGTCTGGGCAGCAAAGGCCAGCTCATCTTTAACGTGATCGAAAGCTTCTCGCAGGTCATCTTCGGCATCATCAATATGATCATGCGCCTGGCGCCCATCGGTGCTTTCGGTGCGATGGCCTTCACCATCGGTAAGTATGGCGTCGGTACGCTGGTCCAGTTGGGTCAGCTGATTATCTGTTTCTATATCACCTGTATTCTTTTCGTGGTGGTGGTGCTGGGCTCCATCGCCCGCGCGACCGGTTTCAGCATCTTCAAATTTATCCGTTACATCCGCGAAGAGCTGCTGATTGTTCTGGGAACCTCCTCGTCAGAATCGGCGCTGCCGCGCATGCTCGATAAGATGGAGAAACTCGGGTGTCGTAAATCGGTGGTGGGGCTGGTGATCCCGACGGGCTACTCCTTCAACCTGGACGGCACCTCGATATACCTGACGATGGCGGCCGTGTTTATTGCACAGGCGACCAACAGCCATATGGATATTTTCCATCAGATCACCCTGTTGGTGGTGCTCCTGCTCTCCTCTAAAGGCGCGGCGGGCGTAACGGGCAGCGGCTTTATCGTGCTGGCTGCCACTATCTCTGCAGTGGGGCACCTGCCGGTGGCGGGCCTGGCCTTGATTCTGGGTATTGACCGCTTTATGTCAGAGGCGCGTGCGTTAACCAACCTGGTGGGTAACGGCGTGGCAACGGTAGTGGTCGCGAAATGGGTGAAAGAGCTGGATCACAAAAAGCTCGACGATACTCTGAATAATCGTTCAACTGACAGCAAAAATCCTGGCTTATCCTCTTAATCTTGTCACAAATGCCCGTATTCCCTTGTGGGGATGCGGGCTCCTGCGCATAATAACTGTTCATACCTGTCATAATTCGACAAGATTTTTTTTGGGTATATTTCACTTCGGACCGTGACGTTTTGCCGAACGCGCGGTCTAATCGACGTGTTTTCATCGTCATCTTTAAGAGTGAAGCGCGTCGCGAGGCACTCTTTTTTAACCAGGAATGTTGATCAGGGGTTCACATGCAGGGCACAAAAATTCGACTCTTAACCGGCGGTTTGCTGATGATGGCAGCAGCCAGTTATGTGCAGGCAGATGCGCTCCAGCCAGACCCGGCCTGGCAACAAGGGACACTAGCGAACGGTTTTCAGTGGCAGGTGTTAGCCACGCCGCAACGTCCCAGTGACCGTATTGAAATCCGTCTGTCTGTTAATACCGGTTCCCTCACGGAAAGCACCCAGCAAACCGGTTTCAGCCACTTTATTCCCCGGCTGGCGCTCACTCAGAGCGGCAGCCTGCAAGCGGTTCAGGTGCGTTCGCTCTGGCAACAGGCCATCGATCCGAAACGCCCGCTTCCTCCGGCTGTGGTCTCGTATGACTACACTATGTTTAACCTGAGCCTGCCTAATAACCGCAACGATCTGCTTAAAGAAGCCCTGACGTATCTCTCCGATGCCTCCGGCAATCTGGCGATTACGCCGGACACCGTCAACTATGCGTTGAGCAACAGCGACATGGTGGCGACCTGGCCTGGTGATACCAAAGAGGGCTGGTGGCGTTACCGCCTGAAAGGCTCGACGTTGCTGGGACATGACCCTGCCGAGCCGCTAAAACAGCCGGTGGACGCCGAACAGGTGAAATCGTTCTACCAGAAGTGGTACACCCCGGACGCGATGACGCTCATCGTGGTGGGTAACGTGGACAGCCGCGCGGTGGTGGAGCAGATCAACAAAGCGTTTGGCGATCTGAAAGGCAAGCGTGAATCGCCTGCCCCTGTTCCGACACTCTCCCCGCTGCGTGCAGAGCCTGTCAGCATTATGACGGACACCGTGCGTCAGGACCGACTCTCCGTGATGTGGGATAACGCCTGGCAGCCCATCCGTGAGTCCGCGGCGCTGTTGCGCTACTGGCGTGCCGACCTTGCGCGTGAAGCGCTGTTCTGGCACGTTCAGCAGACGCTCAGTAAGAATAACGTGAAGAATATCGGTCTTGGCTTTGACTGCCGCGTGCTGTTCCAGCGTGCGCAATGCGCCATTAACGTTGAATCACCGGGCGATAAGCTGAATGCCAATCTGGGTGTCGTCGCGAAAGAGTTGGCAAAAGTGCGTAAAGAGGGGCTTTCCGAAGAGGAATTCAACGCGCTTGTGGCACAGAAAAAACTCGAGCTGCAGAAGCTGTTTGCGACCTATGCGCGCGCCGATACCGACATTCTGATCAGCCAACGTATTCGTTCCCTGCAGAATCAGGTGGTGGATATTGCGCCGGAACAGTACCAGAAGCTTCGTCAGGATTTCCTGAACGGTCTGACCGTCGAAATGCTCAACCAGGATCTCCGTCAGCAGCTGTCGCAGGAGATGGCGTTGATCCTTCTGCAGCCGAAGGGCGAGCCGGAATATGACATGAAGGAACTTCAGAAGACCTGGGATTCCATCATGGCGACCGCGCCGCAGCCGACGCAGGCCGCGACGGCTGATGATTTACACCCGGACGCGACGGATATCCCGCAAGGGCAGTAAGACGTAGACATTCCCTCTCCCTGTGGGAGAGGGTTAGGGTGCGGGCATCAGCCCGCACCCTACTTAAACAGGCATCGCCTCACGCGGAATAATCGCCCCGCGATACTGAATCACCGTGCTGGCCGTCAGATGTCCACGCTGTGCCGCCGCTTCCGGCGTTCCGCCCGTCAGGCGTACTGCCAGATAGCCCGCGCTGAATGAATCACCCGCCGCCGTGGTATCAATCACTTTCTCTTTGGCAAGCTTCACAGCCGGGACCTCAACCACCGCTTCACCCGTAATCGCGACCAGGCACGACTCCGCACCGCGCTTAATCACCACTTCGCTCACGCCAGCCGCTTGCGTGCGTGCAATCACGTCCTCTACCGGTTTCGCCCCCCAGAGGGCGTCTTCATCGTCGAGCGTCAGGAAGGCGATGTCGGTGCATTGCAGCATCTGCTGATAGACCTGCTGCGTCTCTTCACGGCTGCCCCACAGGCGCGGGCGGTAGTTGTTATCGAAAATGACCTTGCCGCCGTTGGCACGGCATTCGCGCAGCAGCGAGAGCAGCTTTTCACGGCTGGTGGGGCTCAGGATCGCCAGGCTGATCCCGCTCAGATAGAGATAGTCGAAGGTCGCCAGCGCTTCGCAGATGGCCGCGGCATCCTCGCTCTCCAGCCAGAATTTGGCCGCGGCTTCGTTACGCCAGTAATAAAACGTGCGTTCGCCGGTGTCGTCGGTCTCAATGTAATACAAACCCGGCAGGCGGTTTTCCATACGCTGGATCAGCGAGGTATCAATATGTTCACTTTGCCAGGCCTCAAGCATCTGCTGGCTGAAGCTGTCCGTCCCCAGAGCGGTAACGTAGTTCACGGTGAGCGCCTCAGGCGCAACCTGGCGGGCAATATAAACGGAGGTGTTTAACGTATCGCCACCAAATCCGCGGCTCACTTCCGCGCCTTTTTGTGACAGCTCAATCATGCATTCGCCAATCACGGCAATTTTTTTAGACATAATCGTGAACCTGAACAGAAGAATGATCAGCAGTGTGCGCTGAGTGAATTAACAGGTCAACTATATTAAAACAACGTTCCATTATTTTATTTGAGCCAGCGCGTGTTCCTGCGCATTTCTGTCATCTTAATTTCATTTTCCCGGTGAATTGAACATAAAGTTCTCAATTGTCGCGCCGATAATCCTGTGACGAGTCCAGAAAGGCCATCCCAACAACAGGACATCTGAAATGAAGTCAGAGCAGGTTATCCAGCGGCTGAGCACCACGCCTGAGGCAAGTATTGAGAACTTGCAGGAGCATCGCTACTGGCTGCAATGTGAGCGTGCGTATACCTATCAGCCGATATACCGAACAGACGGTCGACTGATGGCCATTGAAATTTTGACCGTCGTGACGCATCCCTCAAACCCTACCCAGCGTATCGCACCGGATCGCTATTTTGCCGAAGTGGCCGTTCGCCAGCGTCTTGACGTGCTGGAAGAGCAGCTCCGTATGCTGGCAACGAAGCAGCCCTTTTTCGAACAGCACGATATCCTCGCTTCAGTGAATGTCGATGGCCCCACTCTGCTGGCGCTGCGTCAGAACACAAAATTGCAGGCGCTGATCGCCACTCTGCCGTGGGTGCGCTTTGAGCTGGTGGAGCATGTCCGCCTGCCGCAGGACTCCTCGTTTGCCTCCATATGCGAATACGGCCCGCTGTGGCTGGATGACTTTGGCACCGGCATGGCGAACTTTTCGGCTCTGAGTGAAGTGCGTTATGACTACATTAAAGTGGCCCGCGATCTGTTCATTATGCTGCGTCAGACCCCGGAAGGGCGGAACCTGTTTACGCTGTTATTACAGCTGATGAACCGCTATTGCCAGGGCGTGATTGTTGAAGGTGTGGAAACGCTGGAAGAGTGGCGTGATGTGCAAAGCTCGCCTGCCGCGGCGGCGCAAGGCTATTTCCTCTCCCGACCGGTACCCATGGATCGCCTCGATAGCGTGATAACAACCCTCTGATAAGCCCGCTTCCCTTTGTCTGGACTATAGTTTTACAGGACAGGTCATCAGGAAAGGGGACAAAAATGACAAGAACAACCAGGGTGATCTCCTGGACAGCAGGGATTTTCTTGTTGTTGATCGTGGTCGTCGCCATCATTATTGCGACGTTTGACTGGAACCGTCTTAAGCCGACCATCAACCAGAAAGTCTCAACCGAACTGAACCGCCCCTTCGCCATACGCGGTGATTTAGGGGTCGTGTGGGAGCGTCAGAAAGAGGAGCCCGGCTGGCGAAGCTGGATCCCCTGGCCGCACGTCCACGCCGACGACATCATTCTCGGTAACCCGCCGGACATCCCGGACGTCACCATGATCCACCTGCCGCGCGTTGAGGCCACGCTGGCCCCGCTCGCGCTGCTGACCAAAACGGTCTATCTGCCGTGGATCAAACTTCAACAGCCCGACGCGCGCCTGATCCGCCTCTCTGAAAAAAACAACAACTGGACGTTCAACCTTGCCAGCGATGGCGAAAAGGATCCGAATGCCCAGCCTTCCTCCTGGTCATTCCGTCTCGACAATATTCTCTTCGATCGCGGGCGGATCGCCATCGACGATAAGGTCAGCAAGGCCGACGTGGAGATCCTGGTCGATCCGCTGGGCAAGCCGCTGCCGTTTAGCGAGGTCACGGGGACGAAAGCCAAAGGTGACACGGCAAGCGTGGGCGACTATGTCTTCGGCCTGACGGCAAAAGGACGCTACAACGACCAGCCGCTCAGCGGCAAAGGGAAAATAGGCGGCATGCTGGCGCTCCGGAGCGAAGGCACGCCGTTCCCGGTGCAGGCGGACTTCCGCTCCGGTAACACCCGCGTGGCGTTCGTGGGAACGGTTAACGACCCGATGAACATGGGCGGCGTCGATCTTCAGCTTAAATTTGCCGGTGATTCGCTGGGCGAGCTGTATGAGCTGACCGGCGTGCTGCTGCCGGATACCCCGCCGTTCGAAACGGACGGGCATCTGGTCGCCAAAATCGATACCGAAAAAGCGTCTGTTTTTGACTACCGTGATTTTAACGGCCGCATCGGCGACAGCGATATCCACGGCTCGCTGACCTACACCACCGGAAAACCGAGACCGAAGCTGGAAGGGGACGTTGAGTCCCGCCAGCTGCGTCTGGCCGATCTCGGCCCGCTGATCGGCGTGGATTCCGGTAAAGGTACGAAGTCAAAAGAGGTGAAAAAGGACATTCAACCTGCGGGAAAAGTGCTGCCTTACGATCGCTTTGAAACCGATAAGTGGAACGTGATGGATGCGGATGTGCGCTTCAAAGGGCGTAAAATTGAGCATGGCAGCACGTTGCCGCTGAGCGATCTCTCGACGCATATCATCCTGAAAAATGCCGATCTGCGCCTGCAGCCGCTGAAGTTTGGCATGGCGGGCGGGACGATTTCCTCCAACATTCACCTGGAAGGCGATAAAAAGCCGATGCAGGGCCGGGCGGAGATTCAGGCCCGCAGGCTTAAGCTGAAAGCGCTGATGCCGAACGTCGAGCTGATGCAGAAGACCCTCGGCGAGATGAACGGCGATGCCGACATCCGCGGCGTGGGGAACTCCGTGGCGGCGCTGCTGGGCAGCGGTAATGGCAACCTGAAGCTGCTGATGAACGACGGGCTGGTGAGCCGCAACCTGATGGAAATCCTGGGCCTGAACGTCGGGAACTACATCATCGGGCAAATCTTCGGTGATGATGAGGTGCGGGTGAACTGCGCGGCGGCCAATCTGGATCTGGTTAACGGCGTGGCGCGTCCGCAGATTTTTGCCTTCGACACGGAAAATGCGGTGATTAACGTGACCGGTACCGCCAGTATGGCGTCCGAACAGCTGGATTTGACCATCGATCCGGAAAGTAAGGGGATCCGTATCATCACCCTGCGCTCGCCGCTGTACGTGCGCGGAACCTTCAAAAATCCGCAGGCGGGCGTGAAGCCCGGACCGCTGATTGCGCGTGGCGCGGTGGCCGCAGCCCTCGCGACGCTGGTTACCCCCGCCGCAGCGCTGCTGGCGTTGATTTCGCCGTCAGAAGGCGAGGCGAATCAGTGCCGGAACATTTTGTCACAGATGAAGAAGTAAAGAGCGGCCTGTTTTTGCCGGGTGGCGGCTACGCCTTACCCGGCCTACATTTGAATCGTAGGCCGGGTAAGGCGTAGCCGCCACCCGGCATTAGCTTACAGAGCCTGGTGTTTCGTCTCGTGCGTCAGCAGCAGCGCAATCAGCGTCAGTGCCGCCATGGCCGCCAGATAAACGCCCACATAGAACAGGCCGTAGTTTGCCTGCAGCCAGGTGGCGATATACGGCGCAACGGAGGCGCCCAGAATAGACGAGACGTTGTAGGAGAACGACGCGCCGGTATAACGCACTTCCGTCGGGAACAGCTCTGGCAGCAGTGCACCCATCGGGCCGAAGGTCAGCCCCATCAGGCTCAGGCCAATCAGCAGGTAGGCCATCACCAGCGCCGGGCTGCCTGAACCCAGCAGCGGCGGGAAGACGAACAGAGCAAACAGAACGATCAGCGTGGTGATGGTGATCATGCTTGCGCGACGACCGAACTTATCCGCGAGCAGGCCCGCAATCGGCACCATCACGCCAAACCCGATCACCGCCATCATCAGCATCCACAGCACTTCGTTACGCGGCAGACCCAGCCCAACCGGCGCGGCGGCGGTACTGAAGGTCATGGAGTAAACGGTCATGATGTAGAACAGCGTGTAGGTGGCCAGCATGATAAACGTGCCCAGTACGGTCACGCGGACGTGCTTGGTCAGCAGCGTGCCCAGCGGTACCTTCACCTGCTTGTTCGCCGCGGCCACTTTCGCGAAAACAGGGGTCTCATGCAGAGAAACACGCACGTACAGGCCAATCAGCACCAGCACGGCTGAGAAGACAAACGGGATACGCCAGCCCCAGCTCATGAACTGTTCATCCGTCAGCAGCCAGGAGAGCAGCAGGAACGTCCCGTTGGCGAAGAAGAAGCCAATCGGTGCGCCAAGCTGCGGGAAGGAACCATACAGCGCGCGCTTGCGCGCCGGGGCGTTCTCGGTGGCCAGCAGCGCCGCGCCACCCCATTCACCACCCAGGCCCAGACCCTGACCAAAACGCGCCAGCGCCAGCAGGACCGGCGCCAGAATGCCGATGGTCTCATACGTCGGCAGCAGGCCGATGGCCACGGTGGAGATCCCCATCGTCAGCAGCGAGGCCACCAGCGTGACTTTGCGTCCGATGCGATCGCCAAAGTGTCCAAACAGCGCGGAGCCAATCGGACGCGCAACAAACGCGATAGCAAAGGTCGCCAGGGACTGCAGCGTGGCCGCCGTCGGATCGCCCTGCGGGAAGAAAATGTGCGGGAAGACGATGACCGCCGCGGTGGCGTAAATGTAAAAGTCGAAGAACTCGATGGCGGTGCCAATCAGCGAGGCGACGACAACTTTATTGCGCGAATTTACCGGAACGTTTTCCGTTTCTGAGTCGAGTGTGGTGGCGGTTGCTTGCATAATATTTTCTTATTTTTGTCGAACGAAAGGCCATATTACGCACAGCAAAAGCGACATTTCAATCTGTAACAAAGCCGCGACCTGGTGATAAAAGCAACAAAAAGCGGATAATTTTCAGGCCAGCCAAAACACGTCTATGAAATGCTTCACAGATTTTAAATATCAGTCAATAAAACTGGTTTTCGGTTAAATAAAAGTTACGGACTGGATTTATATGCTGAAATGATGAATCGGGCTGAAATTTCAGCCCGGGAGAGGGGTTAACGGTGCGTTTTGCCCGGCATTCGTGGGTCGTCTTTGTACTCGGCAGTGGCGATCCACGCGGCGCAGAACAGGGTTAAACGTGCGAAGAAGTAGAAGAACGCCATTAACCCCAGCACCGAGCCGAACGCCGCGCCGGAAGGGGATTTCACCAGCGACGGCAGGGTGTAGGTCATCACGATTTTAATCACCTCAAAGCCTATCGCCGCGATCAGTGTCCCTCTGATCAGCGCCTTCTTGCGCGGGCGATGGCGCGGCAAGCGCCAGAAGATCCAGAAGAACAGCAGGTAGTTGGCGAAGATGGAAATGGCCAGCCCAATGCTGCGCCAGGCGGGCTTCAGCCATTCGATGTAATCAAGGTAGAGCGCGGAGATGATCATCTGCTGCGCCGAGCCCGCCACGGAGGTAATGGACAGCGTCACGATGAGCGCGACGAGCAGGCCAATCAGCGAAACAAAGTCGCGGAGATACTTCACCCAAATTTTCTCCTGATCCTGCGGCTTACGCTCCCAGACATCGCGCGACTGGGCGCGAATGGCCTCGCGCAGGTTGCCCATCCAGTTAACGCCGGAGTAAAGGGCAATCAGCAAACCGACGATACCGACGGTGGTGCGCTGCTGGACGGCGGTATTGATGGTGCTTTTGAGCGTGCTGGCAAGGGTTGGGTCACTGACGTTATTCAGGATCTTATTAAAGATATCCTGCAGCAGCGTCGGGTGCGACGCGAGCACAAAACCGGCCGCCGCAAACGACACCATCAGGATCGGGATCATCGACAGGAAGGAGAAATAGGTGATAGCGGCACCAAACTGGTTTCCCATGCGGTCATTAAAGCGTTCGGTCGCACGTATCAGATGCGCAATCATGGGAAACTGCTGAATTCTGGCGATAATACCGGTGACGGTCCCCAGCGCTTTGCTGGCGGTACCTGTAGACCTGGTCTCTTCCGGCTCGGTCTCCATCTTCTTGATGGGTTCATACTCTAAATGTTGGGTGGGTCGTTGCGGGTTATTTTCCGGCGTCACGCGTCTTTTCCTTTTCGTTTGGCTGGATGTTACTGAATTATAGCTTGCGACTAGTCCACGTAAGCTTTTGTGAGTTCGGTCAGCCACTCCATGAACAGATGTACCCGGCGGGAGAGGTTGCGCCGGTGGGGATAAATCAGGGAAACAGGCATTGGTTCGGCCCGGTATTGCGGGAGAATTTCAATCAGTTTCTTCGCGCGCAGTAAATCTCGCACCCCAACCCGCGGAACCTGAATGATGCCCAGCCCGGCGAGGCAGGCAGCCTGGTAAGTTTCGGTGCTGTTAACAGTTAACACCCCTCCCGTTTTTATCCACTGCGTCGTACTGCCGTTATAAAACTCAAAGCCCTGTGGGCGAGTTCCCAGCGTAGCGGTGTAGTGAATGACGGCGTGGGAGCCTAAATCGTCCAGCGTTTCCGGGTAGCCAAAACGCGCCAGATAATCCGGGCTGGCGCAGTTAATCACCGACAGCTTGCCCAACGGTCGGGCAATAAGCCCTGAATCTTTCAGCGTGCCGACGCGTACCACGCAGTCAAACCCTTCGCGGATCACATCCACCAGACGATCGCTGCTGCTGAGCTCCAGCTCGATGCCCGGATAATGCTGCAGAAAAGCAGGCAGTTTGGGGATGACTAAATTTCGAGCAACGGCGACGGGCATATCCACGCGGAGCCGTCCGCTGATGCTGGAGGGATCGTGCAGAAACATACCGTCCAGCTCATCGAGGTTTGCCAGCAGATCTTTTGCCCGTTCGTAATAGACCATACCGTCCTGCGTCAGGCTGACGCGGCGGGTGGTGCGGTGCAATAGCTGGGTGCCAAGCCGGTTTTCGAGGGCCTGAATCTGTCGTGACACGCTGCCTTTCGGCAGCGTTAATGTTTCTGCCGCGCGGGAAAAACTCTCCAGTTCCGCGACGCGAACAAACAGCTGCATTGCGTGAATTTTATCCATAGATGTAGCTCATTGTTGTTTGTGCTGAAACAGTGAAGCGTTTTAACTCATCTTTATTGATTTTCTATCACCTAATAAGCTCTTACTCAATCTCCATAACAGCCAAAACGAGGTTTATGATGACTGAACGTATCGCATTAGTGACGGGTGGTAGCCGTGGTTTGGGTAAAAACGCTGCCTTAAAGCTGGCGGCAGACGGCACGGGAATTGTGCTGACCTACAACCGCAGCCAGCAGGAAGCGCTGGACGTTGTGCATGAAATTCAGGAAAAAGGCGTCAACGCGGCGGCATTGCAGCTCAACGTCGGGGATATCACGAGTTTTGAGCATTTTGCCCAACAGCTTCAGGAGACCCTTAAGAGCGTCTGGCAGCGTGAAACGTTTGACTATTTATTGAACAATGCCGGGACGGGTTTATATGCGCCTTATACCGACACGACGGAAGCCCAGTTTGACGAGGCGCTGAACGTTCATTTCAAAGGACCTTTCTTCCTGACGCAGCGCCTGCTGCCGCTGCTTAGCGACGGCGGACGGATCCTCAACGTCTCCAGCGGGCTGGCCCGTTTTACCCAGCCGGGGTCGGCGACCTACGCGGCGATGAAAGGAGCAATGGAAGTGTTGACGCGTTATCAGGCGAAAGAGCTGGGCGCGCGCGGCATCTCCGTCAATATCATTGCGCTTGGTGCGATAGAAACCGACTTTGGCGGCGGACACGTGCGCGACAACGCGGAGCTCAACCAGATGCTGGCGTCCCAGACGGCGCTGGGGCGGGTGGGGCTGCCTGACGATATCGGCGATGCCATTGCGGCACTGCTCAGCGACAAACTGGGCTGGATGAATGCGCAACGTATTGAAGTATCAGGCGGTATGTTCCTGTGATGTATGCGCTTGAGTAAATCCTTAAGATAAATGTGTCTAAATACTGACAGATATAAAGAACCCCGGGGATTTGTAACGTATCCATTCGTTGAGTTTTTTCTTAAATAATGCCTCTGTAGAATCCCCCTTCGCTATTCTCAGAGGGGAAAAAACGATGCGAGTAATCATGTTTGACAGGCAGTCACTCTTTATTCACGGAGCGATACACAGTCTTCAGAGGTTGATTCCGGAAATAAATATAACTGGGACCTGTCAGGCAGAAGATTTATGGACTCAGATTTCTGCTTCACCGTCGGCTATCGTCATGATTGATGGGAATTTAATTCAGGACGAAGGGAGCACTTTGCTGGAAGCGATCCTGCATCGCTTTCCGGCAATACGTGTGATTCTGATTTTGGCGAAAAAAGAGGCCAAATGTGCTGAGCAGCTGCGGCAGCGAAACGTCATGGCCATTGTTCCCCGAAACGCCAATCCCGAACGGTTTTCCGCCGTACTGGATTCGGTATCCAGAGGGATGGTCTGTTTTCCCGGAGAGTGGGTCAGAGAGCCGACGTCGCCTCAGGCATTATTATCCTTGAGCGAGCGCCAGCGCGAAGTCTTGAAATTGCTGGCGGCGGGGGAGTCGAATAAAGAGATTGGCCGCAATCTGAACATCAGTGCGGCCACGGTAAAAGCGCACCTCGAGGCGCTTTTCCGGCGGCTGGACGTGAAAAACAGAACGCAGGCAGCCATGTATTATACCCGGGCGACGGCCTGAAAAAGCGCGTTTGGGAGCGACGTTATCTCTCCGAAACTGAATATCATCATCACCAGCGCATCATGCTGCTGTTGGGTTAATGGACGTGTCATATTTTCCCGCAGCAGCGCTTCACACAACCGGATATCTTCGCGCAACAAAGTCTCAGCCTCCAGAGGTGTGACAGGGCCGTGAAAATGCTCCTGATCGCGGATAACGTGGCCATAGCCGATAACCCATAATCCTTTTTCGTCACGATATTTTTCCAGAGAAAGACCCTGATGTTTCTTTATCAACGCGATGGCGGCAGAAGATATTTTCAGCGCATGCTCTTTCATATTCATTTCCTCTTAATGGCGACACTGTAGAGGAAATGAGGTACGAGAAATATCCGCCAAATGGCTATTGATCAGGGATTGTTATTCAGATATTCCTGCCGCAATAAACCAAATAACCAGTCATTATGCCAACGTCCCGCAAGGTAATAGCTCTCGCGTAATTCGCCCTCCAGGCAAAAGCGGGCTTTTTCCAGCAGACGTCGTGAGGCGATATTCCCGGCGGTGACGGTGGCGGTAAGTCGACGTATACCGCCCTGATGAAAAGCGTAATCGCAAAGCGCTTTCAGGGATTCAAAGCCGTAACCTTTCCCCTGTGCCTCGGGAGCGAAAAGAAAACCGACCTCAGCGCAATCCTCCTCCCGATGAATATACCCGGTGACGCCCAACGGAGCCCTGGAAGCGGCGTCACGCACGACGAGGCACAGCCAGTGCGCGCTCCCTGGCGTCCAGGGCGTCAGGCGCGAATCAAACGCCTCGCGGATCGCCGCGACGGGGCGGTCTTCCGCCACAAAGCGCATGACGTCGGGATGCTGCTGTAGCGCCAGAAAAAAGGGCCAGTCTTCTTCTTGTAAAGGCGAGCAGTTCAGGCGAGGGGTAATTAAAACCGGCATTCAGATTCTCCTGAAACATTTTAAATGATTTTAGGGTTGTCACTTTATTTCAACAGAAAGTCAGGTATGGTTAACCGCGTATAAATAAAAAGAAAAAAGGCCGTTACGTGCCAATCCGGATGTCTTCGTTGTCGCTTAAGGAAAACAATGACTCTCAGCACATCACATCATATTCGCGAACAGTTCGAACACTGTCTGGCGGTCATTCGCCATGCGTCGGTGGAAATTTTGCTTCTTCTGAATGTACATGCTTCTGAGGGCAAAGATCCACGCTGGTTTCTGGAACAACTGGACAGCGCGCGATTAGCCCTGGGCGGCTGGGGAGCCGTAGCGAAAAAACTCAACCTGAATGATGCCGAGATGTCGGAATTTACGCTCCAGCTGCGCCTGCTGCAGCAGCGCGTGCCGCAGTATGAAAGCGGACAGGATGTGAGTGAAAACCAGCTGATTGCGGCGATGCGGTTTGTCACCGCGCTGGAGCACCTTCGCCTGCAGCAGCCGCTGTTGACCTACAGCACGGAGCTGACTCCGGGCAGCGAACTTCAGCAGCAGCAGGCGCATAAGCAGGTGCGGGCGATAGAGCTCATGATAAAAGGGCTCATCCAGCAGGCCTGGCCCGATCAGGTAAGGCTGAATAACCATCTCAAGACTTTGTTTAACGCCGACCGCGTACGGCGCTGGCTGAAGTTGGGCGAGATCAACGATGTCCTGAGCGGCATGATGTTCAGCGAACTGGCGCAAATGCTGGTGGATAAAAAAGAGTTCAGCCGCTATTACGCTTCGCTGTTCAGCGACCCGTCCATGCTGACGCTGCTGGTTGAACCGCGTAAAACGCTGCAAACCTTCCTCGATGACATTCGGCAAATTCGCAACAACATCACCGTCCAGAAAACGTTAAGCTCGGCGCAAATCCAGCTGCTGGATAACTACTACGCGCAGATCGCGCGGCCCGTTCAACGCGCGTTTGAAGAGGGGAGAACGCGCGTCAATCCGGCGGGATTCATGGCGGTAGATGCCAGCGAACTGCATACCTTCTGGGAAAAGGCGCAGAAAATGGATCGGGTCACCGGTGGGGATCTGTTTGAAGTCCGTGACACCATTGAAAAGCCGACCCAGCGCGCGCCGCGCACCCCCGAACAACGCGAGCAGCTTATTTCCGGTGCGTTATGGGGGGCGGTTGGCGTTATGGTGATTGCCATCGTGGCGGGAGGCTTCTGGCTGGTGACCAGCAGTAAACCGCAGCCTGCGGCCGTCAGCGCGGCTGAAGCGGCGCCGCCACAGGAAATGCGTGAGACGCCTTCCTCGCGCGAAACGCTCACGCGCATGGGAGTGACCTGGGACGAGAATAATTTCCGCTCGGCCATTAACCGCAACGACACCCGCGTGACCCAGCTCTTTTTGCAGGGCGGTATGGACTGGAAGCTGTCCTGGACCGAAGAGGCGATGTCGGCAGGCTATGACGACGTGCTGGAGCTGATGCTACGCTACCGGCAAAACATGGTGGAAGAGAAGCCGTGTCGGCGCTTCATCAACACGCTCAGCCACGCGATGTCGAACGGCGAGTCTCTGACCTCGGTACGTAAAGAGTACCTCAAAGCTTTCTGCACCGTGCCAGCGGTGGTGAAACGCCAGCAGCACGATCTCGACATGGCCACACGCCGTGCGAAGTCACAGCCGGATGCCACCACCAAAAAATGGCAGTCTATTCAGAGCGCCATTTATGAGGTGATTCGCTGATTTCTCCTCCCTCTCCCCGTGGGAGAGGGTCGGGGTGAGGGCACCAGACCGCACCCTATTCAAGGCTCCCCATACAACCCAATCAGACGCCGCACCACGCCGTTCGTCCAGCCGAAACCATCCTGCAGCGGATACTCACCCCCGCCCCCTTCGCGCGGCGTGCTGCTGGCGATGTGGTACTTCTCAATCAGCTTATGATGCGTCTGATAAAAATGGTTCACCGTATGCAGCCAGCTCCAGGCGATTTCATCCCCCAGCGAGTCGTTGCCGTACTGCTTGAACCCCTGGATCGCCATCCACTGCAGCGGCGCCCAGCCGTTGGGTTTATCCCACTGCTCGCCGGTTTCGTACTCGGTCGCCAGAATCCCGCCCGGCGTCAGCAGTCGCGCTTTGACCGCATCCGACAGACGCTCGGCCTGCTCATGGGTCGCCATGCCGACATACAGCGGCACAATGCTGGCGGCAGAAAACAGCGCCAGCTCTTCGCGTCGCCAGTCGTAATCGCGGTAACAGCCGCTCTCCTCGTCCCACAGATAGCGGTTCACCGCCTCGCGGCGATCGCTGGCTTTCTGGCGGAACAGGTCGGCCGTCTCTTTGTCCCCTTTCGACGCCGAGATGTTGGCGATGGCGCTTTCCAGCTTGAACAGGAAGGCGTTCAGATCGATGGGGATAAACTGCGTCGTGCGGATGCTGGCGAGCCGCGACGGATCGCGCAGCCAGCGGGAGGAATAGTCCCAGCCGGACGCCGCCCCGGCGCGCAGGTCGCGATACACCTCGTTTGGCGGACGGCCCGAATGGCGGGCAGTTTCCACATCCTCAATCCACGATTCATCGCGCGGGGTATCACGGTCATCCCAGTAGCGGTTGAGCAACGAGCCGTCCGGCATACGCACGGCGCTGCGGTAGGCTTGGTTAAGCAGGAGCGACTCCGCGCCGTCCATCCAGAAGGCGTACTCCATTTTGAGGTGTTCCAGATAGCGTTTCGCACCGCGCACGCCGTCCTCCTCAAACAATTCCACCATCAGCGCAAAGACCGGCGGCTGGGAGCGGCTGAGATAATAGGTACGGTTGCCGTTGGGAATATGCCCGTAGCGTTCAATCAGCCAGGCGAAGTTATCCGCCATACATTTCAGCAGATCGTTACGACCGCTCTCCGCCAGCCCCAGCATGGAGAAATAGGAATCCCAGTAGTAGGTCTCGCTGAATCGTCCGCCGGGAACGATATAGGCTTGGGGCAGCGCCAGCAGGGAAGACCAGGGAATATGATCCTGCGGCTCGCGCGTCAGCACTGGCCACAGGCTGTCAATGTGCTCTTTGAGGGACAGACCGGGGTCGGAGACATATTCCGTACTGTAGGTCTCCGGCAGCCAGAAGTGGTTTTCCACAAACTGGCGCAGGTCGAAATCCCGGTGGCGTCTGACCTTGCGGTAGCGGATCAGGATATCCAGCGGATCCATCTTCGGCGCGCAGTCGGGAAAGGTTTTGCTGTCCGTGAACAGGCGCGAGGACTGCACGTGCTCAAACAGTTCAAGATAGCGGTCTGCGGGCGTCAGTGCATCGGAGGCGGGTAGCCCCTCGATCATCTCGGGTTCCGGCTCCGCCTCAATCATTTCATCCAGTTTCAACTCGCAGGGATCGGTCTCGTAGCGCAGCTCTTCTGCAATCTCGAATTCGATGTTCTCGGTAGCCTGTAGTTTCTGGTTGAACATGGTGATAGGGACCTCCGGTTGTGTGTTCAAAAGACAGGTTTATCCGGGCGTCTTATAAGCGTAGACATTCGCTTCGGCAGATGTGGAGGGATATGTGCGGTAGATCACTCTTTTCGGAGCATTCGTTTTGCAACGATTTATGAATGTGAATAAAAAAAGCCCCTCCGGAGAGGGGCTTATGCATTAACGCATGGTGACAAACTCTTCGGCGGCCGTTGGGTGGATCGCCACGGTATTGTCGAAGTCTTTCTTGGTCGCGCCCATCTTCAGCGCTACCGCAAAGCCCTGCAGGATCTCATCCATGCCGAAGCCAATGCCGTGGATACCGACAATCTTCTCGTCCGGGCCGACGCAGACCAGCTTCATGCGGCACGGCTGACGGTGCGAGGTGACGGCGGTGTACATGGCGGTAAACGCCGATTTATACACTTTCACCTGGTCGTCGCCGTACTGCTCACGCGCCTGCGGCTCGGTTAAGCCGACGGTGCCGATTGGCGGGTGGCTGAAGACCACGGTCGGGATGTTGCTGTAGTCCAGATGCTCGTCCGGCTTGTTATTGAACAGGCGCTCGGAGAGACGGCGGCCCGCCGCAACGGCAACCGGGGTCAGCTCAACGGCACCGGTATTGTCGCCGACCGCGTAAATGCCCGGTACGCTGGTGTTCTGGAATTTATCGACGACGATATAGCCTTTTTCGTCGGTTTTCACGCCGGTCACGCCCAGGTTGAAATTATCGTTCGCCGGTTCACGGCCAATCGCCCAGATCAGGCAATCGACGGTCTGACTGCGGCCATCTTCCAGCTCCAGGGTCAGGCTGCCGTCTGCGTTTTTCACGACCGCTTTCGGCACGGCGTTGGTATGCAGGGTTGGGCCTTCGGTGTTCATCACTTCAACCAGCGTATCAACGATCAGCGGATCGAAGCTGCGCAGCGGCGCGTGTTTACGCACGAACAGGTGCGCTTCGGCACCCAGACCGTTAATCACGCCAGCCAGCTCCACCGCGATGTAACCCGCGCCCACCACGGCAACGCGTTTTGGCAGGGCAGGCAGTTCGAAGAAACCGTCAGAGTCGATGCCGTATTCCACGCCCGGGATGTTCGGGTGGCTCGGACGGCCGCCGGTGGCGATCAGGATGTGATCGGCGGTGATCGTCTCACCGTTCACTTCGATCGTTTTCGCGTCCACAAAGCGGGCGAAACCGTGGATAACGTCGACGTTATTTTTACCCAGCACGTTGTCGTACGAGGTGTGAATACGGTCGATGTAGGCGGTACGGCTGGCGATCAGTTTGTCCCAGTCGAAGTGGTTGATGGTGGTGTCAAAGCCGTAGTCCGGGCCATACATATGGATAGCTTCACGGATTTGCGCCGCATGCCACATCACCTTTTTCGGTACACAACCCACGTTCACGCAGGTGCCGCCCAGCGCTTTGGCTTCAATCAGCGCACACTTCTGGCCGTACATGGCCGCGCGGTTGATGGAGGCGATGCCGCCGCTGCCACCGCCGATGGCGATGTAGTCATAATGCTTAGTCATAGCTTTTGTCCTTAATCGTGAATTGCCGCGATTGTATACCTGAAATCAATAGTTTCCACCGATGGCTGCGATTACTCCGGCACGATCCAACTGACGGAGGTATGACCCGTACCGGCTGGCACCAGCGTTTTGTGCAGCCACGGCAGCACGTTGTTCATCTGCGCTTCGAGCTTCCACGGCGGGTTAATGACGATCATGCCCGAGGCGGTCATGCCGCGCTGGTCGCTGTCCGGACGCACGGCCAGCTCGATCTGCAGGATTTTGCGGATGCCGGTGGCTTCCAGGTCTTTGATCATGCGCTTGATTTGCGCACGCAGCACCACCGGATACCACAGGGCGTATGTCCCGGTGGCGAAGCGTTTGTAGCCTTCGTGGATACCGGTCACCACCGCCTGATAGTCGGTTTTGATTTCGTACGGCGGGTCGATCAGTACCAGACCGCGACGGGAAACCGGCGGCAGCTTGGCTTTCAGCTGCTGATAGCCGTCGGCTTTTTCCACGCGGGCGCGGCTGTCTTTCTGGAATTCAGAACGCAGCAGCGGGAAGTCGCTCGGATGCAGCTCGGTCAGCTGGATGCTGTCCTGCTCGCGCAGCAGCTGGCGGGCAATCAGCGGGGATCCCGGGTAGTAACGCAGCTGGCCGTTGCGGTTGAAGTGGTTCACCACGCCGATGTACGGCTCCAGCTCGGCAGGCAGGTCGTCCTGCTGCCAGATGCGGGCGATCCCTTCCAGATATTCACCGGTACGCTCGGCATGCTCGCCGCTCAGCTGATAACGGCCCGCGCCCGCGTGCGTGTCCAGATAGAGAAACGGCTTTTCTTTCTCTTTGAGCGATTCGATGATCAGGCTCTGAACGGTGTGTTTAAGGACGTCGGCGTGGTTGCCTGCGTGGAAGCTGTGGCGATAACTGAGCATGGGTAATGATATTCCGCTGAATTGACGATTTGCCACAGTTTACAGCAGAACGGCGCAGATTACCCGTAGGCCCGGTAACCGCAGCGCCACCGGGCTCTTTTCCGCCACGTCTGGCATTGAAATCCTCTACACTTAACCCCATTCTAGATCGCATATGCACAGCGCCGGATGCGCGCTTCATTCACCTCTTTCAACAGGACAGCGTTTATGACCAATCCATTACTGACGCCTTTTTCGTTGCCACCGTTTTCTAAAATCCTCCCCGAGCATGTGGTTCCAGCGGTTACGCAATCGCTGGACAACTGCCGCGCGGCGGTAGAAAGCGTGGTCGCGCAGGGCGGGCCGTACACCTGGGAAAATCTGTGTCAGCCGCTGGCCGAAGTGGACGACGTGCTGGGGCGTATCTTCTCCCCGGTGAGCCACCTGAACTCGGTAAAAAACAGCCCGGAGCTGCGTGAAGCCTACGAGCAAACCCTGCCGCTGCTCTCTGAGTACAGCACCTGGGTCGGCCAGCACGAAGGGCTCTACAAAGCCTACCGCGACCTGCGCGACGGCGATCACTACGCCGAGCTGAATACCGCGCAGAAAAAATCGGTCGATAACGCCCTGCGTGATTTTGAGCTGTCCGGGATTGGCCTGCCAAAAGAGAAGCAGACCCGCTACGGTGAAATCGCCGCGCGCCTGTCCGAGCTGGGCAACCAGTACAGCAACAACGTCCTTGACGCCACCATGGGCTGGACGAAGCTGATTACCGACGAAGCTATGCTTTCCGGCATGCCGGAAAGCGCGCTGGCGGCGGCAAAAGCGCAGGCCGAAGCGAAAGAGCAGGACGGCTTCCTGTTAACGCTGGATATCCCGAGCTATCTGCCGGTGATGACCTACTGCGACAACCAGGCGCTTCGCGAAGAGATGTACCGCGCGTATAGCACCCGCGCCTCCGATCAGGGGCCGAATGCCGGTAAGTGGGACAACAGCCCGGTGATGGCGGAAATCCTCGCCCTGCGCCACGAGCTGGCCCAGCTGCTGGGCTTTGAAAACTACGCCGACAAATCTCTCGCCACCAAAATGGCGGAAAACCCGCAGCAGGTGCTCGACTTCCTGACCGATCTGGCGAAACGCGCCCGTCCGCAGGGTGAAAAAGAGCTGGCCCAGCTGCGCGCCTTCGCGAAAGCGGAGTTCGGCGTGGACGAGCTGCAGCCGTGGGACATTGCTTACTACAGCGAAAAACAGAAGCAGCACCTCTACAGCATCAGCGACGAGCAGCTACGCCCGTACTTCCCGGAAAACAAAGCCGTTAACGGCCTGTTTGAAGTGGTGAAGCGCATCTATGGCATCACTGCCAAAGAGCGTACCGATATCGACGTCTGGCATCCGGACGTGCGCTTCTTCGAGCTGTATGACGAGAAAAACGAACTGCGCGGCAGCTTCTACCTCGATCTCTACGCGCGTGAGAACAAGCGCGGCGGGGCGTGGATGGACGACTGCGTGGGCCAGATGCGTAAAGCAGACGGTTCTCTGCAGAAGCCAGTCGCCTACCTGACCTGTAACTTCAACCGTCCGGTGAACGGCAAACCTGCGCTCTTTACCCACGACGAAGTGATCACCCTGTTCCACGAGTTCGGTCACGGCCTGCACCACATGCTGACCCGCATCGAAACCGCAGGCGTGGCAGGCATCAGCGGTGTGCCGTGGGATGCGGTCGAGCTGCCGAGCCAGTTTATGGAAAACTGGTGCTGGGAGCCGGACGCGCTGGCGTTTATCTCCGGCCACTACGAGACCGGCGAACCGCTGCCGAAAGAACTGCTGGATAAAATGCTGGCGGCGAAGAACTACCAGGCGGCGATGTTTATCCTGCGCCAGCTGGAGTTCGGCCTGTTCGACTTCCGCCTGCACGCCGAGTTCAGCCCGGAGCAGGGGGCGAAAATCCTTGAAACCCTGGCCGAGATTAAAAAGCAGGTCGCGGTTATTCCAGGGCCAACCTGGGGCCGCTTCCCGCACGCGTTCAGCCACATCTTCGCAGGCGGCTATGCGGCGGGGTACTACAGCTACCTGTGGGCCGACGTGCTGGCGGCGGATGCCTTCTCTCGTTTCGAAGAAGAGGGGATTTTCAACCGCGAAACCGGCCAGTCGTTCCTCGACAACATCCTGACCCGCGGCGGTTCCGAAGAGCCAATGGTGCTGTTCAAACGCTTCCGCGGGCGCGAGCCGCAGCTGGACGCGATGCTTGAGCATTACGGGATCAAAGGCTGATTGTTACGTGAAGATCTGCTTAGTGGATGAAACAGGCGCCGGAGACGGCGCCTTATCTGTTCTGGCCGCCCGCTGGGGGCTGGAACATGATGAAGATAACCTGATGGCGCTGGTGATGACACCAGAACATCTCGAATTACGTAAGCGCGACGAACCGAAGCTCGGCGGGATTTTTGTCGATTTTGTCGGCGGGGCCATGGCGCACCGGCGCAAGTTCGGCGGCGGTCGCGGCGAAGCGGTGGCGAAAGCGGTTGGGATTAAAGGAAGCTATCTGCCGGACGTGGTGGATGCCACGGCGGGGCTGGGGCGCGATGCGTTTGTGCTGGCGTCTGTCGGCTGTCATGTGCGGATGCTGGAGCGCAATCCGGTGGTGGCAGCCCTGCTCGACGACGGTCTGAGCCGTGGCTACGCGGACCCGGAAATCGGGCCGTGGTTGCAGGAGCGATTGCAGCTGATCCATGCCTCGAGCCTGACGGCGCTGACCGATATCACCCCGCGCCCGCAGGTCGTCTATCTCGACCCGATGTTTCCACACAAGCAGAAAAGCGCGCTGGTGAAGAAAGAGATGCGGGTGTTTCAGTCTCTGGTGGGGCCTGATCTGGATGCGGATGGCCTGCTGGAACCGGCTCGTCAGCTGGCGACGAAGCGGGTGGTGGTGAAGCGCCCTGACTATGCGCCGCCCCTGGCGGACGTTGCCACGACCAATGCGGTGACCACCAAAGGGCACCGGTTTGATATTTATTCGGGGACACCGGAATAAAAAAAGCCGGGTGGCGGCTTCGCCTTACCCGGCCTACATTTCGGGCCGCCTGTAGGCCCGGTAAGCGTTAGCGCCACCGGGCTTTTTTGCACTTACTCGTCTTCTTCGTCACGCAGCGGAACAATCAGCATATCTACGTGAACGGTATTAATCAGCTGGCGAGCGGAAGACATCAGCTTGCTCCAGAAGTCCTGATGGTGACCGCACACCACCAGATCCATGTCGTATTTCTTGATCGCATCAACCAATACCTGGCCCAGGTCGCCGCTGCCGCTCAGGGTTTCGGTAATCGGGTAGCCCGCGTTGGTGGACAGTTCGCTCAGGGCGTGGTGCGTCTCTTCGGAGATACGCTTCTGCATATCGCCCAGATTGACGTCGATCAGACCGGTGTAAAGGTCGGAGTAATTCACATCAACGTGAATCAGCGAAACTTTCGCGTTGTAGGGACGTGCCATGGATACCGCTTTATCAACCAGCACTTTGCTCTCGGGGGAGAGGTCTACCGCGATGAGAATGTGTTTGTAAGCCATAGTGTTACTCCTTCCTTAAGTTATCGATGACTAAATGGGAAAGCCGTCGTCTGATGCTTTCATTACGGCCCAGTTAAACATATTTTTCAAGCTTTGGTGTTGATAACGATTAACCTTGTGGCAAAAAAATTAACGGATCTCCTACACTATTAAATGAGCCGTTCGGATATTAAAACGCGAACCGGATCGACTTTTGGTCATTCTTTCACTGAACTGTCTGTCAGGGCATTGGGGTGCGGTAGCTCAGAAGCCTTGCTTCGTGGGCGGACGCCGGGGAGGATGTATGATTAGCACCGTCGCATTGTTTTGGGCGTTATGCGTAGTTTGCATAGTGAATATGGCGCGCTACTTCTCATCGTTACGTGCGCTGTTAGTGGTACTTCGTGGTTGCGATCCGTTGCTTTATCAGTATGTGGACGGTGGAGGGTTCTTCACCTCGCATGGACAGCCCAGCAAACAGATGCGTCTGGTGGGATATATCTACTACCAGCGCTACCGCGATCATCACGATGAAGAATTTATCCGTCGCTGCGAGCGCCTGCGTCGTCAGTTCATTTTGACCAGTGCCCTGTGCGGGCTGGTCGTCGTCAGTATGATTGCATTGATGATTTGGCACTGAGCATAAAAAAAGCGGGTCAGTTTCCTGACCCGCTTTTTTGTCGCCTTTACCGATTAAATCAGCTTCAGCGAAATCCAGTACAACCCGCCAGACAGCAGGATGGACGCCGGAAGGGTGAACACCCAGGCCATCAGAATGTTGGTCACGGTTTTGCGCTGCAGGCCGCCACCGTCAACAATCATGGTACCTGCCACGGACGAGGAGAGTACGTGGGTGGTGGATACCGGCATACCGGTGTAGCTCGCCAGACCGATAGACACTGCCGCCGTCATCTGCGCGGACATACCCTGCGCATAGGTCATGCCTTTCTTACCGATCTTCTCGCCGATGGTGGTCGCCACGCGGCGCCAGCCAATCATCGTACCGATACCGAGTGCCAGTGCGACCGCCATGATGATCCAGATTGGCGCGTACTCAATGGTATTGAGCATATCGCCTTTCAGTTTCTTCAGGAGACGCTGGTCGTCAGCATTCACGTCTGGCAGCTTCGCCACTTTATCCGTCACATCAGAGATGCACAGCATAATGCGACGCAGCTGACCACGCTGCTCAACGGTCAGTTTGTCATAACTTTCGATATTGCCCAGCATGCCTTTGGCACGTTCCAGCGCGTTAATCGCGTTAGCCGGATGGCAGTGGAATTCGCCAGGTGCAGTCGTGGCACCGGCTGCCGGAGACGGGATTAACTGGTCAACGCCGGTCGCTTTTTTCAGCAGCTCAGGGTGCTGCTGGAAATAAGTTTCAACGTTGTTGACCGCATCGCGGGTACGGGTGATTTCGTAGCCGGAGGCGTTCATGTTAACCACGAAGCCTGCCGGAGCAACACCGATCAGTACCAGCATCACCAGACCAATGCCTTTCTGACCATCGTTCGCGCCGTGTGAGAAAGCCACGCCGATAGCGGAAATGATCAGGGCAATACGCGTCCAGAATGGCGGCTTTTTCTTGCCGTCTTTCTTTTCACGCTCTGCCGGCGTCAGGTGAATACGGGAGCGTTTTTTGGTATTGCTCCAGTAACGACGCAGGATGAAGATCAGCCCGCCCGCCACCACCAGACCCACGATAGGGGAGACGATGAGAGAGGCAAAGATCCCCAGTACTTTCGGGATATTTAACGCATCAACAACCGATGTACCGGTCATGAGGGCGTTGGTTAACCCGATACCGATAATCGCGCCGATGAGGGTGTGAGAACTGGATGCAGGCAGGCCGAAATACCAGGTACCGAGGTTCCAGATAATTGCAGCAAGCAGCATTGAGAACACCATAGCGAGGCCATGGCCAGAACTTACGTTAAGCAGCAGATCTGTTGGCAGCATATGCACAATCGCATACGCAACGCTCAGTCCGCCCAGGAGGACACCAAAAAAGTTAAATACCGCCGCCATGACAACCGCAAGCTGCGATCGCATTGCGCGAGTGTAGATAACCGTCGCTACTGCGTTTGCAGTGTCGTGGAAGCCGTTGATCGCTTCGTAAAACAGTACAAAAACCAGAGCAAGCAAGAGTAAAAGCCCGGTATGTAAATCCAGGCCGGCAAACAAATGTAGCATAGGACGTTACGCCATTTTGAGGACATGAACGCGGCGCATTATCCAGGACAAATGCGCAACGGGCAAAGTGAAATATAGACTTTTTTTGACATACCACCTGATTTGAGAAAAGTGCCTGAAAGGATATTCTTTAAATTTCAATGGAATGGCTTTGTAATATCTTTTTACGCTGGTGTGACCACAGAGGAAACTTTACAATCCGCGGCAGTTAACAACGAGGGTTTTGACGTGGAAAGGTTTGATGCCGTGGTAATTGGCGCCGGTGCGGCGGGTATGTTTTGTTCGGCAATGGCCGGACAGGCGGGTCGTCGCGTGCTGCTGCTGGATAACGGTAAAAAGCCAGGCCGCAAGATCCTGATGTCCGGCGGCGGGCGCTGCAATTTTACTAACCTGTATGTTGAACCCGCGGCCTATTTGAGCCAAAACCGTCATTTTTGTAAATCTGCGCTGGCGCGTTACACCCAGTGGGACTTTATCGACCTGGTGGGTAAGCACGGTATCGCATGGCATGAGAAGACGCTGGGCCAGCTGTTCTGCGACGACTCCGCCCAGCAGATTGTCGATATGCTGGTGGCCGAGTGCGAGAAGGGCGGCGTGGTCATGCGCCTTCGCACCGAAGTGCTGGACGTTTCCCGCGATGACCAGGGCTACACGCTGCAGCTCAACGGTGAAACCGTCAGCGCCGATAATCTGGTGATTGCCAGCGGCGGCCTGTCTATGCCGGGGCTGGGCGCTTCCCCGTTCGGCTATAAAATCGCCGAGCAGTTTGGCCTGAAAGTCCTGCCTACGCGCGCCGGGCTGGTGCCGTTCACGCTGCATAAACCGCTTCTGGAACAGCTTCAGACGCTGTCTGGCGTGTCCGTTCCCGCCGTTATCACCGCCGAAGACGGCACGGTGTTTCGCGAAAACCTGCTCTTTACCCATCGCGGCCTCTCCGGCCCGGCGGTCCTGCAAATCTCCAGCTACTGGCAGCCGGGGGAGTTTGTCACGGTTAACCTGCTCCCCGATTGCGATCTGGATGCCTTCCTCAACGAGCAGCGTGCGGCGCACCCGAATCAGAGCCTGAAAAACACCCTGGCAATGCAGCTGCCGAAGCGTCTGGTAGAATGTTTGCAGGTGCTGGGGCAGATCCCCGACGTGTCGCTCAAGCAGCTTAACAGCCGCGAGCAGGAAACGCTGGTCGAGACGCTAACAAACTGGCGCGTGCAGCCAAACGGCACGGAAGGCTACCGCACGGCGGAAGTCACGCTGGGCGGAGTCGACACGAATGAACTCTCTTCCCGTACCATGGAAGCGCGCAACGTGCCGGGGCTCTACTTCATCGGTGAAGTGATGGACGTCACCGGCTGGCTCGGCGGGTACAACTTCCAGTGGGCATGGGCAAGTGCCTGGGCGTGTGCTCAGGCGCTGGCAGAAGACAAATGACACCAGCGCGCTGCCACTCGTCACGCTTGGCTTTACGGGCTGACGGTGGTGGCGTCCGTCACGGCCAGAATATTGCCCGCGGCCACGGTCCCCATCTTGATGTATGACGCGGCGGTAACGCCGCCGATATGCGGTGAAATAACCACGTTTTCTACGGACTGCCAGAGATGCGGCGCCGTCAGCGGCTCCTGGGTAAAGCTGTCCAGCGCTGCGCTGTGCAGCGTGCCATCCCGGAGTGCCGCCAGTAACGATTCACTGTGGATCAGTCCACCGCGTGCCGTATTGACCAGAATGGCGTTCCGTTTGCAGTGTGCGAGCGCCTCGCTATTGATCATTCCCCGATTCTCATCGGTTAGCGGACAGTGCAAAGAGATGACATCGGAACGGGAAAGAAGTCCGGTCAGCGTCTCTGCACGTTCGCACAGGGCAGGCATCGATTTAGCATAGGGATCGTAAGCCAGCACCTTCATGCCGAAGGCATGACCAATAGTTGCCACGCGCGAGCCGATAGCGCCCAATCCGATTAGCCCCAGGGTTAATCCCTCCAGCTCAATGGATTTATGCGTCGCCTTATCCCAGTGCCCGTCTCGTAACCGCTTGTCCAGAGGCACCACGGACTTTGCGCAGGCGAGGATCAGCGCCCAGGTATGTTCAGCCACTGCCGCCGCGTTTGCGCCTGGGGCCGCGCGGACGGCGATATTGCGCTCGGCCGCTGCCGTCTGGTCTATCACATCGATCCCGCTTCCGTGCTTGGAAATAACCTGCAGAGCCGGGGCGGCATCCATGACTTTCGCGGTGATCCGGCCGTAACGAACCAGAATCGCCACGGGATTGTGTCGTTTACACAGCGCGATCAGGTCATCTTCTGTCGGCTGGCGGCCCGCAAACACCACCTCAAAGCCCTGCAGCATCACCATGGCCTGCTCCGCCAGGTCGCTTCCGGTAACCAGAATTACGTCTTTGCCCCCCATCACAGCGTCTCCCCGTCAGCTAACATACCTGCCTTACGAAGCGCGTCATCAAGCCAGTGTGGACGCAAATCGCCTTCACGGATGGCGGCAAGACGCCGGGTCTCCATCTCCAGCTTTTCTTTTGCCAGCGCGATAACCTGCTGAACCTCATCACGCGGGATGACGACCACGCCGTCGATATCCGCGACAACCAGATCCCCGGCCTGAACCGTCGCCCCGGCGACTGAAATGGGATGATTAACCCGGCCAGAAATTAACTTTGTCGGGCCGCAGGGGTTCAGACCGGCAGAAAAGACAGGGTAGTGGCCTTTGCTCAGGGAATCGGCGTCACGTACAGCGCCGTCAATGATGATGCCCGCAATGCCGCTCGCCTGAGCCTGGGTGGCCATGATTTCGCCCAGCAGCGCGCAGCTCAGGTCGCCTTTGCCATCGACGACCAGGACATCGCCGGGTTGCGCAACCGCCATCGCGGCATGAATCGCCAGATTATCACCCGGACGGACTTCCACGGTGATGGCCGGACCCGCAACGGACATGTGAGGAGCCAGCGGTTTGATGCGGCCGTGAAGCGTACCGCGGCGACCGGCCACGTCGGCCAGAATGGCTGCCTGATACTCGGCAGCCCGACGAACGTCCTCGGCAGAAACGCGTTCGAACTGGCGATTAATCGCTTTTTTTTCAGAAACGGACATGAATGCCTCCATATTGTTTTACTAAGTACAACGCAGGTGTACAGAACAAAACAACTATAGCGGTGTTGCTTTCCTTTTAGCCAGACCCGAGGTGGCGTTTGTGATGTAAACACGAAGTGACTCACAAAATTTGAGGTACACTCACTGCCGGGCTAACAAGGAGATAATGATGGGGAATGAAGGCGTTGTAGCGGTTGAAAAAGCGCTGGCTTTACTGGATTGCTTCCGTCCTGGAGAGGAGAGCCTGACGCTGACCGCGCTGGCACAGCTGTCGGGTTATCACAAAACCACGGTTTACCGCTTGATGAATTCTCTTGAACGGATGAATTACGTCGTCAGGCATGAAGACGGCAATTATGCGCTTGGCCCACGCCTGCTTTACCTCGGCAAGCTGTATGAACAATCTTTCCATCTTTCGCGGGTGGTTCAGCCAGAGCTTCAGGCCTTATCCCTGGCGTCTCAGGAGAGCGCCAGCTGGTATGTGCTGGAGGGCGGGCAGCGCCTTTGCCTGTTTCGCGCGGAAGCGTCGCACGGCCTGCGACACAGCAATCTTCCCGGCAGCCAGTTCCCGCTCGATAATTCGGCCATCAGTAAGGTCTTGCGCCACTGGGGGCTCAATGAGAGCCTGCCGGAGGGCGACGCTGAACTCCCTTTCTACACGTCAGGCGCACGCGATCCCCACACCGCGGCGTTTGCGATGCCTGTCTTCGGCGTTCACGACAAGCTGGTTGCGGCGTTAGCCCTGACCGGCCCCATCTCACGGCTGACGGAAGATCGTCGTGAGAAGGAGATAGGCCCGTTGATGAAGGCGGCGGCCAGCCGTCTGTCGCAGAAAATGGGAGCCAGTAAGCCCTTCTGTCAGCAGTTCTTTGGTGAAACGAGCGACGCGGCGGAAGAAAATCTTTAAACGCAGAAGCGGGACATGTGTCCCGCTTCTGTCATCACGAATGTGTGACCTGTTTTTCGTGTAGCTGAGCGTTGCGGGCCTGCCGTCCCATAATGAGTACCGCGATACCCCCGGCCAGGCACAGCACGGCCAGCGGAAGCATAGCCAGCGTGTAGCTGCCCGTTTGCTCGCTGATCATGCCGTAGGCATTTACCATGACCGCCCCGCCAATCAGGTTCGCGATGGCGCCAATCGCGGCCAGCCCTGCCGCCGCCGAGGAGCTGCTCATCCAGCCGGACGCCAGCGCCCAGAAAGGCCCTTTCATCGAATACGCGCCCGTCAGGATAATGCTCAGGATCGCGAGAGTGGCAAAGAGCGAGACGCTGACAAAGGCAGCGAACACGCCGGCGGCAATCATGAACAGCGTCAGCGCAGTATGCCAGCGGCGTTCATTGGTGCGATCGGAGTGTCGTCCCCAGACAATCATCAGAACCGATGCCAGACCGTAAGGAATGGCGTTAAACAGACCGGTTTGCAGATTATCAAGATGGAAGGATTTCAGCAGCTGAGGAGACCAGACGCTAATAGTGGTGCCCGCGGACGATGCGCCCGCGTAAATCAGCGCCATCAGCCAGATTTGGCGATGCTTCAGCAGCTGCCACGTCGTCTGGTGTCCAATGTTCTTTTGCTGGCTACGCTCGGTCTCAAGGGTGGTTTCCAGCCACTTTTTCTGTTCATCGCTGAGCCATTTCGCCTGATGAGGGCGATCCCGGAGAATAAACCAGGCCGCAATACCCAGCAGCACCGCAGGTAAGCCTTCAATAATGAACAGCAGATGCCAGCCGCGAAGACCCAGCCAGCCATCCAGCGACAGTATCAATCCGGAAAGCGGGGAGCCGATGAAGTTAGCGAGCGGGATGGCAACCATAAAGGACGCAATAATGCGCGCGCGGTAGCGGGCAGGGATCCACCAGGTCAGATACAGCACGACGCCCGGGAAGAAGCCTGCTTCCGCTGCTCCGAGAAGAAAACGGACGATATAGAGCGACGTGGTGTTTTGAACCAGCGCCATGCCCATGGAGACGATGCCCCAGCTGATCATAATGCGCGGGATCCACAGCCGGGCGCCGACTTTCTGCATGGCCAGGTTACTGGGAACCTCAAACAAAAAATAGGCCACGAAGTAGAGGCTGCTGGCGAAGCCAAACGCCGCTTTGCTGAGGCCAAGGTCCTCATTCATCTGCAGCGAAGCCATGCCGATATTCCCGCGATCGATAATCGAGACCAGGTAACTGACAATCAGAAACGGGAGAATACGCCAGATCACCTTCCGCATCGTCTCTCTTTCTATGTCCTCGGTGGCGGTCGCGCCGTTACGTAAATGTTCTGTCATTGTATCCTCGCAGGGTGTGTTCTTTGTTTTATTAAGTACAACTTAGTTTTATTAAACAAAACCACTATAGCGACGGTGCGTTCTTTTTATCCAGTTAATGGAAGGTTTAAATGATGTAAATAAGAGGTGACTCACAGATAGTGCGCTGCGGATATCGCTCAAGGCTGCTGACCAGCCGCAAGCATGACGTGCTGGCAGAGAAATAATCACGTAACGCAATTATTGCACCAACTTTTCCTCTCCATTCAACTAAGCTTCGACCAGATGCCCCGCCGCGTTCGCGGGGCCATATCCCTTTTGGTCAGAGCACGTACCATGCAGCTACTCAGCATTATTATTTTGCTTACCCTAACCGTGGTCATTCATTCGCTGTGGATGTTTGGTGTTTTAAAATTCATCACGTTAGACGTCGATTCTGCGGTACGCATTGTTTTACGCAATGTCGGTATCGTGATCTCTATGATTTTCGCCCATCTTCTGGAGGCCGGGCTGTTTGCTGCCTTTTATTTTGTCATCGACGCGTTTAATGACTGGAACACCAGCTTCTACTTTTCGCTGGTGAGCTATGCGACGGTAGGGTACGGCGACGTCACGTTACCCCAGCACTGGCGGCTCATCGGCGGGGTGGAAGGACTGGTGGGCGCATTGATGGTAGGCTGGTCTGTGGCGGTTCTGGTCGCAGTGCTGCAGCGTTTGCGTGGCATGAGCGCCTAAACGGTAGATGTGCAATCCCCATCTGGTAAGGTAAAGTACACCCCTTACGCGGCCGTCGCGCTGCGGTTTTGAGGGTGGATGTGATAAACAGCCCACCCTTTTTCTCTGCTGGTTTACGCCAGTCTGCATGGCGCTGTGCTTTGCCTCTATAAAAGGGTTTTGTATGTCTGCTGCTCATCTCGGTTTCCCGACGGAAACCGTTGTTGTCTTTGTAGTGATGGCCGTTGGGGCGATGTTTATCGACCTCTTTATGCACCGTCACGATAAACCGATCTCGCTGAAAAGCGCCGCAATGTGGTCCCTCTTCTGGGTCATGATGGCGATGGCCTTCGCCGGGTTCCTGTACGTTCACCATGGCGCCGAGATGGCGAGCCTGTTCCTCACCGGTTATGCGCTGGAGGAGGTGCTCTCCGTCGATAACCTGTTTGTGATGATGGCGATCTTCGCCTGGTTCGGCGTGCCGGATAAGTACCGTCACCGCGTGCTCTACTGGGGCGTGCTGGGGGCGATTGTCTTCCGCGGTATTTTCGTGGCTATCGGCACCAGCCTGTTAAGTCTGGGGCCTTACGTCGAGGTGATTTTCGCGCTGGTCGTCGGCTGGACGGCGGTAATGATGCTCCGACGCAATGAAGAGAGTGACGAAGTGGAAGATTACTCGGGTCATCTCGCCTATCGCCTGGTAAAACGCTTCTATCCGGTCTGGCCGAAAATCAGCAGCAACGCCTTTATTCTGACGCAGAAAGAGGTGGATGCGGAGCTTGAAAAGCCGGAAAACCAGGACGTGATGGTTGGGCGCGTGAAGAAGGCGAAGCGCTATGCGACCCCGCTGCTGCTCTGCGTGGCGGTGGTGGAACTCTCAGACGTGATGTTCGCGTTTGACTCCGTGCCGGCCATTATCGCCGTCAGCCGCGAGCCGCTGATTATCTACAGCGCCATGATGTTCGCTATTCTCGGCCTGCGTACCCTTTACTTCGTGCTGGAAGCGCTGAAGCAGTATCTGGTGCATCTCGAGAAAGCGGTGGTGCTGCTGCTGTTCTTCGTGGCGTTCAAGCTGGGGTTAAATGCCACCGATCACTTCTGGCATCACGGTTACAGCATTGGCGCGACCGCCAGCCTGTTTGTGGTATTGGGCGTGCTGGCGCTGGGAATTATTGCGAGCGTGATGTTCCCGGGGAAACGAGAAGCCTGATGTACCGCCCGGTGGCGCTTCGCTTACCGGACCTACAGTTCGAATGTAGGCCGGGTAAGGCGCAGCCGCCACCCGGCAAAAAGGCTACTTGATGGGTGAATTCCGGCGCTTGCGCGGCGGGTGGAAGTGCCGCCAGTGCGGATCCTGCGCCGCCGCCAGCAGCTCGTGGTCGCCACGGGTGTCCCCCCAGGCGCGCAGGTGATAGGCGTTCAGATCGCCATACACTTTTTCCAGCCTGGCCACCTTCTGGGCGCAGCGGCAGTTGTGGCCCGTGATGCGCCCCGTCAGCTTGCCGTCTTTCACTTCCAGCTGCGTGCCAATCAGCTTAATGCCCAGTTTGTCAGCCCACGGCTGAAGCACCAGCGCCGGAGACGCGGAACAGATGGTCACCTCCGCACCGGAATTCACCTCTGCCGCCACGGCCAGAACCCCTTCGGGGCGCATCAGCTTGCTCCAGTATTTTTCGCAAAACGCTTCCGCCTGCTGGCGCAACCAGCGTTCATCCACGCCCGTAAGGAACGTTTTGATCAGCACTTCCTTTAGCTCATCGCGCGTCAGCTTGCGACGCACGCAGTGGAGCGTAGGCAGCGCCATACGCACCAGACGGCCCGCGAAGTAGCGTTTCCCGAAGGCAAAGCGCAGGAAAGGAATAAAGCTGTCGTGGTGTGTTAACGTCCCATCAAAGTCAAAGACAGAGAGCACGCTGGATTTCGCCACCGTCTCGTCGGCAATCATATTGGTCATAAATACGTCTTAGCTGAAATACACATTCTGTGGATCAGTTTACCTGCTTTACCAGGACAGTCCTTACATCACCACCATTTTTTTCTCGATCTTGCGATCTCAAAGTGAGTCCATTTTTGGCCTCGATAAGAATTGGTGAAAAAACGATCTGTCTATATTATCGCCACATCGCACGATATTCAGGGGAACCCTTTGGCCCCACAGGTAAGGAAAAACTCACTCACTACTGCTTTCTTGATATGACTCTTAGATCGTTTATTTCAATCCTGACGTTAAGTTTTGCTTCGTTTTCTGCATTCAGTTTTCAACTCCCCGCGTCGATGCTATCGATGAACAGTGACCTGGCCGTCTCGCCAGCGAAATCTGCACTGATGCAACAGGATACGGGCCCGCTGCGCGCACGCATCCTTGATCAATACCAAAAGTGGAAGGGGACCCAGTACCAGTGGGGTGGAACCACGCGCCGCGGGGTGGACTGCTCCGCGCTGATGCAGAACCTGTTCAGCGATGTGGCGCATCTTAATTTACCGCGCACGACCGGCGAGCAGATCCACCGCGGGGTGCAGGTGACGCAATACCGCCTGAGGCCCGGAGATCTGGTGTTCTTCCAGACGGGTCCGAACCGCAGGCATGTCGGCGTGTATATTGGCAATAGCCAGTTTATTCATGCCTCAAGCAGCCAGGGCGTCACGGTCTCAACCCTGACGGATGCTTACTGGCAGGCGCACTACATTACTGCCCGTCGGGTTGCAGGCAGTGCGGCCTGACAGCCTCAGATGATGTCATCTACCACGCCGCCATCGACGCGCAGCGCCGCGCCCGAGGTGGCGGAAGCCTGGGGCGAACAGACATAAATCACCATATTGGCCACCTCTTCTACCGTGGCCGCGCGCTGGATCACCGAGCTGGGGCGGTTGGCCATCACAAACTCTTTCGCCAGCTGCTCCAGCGATTTACCGGTTTTTTCGATTTCATCCTTCATCATCTCTGCGAAACCGTCCGACATCGTTGGCCCCGGCAGTACGCTGTTGACCGTCACGCCGCTTCCCGCCACGAACTTCGCCAGCCCGCGCGCCAGGGAGAGCTGCGCCGTTTTGGTCACGCCGTAGTGGATCATATCCGCCGGGATATTGCAGGCCGACTCGGAGGAGATAAACACCACCCGCCCCCAGCCTTTTTGCACCATGCCTGGCAGCAGGGCGCGGGACAGACGCACGCCGGACATCACGTTGGTCTGCCAGTAACGCTCCCAGGTTTCATCGTCGGTGGAATAGAAATCCTGCGGTCCGTAAATCCCGGCATTGTTAACCAGAATGTCGACGTTATTCGCTACCTTGAGCAGCGACTCGACCCCTTCCGCCGTGCTGAGATCGGCAATCGCGGCGCGCACCTGTACCCCCGGCACCACCTGCTGCAGCTGCTGAATGCCTTTATTCACCGATTCCGTGCTGCGGCCATTGACGATCACCTCGGCACCGCTTTCTGCCAGCCCTCTGGCGATGGCGAACCCGATCCCGCCGGTTGAGGCGGTCACCAGCGCCACTTTCCCCGTAAAGTCGATTTTCATCATCCGCTCCTTATCGTTTTAACGTTCGGACCTTAAAGCGTAGCAGGTGAGGATGAGGGCTCCTGGCTAAAAAGGCGCAGCAGCGTCTCCACCTGCTCGTCAAGCGGGGCGAGGGAGCGCTTAACAATCAGGTGAAGCGGCGTCGCTCTGCGTGCACCGTGGCTCAGCGGCAGGCGTTTCAGGATGCCTTGATCCAGCTGGGTCTGGATGCGTTCCTCCGGCAGCCAGCCGTAGCCGACCTGAGAGAGGACGGCCTCAATGGCGGCATCGATGGTGGAGAAGGTCCATGACTCACCGGCCGCGCGCGCGGCGGGCTGGCTGTCCGCAATCTGAATGAGCGGCCACGGGCGTAGCATGTCGTCGTTAAGCGGCGCGTCGAGGTGAAAGAGAGGATGCTGATGGTGGGCCACGGCAACAAAGTCGATATTCATCAGCCATTCGCCGAGCCCGGTCATGTCCTGGCGGCGGGTGAGGACCATCACATCGGCTTCGTCGTTAATGGCATCGTCCCGGGTGTTTTCCAGCACCTCGGTGAGGCGTACCTGGGTTTGCGGATACTGCTGCTGGAACTGGCGCAGAATGGCAAACAGGCGGCAGCGAGGGAAAATGGAATCCACCACCAGATCCAGCCGCGTGCGCATCCCGTTGCGAAGGGTCGCTGCGCGCGTCTCAACGTACGAAAAGGCTTTCAGCAGCGGTTTAACCTGGTTGAGCAGCAGTTCTCCTGCCGGCGTTAACACCGCCCGTCGTCCTTCCGGCACCAGGAGGGCCACGCCCAGCCGCTCCTGCAGCAGCGACAGGTTATAGCTCACCGAGGACTGGCTGCGGTGGGTTTCTTCTGCGGCTTTGGCAAAGCTGCCCGCCTCGACCACTCTTTCCAGTAAAGACCATTGTTCCAGCGTCGTCTTATGCATAATTTATCTAAAATTTGGATGAATTTGATTAAAATATAGCGTTATTCATTCAATTTTTGAAGGGGTACGATCGTCTCATCAAAACAAAGGAGACATCTTATGAACACCTTCGACAAACACGACTTAAGCGGCTTCGTTGGCAAACACCTTGTTTACACCTACGACAACGGCTGGAACTACGAAATTTACGTCAAAAACGAGACGACCCTGGATTACCGTATTCACAGCGGTCTGGTGGCAAACCGTTGGGTGAAAGATCAGCAGGCTTACATCGTGCGGGTAGGGGAGAGCATCTATAAAATTTCCTGGACCGAGCCAACCGGTACCGACGTCAGCCTGATTGTGAACCTGGGCGACAAACTGTTCCACGGCACCATCTTCTTCCCGCGCTGGGTCATGAACAACCCGGAAAAAACCGTCTGCTTCCAGAACGATCATATTCCGCTGATGAACAGCTACCGAGATGCGGGCCCGGCGTATCCAACGGAAGTGATTGATGAATTTGCCACAATCACCTTTGTACGCGACTGCGGTGCCAATAATGAAAGCGTGATCGCCTGTGCGGCCAGTGAATTACCGAAAAACTTTCCAGATAACCTGTAATAAGCGCGACAATTAACTAAATAGAAAAGTTCCCGGCTATTTCATATTATTTTGAAATAGCCGGGATTTTTTTTGTTTGTTGAGGATTGGTTTAAATGTTTCCATTTCAAAATGTTGCGGAAGATCACATCAAAAATATTTAATATAAAATTAACTTGTTGTTTTTCAATTGGCTGCTAGTTGTCTTATAGCGTTGTAAACGCTGTCTTAATTTTTCCCTAAGGAAAGAGAGCTACTTTGATATGAGTTTATGGTTCGTTGAAATAAGCGGGCTGGCATTTGGTTAATATCAAAAACATGCCATTTTGATTGCAAGGAAATTAATAATGAGTGATTTTCTGCCTTTTTCGCGGCCGTCGATGGGCGCTGAGGAAATTGCGGCGCTTCAGGACGTTTTGATGTCGGGCTGGATCACCACAGGGCCTAAGAATCAGCAACTTGAAGAGGCATTCTGTCAACTTACCGGGAATCAGCATGCGATTGCCCTCTGTTCCGCCACCGCGGGCATGCACGTTACGCTGATGGCGCTGGATATTGGCCCGGGCGATGAAGTTATTACCCCTTCCCAGACCTGGGTCTCCACGCTGAATATGATCGTATTGCTAGGCGCCACGCCGGTCATGATTGATGTGGATAAAGATACATTAATGGTGACGCCAGAAGCCGTGGAAGCCGCTATTACTCCGCGCACTAAAGCCATTATTCCCGTTCACTATGCCGGCGCGCCGTGTGATATCGACGCAATTCATGCCATCGGTGAACGTCACGGTATTCCGGTGATTGAAGATGCGGCCCATGCCGCCGGAACGTATTACAAAAACCGTCACGTGGGCTGGAAAGGAACGGCAATTTTCTCCTTCCACGCCATTAAAAACATGACCTGCGCGGAAGGCGGCCTGGTGGTCACCGATAACGCGCAGCTGGCACAGCGGATCCGCAGTCTGAAATTCCATGGCCTCGGCGTAGATGCCTATGATCGCCAGACGCACGGTCGCGCGCCGCAGGCGGAAGTGATCGCGCCGGGCTATAAATACAACCTGGCGGACATCAACGCCGCGCTGGCGCTGGTGCAGCTAGGCAAACTGAAAGAGGCCAACAGGCGCCGTGAGGAAATAGCGCAACGCTACCTGCGGGAGCTTGCCGATACGCCGTTCCAGCCGCTCACCATTCCATCATGGCCGCACGTGCACGCCTGGCATCTGTTTATTATTCGCGTGGATGAAGCGCGCTGCGGGATCTCACGCGACATCCTGATGGCGGCGCTGAAAGAGAAAGGCATCGGTACCGGCCTCCATTTCCGCGCGGCCCACACGCAAAAATACTACCGCGAGCGTTTTCCTGATGTATCGCTCCCGAATTCTGAATGGAATAGCGCGCGTATTTGTTCTCTCCCTCTTTTCCCGGACATGACTCATGACGACACAACCCGCGTCATTACCGCACTCCATCAGCTTGCAGGACATTGATATGTTCAGTGCACCGCCTGTACAAAAAGTATCCGTGGTCATCCCGGTTTATAACGAGCAGGAGAGCCTGCCCGAACTGATCCGCCGCACAACGGCCGCCTGCGACACGATGGGCAAGGCCTACGAAATTCTGCTGGTGGATGATGGCAGTAGCGATAATTCCGCGCTGATGATGACCGAAGCCGCGCAGGCCGAAGGCAGCCACATCGTTGCCGTGCTGCTCAACCGTAACTACGGCCAGCACTCGGCGATTATGGCGGGGTTTAGCCACGTCACGGGCGATCTGATCATCACCCTGGACGCGGACCTGCAAAACCCGCCGGAAGAGATCCCGCGCCTGGTGGCCAAAGCCGACGAAGGCTATGACGTGGTCGGCACGGTACGTCAGAACCGCCAGGACAGCCTGTTCCGCAAGCTGGCCTCGCGCACCATCAACCGTCTTATCCAGCGCACGACCGGTAAAGCGATGGGCGATTACGGCTGCATGCTGCGTGCCTACCGCCGCCATATTGTCGACGCCATGCTGCATTGCCACGAGCGCAGCACCTTCATTCCGATTCTGGCGAATACCTTTGCCCGTAAGGCAACGGAAATCCCGGTCCTGCACGCCGAGCGCGAGCACGGGGAGTCGAAGTACAGCTTTATGCGCCTCATCAACCTGATGTACGACCTCATCACCTGCCTGACCACCACGCCGCTGCGTCTGCTGAGCGTGTTCGGCAGCATCATCGCCGTGGCCGGTTTCGCGCTGTCCGTTCTGCTGGTGGTGCTGCGACTGGTCTTTGGCCCGCAGTGGGCGGCGGAAGGGGTCTTCATGCTCTTTGCCGTGCTGTTTATGTTCATCGGCGCCCAGTTTGTCGGGATGGGGCTCCTCGGTGAATACATTGGCCGAATCTATAACGACGTTCGCGCGCGTCCGCGCTACTTTATTCAACGTGTTGTCCGTCAGGAACACAAAGCATCTCAAGAGGAAATTCACCCATGAAAGCTGTTGTATTTGCCTATCACGATATGGGGTGCACGGGCACGCAGGCCCTGCTGGAAGCGGGCTATGACATTGCGGCAATCTTTACCCATCCGGACACGGCTGGAGAGAATAACTTTTTCGGCTCCGTGGCGCGTATCGCCGCCGAGCGTGGTATTCCGGTTTATGCGCCAGACGACGTCAACCACCCGCTGTGGGTGGAGCGCATCCGCGCCCTCGCGCCTGACGTCATCTTCTCGTTTTACTATCGCAACCTGCTCTCCGACGAGATCTTAGGCCTGGCTGCAAAAGGCGCCTTTAATCTTCATGGTTCTCTGCTGCCTGCCTACCGTGGCCGCGCCCCGCTGAACTGGGTGCTGGTGAACGGTGAAACGGAAACGGGCGTGACGCTGCACCGCATGGTGCGCCGTGCGGATGCGGGCGCTATCGTGGCGCAGCAGAAGGTCGCTATTGATGCGGACGATACCGCGCTGCAGCTGCATCAAAAGCTGAACGCGACGGCACAGACGCTGCTGCGCGATGCGCTGCCGGGCATCCTTAACGGCACCTTCAGCGAGACCGCGCAGGACGAGAGCAAGGCAAGCTGCTTTGGCCGCCGCGCGCCGGAAGATGGTCGTCTGGACTGGAACAAACCGGCCCGCCAGCTGCACAACCTGGTGCGCGCCGTGACCGACCCGTGGCCGGGCGCCTACAGCTTTGCGGGCGTCAGCAAGTTCATCGTCTGGAAATCCCGCGTGCGTGACGACATTCCGGCGGCAAAACCGGGCACCGTCGTCTCCGTCTCCCCGCTGATTGTGAGCTGCGGCGAGCAGGCACTGGAGATCGTTACTGGCCAAACCGACAACGGCCTGTACGTTCAGGGCACCCAGCTGGCGCAGTCGCTGGGGCTGGTGGCCGGGGCGCTGATCACCAGCGCGCCGGTGGTGGCCATCAAACGCCGTACCCGCGTGCTGATCCTCGGCGTGAACGGTTTTATCGGTAACCACCTGACCGAACGTCTGCTCAAAGACGATAACTACGAAATCTACGGCCTGGATATTGGCGCGGATGCGATCAGCCGTTTCCTCGACAACCCGCGCTTCCACTTCGTGGAAGGGGACATCAGCATCCACTCCGAGTGGATTGAATACCACATTAAGAAATGCGACGTGGTGCTGCCGCTGGTCGCTATTGCCACGCCAATCGAGTACACCCGTAACCCGCTGCGCGTGTTCGAGCTGGACTTCGAAGAGAACCTGAAGATCATCCGCGACTGCGTGAAATACGACAAGCGCATCATCTTCCCGTCCACCTCTGAAGTGTACGGCATGTGTACCGATAAGAACTTCGATGAAGACACCTCCAACCTGGTGGTCGGGCCGATCAACAAGCAGCGCTGGATTTACTCCGTCTCCAAACAGCTGCTGGACCGCGTGATTTGGGCCTACGGTGAGAAAGAGGGCCTGCGCTTTACCCTGTTCCGTCCGTTCAACTGGATGGGTCCGCGTCTGGATAACCTGAACGCAGCGCGTATCGGCAGCTCCCGTGCGATCACCCAGCTGATCCTGAACCTGGTGGAAGGCTCGCCAATCAAGCTTATCGAAGGCGGGAAACAGAAACGCTGCTTTACGGATATCAGCGACGGTATCGAAGCGCTGTTCCGCATCATCGAAAACAAAGATAATCGCTGCAACGGTGAAATCATTAACATCGGCAACCCGGACAACGAAGCGAGCATTCGCGAACTGGCCGAGATGCTGCTGGCCAGCTTTGAGCGCCACCCGCTGCGCGATAAATTCCCGCCGTTTGCCGGCTTCCGCGAAGTGGAAAGCAGCAGCTACTACGGTAAAGGGTATCAGGACGTTGAGCACCGTAAGCCAAGCATTCGCAATGCGAAGCGCTGCCTGAACTGGACGCCGACGGTGAAGATGGAACAGACCATTGATGAAACGCTTGATTTCTTCCTGCGCACCGTGGAGCTGTCGGAACAGGTCTCATGAAAAAAGTCGGTTTACGCATTGATGTCGACACCTTCAGGGGAACGCGTGACGGCGTACCCAAACTGCTGGAACTGCTGAGCAAGCACGGCGTGCGCTCCAGCATTTTCTTCAGCGTGGGGCCTGACAACATGGGACGCCATTTATGGCGTCTGGTTAAACCGGCATTTCTGTTCAAAATGCTGCGCTCGCGCGCAGCATCCCTCTACGGCTGGGATATTTTGCTGGCCGGCACCGCCTGGCCCGGCAGACGCATCGGCGCGGGTAATGAAGCGGTTATCCGTGAGGCGGCACAGCATCATGAGGTGGGTCTGCACGCCTGGGATCACCATGCCTGGCAAGCCTGGGCGGGCGTCTGGGATATCCCGCGCCTGTCCCGTGAGGTCGAGCGTGGGATGCTGGAGCTGGAGGCCATTATCGGTCAGCCCGTGTGCTGCTCCGCCGTGGCGGGATGGCGTGCGGATCAGCGCGTCGTGAAGGCCAAAGAAGCCTTTGCGTTTCGCTACAACAGCGATTGCCGCGGAACCGAGCCCTTTTTGCCGCTGTTGGGCGAAAATCGCTACGGTACGGTGCAAATTCCGGTCACGCTTCCCACCTGGGATGAAGTGGTCGGGCGCGAGGTCAAAGCTGATGAGTTCAATCGCTACATCCTGGACCGCATTCATCGTGACGCCGGTACGCCGGTGTATACCATCCATGCCGAAGTGGAAGGGATTGCGTATCAGCATGATTTCGACGAACTGCTGACGATGGCCGCTCAGGAAGGCATTGCGTTTTGCCCGTTAAGCGAGCTGCTGCCAGACGACCTCAGCACCCTGCCCGTGGGCAAAGTGGTCCGCAATGAACTGGCTGGCCGGGAAGGCTGGCTTGGCTATCAACAAACCGTGAGTCCGGTCCAATGAAAACAGCCCGTTATGGCTTAGCGCTTCTCGCACTGTTTATCGTTTACTACCTCATCCCGGTTGATATTCGCCTGCTTTGGCAGCCTGATGAAACGCGCTATGCGGAAATCAGCCGCGAAATGCTGGCCTCCGGAGACTGGGTTGTCCCGCATTTTTTGGGGCTGCGTTACTTTGAAAAGCCGATTGCTGGCTACTGGATCAACAGCATCGGGCAGATGCTGTTCGGGCACACGAACCTCGCCGTGCGCGCCGGGTCTATCTTCTCCACCGGTTTAGCGGCGCTGCTGGTCATCTGGATGGCCTGGCGTCTCTGGCGGGATAAGCGGACAGCCATTTTCTCCGGCCTGATCTTCCTGACCCTGTTCCTGGTGTATGGCATCGGCACGTATGCGGTGCTGGATCCCATCATCACCCTGTGGCTGGTGGCGGCGATGTGCAGCTTCTGGCTGGCGTCACAGGCCCAAACCGTTGCCGGAAAAGCGGGCGGCTATGTGCTGCTTGGGCTGGCCTGCGGGATGGGGGTGATGACCAAAGGCTTCCTGGCGCTGGCGGTACCGGTGATTGGCGTGCTGCCGTGGGCGATCGTCCAGAAGCGCTGGAAAGAGGTGCTGATTTTTGGCTGGCTCGCGATCCTGAGCTGCGTGCTGATTGTTCTGCCATGGGGGCTGGCGATTGCGCAGCGTGAGCCTGACTTCTGGCGTTACTTCTTCTGGGTTGAGCATATTCAGCGTTTTGCCCAGAGCGACGCGCAGCACAAAGCCCCGTTCTGGTACTACGTGCCGTTCCTGATCGCGGGTAGCCTGCCGTGGCTGGCGCTGCTGCCCGGCGCGTTTCGTCTCGGCTGGCATGACAGACAAAACGCGGGCGGTGGGTTCTATCTGCTGGGTTGGGTGGTGATGCCGCTGCTGTTCTTCAGCATCGCCAAAGGCAAGCTGCCGACCTATATCCTGCCGTGCTTTGCCCCGCTGGCGATCCTGATGGCGCGCTATGCCTGCCTCGCGGCGGAGAAGGGCGCCAGAGCGTTACGCATTAACGGCGGGATCAACCTGGCGTTTGGCGTTATCGGCATGGTGGCGGCGCTGGTGGTCTCTCCGTGGGGGCTGGCTAAGCATCCGGTCTGGTCCTCGGTTGAACTGTATAAAGTGTTCTGCGCGGTGGTCGCGTTCCTCATCTGGGCCGCGGTCGGCTGGTTTACGTTCAGGCAGAGTCAGCAGCGCTGGTGGCTTGCGGCGCTCTGCCCTGCGGGCCTGGCGCTGCTGATCGGTTTTGCCATTCCTAACCTGGTGGTGGATTCCAAACAGCCGCAGTCGCTGGTCGACACCGTGCGCGAGCCGCTTCAGGACAGCCGATTTGTCTTGGCCAATAACGTCGGCCTGGCTGCGGGCCTGGCGTGGGAGCTGAAGCGCAATGACATCACGCTGTTTGGTCAGAGCGGCGAACTGCGCTACGGGCTGGATTATCCTGATGTGAAAGATCGTTTTGTCGGTAAAGATGACTTCGCGCAGTGGCTGGCTGAGCACCGTCAGCAGGGACGCGTATCGCTGGTTATCCTGCTGTCAAAACGCGATGACCTTTCGCGGGCGAATCTGCCAGAACCGGACAGCCTGTATATCCAGGGCCGTCTGGCCTACCTGCAGTATCTGCCGAAGTGATGACCTGGATCTGGCTGATACTGGCAAGCCTGCTCAGCTGTGCGGGACAGCTGTGCCAGAAACAGGCTACCCGTCCGGCGAAAGCCGGGCGGCGTGGCGTGCATATCGCGCTATGGCTTGGCCTGGCTCTGCTGGCGCTGGGCAGCGGGATGCTGGTCTGGCTGGTGGTGCTGCAGCGCCTGCCTGTCGGCATTGCCTACCCCATGCTGAGCCTCAATTTTGTCTGGGTGACGCTGGCGGCGAAGGTATTCTGGCGCGAAAACGTCGCCTGGCATCACTGGCTGGGGGTGGGGTTGATCATCATTGGGATTGTTATCCTGGGAGGGAGCCTGTGAAAGGGGCGTTCTGGGCCTTATGCAGCGTGCTGTTAGTCAGCGCCGCGCAGCTGCTGCTGCGCGAGGCCATGCAGGCTCTGCCTCCGGTCAGCGAGATTATGACGTTTATTTCCGCGCTGTGGCACGTCTCGTCCGGCACGGGCGCGCTGCTGCTGGGGTTGATGGGGTATGTGGCTTCTATGGGCTGCTGGTACCTGGCGCTGCATCGCATGGCCCTCAGCAAAGCGTATGCCTTGCTGAGTCTTAGCTATATCCTGGTGTGGGGCGCCGCGATCCTGCTGCCGGGCTGGGGAGAAAGCTTCTCCTGGCACGGGCTGGTCGGCGTTGTGTTTATTATGTTGGGTGTACTGGTGATTTTCCTGCCCCGACGTGGATAATCGACTCGGTGGTCAGGGTGTAAGGGGTCGACGTACAGACGGCCAGGCTGAGTGAGCCGATCTGCACCTGGCTGACCGAGTGCGACGGCGCCGTGCTGTCAATGCTGACAATCTGCCAGGCGCTACCGCCACGCTGTTTGATGATCGCCTCTTTTCGCGTCCAGATACGCCAGAAGGCGGCAAGCCGTTCCTCTGGCGCTTCGCGCTCAAGCTCATCATGCTCCGTCATGCTGAAGACGGCATTCGCCAACGCCTGCCAGTTCTTCCTGGGGCGAATCACTTCGATATCACAGCCGACTTCGCCTTCATCGCTCATCAGCAAGGCGATATCGTCACCGCTGTGGCTCAGGTTGAACCACAGCGGATGGCCCTCCGCAAAGGCCGGTTTCCCCTGCTCGCCGTAAATAATGTCGGGGAGCGGATGAGGGGATAACGCTCTGGCGAGCAGCATCCTGCCAGCCAGCCATGAGGCATTGCGAGCACCCTGAGGTGCGCTGTCTGCGAGCGTTGACGCCAGCGGGTCCGCGCAAAGGGTGGATATTTTTCCCAGTACAAACTGGTACATAGTTACGCCCAGCGTTTAATGATAATCGAGGTGTTGATGCCGCCAAACGCGAAGTTATTGCTCTGCAGGTACTCGCAATCGATCTGGCGGGCTTCTCCCATAATATAATCTAAAGCACCACATTGCTCATCCGGTTGCCTTAAATTGAGTGTCGGGGCAAACCAGCCTTCACGCATCATCTGTAAACTCATCCACGCTTCCAGCGCGCCGCAGGCTCCGAGCGTGTGGCCAAAATAGCTCTTCAGCGATGAAATCGGCACGTTGTCACCATAGATAGCGGCAGTGGCCTGGCTTTCAGCAATATCACCGCGATCGGTGGCAGTACCGTGTGCGGAGATATACCCCATATCCAGGGCGCTTAATCCCGCCATGGCCAGCGACTGCTCCATACAAATCTGCATGGTTTCACGCTGAGGCTGGGTGATATGGGCCGCATCACAGTTAGTGGCAAAGCCCACGATTTCGCCGTAGATAGTGGCTCCGCGCGCTTTGGCATGCTCCAGCTCTTCGAGTATCAGGGTACCCGCGCCTTCCCCAATCACCAGACCATCGCGCTGCGTATCAAATGGCGAAGGGGTGGTTTTGGGTTCATCGTTACGCTGGCTGGTGGCAAACAGCGTGTCAAACACCGCCGCTTCAGACGGGCACAACTCCTCAGCGCCCCCCGCAACCATAACGGTCTGATAGCCGTGGCGAATCGCCTCCCAGGCGTAGCCAATTGCCTGGCTGCCTGACGTACAGGCGCTTGAGGTCGGGATGACGCGGCCACGTAATCCAAAGAACAGTCCGGTATTCACCGCGGTGGTGTGCGGCATCATCTGCACGTAGGTTGTGCCGGTGATGTTATTGGTGTGCTTTTCGGTGAGCATAGTGGCGAATTCGCTGACGGGCCCGGTACTGCCTGTGGATGAGCCATACGCGATACCCGTTTGCCCATTGGTGAGCACCGCCTCGCCAATCAGCCCCGCCTGCTCCAGCGCCAGCTCGGTGGCGCGGGTCGACATCAACGACACGCGGCCCATGGCGCGGATCCGTTTGCGGGTATAATGTTCCGGCAGCGTGAAGTCATCAATCGGCGCGCCCAGCAGGGTGTGCAGGCCATCATAGACCTGCCATTCCGGCATTTTACGCACCGCGTTTTCATACGCCAGCAGCCTGCTGGACACGGATTGCCAGTTTTCGCCAAAGGCGGTCACGCCGCCCATGCCCGTAATCACCACGCGACGCGTCATAGCATTCCTCCGTTAATGGAAATGACCTGGCGGGTGACGTAACCCGCAATATCTGACATCAGATAGCTTGCCAGCCCGGCGACCTCCTCAGCCTGGCCCATGCGTTTCATTGGAATGATGGACATCGCTTCTTTCAGCGCGGCCTCTTCCATTTCAATCATTCCGGTATCAATCAGCCCCGGCGCAATGCAGTTCACGGTGATTTTGCGTTTTGCCAGCTCAATCGCCAGCGCTTTGGTGGCACCGATAATGCCCGCTTTTGCCGCGCTGTAGTTCACCTGCCCGCGGTTACCCATCACGCCGGACACGGACGATAGGGTGATAATGCGTCCCCCTTTACGGGTGCCAATCATCGGCATAATGCAGGGGTGAATGACGTTATAAAAACTGTCGAGATTGGTGTGGATCACGCTGTCCCAGTCGTCTTCACTCAATGCCGGAAAGGCGCCATCGCGGGTGATACCCGCGTTGCTGACCACGCCATACCATGCGCCATGGGCTTCAATGTCCTGTTCCAGCACCTCGCGGCACTGTTCGCGGTTGCCCACATCAAACGAGAGTAAACGGCCGTTGCCGCCCGCCTGCGTGATGGCGTCCAGCGTCTCCTGCGCGCCTGCGGCATCACGATGGTAATGCACGCCTACGGTAAACCCGTCGGCGGCAAGCTGGCGGGCGATGGCGCGCCCTATGCCTTTGCTGGCCCCGGTGACCAGTACGGAACGACTCATGCGTTAGATCCCTGATTAAAAAGCGAGGTTAATTCTTCTGCGCTTGGCTGGAAGGTGTTGACCCGGCCCGTGGCCAGCGTCTCTTCATTAGCGGAAATTGCGCATTCAAAACTGCCGAAGCGTTCGTCCTGCATCAGCAGCTTAACGGTGATGTCCAGCGTCAAGCCTGCGGCGAAACGCCCGCTGGCGCAGATCAGTTCACGCGCGCCGAGCACCATGCCCAGCGCAATATGCTCCTGCCCCTGCTGCTGGCGATGCCAGCCGGACCAGACGCCGACGGTCTGCGCCATCAGCTCGAGCGCGTACCAGCCCGGCAGGTCGCCATCGGCATTCAGAAATGGTGCCAGCACGCTTTGTCTGTCTATCGCGACGCGGCATACCGCCATGTCGTCCGTCACATTCTCAACGGACTCCAGCAACATCATGGGCGCATCGTGCGGCAAATAGGCTTCGGGTGATAAGTAGCTCATGACGCTCTCCCCAGCAGAATGCTGGCGTTGTTGCCGCCAAACGCGAACGAGTTAGACAGAATGACCGGCTTTGTCAGCGCGGTGCGCTGGTGCAGCAGACCGCACGGCGCCAGCGTGTCGTCCGGTGCGTAGCGGGCGAAGTCCTGCGGCGGTAAGGGCAGATCGCGCGTCAGAATCAGCCAGCTCAGGGCCGCTTCGGTGATACCGGCAGCGCCCAGCGTATGGCCGGTAAGGTGTTTGGTAGAGCTACAGGGCACGCTTTCCCCAAAGAGATCGTGTACCACCTGAGATTCAATCTGATCGTTAAGCGGCGTGGCCGTGCCGTGCAGGTTGATGTAGCCGATATCTCCGGGCTGCATACCCGCTTCGTTGAGCGCCTGCGTGATGGCCCTGATCGCCCCTTCGCCCTGCGGATGCGGAGCGGAGATATGGTACGCATCGCTGGATTCCCCCGTCCCGAGCAGCGCCACGTCCGCGGGCTCACGGCTAAGCACCATCAGCGCGGCGGCTTCACCGATGGTGATCCCCCGACGGTCGCGACCAAAAGGCTCGCAGAGCGTAGGGGAGAAGGATTCAAGGCTGTTAAACCCGTTGACGGGCATCCGGCTCAGGGTATCTGCTCCGCCAACAATGGCGATGTCCACCAGCCCGGCTTCAATCAGACGTTTGCCGCCGATCATCGCCCGCGCGCTGGAAGAGCAGGCTGTCGAGATCGTATAGGCCGGGCCTTCGAGCTGAAGCCAGTTGGTGAGGAAGCGGGACGGATCGCCGAGCTCCTGCTGCGGGTACTGCCAGTGCGTGCTCGCTTCGCCATGGGTCATGCGCTGCACGTGCTCATCGCCTTCATCCAGCCCAGAGGTGCTGGTCCCCAGCACCACGGCCACCCGATCGCGGCCGACGCGGGCGATAGCCTCGTCGACGGTCGACTGAATCTGCGCCAGCGCGGCCAGCAGAAGCTGGTTATTGCGGGTGCGGTGTGCGGACAGCGTTTCCGGGATGGGCGGCAGTTCGCCTTCCACACCGCCCAGCACGGCGTCGGGTGAACCCTGTAACCAGCCGGTTCGGGCATGCATACCCGGCGCTACGCCCGTCACCAGGTTAGCAGCGATTTCATCATGCGAGTTGCCCAGCGCGTTGACCATGCCAACAGCGGAAATATAAATCATCTCAGTCACCCAGATATTGAATGGTGATGTGGTATTTAAAAACGTGTTGCTCGATGCTGATCGGCTCGCGCTTGCCTTTACGCTGCAGGTAGACAATCTCCGTCACCAGCTTGCCGCTGGCGTTACGCAGTTCGCGCCGATCGCCCGTGTCAGTCAGCGTCCAGCCCTTCGGCAACTGCGGCTGCCAGGCGCTAATCGGCCAGTGGCTGAGCATCACGTCGGCCAGCACCTGGCTGGCGGGCGGCAACTGCGGCACAACGATCGACTGCTCGGTATGAATACCGGTCTCATCGTACGTCGCCAGGAACAGACGAATGCCCACGGAAGAGAGCCCGGCCAGCGTCACTTTATGCGCATCCGCGTTGAGCATCACCAGCAGGGACTGCGTTTGCCCGTTAAAGCTGCCGGTCAGCAGCTGCTGGGAGCTTACCGCCGGGCTAATGCCGGGCGGCGGGAGCGTAACGCGGGTTCCCGGCTGGAGCCAGGCCTGGGGACGCGTCTCTTGGGTATCGGTCGAATGGCTGCAGCCTGCCAGCAGCAGCGCCGCGGTTAGCGCGACGGCGCGGTAAAAAGCGTTCATTTACGTTTTCTCTCTTTCTTATCCGGCATCGCCAGCGGCGCCAGCAGGAAGGCGGTAAAAATACCGCTCACCAGCACGATACCAAAGCTGCTAATGGCCTGCGTGGCGCTGAAGACGAGCATGCCCAGCGTCAGCAGCGTGGTCATCATGGCCAGCGTAATCGCCAGCATCGAGGTCAGCGGCGTGCCGCGCGGGTTGCTGAAAAACAGCGTGTAGTTAATGCCAATGCCGAGCACCAGCACCAGCGCAAGCAGTGAAAACAGGTTTACCGGGTGGCCCGTTGCGGCCAGTACCGCCAGCCCGCAGCTCAGCGACAGCACGGACGGCACCAGGCTTATCAGCCCCTTACGCCAGCCGAGGCGCACCATCGCCCCGCAGGCAATCACCCCCAGCGCGGCAAACAGGAGCCCCGTCATCAGCGTGCGGTAGAGGGCAAACAGGGTGTCAAAACTGGCTTTGCGATCGACCCAGACGACGCCGTCATGGCGCGCGGCCAGCTCGCCGAGGGCCGCGCTGTTTTTTGCGCCGTCCACCGGTACGAGCACGCCGCTTTGACCGTCGGGCAGGGTCAGCCAGAGCAGACGCCAGCCTTCGCTGGCCGGGCTTTTAAGCCACGCGTCCACGCTGACCGGCATGGCGTCCAGATTCGGGGAGACGGCGTTGAGCCCTGCGCTTTTCAGCACGTTCGTTACCGCAGGCGCGGCGTTCTGCAGCAGCGTAAGGTCGCTTTTCTGGCGGGCCAGCGAGTTCAGCGGCAGGGTGCGCCAGCGGGTAATTTCTCCCGCTTTCTGCGCCTCTGCCAGCGCCGGGGTAAAGGCTTCCAGCCGCTCCAGCGTTTGCTGAGGCGAAGCGCCATGAACCACAAACCATTTCTGATCCACACTCTGTCCGGTCAGGGCGGTAATGGCCTTCTCCTGCGCCAGAATATCTTTCGGCAGCGCCTGCAGCTGGGCGATGTCGTCGTCCACCTTCAGCGTGCTTATTCCCACAGCGGAGAGCAGCGCCAGCGCGACGGGAAGACCAATTGACAGTTTTTTACTGCGTCGCCAGGCGGCCAGCCAGCGCAACATCAGGACCATAAAGGGAACCGGGCGCACCGGTAACCCGCGGCACAACCACGGATGCCAGAAAATCACCGTCAGGCAGGAGGCGCTGAGTCCCACGGCAGCGAACACCGCCATCTGGCGGATCCCGGGGAAGGGGGCCAGCATCATAATCAGGTAGGCGGCGACGGTCGTCAGCAGCGCCAGCAGCAGCGCATTGCGAACTTTGGCCAGGCTTTGCCAGGGAGAATGCTCCGCGCCGTGTACCATCCGTTCGGTCAGGTAGTAAAGCGTGTAGTCTGCCGAAATTCCGATGATGCTCATGCTCATCACCAGCGTCATCAGGTGCAGCTCGCCAAAGAGCAGCAGCGTCACCACCGTCCCCGCCAGCGCGCCGATGGCAATGGAGAGCACGCTCAGCAGCAGCGGGCGCAGAGAGCGGAACACCGCCACGATGAGCAGGAACACGCCAAGCAGGGTGACGATACCCAGCGTCGAAACATCACGTTTGGCCTGCTGGCTGGCGTAATCGCTGTAGAACACGGTCCCGCGGGAAAGCAGCTGTGCCTGAGGGTAGCGGGCTTTCAGCGTCTCCTGCAGCGCGTTAAGCGTCGCCACAAGCCGGTGGGTCTGCTGCATATCAAATGATGAGCCCGCCAGCTCGCCGTGGAGCAGATACCAGTAGTTTCCCGCCTCATCTTTTGCGACCAGCCAGCCGTCCATCAGCCGCAGCTTCTGGCCGTTTTGCGCCAGAGCGAGCTGCGAGCCGCGCATCAGCATCAGGGGATCGTTTTGCAGCTCTTTGCCGCTGACGCCGGAAAAGGCCGAGTAGAGCTGAGATAAAATCCACTGCGCCTGCGCTTCTCCGCCGTTTTGCAGGCGGGCGCGGGTGGCGGGGTCAATCAGGCCATTTCGGTGCTGCCAGAAGAACTCTCCCCAGGCCTTTTGCCCGGCGGCGTCCATCGGGCCTTTGACCTCGCTGAGCGAATCAGTGCTTTGCAGCAGCGCCAGCCACTGCTGTGCCACGCGCGGATCCGGCTCTTTGCCGGGGCTGACCAGCCAGACCAGCTGGCGGTCGAGGCGCTGCATAAACCCGTCGTTGAGCGCCGGCGGGATAGCCCCCAGCGTCTGCTTCGGCAGCATGGCCAGCACGCTGCTGTTCAGTCGCGCGCCGGGCAGCAGCGACAGCAACACGCCCAGCAGAATCAGGCATAGCGTGGCCCACAGCAGCGCCGGGCGCAGGGATTTACGGTGCGGCAAAGCGTTGGCGTTCGTCATCGGTCAGGCTGGCGGGCGTCAGTTGGTGGCGAGAAAGGGCGATATCGGTACGGTCGCCCTGTTTGTCGTTGAGGCGAATCGTTTCCAGATAGGTCGCGCCGCCCAGATCGAGGGTGGCGAAAATCTTGTCCAGCGGCGTCGTTTTTGGCGTAAGCACCAGCGACCAGCGGCCCGCTCCCAGGTCTTTAAAATCGATGCGGAAGTTCTCTTCCAGCACCTTGCGGTCCGCCTGGAACAGGGCGCGCAGAAGATGGTTGAACTGGAACATCTGCGGATTATTGTCGGCAGTGATGGTTTGCGGCGGCTGGCCGTTAATCGCCTGAACCATCCGCTTGTCGTCCAGCAGGAGCGTCATCGGAAACGGCGCTTTTTGATCCCACAGCAGGCCGCTGTCGCGGGCGATCAGCATTTCGCCCTGCGAGCGCAGCGGCTGCGGCATATCTTTTATCGTGCGAACCTGTTCGAAGTGCGCGCGCACCACGGGCTGCTCGGTGAAGCGCTGCTGCAGCTCATCCAGCGTCACGGCGCTGACCAGCGGGCTGACGATCAGCGCCAGTAAAGGCAACCATTTCATGGTGTTACTCCCATACGTTCAAACAGTATTGCCGGGCTTACAAAGCACATTTCGCGGGTCGCTTCTTCCACCGCCACCTGAATGGTGTAACCGGTGGTCGTGCGTTTGCCGGTCTGCGCATCGAAAATTTGATAGGCAATGCGCAGGCGGTTTTCATACTCTTCAATGTGCGCGCGGACGCGAATACGCTGCTCAAAGGTCACCGCATCGCGGTATTTCACCCGGGTGTCGACGACGGGCCAGACGTAGCCGGAGGCCTTCATCTGGCGATAGCCATAATCAAACTGATTGAGCAGCGCCTCGCGGGCGATCTCAAAGTAGCGGAAATAGTTACCGTGCCAGACCACGCCCATCATATCGACGTCGTGGAACGGAACGGTGATCTCGACTTCAGTCGTAAAGCGGGGATCGGTCAGCACCCTTTACTCCTTCTCACTGGACTCTGGCAGATGCCAGAAATCGAAAAAATTAAACCAGTCGAGCGGCGACATGAGGGCGTAATGTTCCAGCCGCTGCGCATAGCGATCGACGGTATCTTGCAGTGCCTGCTGGCGTTCACCGCGCGGCAGGCGCAGCGGGTCGGCAAACGGCTCGCAGTGCAGGACGAGCTTACCCTGCTGGCGCAGGGCGAAAATCAGCACCACCGGGCAGCGGAGGATGGAGGCCAGGATAAACGGCCCCTGTGGGAACGGTGCAGGCTGGCCCATGAATCGGCTCCAGATCACGCGCCATTCGCCGCCGCGCTGCGGATTCACCGCGATGCGATCCCCCACAATCGCGACCCATTCACCGCGCTCAAGCTTCTCTTTGATGGCAATGGCGGTGTCCGGGCCGATGTCGGTGACCGACATCAAATTCACGCCAGCTTCGGGCGCCATTTCGCTCATGATTTGCTTAAAGCGCTGGGCGTTCTCGCTGAAAACCAGGGCGTTGATGATTTTACTGCCTTCCAGCTGAGCCAGGGCCCGGCAGGCCTCTACGTCGCCAAGGTGCGAGGCCAGCAGCAGTTTGCCTTGTGGAGCCGCGATGTTTAACGCTTCGCTCGCGCCGGGGGCAAAGACAATATCGCGATGAAGCTTCAGTTCGCCGCGCCAGCTGGCGACTTTATCCAGCATCGCGTTGCCGAAGCGCATGAAATGGAAAAAGCTGTTAAGCCGTGAGGGAACAGGCATGCTCCGCTGACGCAGTTCTTGCTTCACTCTCGCCATCCACTGCCGCGAGGCCTGCCGCGCCGGACGCGCGATAAGCCAGTACACGCCGATAACCGGCCACAACAGCACGGTAAAGGCCCGCCGACCCAGTAGTTCCCAGACGCGCAGCATCAGGCGCATCCCCCACAGACCCTTGACCTCGTCCTGCTGCGCCCAGTGCTGGCGGCGTCGACGGAAAAGCAGGCCGGGCATGCGGGGCAGCATGCCGAAGAAGAGCCGGGTATGCATCAGGGAGATCCGCACGTTATCTTTTAGCGCGTCGAAGTGGGACAAACCGTCCTGCGGATAGGTCACGCGCGTGGGCAGAAAGACGCTGGTGTTGCCCTGCCAGTAGAGACGAACCATCACTTCGGTGTCAAAGTCCATCCGCTTGCCGAGCGGTTCGCGCGCGGCCAGCCGCAGCGTGGGTGAAACCGGATAGACCCGAAAGCCGCACATGCTGTCTTTAAGCTGCAGCGATAAGGTTTCAATCCACACCCAGACGTGGGTTACCCAGCGCCCGTAAAGTCGGGAGCGCGGAATAGAGTCATCGTAAATGGGCTGGCCGGAAATCAGCGCGTCCGGGTGGCGCTCCGCCAGCGCCAGCAGTTTGGGGATATCTTCGATGGCGTGTTGACCGTCCGCATCCACCTGCACGGCGTGGGTGTAGCCCGTCCGCGCGCACTCCTCCAGCCCTCTGATGACCGCGGCACCTTTTCCGGCGTTTTGCGCCAGACGAACCAGCGTCATCTGCGGCTGCTCCGCCGCCAGGCGCTCAAGCTCCTGACGGGTGACTGCGTCGCTGCCGTCATCCACCACCAGGCACGGCAGGCCGAACGGCGCGAGACGTGACAGCACGCGGGCAATCATCGCGCCGTGGTTGTAGCACGGGATCAGCACGCAGGGACGAAAGATTACTGACATAGACGAATTTTCCCGCTGCTGGCGGTGTGGCGCTCAGCCCCGGCATGGCGTTGATAGCTGAAGGTCAGCATCTGACGTTCGGCATGCCACTCAAGCATCAGCGTCACCGTGGTTTCCGGCAGCAGTGGTGCCTGAAACTTCACGTTTTGAATGCTGTGAAAGCGATAGCCCGGTGCCAGTAACGTCGTGGCGTAGTGCATCACCCAGTCAAGCTGCGCAACGCCGGGCAGCAGCGGTTGTACGGCGAAATGGCCCTGAAACCAGAACAGCGTTGCGTCGAGATGCAAAACGATCTCCAGCTTCTCCGGCTGTGTCTGGTGGCGCTCAATTTCATGAATTTTCATGAAATAACTCCTCTAACTGCGCATAGACACGCTTGTTCATACTGTTTACCGGCATTTCATCAACGATGCGCCAGTAGCGCGGCACCGCGACAGGTTCAAGCCACGGCAGCAGGGCGCGACGCCAGGCGAACTCCTGCGCTTTTTTATCCTGCACATACCCGCGCTGACGGGCCGTTTCATCCAGAACCAGCAGGGCGCCAATCCCCTGACGACCCCCGCGCGTGACCGGCAGGGCGGCCGCTTCGCAAATACCGTCGAGCTCCAGCAGGCGGCGTTCGATCTCGTTAAGCGAGATGCGTTTTTCTTCAATTTTGACCACCCGCCCGCGGCGACCGGCGATGCTGAAAAGCCCCTCGCTGTCGAAGTGCAGGATATCGTCGAGCTGGAGCCCTTCTGGCTCATGGATCAGTGGCGACGTAACGCGACAGGCGTCATCTTCCTGATGGAAGATCACGCCGGGGAACGGTAGCCAGGGCACGTTATCCTCCTGACGATGGCGCCAGGCGAGGATCCCGGTTTCGGTACTGCCATAAATTTCATCCGGCCAAAGGTTAAGCCAGCCAGAGGTGGTCGAGACGTCACGCCAGGGCAGCATTCCACCTGCTGAAATCAGCATCCTGACGGGCGGCGCGGCAAGCTCGGTATCCAGGCGCTTCAGGAACGCCGGGCTGCTGATGAACAGGTATTGCCTGTCAGGAGGCAGGGCGGCCAGTTGTTCTGCGTAATAGAGCATCGCGGCATGCAGCGGCAGGCCCAGCGCCATCGGCAAGACGATACGGAATGTCAGGCCATACAGGTGTTGCGGTACGACCGAGGCCACAATGCTGCATCCGGCCAGACGCTCACCAAAGCGGTTAGCCAGCAGGCGGGCTTCGCGATCCAGACTGACGATGTGCTTAACCACCCGGCGCGGGGTGCCCGTGGAGCCTGAGGTGAACAGTTCAACGAAGCGGTTTTCGTCAATGATCGGCAGAGGCACCCAGTGGCTGGCTGTCTGGTGGCTGGAGGCCACCACAATCTGTTTCCCATGAAAACCAAGAGTCCGATCGCTCAGAACGCCGCTAAACAAAGATTGCTGTTCTTCAAGCTGCGAGACGCGGCTATGGCCGGGAATGACCGGTGTTTTACCGGCGTGCAGCGAGGCCAGCAGCGCAACAATAAACAGGTAGCTGTTTTCAAAGCACAGCGCCCAGCGCTCGCCTTCCTGCTGACGCAGGGTCTCGACCAGTAAGGTTACGTCGTGGCGCAACTGGCCCAGCGTCCAGGTACGATCGTCAAGCCAGGCAACAGGCGTGTCGTCAGGGCGCGGCGCATTTAACCACTGGCCCAGCGGAAGGGGGTTAGTCATTGTGCATCTCTTTTTTTATCACCCGCTGGCGCACCAGCCACTCTGCTGCCATCAGCATCCCCATCAGGATGTAAGCCACCATACCGTTCCATAGCGTCCACAGATGCATGTCGCCGTGGAGGACGGTAAACAGCGCCATCGTGCCGTTGCCGACGAAAAAACCGCACCAGACGAGGGTCACCTTACGGGTATAGCGCACGCCCTCCGGGGGCAAGTTTGGCTCGCGCAAGCGCGCCAGTCGTTCGACAAGCGGCATCGCTGTCCACAGCGAACCGCCAAACACGGCCAGCATGATAAGGTTGACGACCACCGGGTAGAGCAGCAGCCACTGGTGGGCTTTCAGCAGGTAGCTTGCCGTGCAGAGGGCGATCCCCGCCAGCGCCACGCACTGCACCACATACCGCATCGGGCTTGTGTTCCGCTGCGCCTGACGCAGCCGCAGCAGTAACACCAGAGCCATCACGGGTAATAGCCACTGCAGGCTGTTATGCGCCAGCCCAAATCCAATCAGGAAGGGCCACGCCAGCAGCATCAACCCCGTCAGAAGTGGGATGATCGGGAATGTCCGTCCGCCGCGCACGACGTCTTACTCTTCGCGCAGAAGCTGTTCGACGGCGTCTACCACATCCTGAACGGTACGAACCGATTTGAAGGTTTCCGGCTTGATTTTCTTGCCCGTTTTCTTCTGCAGATGAACAATCATGTCCACCGCATCAATGCTGTCCAGCTCCAGGTCTTCGTAAAGACGGGCTTCAGGGGTAATATCCTGCGGGTCGATTTCAAACAGTCGGGTCAGAAGGCCACAGACTTCCTGATAAATGGTTTCTTGTTCGGTCATCGTGATCACATCTCAGGCGCGTTGAGCGTTGATAAAGGACGCCAGCGTGGCGACGGAAAAGAAGTGCTGGCGCATCTCTTCGCTTTCAGCAGAAAGCACCACGCCATACTGGTTTTTCACGGCCAGACCCAGTTCCAGCGCGTCGATAGAGTCGAGACCCAGCCCATCGCCAAACAGCGCGGCATCGGTATCAATATCCTCTGCGGTAAGCTCGTCCAGATTCAGCGTGGTGATAATGAGATTCTTAATTTCAAGATAAAGCGCTTGCATCATTAATTCCTGACAAAGATTGAAGGCCTGATGTTAATCGATGCTGTAGATGCCGGTTTAACTGCCTTGCCGCCAGCGCCGGTTCTTGTTCATTTGCATCGTAAAATTCGTCGATGTTCACGCGGTCGCGGACATCCACGGTGAAGACAGGTTTTTCTGGCGGCACATCATACCAGCGACTTTTTTTATCCAGCAGATGTTCGCTACAGTGGATCAGCACCACCCGCAGATCGCTGTTACAGCGCACGGCGATATTTGCTGCGCCGCGCTGGAGGGAAATAGCTTCACCAGACCGGGTACGTGTGCCTTCCGGGAAGATTAACAGCGTGTCGCCCTGAGCCAGACGCTGCTGGCTTGCAGCCAGCAGAGGCTCGGCTTCGCTGTTAATGAGGTAATCCGCCGCGCGGATGACGCCGCTGACAAACGGATTGCGCAGCAGCGCGCTTTTCACCAGACAGTCGGTTTCTGGCATCACCGATGCCAGAATCACGTAGTCAATTAACGTGGGGTGGTTAGCCACCACCAGACAACCCCGATCGTTGCGCAGGGCGTCAAGATTGTGAATGCGATAGTCCAGTACCCCGAGGCCACGGGCAACGGTCAGGAAGAAGCGGAAGCTGGCCGCAATGCTGCGCCGCGCAAGGCGACGGCGGTTGGTGCGGTCGCGCTGGACGATCAGCAGCAGGTTGAACCATACCAGTGACAGCAGCAGCCCGCCCACGCCAAACAGCACGAAGCAGAATCCGGTCATCACCAGACGCCATAACCAGTTAATTCGGGCAGTCAGGCGGTTCATGCGCGCGTCCATTGCCACAGCAAACGTTCGCCGGGTACCACAAACTGGCGTGCCTCGCTGAGATAGCGTTGCAGGAACACCAGGCTTTGCGGAAGGGCGGGTTCATCCCCCGTGCTGCCGCTGCGGGTTTCACACTGCAATTCCTTGCCGGATTCAATCACCAGCGCCAGCGCGTAGGGCCAGTTGGGCATCTGGTGCGGTAACGCTGGGTGGTAAAATTCCGGCAGTGCGCCGTCAAAATCGACCAGCAAGACGCGGGAGTAGCCCGCCTGCAGCAGGCTCAGGACTTCACATAATGCCTGCTGGAAGGTGTCCAGCCCGGCAGAAATGGATGACGAGACGATAGCCTGGCGTGCGGTAATCGTGAGATTGCCCACCGCCGAATTGTGCACGGACATGGCGAAGTCGGTAGGCGATACGGATTGCCCCGTCGCCAGAGCATGCAGAATACGGTAGTTGCGCTCCAGCTCGCCGTGGCGGCTGGAATAGACGACGGCATCAATGGCGTGGTGTTGCAGCATAGCGAGACCAATGTCCACCGCCAGCTTACTGCCTGAATTGAGGCGGCGCGCGGTCATCATCGGTAAAGCGGTCAGCCGGGGAAGCGGGGCCGCTGGATCGACGGGCAGCTGCAGGCGTGACCACGCCTGCCACTCTGTGGCATCGCTGAGTCCTGGGGCTCTCGCCTGCCAGTCGATAATGTTCAGTGAAAATTTCATCTACGCGCGTCCGCGAAAAAAAACCGTATTCAAAGGGCAGACCTGGCCACCCGGGCAGCTAAGCTGCTCTATTGTTCACGTTTGGTGCATATCAACAGGGTATGACCGACCCCAAGGTTATCCAGACGCTGTTCAACGCTGAAACCTGCGCTCTCCAGGTAACGATAAAACGCCTCTACGCTGTAAAACCGGCTATTGCCATTCGCCATACAGGTGAAATAGAGCGAGGTGGCATTCAGGCTGAAAGAGGCCGCTTCAAACTTCTGGGCATCCCAGAAAAGCTCCATGATGCATAAACGTGCGCCTGGCTTCATGACCTGTGCGACGCGCGTCAGCATGGCGACAATCTGATCCGGAGAGAAACAATCCAGAAACTGGCTCATCCACCAGACGTCGGCCTCACCCGGCAAGGCTGCTGGGCTAAGCATATCGACAGCATGGAATCCAATACGATGAGAAAAACCTGCTTTTGCGATGTTTTCCTGCGCCAGCGCTATCTGCTGCGGCAGGTCGAGGATCGTCACGGCAACATTTTCGTCATAGCGGCAGCAGCGTAACGCCCATTTACCCGTATTTCCGCCCACATCGTACAATTTTGTCGGCGAGCTTGCGAATATATATGGCAAAGCGGCGTCAAACGCGGCGTCGGAATAGTAATGATCAAAGGCGAACCAGCTCTCTTTCGCCTGTGCCGGTAATTGGGATAATGCCGGATAGATGGTTGGCCAGTTGCCAAACACCGCTAAGCCCGCAGGTTTTTCTTCCTTCAGGGCGTCCGCCAGGTGAAATAGCCCTTTGTAACAAACGTCCTGAGTGAAATCCATATTTACGCGGGTCATTTCATCGTGCAGTAAAAAGTGGCCCACTTTCGCCAGAAAATAACGTCCATGCTGTTGGGTAACGATCCGCCCGCTTAATCCCATATCCAGCAGTACGCTGACGCCATAGCTGCCGAGCGTGCTGTGTTCGGTTATTTCCTCGAGGCTGGCACCCTCTTTACCTTGTTTATCGAGCCAGGCGAGAATGCCTGAGTTACGCAGACAAAGCGCGGTCTGAAATAACATCGGAGCAAAAGCGATGCGTTGCGCTTCGGTAATGGCATCCAGTGCGCTGAGCGTATCCTTTTCGTACATTGCTGCGTAACCTTTCAGGGCAAGAAATAAGGGTTATCGGGCCAAATGCGGCCCGACTTTAGAAAAATATTACAGTGCGGCGCCCGCGGAGAGGTTCAGCTGAATATCGTGGTCGAGGTTATTCACCCAACGGTTATAATTTTTGTGAATTTTACCGTCAGCCGCTTTCAGGTTCATACTGCTTTCGTAGTTAATGGAATAGCTTGTTGCGGAATAAGGAATACGAACGTCGACCGAGTGGTCGCGCGCCTGCAGACGACCTTTGATAACGCCCGGACCGGCTTCCGTCATGATCCAGTCACGTTTTTGTCCTGCTTTCAAAATCGCTGTTTTTACCTGGTCGGCGGTATGACCCGCGCTCACAGTAGAGTGAACCTGAGCGATTGGGGCAGTACGCGCACAGCCTGCCAGTGCGCCAACGAATACGGCGGCAGCACACCATTTAACGATCTTTTTCATCAACAACTCCATATCAATAATAACAATTAAAGGTAGTGGTTTTTACAAATAATATTCATCCGGCGTTTCTTTTGTGCCAGATGTTTTTTTAATCAATATTAAGGTTTGCATTACGTTGACGCGAAGGCGGGCATAATAACATGGAAAATAATTAACAATTTCATTTTTTTTAATTTGCGTTAAATCATGATTTGCGTTTCAACGTAATGCGACTGACGTAAACAAAAACAGAATTAATATTTCCTTAACGCAAATAAAAATACCGCGACAGGTTATGAACGCGGTAATTTAAGGCGGATTATTGGCGGTTTAAACCTACCTATACAGGTAGGTCAGCTACCCAGGCAACCGGCTTTTCGGCCTTCCCGGCCCGAGCAAAATGGCCAGCTTGCTGCCGCCTTTGGTGGTCTCCATCCAGATCTTACACACGCTGGTCAGGGGGACCGAGAGCAGCATACCGACCGGGCCCAGCAGCCATCCCCAAACCAGTAAGGATAAAAAGACGACCAGCGTCGACATGCCGAGCCGGTGCCCCATCATGCGTGGTTCGAGAATATTGCCCAGCACCATGTGCACGACGAGGAATAACGCGCCGACCAGCATACATTCGTAGAAACCGTTAAACAGAAACGCCTGAATCATCGGCGGCACGGCGGAAAGCACCGCGCCAATGTTGGGCACGTAGTTCAGCAGAAACGCCAGCACGCCCCACATCAGCGCGAACTGCACGTTCATCAGCATCAGCCCCAGCCAGACGATGATCCCGGTCCAGACGCTCAGCAGCGTTTTCAGCGCCAGATATTTAGAGACGCCCTTCAGCGCCCGGTGTAAGCCAGCAATGTGAATTTGTGGGTTATTCAGTGCAAAGCGCAGCTTATACGGGACGTGGCGGACTTCAAACAGCATAAACACCACCGTCATGACCAGCAGCAGAATGCTGGCCATCGCGCCGGAAAGCCCCGTCATCAAGGTGGTGGCGTAGGTCATGACCTTCTCGGAGTCCATCCTGCGCAGCATCCGTTCGGGAGAGATATGCAGATTAAGGAAAGGCACCATCTCCTGGAGTGCGACGATCTTACGCGTCAGCTCTTTGTTGTACTGCGGCAGCATGGTGGAGAATTCACTCAGCGAGGCCGCCAGCACGCCGAAGAGCGCCGTCAGGGCAATCAGCATCACGATGACGACGATAGTGATGGCGACCGGGCGGCTAACGCCCCGGCGCAGAAACCAGGTGACCAGAGGATTAAGCACAATGGCAAAAAAGAGCGCCAGCAGGAGCTGAACTATGATGTCGGCGGCCGCATGGATACCCGCAAGGATAACCACCAGACAGGCGAGTTTTAATAAGATGTGGAGTCCTGCTTTGTCGGACGGGTTAGCGATCATGCGCGTTCCTTAATGTGATGACCCGGTAAGTGTAGTGCCCGGGCCTCGCTTCGTCTGGCACCGTTAATCTGAAAGTCGCTGCTGATTTTCTTATTGGGGCGTGGTAATAGTGAAACACTGTTGTAAAAAATCCAGGTAGAACCCCATGCCCGAACCTGCCGCTGAACCGGCACTGAGCGGACTGCGCCTCAATCTGCGCATCGTTTCCGTTGTGATTTTTAACTTTGCCAGCTATCTCACCATCGGCCTGCCGCTGGCGGTTCTGCCGGGCTATGTCCATGACGTGATGGGCTTCAGTGCCTTCTGGGCGGGGCTGGTGATTAGCCTGCAGTATTTCGCCACGCTCCTGAGCCGCCCACATGCCGGGCGCTACGCGGACACGTTCGGTCCAAAAAGCATCGTGGTGGTGGGATTGTGCGGCTGCTTCCTCAGTGGCCTGAGCTATCTGCTGGCTGCCTCAGCCAGCCACTGGCCGCTGGTCAGCCTGGCGCTGCTCTGCCTGGGCCGCGTCATCCTCGGTATCGGGCAAAGCCTGGCGGGAACCGGCTCGACACTCTGGGGCGTGGGGGTTGTCGGGACGCCACACATTGGTCGGGTGATCTCCTGGAACGGGATTGTCACCTACGGCGCGATGGCGCTCGGCGCGCCGCTTGGCGTGGCCTGCTATGCGTTTGGCGGGCTGTATGGCCTGGCCGTCACCATTATGGCGGTCGCGCTTGTGGCGATACTGTTTGCGCTGCCGCGCCCGACAGTGAAGGCCAGCAAGGGCAAACCGCTGCCGTTTCGGGCGGTGCTGGGGCGCGTCTGGCCGTACGGCATGGCACTGGCGCTGGCGACCACCGGCTTCGGGGTCATCGCCACCTTCATTACCCTGTTCTATGACGCCAAAGGCTGGGACGGCGCGGCCTTTGCGTTAACCCTGTTCAGCTGTGCGTTTGTTGGTGCGCGCCTGCTTTTCCCTAACGGCATAAACCGTCTGGGCGGGCTGAACGTGGCGACGATCTGCTTTGTGGTAGAGATTGTCGGGCTGCTGTTGACCGGCGTAGCCAGCGCGCCCTGGATGGCGAAAATGGGCGTATTTCTCGCGGGAGCCGGTTTTTCACTGGTCTTCCCGGCGCTGGGCGTGGTCGCGGTAAAAGCGGTACCGCAGCAGAACCAGGGGGCGGCGCTGGCGACCTATACGGTATTTATGGATATGTCGTTGGGCATTACCGGGCCGCTGGCAGGGCTGGTAATGGCCTGGGCGGGGGTACCGGTGATCTATCTTGCCGCGGCGGGTCTGGTCATGATGGCATTGCTGCTGACGTGGCGGCTAAAAAAATGGCCCCCGGTGCAGGCACCGGAGGCCACATCATCATCGTGAAACGTTACTGGATTACGATGGTGTTAATGATGTTTTCAGCAGCCGTCTGCGCTTTCTGCTGATCTTCCGCTGGCAGGGTGATCTGCAGGGTCAGGAGTTTGTTATCGACCTTGCCCAGCACAACAGAGGAGTAAGCGGTCTGGCCTTTCGCAGAGATGATGCTGTCCAGCTGCTGCAGCTTATGGCCTTTCAGCTCGATGGATTTGTTGGTCACGACCTGCAGCTGCGGGTCGCGGCCGCGCTGCTGATCTTCCAGACGTTTGGACAGGACCGCCAGATCTTCGCTGGTGTCGTCGCCCACAATCACAATGACCGCTTTCTGCCCGGTTGCGTCGGAGTAAACGTGCATGTTATTCGCCTGAGTGCCCAGCTTGCCGCTCTGGTCAGTCATATCGGCTGGCAGAGAGAAGCTAAGTTTGCCATCCATCAGATTCACCGGCTGGCCGGTCGCATTGCTTTCTGCGGATGCGCCCTGAGCAGGCGTTTTCGTGTCGCTGTTATCACAGGCTGCAAGACCCACAACCAGCAGGCCAATCCCGACATATTTAACCAGATTGCGCATTGACTTCTTCCTTTCGATAAACGGCCATAACGGCTCATTCGCTCATCTTATCACAACTGATAAAGCGAACCCTTAACCAGCCTGCAATGCCGTGATTTCAGATTTATCTGCCAGCCTTTTCAGCAGCATATTCAGCAGCACGCCGTACATGGGCAGGAAGAACACAATGCTGATGAGCACCTTGAAGCAGTAGTCCACCAGCGCGATTTCCATCCAGTGTTCGGCCATGAACGCATCCGGGCTACGCCAGAAGGCGATGAAGAAGAAGGCCAGCGTATCGCTCACGTTACCGAACAGCGTGGAGGCGGTGGGTGCCATCCACCAGCGATGATTCTGACGCAGGCGGTTAAACACGTGCACGTCCAGAATCTGCCCCAGCGCGTAGGCCATAAAGCTTGCTGCGGCGATACGGGCGACAAACAGGTTGAAGTGGGTTAACGCCTCAAAGCCCTGCCAGCTTCCCATATAAAACAGGGACGACACCCCGTACGAGATGAACAGCGCCGGGAGCATGACCGCAAAAATAATGCGGCGAGCCAGCGGTGCGCCAAAAATACGCACGGTCAGATCGGTGGCGAGGAAAATAAACGGAAAACTGAACGCGCCCCAGGTGGTATGAAAACCAAAGATGGAGATAGGGAGCTGCACCAGATAGTTGCTGGAGGTGATCACCAGCAAATGGAAAAGCGAAAGCCAGAACAACGCTTTTACGCGCTGTGATTCAGAAAACTGCGTCATATTGTGACCTTTTTATACGTTGGGGTGAGGGAACCCAATAAAAACCGCAGCATGATACTGCTTTGGCGGGACATTGCAATGGTTAGTTTTTACGCAATCGTTAACCTGGTTTGCATTGACCGCAACGGGGCGTAAACTACAGCCGTTTTTACCTGACCGAGAAGATCATGACCGACCTGTTTTCCAGCCCAGACCACACTCTTGATGCCCAGGGCCTTCGCTGCCCGGAACCGGTAATGATGGTACGTAAAACCGTGCGCAACATGCAGACCGGTGAAACGCTGCTGATCGTTGCCGACGACCCTGCCACCACGCGCGACATTCCCGGTTTTTGTACCTTTATGGAGCATGAGCTGGTGGCACAGCAGACGGAAACGCTGCCGTACCGGTATTTGATTCGTAAGGGGTAGCCCTCACTTATTTGGGGGGAGGTTGAGGGTATCAGGCCGCACCCATGCTTGAACCTGTTCCTGAATATTTAAAAGCGAGTTTAACGGTAGATGACCTGCCTCTGGACGTCCCTGCCTTCGAACCGGAAGTTGAACAGTTGGGAAGCTATTGCCCGCTATTAACGCAGTTGCTGTTGGCTCGTTCACTTTCAGAAAGTGATGAAAGAGTGGCTGGAGATTTTTTGCAAGGCTTAGTTGGGCTGTATAGCGGTATGTTGAAAGCACCGCGCTGGTTGCGTACAAATGAAGGCATCTTGCCACTGTGAAAAAAGTCGGGTGGCGCTAACGCTTACCCGACCTACGGGACTAGAGCCGTTGTAGGCCGGGTAAGGCGAAGCCGCCACCCGGCAAGAATACGGCCTCTGCGGCCTGATGCCCTCTCCCACAGGGAGAGGGAGAACGTCATCCTTTCATCCACGCCCTGATCCCATCCAGGAACATCTGCGTTGCCATCATCACCAGAATGAGCCCCATCAGGCGCTCCAGCGCGTTTACCCCTTTTTCGCCCAGCAGGCGCAGGAACAGGGACGACTGCAGCAGGATGATAAACGTCCCGCCCCAGGCAATCAGCAGGGCAATGACCAGATGGCTCATCTGGTTCGGATACTGGTGCGACAGCAGCATCAGCGTCGCCAGAATGGTTGGCCCCGCGACGAGCGGGATCGCCAGCGGCACAATAAACGGTTCTTCACCCGCAGGCAGGCCGCTGCTGCTGCCTTCCGCGCTCGGGAAAATCATCTTAATCGCAATCAGGAACAGAATAATCCCGCCGGAAATCGACACGGTTTCAGCCCGCAGGTTCAGGAAGGCGAGGATTTTTTCACCCGCAAACAGGAAGATAAACATCACCAGCAGGGCGATGAGCAGCTCGCGGATCATGATCGCCCGGCGGCGCTTCGGCTCGGTGTGCTTCAACACCGACATGAAGATCGGCAGGTTACCCAGGGGATCCATTATCAGGATCAATAAAACCGCGGCGGAAATGATTTCACTCATGTAAATTATCCCTGAAACTCTCTAAGGTTATTATGATAATTAGCTGTATTTCTGATTGCCGGGCAATCATCGATTAATTTCGCTTGCGACTTTGGCTGCATTTTGTAATGTGAAGCATATCCCAGTTCAATACTGGCTTGCACAATCAGCACACACCCTCAGCAGGAAAAAAATGCTATGAAAAACGTTGGTTTTATCGGCTGGCGCGGTATGGTCGGCTCTGTACTCATGCAACGCATGGTTGAAGAGCGCGATTTCGACGCTATCCGCCCGGTCTTCTTCTCCACTTCCCAGCTCGGCCAGGCTGCTCCGTCCTTTGGTGGTACCACAGGCACGTTGCAGGATGCTTACGATCTGGAAGCGCTGAAGGCACTCGACATTATTGTGACCTGCCAGGGCGGCGATTATACCAACGAAATCTATCCAAAGCTGCGTGAAAGCGGCTGGCAGGGCTACTGGATTGACGCGGCCTCGTCGCTGCGCATGAAAGACGATGCCATTATCATTCTCGACCCGGTTAACCAGGGCGTGATCGCCGATGGCCTGAACAACGGCGTAAAAACCTTTGTTGGCGGCAACTGCACCGTCAGCCTGATGCTGATGTCCCTCGGCGGCCTGTTCGCGCAGGATCTGGTGGAGTGGGTCTCCGTGGCGACCTACCAGGCGGCGTCCGGCGGCGGCGCGCGTCATATGCGCGAGCTGCTGACCCAGATGGGCCAGCTGCACCAGAGCGTTGCGACCGAGCTGGCAAACCCGGCGTCGGCTATTCTCGATATCGAGCGTAAAGTGACCGAGCTGACCCGCAGCGGCGAGCTGCCGGTGGATAACTTTGGCGTACCGCTGGCCGGCGGCCTGATCCCATGGATCGACAAACAGCTGGATAACGGCCAGACCCGCGAAGAGTGGAAAGGCCAGGCCGAGACCAACAAAATCCTCAATACCGCGAACACCATTCCGGTTGACGGTCTGTGCGTGCGTATCGGCGCGCTGCGCTGCCACAGCCAGGCTTTCACCATTAAACTGAAAAAAGATGTGTCTATTCCGACCGTGGAAGAGCTGCTGGCCGCGCACAACCCGTGGGCGAAAGTGGTGCCAAACGATCGCGATATCACCATGCGCGAGCTGACCCCGGCAGCGGTGACCGGCACGCTGACCACGCCGGTTGGCCGTCTGCGTAAGCTGAACATGGGGCCGGAGTATCTCTCCGCGTTCACCGTTGGTGACCAGCTCCTGTGGGGCGCCGCTGAGCCGCTGCGCCGCATGCTGCGCCAGCTGGCGTAATAATTTGTTAAATACCGGGGGTGATTTTCACCCCTTTTTTTTGCGTACTACATGGAGTAACACGCGTATGTCTTATTTTTTATCAGGAGTCATTTAGAGCGTTGGCTATGCTTTAAGGAAGAGTCATTTCTTACCTGAGGTTCGAACGGAGCAGAATGGATGCACATTTTTGTGCTGTCCCGTTCAGGTCACATTAAAAGTCGTCCCGGAGCGCTTAAAAAGGACGACATAAAAACAGGATGAATACCATGTCCGATCGTGTGGATAGAGACGTGATTAATGCGCTTATTGCGGGTCATTTCGCTGACCCCTTTTCTGTGCTTGGGATGCACCGTACTGAGGCAGGTCTGGAAGTTCGGGCACTGTTACCGGATGCCACAGAAGTCTGGGTGATTGAACCCAAAACCGGCCGCAAGGTCGGTAACCTTGAATGCCTCGATTCCCGTGGCTTCTTCTCGGGCGTGATGCCCCGTCGTAAAAATCCTTTTCGCTATCAGCTCGCCGTTCTCTGGCACGGCCAGCAGAACCTGATTGACGATCCCTACAGCTTTGGCCCTCTGCTTAAAGAGATGGATGCCTGGCTGCTTTCCGAGGGGACCCATCTGCGTCCTTATGAAACGCTGGGCGCTCATGCCGATACCATGGACGGCATCACCGGCACGCGGTTCTCCGTGTGGGCGCCCAATGCCCAGCGCGTCTCCGTTGTCGGCCAGTTCAACTACTGGGACGGCCGCCGTCACCCGATGCGCCTGCGTCGGGAAACCGGCATCTGGGAGCTGTTTATCCCAGGGGCACACCACGGGCAGCTTTATAAGTTCGAGATGATCGACGCCCACGGCAAGCTGCGCATTAAAGCCGACCCGTATGCCTTCGAAGCGCAGATGCGCCCGGATACCGCGTCGCTGATCTGCGGCCTGCCGGAGAAGGTTCTCCAGTCGGAGGAGCGTAAGCAGGCCAACCGCTTTGATGCGCCGATCTCCGTCTATGAAGTCCATCTTGGCTCCTGGCGCCGCCATACCGATAACAACTTCTGGCTGAGTTACCGGGAGCTTGCCGACCAGCTGGTGCCATACGCCAAATGGATGGGCTTTACCCACCTTGAGCTGCTGCCGGTCAACGAGCATCCGTTCGACGGCAGCTGGGGCTATCAGCCCACCGGGCTGTATGCGCCGACCCGCCGCTTCGGCACCCGCGACGACTTCCGCTATTTCATTGATGCCGCGCACGCCGCCGGGCTGAACGTGATCCTCGACTGGGTGCCGGGCCATTTCCCGGCGGATGATTTTGCGCTGGCAGAGTTTGACGGCACGAAGCTGTACGAGCATAGCGATCCGCGCGAGGGCTATCACCAGGACTGGAACACGCTGATTTACAACTACGGTCGCCGTGAAGTGTCGAACTACCTGGTCGGGAATGCCCTGTACTGGATCGAGCGGTTTGGCATTGACGCCCTGCGCGTGGATGCGGTGGCGTCAATGATCTACCGCGACTACAGCCGCAAAGAGGGGGAGTGGATCCCGAACGAGTTTGGCGGCCGCGAAAACCTGGAAGCCATTGAATTCCTGCGTAATACCAACCGCATTATCGGCGAGCAGGTGGACGGTGCCGTGACCATGGCGGAAGAGTCCACCGACTTTGCGGGCGTCTCCCGTCCGCCGTCATCAGGCGGCCTGGGGTTCTGGTATAAGTGGAACCTGGGCTGGATGCACGACACGCTCGACTACATGAAGCTGGATCCGGTTCACCGTAAGTATCATCACGACAAGCTGACGTTCGGGATGCTCTACAACTACACCGAAAACTTCATGTTGCCGCTGTCGCACGATGAAGTGGTACACGGTAAAAAATCGATTCTCGACCGCATGCCGGGCGACGCGTGGCAGAAGTTTGCCAACCTGCGCGCCTATTACGGCTGGATGTTTGCCTTCCCGGGCAAGAAACTGCTGTTCATGGGCAATGAGTTCGCCCAGGGTCGCGAGTGGAACCACGACGCCAGCCTCGACTGGCATCTGCTGGAAGGCGGCGACAACTGGCACCACGGCGTGCAGCGTCTGGTGCGCGATCTGAACCTGACCTATCGCCACCACAAAGCGCTGCACGAGCTCGACTTCGATCCGTACGGCTTTGAATGGCTGGTGGTGGACGACCACGAGCGCTCGGTGTTTGTCTTTGTGCGTCGTGACAAAGCGGGTAACGAGATCATCGTCGCCAGCAACTTTACGCCGGTGCCGCGCGAACACTACCGCTTCGGCATTAACCAGCCGGGCAAATGGCGCGAAATTCTGAATACCGACTCGATGCACTACCACGGCAGCAACGCCGGTAACGGTGGGCTGGTACAGAGCGACGCCATTGAAAGCCACGGGCGACCCAACTCCCTGAGCCTGACGCTGCCGCCGCTTGGCACCATCTGGCTGATGCGGGAGGGCGAATGACGCAGCTTACGGCAGGTAAACCCGAACCGCTCGGGGCGCATTTTGACGGAAAAGGGGTGAACTTCACCCTCTTTTCCGCTCACGCCGAGCGGGTTGAACTGTGCGTGTTTGACGGGGAAGGTAACGAGCACCGTTACGATTTACCCGCGCGCACGGGGGATACCTGGCACGGCTACCTGGCCGGAGGACGGCCCGGTATGCACTATGGCTTTCGCGTTCACGGTCCGTGGGATCCCGCGCAGGGGCACTGGTTTAACCCGGCGAAGCTGCTGATTGACCCGTGCGCGCACCGCGTGGACGGTGAATTTAAAGATGACCCGCTCTTCCACGTGGGCTACGGCGAGCCCGACCACCGCGACAGCGCGCCCGTCGCGCCAAAAAGCGTGGTGGTGAACGATCTTTATGACTGGGAAGACGATGCCCCGCCGCAGACGCCGTGGGGCAAGACCGTTATTTATGAAGCCCACGTCAAAGGGCTGACGTACCTGCATCCGTCGATCCCCAAAGAGATGCGCGGCACCTACAAGGCGCTCGGGCATCCCACCATGATCGCCTACCTGAAACACCTCGGCATCACCGCCCTGGAACTGCTCCCCGTCGCCCATTTTGCCAGCGAGCCGCGTCTGCAGCGGCTGGGGCTGAGCAACTACTGGGGCTATAACCCGCTGGCGATGTTCGCGCTCGAGCCGCGCTATGCCGTCCATCCGGAAAAGGCGCGGGACGAGTTCCGCGATGCGGTGAAGGCGCTCCACGCGGCGGGCATTGAGGTCATTCTGGACGTGGTGCTGAACCACAGCGCAGAAAGCGATCTCGACGGCCCGACGCTCTCCATGCGCGGAATTGATAACCGTAGCTATTATTGGATCAGGCACGATGGCGATTATGAGAACTGGACCGGCTGCGGTAACACGCTCAATCTCAGCCATCCGGCGGTCACGCATTTTGCGTATGAATGCCTGAAATACTGGGTGGAGACGTTCCACGTCGACGGTTTTCGTTTCGACCTGGCGCCGGTGATGGGACGCACGCCGGCGTTCAGCCAGCAGGCGCCATTGTTTGAGGCGATAAAAAACTGTCCGGTGCTCTCGCAGGTGAAGCTGATTGCCGAGCCGTGGGACATTGGTGAAGGCGGTTATCAGGTCGGGAATTTCCCGCCGCTGTTTGCCGAGTGGAACGACCACTACCGCGACGCCGTACGCCGCTTCTGGCTGGAGCGGAACCTGTCGCTGGGGGAATTTGCCGGGCGCTTTGCCGCGTCGAGCGATCTCTTTAAGCGCGACGGCAAACGCCCGTCGGCCACCGTTAATCTGTTGACGGCGCACGACGGTTTTACGCTCAGGGACTGCGTTTGTTTCAATCAGAAACACAATGAGGCGAACGGCGAAGAGAATCGCGATGGCACTAACAATAACCATAGCTTTAATCATGGTATAGAAGGGTTAGGCGGAAGTCTGGATGTGATAGAGCGGCGACGCGCCAGCGTTCATGCGCTGCTGACAACGCTTTTACTGTCGCAGGGCACGCCGATGCTGCTGGCAGGCGACGAGCATGGTCACAGCCAGCACGGTAACAACAACGCCTATTGCCAGGACAACACCTTAACCTGGCTCGACTGGGGTGAAGCCAACAGCGGCCTGATTCATTTTACCGCTGCGCTGATCCATCTTCGCCAGCAGATCCCCGCGCTGACCGCCAACAGCTGGTGGGAAGAGGGTGACGGCAACGTTCGCTGGCTGAATAAAGACGCGCAACCGTTAAGCGCGCAAGAGTGGCAACACGGCGTACCACGCCTGCAAATCCTGCTGTCGGATAAATGGCTGGTCACGCTGAACGCGACGGATGACGTCGCAGAGATTGTTTTACCTGACGGGGAGTGGCGAGCCGTTCCCCCCTTTGCCGGAGCGGATAATCCGGTAGTAATGGCTGTCTGGCACGGGCCTGCGCACGGAGTGTGCGTATTCCAAAGATGATAAAAAAGGAGTTAGTCATGGTTAGATTAGAGAAGAACGATCCCTTAATGTTGGCACGCCAGCTACCATTAAAAACGGTTGCCCTGATACTTGCGGGCGGGCGTGGTACCCGTCTGAAAGATTTGACCATCAAGCGCGCCAAGCCGGCCGTTCACTTTGGTGGTAAGTTCCGTATTATCGACTTTGCGCTCTCCAACTGCCTGAACTCGGGCATTCGCCGCATTGGCGTCATCACGCAGTATCAGTCGCACACCCTGGTGCAGCATATTCAGCGCGGCTGGTCATTCTTCAGCGAAGAGATGAACGAATTTGTCGATCTCCTTCCTGCGCAGCAGCGCGTTCACGGCGAGAACTGGTATCGCGGAACGGCGGATGCGGTCACCCAGAACCTCGACATCATTCGTCGCTATAACGCGGAATATATCGTGATCCTCGCCGGGGACCACATTTACAAGCAAGATTACTCCCACATGCTCATCGACCACGTCGAAAAAGGGGCGCGCTGCACCGTGGCGTGTCTGCCTGTGCCCGTTGCTGAAGCGACGGCGTTTGGCGTCATGCACGTGGATGCCGACGACAAAATTATCGACTTCGTTGAAAAACCGGCTAACCCGCCAACCATGCCGGGCGATGACACCAAATCGCTCGCCAGCATGGGGATCTATGTCTTTGACGCAGATTATCTTTATGAGCTGCTGGAAGAAGACGACAAAGACGAAAACTCAAGCCACGACTTCGGTAAAGACATCATTCCGAAAATCACCAAAGCTGGCATGGCGTATGCACATCCTTTCCCGCTGTCCTGCGTGCAGTCCGACCCGAATGCGGAACCGTACTGGCGCGATGTGGGCACGCTGGAAGCGTACTGGAAAGCGAACCTCGATCTGGCATCGGTCACGCCTGAACTGGATATGTACGACCAGAACTGGCCGATTCGTACCCATATGGAGTCGCTGCCGCCAGCCAAATTCGTGCAGGACCGCTCCGGCAGCCACGGTATGACGCTGAACTCGCTGGTGTCCGGCGGGTGCATCATCTCCGGTTCGGTCGTGGTGCAGTCGGTGCTGTTCCCGCGCGTGCGGATAAATTCATTCTGTAATATCGATTCGGCAGTCTTGTTGCCGGACGTCTGGGTAGGGCGTTCGTGTCGTCTGCGTCGCTGCGTGATCGACCGTGCCTGCGTCATCCCTGAAGGGATGGTCATTGGGGAGAATGCGGAAGAAGACGCGCGTCGTTTCTACCGTTCGGAAGAGGGGATCGTGTTAGTCACACGGGAAATGTTGCGGAAGCTGCAAATCAAACAGGAGCGATGATGCAGGTTTTACACGTATGTTCTGAGATGTTCCCGTTATTAAAAACGGGCGGTCTGGCAGATGTGCTTGGCGCATTACCGGCGGCGCAAATCGCCGGAGGCGTGGATACCCGAGTCCTGCTGCCCGCCTTTCCGGATATCCGGCGCGGTATACCTGATGCAAAAGTGGTGACCCGCCGTGAAACGTTTGCCGGACGCATTACCCTGCTGTTTGGACATTACAATGGCGTAGGGATTTACCTGATCGACGCGCCGCATTTATACGATCGCCCGGGTAGCCCGTATCACGATACGAACCTGTTCGCCTACACCGACAACGTGCTGCGCTTTGCGCTCCTCGGCTGGGTTGGAGCAGAAATGGCGACGGGGCTGGATCCGTTCTGGCGGCCGGATGTGGTGCACGCGCACGACTGGCACGCCGGGCTTGCTCCGGCGTATCTCGCGGCGCGCGGCCACCCGGCGAAATCGGTCTTTACTGTGCATAACCTGGCCTATCAGGGGATGTACTACGCCCATCACATGAATGACATCGATCTGCCATGGTCGTTCTTTAACATGCACGGTCTGGAGTTTAACGGGCAGATCTCGTTCCTGAAGGCGGGGCTGTACTACGCCGATCACATCACGGCGGTGAGCCCAACCTACGCGCGTGAGATCACCCAGCCGGCATTTGGCTACGGCATGGAAGGGTTGCTGCAGCAGCGCCACCGCGAAGGCCGCCTGTCGGGCATTCTGAACGGCGTGGATGAACAGATCTGGAGCCCGGAAACCGATCTCCTGCTGGCGGCGCGCTACGGTCGTGATTCCGTGGAAGACAAAGCGGAAAACAAACGCCAGCTGCAGATTGCGATGGGCCTGAAGGTTAACGACAAAGTGCCGCTGTTCGCCGTCGTAAGCCGCCTGACCAGCCAGAAAGGGCTGGATCTGGTGCTGGAGGCGCTGCCCGGTTTACTGGAGCAGGGCGGGCAGCTGGCGCTGCTCGGCGCGGGCGACCCGGTATTGCAGGAAGGTTTCCTTGCCGCCGCCGCGGAACATCCGGGGCAGGTGGGCGTACAGATTGGCTACCACGAGGCATTTTCGCACCGCATTATGGGCGGCGCGGACGTCATCCTGGTGCCGAGCCGTTTCGAACCCTGCGGCCTGACGCAGCTTTACGGCCTGAAATACGGCACCCTGCCGCTGGTGCGCCGCACGGGCGGGCTGGCGGATACGGTATCGGATAGCTCACTGGAAAACCTGGCGGACGGTATCGCCAGCGGGTTTGTCTTTGAGGACAGTAATGCCTGGTCGCTGCTTCGGGCGATTCGGCGTGCTTTCGTCTTGTGGTCCCGTCCATCGCTGTGGCGCTACGTCCAACGCCAGGCGATGTCCATGGACTTTAGCTGGCACGTTGCGGCGCAGTCATACCGCGATCTCTATCAACGCTTGATGTAACGAGGCGAAGTTACTGATATGAACGCTCCATTTAGCTACTCTTCACCCACGCTCAGCGTTGAGGCGTTAAAGCACTCCATCGCCTACAAGCTGATGTTCACCATCGGGAAAGATCCGGTTATTGCCAACAAGCACGAGTGGCTGAACGCCACCCTGTTTGCGGTGCGCGACCGCTTAGTTGAACGCTGGCTGCGCTCAAACCGCGCCCAGCTCTCGCAGGAGACGCGTCAGGTTTACTATCTGTCGATGGAATTTTTGATTGGCCGCACGCTGTCCAATGCGCTGTTGTCGCTCGGTATTTATGACGACGTCAAAACCGCACTGGAAGAGATGGGGTTAGATTTAGAAGAACTGATCGACGAAGAGAACGACCCGGGCCTCGGTAACGGCGGTCTGGGACGTCTTGCCGCCTGCTTCCTCGACTCGCTGGCGACGCTGGCGCTGCCGGGCCGCGGCTACGGTATTCGCTACGATTACGGCATGTTCAAACAGAACATCGTTGACGGGCGCCAGAAAGAGTCCCCGGACTACTGGCTGGAGTACGGCAACCCGTGGGAGTTCAAGCGCCACAACACGCGCTACAAGGTGCGCTTTGGCGGGCGTATTCAGCAGGAAGGAAAAAAATCCCGCTGGGTGGAAACGGAAGAGATCCTGGCCGTGGCCTACGACCAGATTATCCCCGGCTACGACACCGATGCCACCAACACGCTGCGCCTGTGGAGCGCTCAGGCCAGTAGCGAAATTAACCTCGGTAAATTTAACCAGGGTGACTACTTCGCGGCGGTGGAGGATAAAAACCACTCCGAGAACGTATCCCGCGTGCTGTACCCGGATGACTCGACCTACTCAGGCCGCGAGCTGCGCCTGCGTCAGGAGTATTTCCTCGTTTCGGCGACCATTCAGGACATCCTCAGCCGCCACCATCAGCTGCACAAAACCTACGCCAACCTGGCGGAGAAAACCGCGATCCACCTTAATGACACCCACCCGGTGCTCTCTATTCCGGAGCTGATGCGCCTGCTGATCGACGAGCATAAGTTCAGCTGGGACGACGCCTTTGAGGTGACCTGCCAGGTGTTCTCGTACACCAACCACACGCTGATGAGCGAAGCGCTGGAGACGTGGCCGGTGGACATGCTTGGCAAAATCCTGCCGCGCCATCTGCAGATTATCTTTGAGATTAACGACTACTTCCTCAAGACGCTGCAGGAGCAGTATCCGAACGATACCGGCCTGCTGAGCCGCGCGTCCATCATTGATGAGTCGAACGGCCGCCGCGTGCGCATGGCCTGGCTGGCGGTTGTCATCAGCCACAAGGTCAACGGCGTGTCCGAGCTCCACTCGAACCTGATGGTGCAGTCGCTGTTTGCGGACTTCGCGAAGATCTTCCCGACGCGGTTCTGCAACGTGACCAACGGCGTCACCCCGCGCCGCTGGCTGGCGCTGGCCAACCAGCCGCTCTCGGAGGTGCTGGACGAGAATATCGGCCGCACCTGGCGTACCGATTTGAGCCAGCTGAGCGAGCTGGAACAGCATATTGATTTCCCGACGGTGAACAAAGCCGTGCGCGAAGCCAAGCTCCTGAACAAAAAGCGTCTGGCGGTCTGGCTGGCGATGCATCTGAACGTGGTGGCAAACCCGAAAGCGCTGTTCGACGTTCAGATCAAACGCATCCACGAATACAAGCGTCAGCTGATGAACGTGCTGCACGTGATCACCCATTACAACCGCATTAAGGCCGACCCGACGGCCGAATGGGTGCCGCGCGTGAAGATCTTCGCCGGTAAGGCGGCGTCGGCCTACTACATGGCGAAGCATATAATTCATCTCATCAACGACGTGGCGAAGGTGGTTAACCAGGATCCGGACATTGGCGACAAGCTGAAGGTGGTGTTCATTCCGAACTACAGCGTCAGCCTGGCGCAGCTAATCATCCCGGCAGCGGATCTCTCTGAGCAGATTTCTACGGCGGGCACGGAGGCATCCGGCACCAGTAACATGAAGTTTGCCCTTAACGGCGCGCTGACCATCGGCACGCTGGACGGGGCGAACGTCGAGATGCTGGAGCACGTGGGCGAAGAGAATATCTTTATCTTCGGTAATACGACGGAAGAGGTAGAGGCGCTGCGCAGGAAAGGCTACTCGCCGCGTCAGTATTACGAAGAGGATGAAGAGTTGCGTCAGGTGCTGACGCAGATTGCAACCGGCGTGTTTAGCCCTGATGAACCGAGCCGCTACCGCGATCTGGTGGATTCGCTGATTAACTTTGGCGATCACTATCAGGTGCTGGCGGATTACCGCAGCTACGTCGACTGTCAGGATAAGGTGGACGAACTGTATCGCCAGCCTGAGAAGTGGACCAGCGCCGCGATGTACAACATCGCCAATATGGGCTATTTCTCGTCAGACAGGACCATCAAGGAGTATGCCGAGACGATCTGGCATATTGATCCGGTGAGGCTGTAAAAACAAAGCCCGGTGGCGGCTTCGCCTTACCCGGCCTACTTGATCCCGTAGGCCCGGTAAGCGTAGCGCCACCGGGCGTTTTTTTGCATCAAGACGCCAGCGACAGCTCACGTTTCGCCGCATGTTGCAGCAACCACTGCGCCACGCGAGACTGCTGTTCGGCGTTGAGCCACATCCCTTCTTTGGTACGGCGCCAGATAGCATCATCCAGACGACGCACCCACTCGTGCTCAACCAGATAACGCAGCTCGGCTTCGTACAGCTCGTGGCCGAAATGCTCGCCCAGATCGGCAATCTCTTTTGCATCACCCAGGATCAGCTCGGTATTGCTGCCGTAGGTGCGGGCATAGTGGCGCGCCATCCCTTCGGTGATGAACGGGAAGCGACGGCGCAGCTTCGCGGCGTAATCATCGCGGTTATCGCCGATATCACCGCCAGGCAGTACCGCGCCTTTGGTCCATGCCGGGCCAATGCCTTTATAGTACGGCGCCAGTTTTTCCAGCGCGTGCTCGGCCAGCTTGCGGTAGGTGGTGAGCTTGCCGCCAAACACGGACAGCAGCGGCGCCTGACCGTCTACGTCGTGAATATCGAGCGTATAGTCGCGGGTGATGGCCTGCGGTGAGTCGGATTCGTCATCGCACAGCGGACGCACGCCGGAGTAGGTCCAGACCACGTCGTCGCGCGACAGCTGTTTCTTAAAGTGCGCGTTATACACTTTGAGCAGGTAGTTCACTTCGCTCTCGTCGATCTCGACGTTCTTCGGATCGCCTTTGTACTCCACGTCGGTGGTACCGATGATCGAGAATTCGTCCATCCACGGGATGACGAACACGATGCGCTTGTCTTCGTTCTGCAGGATGTACGCCTGCTTCTGGGTATGCACGCGCGGCACCACAATGTGGCTGCCCTTTATCAGGCGGATGCCGTACGGGGATGGCAGATGCATGCCGTCGTCAAAGAACTGCTTCACCCACGGGCCGGTGGCGTTCACCAGGCCGCGCGCTTTCCAGCTGAACTTCTCGCCGGTATCGATATCTTCCGCTTCGACAATCCACAGGCCGTTTTCACGACGGGCAGCGGTCGCGCGGGTGCGGGTTTTCACCTCGCCGCCTTTCTTCTCAACCATCTGCGCGTTCGCCAGCACCAGGCGGGCATCGTCCACCCAGCAGTCGGAATATTCGAATCCGCGCACGATTTCCGGCTTAAGGACCGATTCTGAGCCAAAACGCAACCCTTTCGAACCCGGGAGGCTGGTGCGTTTACCCAGATGATCGTACATAAACAGACCAATTCGGATCATCCATGCCGGACGCAGATGTGGGCGATGGGGCAGGCGGAAGCGCATCGGAATCGCCAGATGCGGGGCCATTTTCAGCAGCACTTCACGTTCGGCCAGCGCTTCGCTGACCAGGCGGAATTCGTAGTGTTCCAGGTAGCGCAGGCCACCGTGAATCAGTTTGGAGCTGGCGGACGACGTCGCGCAGGCGAGATCGTTAGCTTCCAGCATCAGTACGGATAAACCGCGTCCTGCGGCATCGACCGCAATACCGGCACCGTTGATGCCACCGCCTATCACAATCAGATCTTTGGTTTCCATAACACCCTCATGCACTTTCGTTAAAGCTCAGAAATGTTCGATATCGCTCATAATAGCAAAGGAACGCGCTTTTGGTAACATCAAAAAAACAATTTAGAGTGATATGGATAACATAATGGCGTTTACCCGCCGCCAGGACGTACACTACGGGGTAAAATCTTGTCGTTGACCACTGTTAAGAGAACACCATGGATCAGTTTGAATGTATTAACGTAGAAGAAGCCCACCAGAAGATGCACCAGGGAAAAGCGGTGCTGGTGGACATCCGCGATCCGCAGAGTTTTGCGATGGGCCATACGCCGGGCGCGTTTCATCTTACCAACGACACGCTCGGCGCATTTATGCGCGATAACGACTTCGACACGCCGGTGATGGTCATGTGCTACCACGGCAACAGCAGCAAAGGCGCGGCGCAGTATCTGCTTCAGCAGGGTTACGACGCGGTTTACAGCGTCGACGGCGGTTTCGATGCCTGGCATCGTCATTTCCCGGCGGAAGTGGAATACGCGTTTGAGCGCTGATCCCGCTATACTGTCCCCTTTTGTGTGGAAATAAGCGACCGCTGCCCATGTTGATGATCACCTCTTTTACCAACCCGCGCGTCGCCCAGGCGTTTGTCGACTATATGGCGACGCAGGGCGTTATTCTTACTATTCAGCAACATACGCAGACCGACGTCTGGCTGGCCGATGAGAGCCAGGCCGGGCGGGTAAACGAGGAGCTGGCGCGTTTTCTTGAGAACCCTGGCGACCCGCGCTATCTCGCGGCCAGCTGGCAATCCGGACAGACCGGCAGCGGATTGCACTACAGCCGCTTTCCCTTCCTTGCCACCCTTCGCGAGCGCGCGGGCCCGTTTACGCTGCTGCTGATGGCGGCCTGCATCATCGTCTTTATTATTATGAACGTGGTCGGCGACCAGAGCGTGATGATTGCCCTGGCGTGGCCCTATGATCCGTCGCTTGAGTTTGACGTATGGCGCTACTTTAGCCACGCGCTGATGCACTTCTCGGTGATGCATATCCTCTTTAACCTGCTCTGGTGGTGGTATCTCGGCGGTGCCGTTGAAAAGCGTCTGGGCAGCGGCAAGCTGATCGTTATCACCCTCATCAGCGCCCTGTTGAGCGGCTACGTACAGCACAAGTTCAGCGGCCCGTGGTTTGGCGGGCTGTCGGGTGTCGTCTATGCCCTGATGGGCTACGTCTGGCTTCGCGGGGAGCGCGATCCGCAAAGCGGCATCTATCTGCAACGCGGATTGATAACCTTTGCGTTAATATGGCTAATTGCCGGATGGTTTGATCTGTTTGGTATGTCTATCGCCAACGGTGCGCACGTCGCCGGGCTGGCCGTGGGGCTGGCGATGGCCTTTGCCGACACGCTCCATGCGCGAAAACGAACATAATTCTCAGGGATAATTGATGAAACAAACACAACGTCATGACGCCATTATCGAACTGGTAAAAAAACAGGGATACGTCAGCACCGAAGAGCTGGTGGAGCAGTTTGCCGTCAGCCCACAAACCATCCGTCGTGACCTGAACGACCTGGCCGATCAGAACCGCATCCTTCGCCACCACGGCGGCGCGGCGCTGCCGTCCAGCTCGGTCAACACCTCCTGGCACGACCGAAAAGCGACGCAGACGGCGGAGAAAGAGCGCATTGCCCGCAAGGTCGCCAGCCAGATCCCGAACGGGGCGACGCTGTTTATTGATATCGGCACCACGCCGGAAGCGGTCGCCCATGCGCTGCTGGATCACGAGAACCTGCGCGTGGTCACCAACAACCTGAACGTCGCCAATACCCTGATGCAAAAAGACGATTTCCGCATCATCCTCGCGGGCGGCGAGCTGCGCAGCCGCGACGGCGGGATTATCGGTGAAGCGACCCTCGACTTTATCTCTCAGTTCCGCCTCGACTTCGGCATTCTGGGCATCAGCGGCATCGACAGCGACGGCTCGCTGCTGGAGTTTGATTACCACGAGGTGCGCACCAAGCGCGCGATCATTGAAAACTCACGCCACGTGATGCTGGTGGTGGATCACTCGAAGTTTGGCCGTAACGCGATGGTGAACATGGGCAGCATCAGCATGGTGGATGCGGTCTATACCGACGTGATGCCGCCAGCGGGCGTGATGCAGGTGATTAAAGATAATAATTTGCAGCTGGAACTGTGCTAACGGTTGTGTCGGGTGGCGCTGCGCTTACCCGACCTACAAATTGTTCTCCCTCTCCCTGTGGGAGAGGGCGGGGTGAGGGCATCAGGCCGCACAAAACTAAACGCCGTACCCCATCATCTTCAACAGCTGCTGCGCATGCTGCACCGCATCCTGTCGATGCGCCACGCCCAGCTTCTGGTACAGGTTGCGGATATGCGTTTTGATGGTGGTCGCCGCCACCGCCAGCTCGCCGGCAATCTGCTCGTTGCTGTAGCCTGAATAGATCAGCCCCAGAACCTGCCATTCGCGCTGGGTAAGCGGACTGGTGCGGATAAGCTCCGGCACTTCCGGGTGGTTTAGCAGACGTTCAACGAAGTTCTCATCGAAATGCGCAAACTTGTGGCGATGATGCTGGTTAATCTCGCGCAGAATACGCTGGGCGCGATGCTGATCCAGCTCCGGCAGCGTGTTGAGCTGAATAAGCTGGCGCAGCTGCTGCGCCATCACTTCCCCTTCAATCACAAAGTGGCTGATAAACCCGGTGCGGTTTGCCAGCTGTAGCGCCTCCAGCAGCACGCGCTGGGCATCGTTTTTACGGCCCGCCTGCCAGTAGAGCTGATTTTGCAGCAGCAGGTTGCGGTTCAGGTCGCTCATCAGGCGCAGGCTGCGCGCGTTTTCGTTCAGCTCTTCCAGCACAATCTCTGCGGGCTCTAATTCACCGAGCAGGATCTGCGCGCGGGCAATGTTGCGCCACTGGCTCTGCAGGAAGTGGTTGTTGGCAAATTCCGGTTTTGGCGTCTGACGCAGCCAGTTGGCGGCGGATTTTTTATCGCCGGTCATCTGCCAGTAAATCACCCGGACCTTGTCGGCGTTTGACACCCAGTCGCTATGATACTGGCCGTTGCCGAGCAGGTTTTCCAGGCGGTTAAGATGGTTGCGGGCGTTATCGAGATCGCCGCGCGCCAGCGAGCACTGCACCAGCAGCGCCAGGCACTGCAGCTGCTGCTGAGGCTGGAAACTGGAAAGAACATCCACACCCTGGCGGGCGCAGCTTTCTGCTTCATCCAGACGCGACCATGCCCACAGTAATTGAGCGCGAATACGCAGCAGGAACTCGTGCATCGGCAGCTGTTCCAGATGCTGCTCGCGAATCAGCTGGAACGCTTTTTCCTGATTTTCCCAGGCGGCCTGCAGGAACCCCTGCGCGAATAAAATCTCGCTCTGCTGGATCAGGCTCCACAGCGCGTAGTGCCAGACATCATGACGACGCGCCATCTGTTCGGTTTGCTGCATCAGTGAAAGCGAGCGCGTGAGGTCGCCCTTGCAGTGCAGTACTTCGCCGTGTACGGAGGTCGCAACGATGCGGCTGTAGAAGTTGGCCAGCGGCAGTTCATCCAGCGCGACCATCGCCAGCCGTTCCGCTTCGTCCGGGTCGCCATCGTTAATGGCCACCTGAGCGCGCAGCGCGTTGAACTCGCCGTGCAGGGTGGTATCCATCTCGCTTTCCATCTCCTGCTCGGCGCGCGCCAGCAGGGTGTTCACTTCGCTGTAGCGATGCTGGCTCTGCATCAGCCAGGCCTGCAGCAGCACCAGACGCGGATTCTCCAGCAGGCTTTCCCACGGCAGGGCTTTCAGGGACTCTTCCAGCAGGGTCAGCTCGCTGTGGTTAAACAGGCCCCACGCGTGATTGAGGAGGATATCGCGCAGCATGCTGGCGTCACCGGCGGCGAGCGCGTGGTGGATGGCCTCGCTCGGGAAGCCCTGTGCCATCCAGCTTTCGGCAGCGGCACGGTGGATCTCCGGCAGTTCAACCGCCAGCTCCCACTGACAGCGCTGGCGCAGGAAGCTGCCAAACAGCGGATGATAGCTAAACCACTCGCCGGGATCGTCCATGCGCGTCAGGAAAAGGCCCTGACGTTCAATCTCTTCGAGCTGAAGCTGACCGTTTTCACAGCCCGTCACCCGCACGATCAGCGCATCGTTCATGGAGCGCAGCAGCGAGCTTTTCAGCAGGAAATTACGCGTCGAGGGATCGACGCTGTCCAGCACCTCATCCACCAGGTAATCAGAGAGGTGGCTGGCGTTGATGCCGGCCAGACGGCGCGCTGACTGGTGCGCCGGACTGTTGTTTTGCCGGGCAGAGAGGGCAATCAGCTGCAGCGCCGTTGCCCAGCCTGCGACGTCATCACACAGACGGCTGCTTTCGGCGGCCTCAATCGGTGAGTTCAGGCGGCAGTCGAAGAACTGTTTCGCTTCCTGGTGGGTAAAAGCAAGCTGTTGGCTACCCACTTCCAGAAGCTGATCGCGCACGCGCAGGTTGGCAATACCCAACTGCGGCAGGTTGCGTGACAGCACCACTAACGTCAGGTTTTCCGGCTGATGGCGCAGGAAGAAACGCATCGATTCATGAATCACCGGGTTAGTGATGAGATGGTAATCATCAATCACCACGTAAAGCGGGCGATGCCATTCAGCCAGTTCGATAAACAGCTGAGAGAAAAGGGAGGACAGGCTGGCGTACTGGCGCTTTTGCACCATCACCTCACTGGCGACGCAGTGTCCATGGGTGGCTTGCTGTATGGCGGCAATCAGATAGCTGGCAAAACGTTCTTGCTGGTTATCGCCCTCATCAAGGGAGTACCAGCCAAGATCGCTCTTACCTGCGGCCCATTGCGAGATGAGCGTTGTTTTTCCATAACCTGCAGGGCTCGTAACCAGCGCCAGTCGGAAATTATGCGCGCCGGAAAGTTTAGCCAACAGACGCTCGCGGACCACTGTATGGTCAAGACGAACCGGGCGACTTAATTTAGACGGAATCAACATAGGTTTCACTTCACTGTGGGGAACGAGAGATTTTATTTTTTTTGCGCTTCGTAATTAATACGATATAAGGTCGGTCAGAAAGAGAACTATTGCAAGTTATGTCTGGATTTGGTGGCTCTGAATTTGCACTCTGTCACAAAACATTCAGGCAGATGATGGAACTTTCTGGAAAGGGCTTTAATGCCGCGTCAATGCTGGCTTGTATGGTTGTGCTGCGGCTGCGCTGAAACTGGTTTCAGGAAGGGATAGTGACGTCAAATTTAATAAAGTGTGGGTAAAGTTCAGCGAGAATAATACCTTTCCTGGTCATGACATCCTGTTGCAAAAATATTATTCCAGGTAAGTAATTATTTCGGCAGGGTTTAATTTCATCCGAAACTGCATTTCATTTCTTTGACATTCTCCTCGGTTACTTTTTTATCTTCCGGGCACACTCGAACTATGCTCTGAGAGTGGCCTTGATCACACTTTTCTGCTCATCCCCGCTACTCCTCCCTGTCTAATCCCCTACGGGAGGAGGAAGAGGTGAAATGAGCCAGGCACACTAGCGCCAACTTGTGTTTTCTTTCTAAAGGATGCCGATCCCCTATGTCACAGCCTACCTTCAACAAAGCTCAATTCCAGGCTGCCCTGACGCGTCAGTGGCAGCGTTTTGGCCTTCATGCTGCAAACGAGATGACGCCTCACCAGTGGTGGCAGGCAGTGAGCGGTGCGCTCGCAGAGCAGCTGGATGCTCAACCTCTGGCAAAACCGGCAAACGGGCAGCGCCATGTAAACTACATTTCAATGGAGTTCCTGATTGGCCGTCTGACGGGCAACAACCTGTTGAACCTCGGCTGGTATCAGGAGGTTGGTGACGTTCTTAAAGAACACGACATTAACCTGACCAATCTGCTGGAAGAAGAGATTGACCCGGCGCTGGGCAACGGTGGCCTGGGTCGTCTGGCGGCCTGTTTCCTGGATTCCATGGCGACCGTCGGCCAGTCGGCGATTGGTTACGGTCTGAACTACCAGTACGGCCTGTTCCGTCAGTCCTTCGCTGACGGCCATCAGATGGAAGCGCCGGACGACTGGCATCGCAATACCTACCCGTGGTTCCGTCATAACGCGCAGCTGGACGTGCAGGTTGGCATTGGCGGGAAAGTGACGAAGCAAGGCCTCTGGGAACCTGCGTTCACCATTACCGGCGAAGCCTGGGATCTGCCGGTGCTTGGCTACCGTAACGGCGTGGCGCAGCCGCTGCGTCTGTGGCAGGCGAAGCACGCCCATCCGTTTAACCTGACCAAATTTAACGACGGCGATTTCCTGCGTGCCGAGCAGCAGGGCATCGACGCCGAGAAGCTGACCAAAGTTCTCTACCCGAACGACAACCACCTGGCCGGAAAAAAGCTGCGCCTGATGCAGCAGTACTTCCAGTGCGCCTGCTCCGTGGCGGACATTCTGCGTCGCCATCACCTGGCGGGCCGCAAGCTGGCGCAGCTGCCGGACTTCGAAGTCATTCAGCTCAACGACACGCACCCGACCATTGCCATCCCGGAACTGCTGCGCGTGCTGATTGACGAGCATCAGCTGAGCTGGGACGACGCCTGGGCCATCACCAGCCGTACCTTTGCCTACACCAACCACACCCTGATGCCAGAAGCGCTTGAGTGCTGGGATGAGAAGCTGGTGAAAGCGCTGCTGCCGCGCCACATGCAGATCATCAACAAGATTAACGACCAGTTTAAAACCCTGGTGGATAAAACCTGGCCGGGCAACAAAGCGGTCTGGGCGAAGCTGGCGGTGGTTCACGATAAGCAGGTACGCATGGCGAACATGTGCGTAGTGAGCGGCTTTGCGGTGAACGGCGTGGCGGCGCTGCACTCGGATCTGGTGGTTAAAGATCTGTTCCCGGAATACCACCAGCTGTGGCCGACCAAATTCCACAACGTGACCAACGGCATTACGCCGCGTCGCTGGATCAAGCAGTGCAACCCGCTGCTGGCTGGCCTGCTGGACAAGACCCTGAAGAAAGAGTGGGCCAACGATCTGGACCAGCTCATCAACCTGGAAAAATACGCTGACGACGCGAAATTCCGCGAACAGTACCGCGCGATCAAGCTGGAGAACAAAGTTCGCCTGGCGGCGTTCGTGAAAGCGCGCACCGGGATTGAGATCAACCCAAATGCGATTTTCGATATCCAGATCAAACGCCTGCACGAGTACAAACGTCAGCACCTGAACCTGCTGCACATTCTGGCGCTGTACAAAGAGATCCGCGAGAACCCGCAGGCTGACCGCGTGCCGCGCGTGTTCCTGTTCGGCGCGAAGGCGGCGCCGGGCTACTATCTGGCGAAAAACATCATCCTCGCCATCAATAAAGTGGCGGCGGCGATCAACAGCGATCCGAACGTGGGCGACAAGCTGAAAGTGGTATTCCTGCCGGATTACTGCGTCTCGGCGGCTGAAATGCTGATCCCGGCGGCGGATATCTCCGAGCAGATCTCAACCGCAGGAAAAGAAGCCTCCGGTACCGGCAACATGAAGCTGGCGCTGAACGGCGCGCTGACCGTCGGCACGCTGGACGGGGCGAACGTCGAAATCGCCGAGAAGGTGGGCGAAGAGAATATCTTTATCTTCGGCCACACCGTGGAAGAGGTGAAAGCCATCAAGGCCAAAGGCTACGACCCGGTGAAATGGCGTAAGAAAGACAAAGTGCTGGACGCGGTGCTGAAGGAGCTGGAGAGCGGCAAATACAGCGACGGCGACAAGCACGCGTTTGACCAGATGCTGCACAGCATGGACAAACACGGCGGTGACCCGTATCTGGTCATGGCGGACTTCTCGGCCTACGTTGAAGCGCAAAAACAGGTTGACGTGCTGTATCGCGACCAGGACGCGTGGACCCGGGCGTGCATTCTGAACACCGCCCGCTGCGGTATGTTCAGCTCTGACCGCTCAATCCGTGATTATCAGGCCCGTATCTGGCAGGCAAAACGCTAAGGAAGCGCGATGGAGAGTAAACGTCTGGACAGTGCCGCGCAGGCGGCGGGAATTAGCCTCAGTTACATTAATGCTCACGGCAAACCACAGTCTATTGGCGCCGACACCAAAAGACGTTTGCTGGATGCCATGCACAAAACCGACGCGAAAGCGTCGGCTGCGCCGGTGCCGAACGTGAAGGTATTCACCGCAGGTAAAAAGATGCCGCTCGCGGTGGAAGGGCGCGGCGAGTTTAGCTGGCTGCTCACGACCGAAGAGGGGCATCAGCACAAAGGCCACGCCACCGGCGGCAAAACCCTTAACCTTCCGGCGAAGCTGCCGGAGGGCTACCACACCCTGACGCTCACCCAGGACGATCGGCGTTTCCACTGCCGGGTGATCGTCGCGCCAAAACGCTGCTACGAGCCGCAGGCGCTGCTCGAAGGGAAAAAGCTGTGGGGCGCCTGCGTGCAGCTCTACACGCTGCGCTCCGACAGCAACTGGGGGATCGGTGATTTTGGCGATCTGAAGAACATGCTGGCATCCGTGGGCGAGCGCGGCGGCGCGTTTATCGGCCTCAACCCGATCCACGCCCTCTATCCGGCCAACCCGGAGAGCGCCAGCCCGTACAGCCCGTCCTCCCGTCGCTGGCTGAACGTGATTTATATCGACGTTAACGCCTTAGATGACTTCAAAAACAGCCAGGAGGCGCAGGCCTGGTGGAAACTCAGTACCACGCAGCAGGCGCTGAAGCAGGCGCGCGAAGCCGACTGGGTGGATTACTCCACCGTCACGGCGCTGAAAATGGCCGCGCTGCGTCTGGCGTGGAAAGGCTTTTCGCAGCGCGATGACGAGCAGATGGCGGCGTTCCGCCAGTTCGTGACGCAGGAGGGCGAGAGCCTGTACTGGCAGGCGGCGTTCGATGCGCTGCACGCGTATCAGGTGAAAGAGGACGAAATGCGCTGGGGCTGGCCGGTCTGGCCTGAAGCGTATCAATCCGTCGACACGCCGGAAGTGAAAGCGTTCTGTAAAAAATATGCCGATGAAGTGGACTTCTACCTGTGGCTGCAGTGGCTGGCGTACAGCCAGTTTGCCGCCTGCTGGCAGGTGAGCCAGGGCTACAAGATGCCGATTGGCCTGTATCGTGACCTGGCCGTCGGCGTGGCGGAAGGCGGTGCGGAAACCTGGTGTGACCGCGAGCTTTACTGTCTGAAAGCCTCCGTCGGCGCGCCGCCGGATATCCTTGGCCCGCTCGGCCAGAACTGGGGCTTGCCGCCGATGGATCCGCACGTCATGGCGGCGCGCGCCTACGAGCCGTTTATCGACCTGCTGCGCGCCAACATGCAGAACTGCGGGGCGCTGCGTATCGACCACGTGATGTCCGTGCTGCGTCTGTGGTGGATCCCGTACGGTGAAACGGCGGATCACGGCGCATACGTGCAGTACCCGGTTGACGATCTGCTGTCGATCCTGGCCCTGGAAAGCAAGCGTCACCAGTGCATGGTGATCGGTGAAGATCTCGGTACCGTGCCGGTGGAGATTGTCAGCAAGCTCCGCGACAGCGGCGTCTACTCCTATAAAGTGCTCTATTTTGAAAACGACCATGAGAAAACCTTCCGCGCGCCGCAAGCGTACCCTGAACAGTCAATGGCAGTCGCGACGACGCATGACCTTCCTACGCTTCGTGGCTATTGGGAAAGCGGCGATCTGACCCTTGGCAAAACGCTGGGCCTGTATCCTGATGAAGAGGTGTTACGCGGCCTGTATCAGGATCGCGAGCTCTCCAAGCAGGGGCTGCTGGATGCGCTGCATAAGCATGGCTGTCTGCCGAAGCGCGCCGGGCATAAAGCGTCGCTGATGGCGATGACTGCGACACTCAACCGCGGTTTGCAGCGCTATATTGCCGACAGCAACAGTGCCCTGCTGGGCCTGCAGCCGGAAGACTGGATTGATATGGCGGAGCCGGTGAACATTCCGGGTACCAGCTATCAGTACAAGAACTGGCGTCGCAAGCTGTCCACCACGCTTGAGGCGATGTTTGCCGATGATGGGGTGAACAGGCTGATCAAGGATTTGGATAAGCGGCGAAAAGCTGCTGGTAAGAAGTAATAAAAAACCCGCCAGTGGCGGGTTTTTTATTATCAGGTGGTGCTCATGTAGGTCGGGTAAGGCGTAGCAGCCACCCGACTTAGGGCATCAGACCACCATATTCAGCAGCAGCACCCCGACCAGACCGCACACCGAAATAATGGTTTCCAGCGCGGACCAGGACTTGATGGTTTCACCGATCGTCAGGTTGAAGTACTCCTTGAACAGCCAGAAGCCCGGATCGTTTACGTGAGAGAAAATCACGCTACCGGAACCGACGGCGATAACCATCAGCTCAGGGCTCACGCCCGTGGTGGCAATCAGCGGCGCAACGATGCCGCCTGCGGTGATCGCTGCAACGGTCGCAGAACCCAGCGCAATACGCAGAACCGCGGCAATAGACCAGGCCATCAGGAGTGGCGACACGTTGGTTTCATGCATCATGGCAGCGATGTATTTGTCCACGCCGCTGTCGACCAGAACCTGTTTGAACGCACCGCCACCGCCGATGATCAGCAGCATCATGGCAATGATTTTGATGGAAGAGGTCAGCGTGTCGTTGATCTGATCCATGGAGCGGCCGCGGTTCAGACCGAAAGTGAACATCGCGATCAGCACGGCAATCAGCGTTGCCATCACCGGGTCACCCAGGAATTCTGCAACGGACAGGAACGCATGACCTTTTGGCAGAACCATCTCTGCCACGGCGCGCATCGCCATCAGGATCACCGGTACCAGAGAGGTCCAGACGCTGACGCCAAAGCCAGGCATCTCTTCTTCGGTGAAGGTTTTGGCGCTGTACAGACCTTCCGGAATCGGCTTATCAATGCCTTTCAGGAAGCGGGCATAAACCGGGCCTGCCAGAATCACCGTTGGGATCGCCAGAATCGTACCGAACAGCAGGGTTTTACCCATGTCGGCGTGGAAGATGGTCGCGATAGCGGTTGGGCCCGGGTGCGGCGGCAGGAAGCCGTGGGTCACGGACAGCGCCGCGGCCATTGGCACACCGACATACAGCAGCGGGATGCTCGCGGCAGCCGCAATGGTGAACACCAGCGGCAGCATCAGCACGAAGCCTACTTCATAGAACAGCGCGAAACCAACGGTAAAGCCGGTTAACACCACTGCCCACTGAATGTTCTTCTTACCAAATTTGTCGATAAGCGTGGTAGCAATACGCTGCGCGCCACCGCAGTCCGCCAGCATTTTACCGAGCATGGCGCCGAAGCCCATGATCAGCGCCAGGCTGCCGAGCGTGCCGCCGACACCGGCTTTAATCGAGCTGATAACTTTTACCAGCGGCATCCCCTGCATCAGACCGACTGCAAGTGCCACCAGAACCAGAGCGATAAATCCGTTCATTTTGAAGCGGATCATCAAGAGCAGTAATAACACAACACCGATAGCAACGATGACTAATGGCATGATTTACCTGGCCTTTGAATTGTTATGGGTAACGTCATTGTTTCAACGACAAATTCCGGTTGTCCCAACTGGGAACAGAGAAGTAACGGCACTAATACTGATGCCTTTTAAACGATTAAGTTTAGTCGGCTGTTATGAGTGTGCTTAGTGCCCATGAGAATGATACGGGTAACATGGCGTGATTGAGAATCACCCTGGAAGGCAAAATGTGAATTATGAGACGCAGGTCAACATATAAAGGGGAGCGAAGAGGGGGAGCAGGGTTTTGTAGGCCCGGTAAGCGCAGCGCCACCGGGCAATACAGACGGGCAATGAATCAGTAGTAAGAGTGCTCGCCGCGCTGGTGTTCGGTCAGGTCACGCACGCCTTTCAGTTCCGGGAACTCGTTCAGCAGCTGCTTCTCGATCCCTTCTTTCAGGGTGACATCGACCATTGAACAGCCGTTACAGCCGCCGCCAAACTGCAGAATGGCAAAACCTTCGTCGGTAATTTCCATCAGGGAAACACGACCGCCATGGCCAGCCAGCTGCGGGTTAATCTGGGATTGCAGTAGATACTCAACGCGCTCCATCAGCGGGGCATCGTCAGACACTTTACGCATTTTCGCGTTCGGTGCTTTCAGGGTCAGCTGAGATCCCAGCTGATCGGTGACGAAGTCGATCTCCGCATCTTCAAGATACGGTGCGCTCAGCTCATCAACATAGGCGGTGAGCTGTTCAAATTTAAGGGCAGTGTCGGTGGCTTCCACGGCGTCCGGAGGACAATAAGAAACACCACATTCTGCATTCGGCGTGCCTGGATTGATCACAAACACACGGATCTGCGTCCCTTCTTCCTGATTTGCCAGCAGTTTGGCAAAGTGCGCTTGTGCAGAATCGGAAATACGGATCATAGCTTTGGCCTAATAGTTGACTAAATTACCTGGGTATAATCATACGCCCATTGAAGAAGGGCTACAAGGTACGGCACAGACACCATACCTGAACCGACGCGGCGCCGCTTTGCAAAAGCAGTCGGGAAAGTTCAGCAACGGTACTGCCTGTGGTGACGACATCATCCACAATCGCGATATGGAGACCGTCGACCGGCAATTCAAGGCGAAAGGCATTTTTGAGGTTTCTTTTGCGAAGCCGGGCGCTGAGCTGATGCTGGATGGCGGTGGCATGAACACGCGTCAGCGCGCGGGCATCATACTGACAGCCAAGCCACCGGGCGAGGGGACGGCAGATCAGGTCGCTCTGATTGTAACCGCGTCGCCAGTGGCGGCGTCGGTAGAGGGGGACATTCACCAACCTGTCGATTTTCGGCAATGCGCGGTGGCGCCGCGCCTGCAAAACCGCCAGCAGTAGCAGTCGCGCAAGGGGCTGTGCCAGGGAACTTTGACCGGAAAACTTCAGCGCGTGAATCAGCCTGCTCAGCGGCGGAACATAATCATCCACCGCCACCAGCGCGCTCCACGGCGGGGATTTTTTCAGGCACCGGCCACAGGGCAAAGAGGGATTTGTGGCCGGTAAACCACATTGTGGACAGCTCCCGATACGCCATTGCAGCGATCGCGTACAGACGGAGCAGATGCCCCACCTGCTGAGTGCCAGCGGCATTCGGCATAGCCAGCACAACCCAGGTACTGTTAGCATGTGCAACCTCCATGTGAAAAAGAGAACAGTAACTGATGAAGACGCTGTGGTGGCAGACCGTCGGAACGGGAAATTGCCATCTTGTGCTGCTGCACGGATGGGGACTGAATGCTGAAGTGTGGCGTTGCGTAAGCGAGGAACTTGCCTCGCAATTTACGCTGCATCTGGTGGATTTGCCGGGTTATGGCCGCAGCCGCGGCTTTGGCGCGATGTCGCTTGATGAGATGGCGCAGCAGGTTCTGGACACCGCGCCGCAAAACGCTGTCTGGCTGGGCTGGAGCCTGGGCGGGCTGGTGGCAAGCAAGATTGCGCTGGATAACCCCGGGCGCGTAAGCGCGCTGGTTACCGTTGCCTCGTCACCCTGCTTTAGCGCGCAGGACGCGTGGCCGGGGATCAAGCCTGAAGTGCTGGCAGGATTCCAGCAGCAGCTAAGCGACGATTTCCAGCGGACGGTGGAGCGTTTTCTCGCGCTGCAGACGATGGGTACAGAAACCGCGCGTCAGGACGCGCGCACGCTGAAGCAGACCGTGCTGTCGCTGCCGATGCCTGACGTTGAGGTGCTTAACGGGGGGCTTGAGATACTCAAGACGATCGATCTGCGTGAACCGCTGGCGTCGCTGGCGCTTCCGCACCTGCGTATGTATGGCTATCTGGACGGGCTGGTTCCGCGTAAGGTGGTGCCACTGCTGGATAACCTGTGGCCGGAAAGCCAATCAATGGTGGTCGCTAAAGCGGCACACGCGCCATTTATTTCACATCCTGGCGAGTTTTGTTCGGCGCTGTCCGCCTTTATTCGCGCAGTGCCCACCACTCCCTGAGGCAGGCTTTTCCTTCCGGGCAATGTTTACAGCTGCCGGACAGACAACCGTCCGGCTCTTCCTGAATGCGCACCGCTTTCCCCATGGCTTCCAGTCTTTCCAGCATGGCGTCGATCATCGGCTGCGGCGTATGCAGGCTGAGGCTCAGCTGTTTCGCCTCCATTCGCCCCTGCAGTGCCAGCAGGTCACGAACCTGAATCAACGATGCCATGGGGTGTGCTCCTTAGTGACAGTCGCCTGCCGGGCTGTTGCAGCAGGTCGCCGCGGTTTTACGGTTTGCCAGCAGGTCGATGTCGACGCGGCTGCGTGCCCGCCGCAGCAGGCCGAGAACGATCACGTTAAACAGCACAACCGCGAGAATGCAGACCAGGCTGTAGCGCGGGTGCTGGCTGAAATTGACGGTTTGATAAAACAGCGTCGCCAGCGAATACGCGATGTTTAATCCCCACAGGATGGAGAAGCCCATCCAGCCGCGGCTGGACTCGCGAGCAATCGCCCCCATCACGGAGATGCATGGAATATAGAGCAGAACGAAGATGAGGTAGCTGTAGGCCGCGGACGCGCTGCCAAACTTCTCGCCCATCACGCCCATGGCACCGGTCGCCATCTCGCCGTCGCCTTTGCTCGCCTCAATCGGGTTCGCCAGCACGCTCAGGCTGAAGGTGTCCTTCAGGCTCTGCCAGGTTTCCTCTACGGCACCCAGCAGTTCGTCACCGAGGTGAAACTCCGCCGGGTTAAATTCCTGCTCCTGAATGTTCTCGGCGGTGTAGAGCGTGTTCAGGGTACCGACAACCACCTCTTTTGCCATCGCGCCGGTAAACAGCCCGACGGTTGCCTGCCAGTTATCCTCATGCACGCCAATCGGTTTGAAGACCGGCGTGATGACGCGGCTGACGGAGGCGAGGGCAGAGTCGTTAATGTTATCCGCTGCCTGTCCACTCAGGGTAAAGCTGTTCAGGGCGCTCAGGAAAACGCTGACGATGACAATCACCTTACCGGCGCGCAGGACGAAGCCTTTCAGACGCTGCCAGGTCTGGATCGCCAGGCTTTTCAGATGGGGGACGTGGTACACCGGCAGCTCCATCACGAACGGCGACGCTTCACCGCGCATGATGGTGTGTTTCAGCATTAAGCCGGTCAGGATCGCCATCACGATGCCCAGCACGTACAGCGAGAAGACCGCCAGCGCGCCCTGCTGGCCAAAGAAGGCTGCCGCAAAGACCGCAAAGATCGCCAGTCGGGCACCGCAGGACATAAACGGCGCCATCATGATGGTCATCAGACGCTCGCGCGGTGCATCCAGCGTGCGCGCGCCCATCACCGACGGCACGTTACAGCCGAAGCCGACGATCAGCGGGACGAAGGATTTGCCCGGCAGGCCCAGCGCCTGCATCAGACGATCCATCACGAACGCCGCGCGCGCCATGTAGCCGGAATCTTCCAGGAACGAGAGGAACAGGTACATCATGCCGATCTGCGGCACCAGCGGCAGAACGGTATTGATACCGCCGCCGATCCCCTGCGCGAGGAAGATGGTGAGCCATTCCGGGAAGTGCAGGGTGTAGCCCACCCACTGAATGCCGTGCACGAAGACCGCGACGGAACCGGCGTCAAAAATCGGCTGCAGCGCGCCACCGATGTTAATGGCGAGCAGGAACATCACGTACATCACCAGCAGGAAGATGGGCAAACCGAGGAAGCGGTTGAGCACAATCTTATCCACCGCCGCCGTAAAGCGGCTGGGTTCCGCCGTCAGCGCGTTACTGACCACGTCGCAAATCGAGGCGATAGCCTGGTAACGGGCATCGGCGATGTGCAGCGCCGGGTCGTCCAGCTCGTCGCTAAGACGGGCCACCGTCACGTCCAGCTTATCGGCCGCATGACCGGCATAAGCGCGGCTGTAAATATCCCCTTCCAGCATCTGCAGGCCAAGCCACAGGCGCTGTTTCGCAGGCATGGCTTTGTCCATCTCCTGCGCCAGCACGTTGGCTTCGCGCAGGAGAGGCTGGGCGTAATGCACCAGCTCAACGTCGCGATTTCCCGCGTGACGGTCAATGGCCAGCTTCAGCGCATCAATACCGCGCGCGCGCGTCGAGACCAGCGGAACGACCGGGCACCCGAGGCGCGCGGAGAGGGCATCAACGTCGATGCGTAGCTTTTGTTTCTCTGCGATGTCGAGCATGTTGAGCGCCACGATGCAGGGGATACCCAGCTCCAGCAGCTGCAGCGTCAGATAGAGGTTACGCTCGAGGTTTGAGGCATCGACCACGTTGATCAGCAGATCCGCGTCGCCGCCAAGAATGTAGTGACAGGCGATTTGCTCATCGAGCGAAGTTTGCGACGAAATGGTGGTTAAGGAGTAGGTGCCGGGAAGGTCAACCAGCGTCACCTGGTTGTCTGTCGTCGTGAACTGGCCCTCTTTACGTTCAACCGTTACGCCCGCCCAGTTGCCCACGCGCTGGCGAGCCCCGGTCAGCTGGTTAAAAAGCGTAGTCTTGCCGGAATTAGGATTGCCAATTAAGCCAATAGTTAACTTTTTCATTTTTCTGGACTCACTGAAACCGCTGGCTTGTTATCGGGATAAGGCTTCGACTTCTATTAACGCGAGGTCTTTTTTACGCAGGACCAGATTCACGCGTCGGGTTTCGATATGAACCGGATCGCCTAACGGCGCCACGCGTACGACCTGGAATGACGAGCCGGGCAGCATGCCAAGCGACAGCAGCTTTTGCCGATAGGCCGGGCTAATTTCGCGGGTAAAACCGGTAATCTTCCATGCACTGTCTGGAGTGAATTGCATAACGCCTGATTCCACGAAAGGTTAAATTATCTACTATGCGATGATAATGAGAATAGTTTTTATCAGCAATATTAAAACTGTGACGGAATGTTGTTTACGGTTTTAATTTACGGCCTGTTTGACCTTGCTCAATATTTGCTGAAATGCCGGGAAAACGAAAAGAGAGGTATTTGTTAACGGGGTGATAATTCGTGGTTTAAATATGGCTACACGCTATTTATTTTAATTCCCTGTGGCCTGCTTGCCGGGCGGCACTGCGTTTGCCCGGCCTACAAAACCGTAGGCCCGGTAAGCGTAGCGCCACCGGGCATGTACAACCTTAGCGTTTTTTACCCATCGCGGCCGCCAGCGCATCCATCATCGCGCTGTTGCCTGCAGGCTGGGCGTCACGTCCACGCGGTTTTGCCGCTTTCGCGGCCGGACGCTGCTGCTCGCGGCCCCCGCCGTTGCCGCCGCGGCGCGCGCTGGTGTCACCCGGCTGCTCGTCCAGACGCATGGTCAGGGCGATACGCTTGCGCTGCAGATCCACTTCCAGCACTTTGACCTTCACGATGTCGCCCGCTTTGACCACGGTGTGCGGGTCTTCAACGAACTTGTCGGCAAGGGATGAGATATGGACCAGGCCATCCTGATGCACGCCGATATCCACAAACGCGCCAAAGTTGGTGACGTTGGTCACCGCACCTTCCAGCACCATCCCTGGCAGCAGGTCGTTCATGGTCTCGATACCGTCAGCAAAGGTCGCCGTTTTGAACTCAGGACGCGGATCGCGGCCCGGTTTTTCCAGCTCTTTAATAATGTCGGTAACGGTTGGCACACCAAATTTGTCGTCAGTGAAATCAACGGCTTTCAGGTTGCGCAGGGCGCTGCTGTCGCCCATGAGATCCTTCAGCGCCTGCTGGGTGGCGGCCAGGATGCGTTCCACCACCGGGTACGCTTCCGGGTGAACGGTGGAGGCATCGAGTGGGTTATCGCCGTGGTTGATGCGCAGGAAGCCCGCGCACTGCTCAAACGCTTTTGGCCCCAGACGGCTTACCTTCAGCAGCTGCTGACGGTTCTGGAACTGGCCGTTCTCATCGCGCCAGGCGACGATGTTTTGCGCCATCATGCGGGTTAAGCCCGCTACGCGGGTCAGCAGAGGGACGGAGGCGGTGTTCAGGTCAACGCCAACGGCGTTTACACAGTCTTCCACCACCGCGTCCAGCTTGCGCGCCAGCTGAGTCTGGCTCACGTCATGCTGATACTGGCCCACGCCGATCGATTTCGGGTCGATCTTCACCAGTTCCGCCAGCGGATCCTGCAGGCGGCGAGCGATCGAGACTGCACCGCGCAGGGAAACGTCCAGATCCGGAAACTCCTGGGCCGCCAGCTCGGACGCGGAGTAGACGGATGCCCCGGCCTCGCTGACGATCACTTTCTGCGCCGTCACTTTCGGGAACTGCTTCTGCACGTCGAGGTAGAAACGTTCGGTTTCGCGGGACGCCGTACCGTTGCCAATGGCGACAAGTTCGACGTTGTATTTTTCGCACAGCGCCGCCACCACGACGGCCGCTTTCGCTGCCTGGCCGGTGTGCGGATAGATGGTGTCGGTGGCGACCAGCTTGCCGGTGCCGTCAACGACAGCGACTTTTACACCGGTACGCAGACCCGGATCGAGACCCATGGTCGCGCGCAGGCCAGCAGGGGCGGCCATCAGCAGGTCGTGCAGGTTGCGGGCGAACACGTTAATCGCTTCATCTTCGGCGCGTTCGCGCACGGTGCCCATCAGCTCGGTTTCGAGGTGCATCAGCACCTTGATGCGCCAGGTCCAGCTCACCACGCCTTTGCGCCAGCTGTCAGCCGGGGCGTTGTTCAGGCGCAGGCCAAGATGGTCGATGATGATCTGCTCGCAGTGGCTCTCTTTCGGCGGCTCGTCAAACTGCGGGTCGGCGTTCAGGGAGAGCTGCAGCACGCCTTCGTTGCGGCCGCGGAACATTGCCAGCGCGCGGTGGGAAGGGGTGGTGGAAATCGGTTCGTGGTGATCGAAGTAGTCGCGGAATTTCGCGCCTTCTTCCTCTTTACCCGCGACGACGGTAGAGACGATGTGGGCGTTCTTCCACAGGTAATCACGCACTTTAGCGAGGAGGGCGGCATCTTCAGCGAAGCGCTCCATCAGAATGTAGCGTGCGCCGTCGAGGGCGGCCTTGGTGTCCGCTACGCCTTTGTCGGCGTCGATGAATTTCGCCGCTTCGGTATCCGGATCGTGGGACGGCTCGTTCCACAACAGGTCGGCCAGCGGCTCAAGACCCGCTTCAATTGCAATCTGTCCGCGCGTGCGGCGCTTCGGCTTGTACGGCAGATAGAGGTCTTCGAGTTCGGTTTTGCTCAGGGTGCCGTTAATGGCGCTTTCCAGCTCGCTGGTCAGCTTGCCCTGTTCGCCGATGGATTTGAGGATCGCCTGACGACGTTCTTCCAGCTCGCGCAGATAGCCCAGACGGGTCTCCAGGTTACGCAGCTGCGTGTCATCCAGACCGCCGGTGACTTCCTTACGATAGCGTGCAATAAACGGCACGGTGTTCCCTTCATCAAGCAGGCGAACGGCAGCTTCTACCTGTTCGGCTCTGGCCTGAAGTTCACCCGCAATAATGCGGCAGAGCGAATCTTTCATCATGGCTTTATCATCTGTTGAGTCGAAAAAATCAGGGGATAGTTATACGGGCTGACACGGCAAAATGCCAGCCGGGGAGGGCGCTCTCGGACTATTTTACGTAGACGATCTCATTAACGTACCAGCTGGCTTCACCGGCTGGGGTTTGCACGACGGCCAGATCGCCCACTTCCTTTTTCAGCAGCGCGCGGGCCATCGGGGAGTCGATGGAGATGTAATCCTTACGACCAAAAATTTCATCGTAGCCGACGATGCGAAAACGCAGGGTGTCACCGTCGTCGTTTTCAATCTCCACCCACGCGCCGAAGAAGACCTTGCCCTCCTGCTGCGGGGAGTAATCGACGATTTTCAGGTTCTCAAGGCACTTCGTCAGATAGCGTACACGGCGGTCAATTTCGCGCAGCCGCTTCTTGTTATACTGGTAGTCAGCGTTTTCGCTGCGATCGCCCAGGCTCGCGGCCCAGGTCACCTTTTTGGTCACCTCAGGACGCTCTTCGCGCCAGAGGAAATCCATCTCTTTTTTGAGCTTCTCGTACCCTTCGCGGGTGATCAGGGGCGTTTTCATGGTGCTGCCTTTGCTGCCGGTTCTCTGTTTTGCGCACAATACGTACCACACAGTGTAACAGACAGGATTAATAATAATTTATGTGGTGAAATGAAAAGATAAGCTGCTGTTAAATATGCTTTGTAACAATTTCGACTAGAATTTATACCAGAATTAACTGGTCGAATACGTGCACTTTTTTAGAATACGCTGTTACAAAGACTATCCGAACCTTTGGGAGTACACACAATGCAAGAAAACTATAAAATTCTGGTCGTGGATGACGACATGCGCCTGCGTGCGCTGCTGGAGCGTTATCTGACCGAGCAGGGCTTCCAGGTTCGCAGCGTCGCGAACGCTGAGCAAATGGATCGTCTGTTGACCCGTGAATCTTTCCATCTGATGGTTCTCGACCTGATGCTGCCAGGCGAAGACGGGCTCTCTATCTGCCGCCGTCTGCGCAGCCAGAGCAACCCGATGCCGATCATTATGGTAACGGCGAAGGGCGAAGAAGTTGACCGTATCGTGGGCCTCGAAATCGGCGCCGACGACTACATTCCAAAACCGTTTAACCCGCGTGAACTGCTGGCGCGCATTCGCGCCGTGCTGCGCCGTCAGGCGAACGAGCTGCCGGGCGCACCGTCGCAGGAAGAAGCCGTTATTGCCTTCGGCAAGTTCAAGCTGAACCTCGGCACGCGCGAAATGTTCCGTGAAGACGAGCCAATGCCGCTCACCAGCGGCGAGTTCGCGGTGCTGAAAGCGCTGGTTAGCCACCCGCGTGAGCCGCTCTCCCGCGACAAGCTGATGAACCTGGCGCGTGGTCGCGAATACTCCGCAATGGAACGCTCTATCGACGTGCAGATCTCCCGTCTGCGCCGCATGGTGGAAGAAGATCCGGCGCATCCTCGTTATATTCAGACCGTATGGGGTCTGGGCTACGTGTTCGTCCCGGACGGCTCTAAAGCATGAGGCGAATGCGCTTCTCGCCGCGAAGCTCGTTTGCCCGCACCCTGTTACTGATCGTCACCCTGCTGTTCGTCAGCCTGGTGACGACCTACCTGGTGGTGCTGAACTTTGCGATCCTGCCGAGCCTCCAGCAGTTTAATAAAGTCCTGGCCTACGAAGTGCGTATGCTGATGACCGATAAGCTGCAGCTGGAGGACGGCACGCAGCTGGTTGTTCCCCCGGCGTTTCGTCGTGAAATCTACCGTGAACTGGGCATCTCGCTCTACTCGAATGAAGCGGCGGAAGACGCGGGTCTGCGCTGGGCGCAGCACTACGAATTTCTCAGCCAGCAGATGGCGCAGCAGCTGGGTGGCCCGACGGAAGTGCGCGTCGAGGTCAACAAAAGCTCGCCCGTTGTCTGGCTGAAAACCTGGCTGTCACCCAACATCTGGGTGCGCGTCCCGCTGACCGAAATCCATCAGGGCGATTTCTCGCCGCTGTTCCGCTATACCCTGGCGATTATGCTGCTGGCGATAGGCGGAGCCTGGCTGTTTATCCGAATACAAAACCGACCGCTGGTCGACCTGGAGCACGCTGCGCTGCAGGTCGGTAAAGGCATTATTCCTCCTCCGCTGCGCGAGTATGGTGCCTCGGAAGTCCGCTCGGTGACGCGTGCGTTTAACCATATGGCGGCAGGCGTGAAGCAGCTGGCGGATGACCGTACGCTGCTGATGGCGGGCGTGAGCCATGACCTGCGCACCCCCCTGACGCGTATTCGTCTGGCGACGGAGATGATGGGGGAAGAGGATGGTTACCTTGCCGAGTCCATCAACAAGGACATCGAAGAGTGCAATGCCATCATCGAGCAGTTCATCGACTACCTGCGCACCGGCCAGGAGATGCCGATGGAAATGGCGGACCTGAACGCGGTGCTGGGTGAAGTGGTTGCGGCAGAAAGCGGCTACGAGCGTGAAATTGATACTGACCTTCAGGCCGGTGAAATTCAGGTTCGTATGCACCCGCTCTCCATTAAGCGCGCGGTGGCGAACATGGTGGTCAACGCGGCGCGCTACGGCAACGGCTGGATTAAGGTCAGCAGCGGCTCTGAGCTCAACCGCGCCTGGTTCCAGGTGGAAGACGACGGTCCGGGCATCAAGCCCGAGCAGCGTAAGCATCTGTTCCAGCCGTTTGTGCGCGGCGACAGCGCACGCAGCACCAGCGGTACGGGCTTAGGCCTGGCGATTGTGCAGCGTATTGTGGATAACCATAACGGGTTGCTGGAGATTGGTACCAGCGAGCGGGGCGGGTTGAGCATTCGCGCCTGGTTGCCGGTTCCGGTCACGCGGGGGCAGGTGAAAGAGAGTTGAAAAAAGGGTGGCACGAGCCACCCTTTTTTGCAGGTCGGGTAAGGCGAAGCCGCCACCCGACATGGACTACAGTTTTGGACCCGCGCTCACCAGCGCAGCACCCGCCGGGGTATCGGTATACTTCTCGAAGTTCTCGATAAACAGCTTCGCCAGCGATTCCGCTTTCTCGCGCCACTGTTCAGGCGAACCGTACGTATTGCGCGGGTCGAGGATATGCGTATCCACACCCGGCAGCGACGTTGGGATCGCCAGGTCAAACATTGGCAGCGTGAAGGTTTCGGCGTCGTCCAGAGAACCATCCAGAATGGCGTCGATAATGGCGCGGGTATCTTTGATGGAGATACGTTTGCCGGTACCGTTCCAGCCGGTGTTCACCAGGTATGCCTGCGCGCCGGATGCCTGCATGCGTTTCACCAGCACTTCAGCGTACTGCGTCGGGTGCAGCGACAGGAAGGCTGCGCCGAAACAGGCGGAGAAGGTTGGGGTTGGCTCCGTCACGCCGCGCTCGGTACCCGCCAGCTTGGCGGTAAAGCCGGAGAGGAAGTGGTACTGCGTCTGGCTGGCCGTCAGGCGAGACACCGGCGGCAGCACGCCAAACGCATCCGCCGTCAGGAAAATGACCTTCGTGGCATGACCCGCTTTTGACACCGGCTTCACGATGTTGTCGATGTGGTAGATGGGGTAAGAGACGCGGGTGTTTTCCGTTTTCGACGCATCGTCGAAGTCGATGGAGCCGTCGGCACGCACGGTGACGTTTTCCAGCAGCGCATCGCGACGGATCGCGTGGAAGATATCCGGCTCGGCCTCTTCAGACAGGCGAATGGTCTTCGCGTAGCAGCCGCCTTCAAAGTTGAATACGCCGTCGTCATCCCAGCCGTGTTCGTCATCGCCAATCAGGCGACGTTTTGGATCGGTAGACAGGGTGGTTTTCCCGGTGCCGGACAGGCCGAAGAAGACCGCCACGTCGCCTTTTTCACCGACGTTAGCCGAGCAGTGCATGGAGGCGATGCCCCGCAGCGGCAGCAGGTAGTTCATGACCGAGAACATCCCTTTCTTCATTTCGCCGCCGTACCAGGTACCGCCGATCAGCTGGATACGCTCGGTCAGGTTGAAGGCAACAAAGTTTTCGGAGTTCAGACCCTGCTCTTTCCACTGTGGGTTGGTACATTTCGCGCCGTTCATCACGATGAAATCAGGGGTGAAGTCCTGCAGCTCTTCGTCGGTTGGACGAATAAACATGTTTTTCACGAAATGCGCCTGCCAGGCCACTTCGGTGATAAAACGTACGGAGAGACGGGTGTCGGCATTAGCGCCGCAGAAAGCGTCGACAATAAACAAACGCTTGCCGGAAAGTTGATGGGTGACGAGCCCTTTCAGGTGCTGCCAGGTTTCCGGAGAGAGCGGTTTGTTGTCGTTCTTCCCTTTGCCCTTGTCAGCCCACCACAGCGTATCGCGGGTGGTTTCGTCTCGGACGATATACTTATCTTTCGGCGAACGACCGGTAAAAATACCGGTATCGACGGCGATAGCACCAAGGTTCGTCAACACACCGCGCTCGTATCCTTCCAGTGCTGGATTGAGCTCTTCCTGATACAGCGTATCGTAGTCGGGGTTGTAGACGACTTCCTGGACGTCGTGAATACCATAAGCCTTGAGATCTTGCGGGGTTAAACCAGTAACACGCATATCACTGCTCCTTAGCCAATATGTACTGCCTGAAATTGTAGGGTTTTTCTGAGGTTGTTTACCGCGACGGGGCTCATAGATTCACGCATCTGGACAAAACCCTTACTAACGGAAAACGCTGCGACTCCAGTCACAGCGCAGGCGGATTATCGCAGGAATCGCTTTTTTGTTGGGGAAAATGTTCCGAAAAGGTTAAAGGCTGGTGATTTTATCGGAAAGAATGTGAATGTAATCGCATACACGTAAGAAAATTACGTAAGAGTTACATTGGGAAAACGATTCAGCTTGGGGGGTGTTTTATCCCTCAACCCAGCCCTCTTCCCAAACGGAAGAGGGTGAGGGGAAAGAAGTTTAGTGAACCTGCGGATCCGCCGGGGAGGCGTTGTTGCGGATCTCAGCGATATCCATCGAATTGAACACATAGTGCGTACCGCAGTAGTCACAGTGCATATCAATTTCGCCGTCTTCCGCCATGATGCTGTCGATCTCTTCATCCGGCAGGGTTTTCAGTGCGCCAGCGCAGCGCTCGCGGGAGCAGGTGCACTTAAACTCCACGGACTGCGGGTCGTAGACGGTCACTTCTTCTTCGTGGTACAGACGCCACAGCACGTCGGTCGCCGACAGGTTGAACAGCTCTTCCGCCTTGATGGTTTCGGTCAGCGTCGCCAGGTGCTCAAAATCATTGGTCTGCGCGTCCTGCGCAGGCAGAACCTGCAGCAGCATGCCGCCAGCAGCAGGCTGACCATCCACTTCACCGGTGCGGATGAAGAGACGCGTCGGCAGCTGTTCAGAACGCATGAAGTAATCTTCCAGGCAGGCTGCCAGGGTATCGCCTTCCAGACCGACCACGCCCTGATAGCGTTCACCTTCCTCCGGGGAGATGGTGATCACCAGGTAGCCATTACCTACCAGCGTTTTGAGGTCAGCATTTTCAGGCACGTCGCCCTGAACGCGCGCCACGCCGCGCATCTGCTGCTGGTTATTGCCGTTGATCACCGCCAGCGACATTGGGCCGTCACCCTGCAGCTGCACGGTGATATCCCCGGCAAACTTCAGCGTTGCGGTCAGCAGGCTGGTGGCAACCAGCAGTTCGCCCAACAGGGTCTTCACCGGCAGCGGGTAGTTGTGGTTTTCCAGAATCTGTTTCCAGGTTTCGGATACGGTGACCAGTTCGCCGCGCACGGCGAATTGTTCAAACAGATAGCGGTGTAATTGGTCGTGTTGGGCCATTTTCATCTCTCGTGCGGGTGAGGGTTACTCGCTCTCACCGTGTTTAAATTTCATCAGATCGCGGCGCTCTTTTTTGTCCGGTCGCCGGTCCGGGTGGGGCATGGTCAGCGCATTCATTTTGCGCGCCAGCGCGGTCTTCTCGCGCTTTTCAATGCTTTCCGCCGTCTCTTCATAAAGCAGGACGGCTTCCGGGGCGGGCCGTCGTTGTTCGGTAATGGCTTTAATCACTACCGTACGTTCATCGTTGCCCTGACGCAGCGTTAAGGTGGCATTCAGCTCAACCAGCTTGCTTGGTTTGCTGCGCTGGCCGTTGTAATGCACCTTTCCGCCGTCAATCATCTCGCGGGCAAGGGCGCGCGTTTTATAAAAACGCGCCGCCCACAGCCATTTATCCAGTCTTACCCCGTCAGAGGGTTTATCTTTCATGGCCTCTCCTTCACGGTCAGTGAGGGGATCATCTGGCGGTAGTCGTTCAGTCCCGGGTGGCGCAGATAGCTTTTTTCAGCCAGGCCAGAGTCAGGATTGGTGACGCCCAGACAATAGCGAATGCCAAACCTTGCCGCGGAATCCAGAATGGGCTCGCTGTCGTCAATGAACAGCGTACGTTCCGGCTGCAAGCCCGTCTCTTCCTTCACCGCATGCCACAACCGCTGATCCTCTTTCGGATAACCAAATGTGTGGGTGGAAAGTAATAAATCAAGGTGTGATGCCAGACCCGTATGCTCCAGCTTCACGGCCAGGTTATGGGGATGCGCATTGGTCAGCAAAATACGGCGTTTGCCGCTTGCTTTCAGCGCATCCAGGAACGGAACCGTATCCTCGCGCAGCACGGCGCGTGGACCCTGGGCGGTGGTCATGGCACAAATATCCAGACCGAGGCGCTCGCTCCAGTAGTCCAGACAGTACCAGTTTAGCGTATGTTGCACGGCGCTATATTGCGAACGAATGAATGCCTGCGCTTCTGCCGGGGAGATTCCCTGCTGCTCGCCATAGGTTTCCGGCACCAGCGTTTGCCAGAAATAGTTGTCAAAGGCGAGATCGAGCAGCGTGCCGTCCATATCCAGCAGAACGGTGTCGACCTGCTGCCAGTCGATATCAAGATGCATAGGGGGGGAACTCCAGCCAGAAGAAACGTGCGCGACAGGGTAGCACATCTTGTCGCGCAACGACGTTATCAGATCAGGCTCTCAGAGGAGGGGATCAGCTTAGGATTGAGGCAATTTTCATAATATTGCTGGATCTCTGCAAGCCGGGTGCGCGAGCGCTGGTAGCGTCGCAGGGCCATAAAGCCGTTCCAGAAAATGGCGATCAGCATCGCGGTCATCAGCAGAGAGGTGCCGATGTAGCGCCATAAACCTGCGCTATCCGGCATCCGGTGCAGGCCGATATGGCGCGTGCCGTTGGCGTCGGTATAAACACTCGTGACAATCCCTTCTGCGCTGAACGGCGTTTGCATCAGCATCTGCGCCAGGCGCTGGAACTGGCTCCACTGCTCCTGCGCCGGGTAGTCATAAAGCGCCACCTGCGGGTAAGGCTGATCGACCAGGTCGCTGCCTTCATCGCTTGCAATCACAAAGCCGCCCGGTGCCGGGCTGTTCAGCGCCTGAGCCGCCCGGGTGGTTTCGCGCATCATAAACGGTGATGTGGAGGTGGCGACCAGGTTATCCAGCGATTCAGCACTCACCGGACGCAGCAGCACGTTGACACCATCCAGTCGTCCCGCTTCGGCGCGCTTTACCAGCGAGTCCCAGTCTTTACTGTTCCCCAGGTTGACCAGGGCATTTTTAAGACGTATGCACTCATCCTGCGAAGAACAGAGATCCTGCGTTTTCAGAACGATGTCACCAAAATCATCCAGCAGAACCATGCCTGATTTTTGAATGGCCGAACGCAGTGCGGGACTAACGCGTGAATCATCGTCCGGTTTCGGGTGCAGCTGGCGGTTAACCGTCTGGGTAAGCGCCGTGGCTTTATTCACCACTTCGGATTCCGGCAGCGGCAGCGGCGGTGCGTCGTTCCAGATAATTTGCGAGCAATCGAAAGGCATAAACGGCGAGTTCTGACGCGTGTTCCATGCCCCCGGCGTGTGAATATTACACATCCCGGTTCCCTTCAGGCGCAGCGTGTCTCCCACGCGTACACCGGCTTCATCCAGTTTGTTGACGCTGGTCGCTTCAATGGTTTGCGCCCCTTTGATCCACGACAGGGTGAATTTGATGGGCATATCCAGCGGCACGAAAAGCAGCAGCATGACTAAGACCAGCGCCGCGCCCCCGGCAATGACCGTGCTGCGAAGCCAGTGCTGAAGCGGGAAATTTTTCACTTCATCATGCAGGGATAAGAAGCGTCCCTGACGCACGACGTGGCGGTCAAGGTAGATATCAATATCGGTTTTCTGGCCTAAATCCTGCGCGATCCACGGTTGCCAGTGGCGCGGGTAAATCAGGTCAATAATCCCGAGCGAGATATTGTTGAGGTGTTCCTGATCGTTTTCACCGAACAGACCCCAGCGCTTTGGCGTCCCGCGCAGGCAGTGGATCTCGCGCAAAGAGGTTTTGGCCGGTGGAGCAAAGAGCCCCCAAAGCCCGCCCGCCAGCAGCAGCACCGCACCGCCCGCCAGCCAGGGGACAAACACATCCGGCGTCAGCAGGCAGAAAAAAAAGAGCAGGAAGGCGGCGACGATCAGCAGGGCTTCACGAATGCCGTCCGGGCGGCTCAGGGCGTACTCTTCATGCGTCTCCTGACGAATGTTCAGCAGTTCAATCTGCTCTGTCTCTTCACCACGAATAGAAGCCTGCGTCGAACTGGCGCGCTCCAGCGCAAAACGCGGGGCTTCCTGAAGATATTCATTCAGCGTGTGGCCGTTAAGCGAGATAACCAGAGGCAATGAATCGGTGTGAATCAGCTCAACGCTGTTTTCGTCATTAATGTATTGCTCCCAGGACGGAGGGAGATGCACTTCGACGGAATCCAGGTAATAGCGCCACTTGTTGGGGTCATCAGTCGTGATGCCATAGCGCGTGATGGAGCGCGTCACGCAGAGCACGGTATCACTCTGCGCATTAAGCTTTAACGCCACGGGCGCAGCGGTGGCACCCGTTGGCCCAGGCGTGAGCTGAGTACGGTTCAGGATTTCGAGATAGTTTTCAACCGCATCGCGCTCGTCTTGCGTGAGTTTACGCGTGGTCGCGCCCGCAAATGCAGTTAAAAAAGGCAGGCGATAACGGCGCTGTATGCGGCGCCTGTACAACCACCCTGCAACCAATGCGCCGGCCAGCATAGCAGCGAGAACAATCAAAATGGTGCTCATGCTTTCCCCATCTTACTTATCTTCTTACAGGTGTAGTCAGTAGCACCTTTACATTGAATGAGAGTCTGTGGCTGGCTATCGGCAAGTATGGAGTCGAACTTGAGCATTCTGAAGCGCATCCCAGTGACCGGTGATGATAGCAAAGCCTGTTATGGCGCGATATCAGCAAATTCCTGGAAACATTTCAACCTCTTGACATTTGTTTTGAATTGAGGATTGATCCCTGCTACGTTGCATAAATGTAAATAAAGAACGATTGACATTGCCGAAACCGTGCGGCGTATCGCACAATAACGCCAGTTCTCACTGCTAAGACCCATCACGATGAGCAAACCACTACAAAAACCCACCATTCTGAATGTTGAAACAGTCGCCAAATCGCGCCTGTTTAATGTCGAAAGTGTGGATCTGGAGTTCAGCAACGGTGTGCGTCGCGTTTATGAACGTATGCGCCCCTCGTCGCGCGAAGCGGTGATGATTGTGCCGATTGTCGACGATCATCTGATTTTGATCCGCGAATACGCTGTGGGAACGGAATCTTACGAGCTTGGGTTCTCGAAAGGGCTGATCGACCCGGGCGAAACCGTCTTTGAAGCGGCAAACCGCGAGCTGAAAGAAGAGGTGGGGTTCGGGGCGAATGAGCTTTCATTCCTGAAAAAACTGAGCATGGCGCCGTCCTATTTTTCCAGCAAAATGAATATCGTGGTGGCTGAAGATCTCTATCCTGAATCGCTGGAAGGGGATGAGCCGGAGCCGCTGCCGCAGGTTCGCTGGCCGCTGGCGCATCTGATGGACCTCCTGGAAGACCCTGACTTTAATGAGGCTCGCAACGTGAGCGCGCTGTTCCTGGTACGGGAGTGGCTGAAGGGGCAGGGGCGGCTGTAGGCCATAAAAAAAGCCGGGTGGCGGCTTCGCCTGACCCGGCCTACGCTTGTTGCCCGGTTTTTACCGGGCATTTTTACATTTAGAACAGCTCGTGCGTTTCGCCGTTATCGATAATCTCTGTACCCACCTCATGCACCGCCTGTGTGGTTGGCTGTGTGCCCTCGATGAAATACTCCTCGCGACTATTACCGCCGTTGGCGAGCTGGCCCGTGCTGCGGTCGATATTGACCGTCACCACGCCAGGCGGTGGCGTCAGCGGCTGCTCCGGCACGCCTTCAAGAACGGCCTTCATGTAGGCGTCCCAGGCTGGCTGCGCGCTTTTCGCGCCGCCTTCATAGCCGGAAATCTGATCTTTAATCGCGCCGGAGGCCGTGGTACGCCCTAAATCGCGGCGGTGATCGTCGAAGCCGATCCAGACCGAGGTCACCACGCCCGGACCGTAACCGGAGAACCACGCGTCTTTCGAGCTGTTGGTTGTCCCCGTTTTACCGCCGATATCATGGCGCTGCAGATCGCGTCCTGCGCGCCAGCCGGTACCCTGCCAGCCTGGCTCACCGAAGATGTTGGTGTTCAGCGCGCTTTTGATCAGGAAAGACAGCGGCGTGTTGATCACATGCGGGGCGTATTCCTGCGCGCCGGTCTGCGCCACCAGCGCCTGGTTCGCCTGCTCGAGCTGCGGCTGCGGCACCACGCCGCTCTGCTGCTCCTGCGACACGGCAGGGTCTTCCATGTCCTTGTTTTCAAGTACTTCAGATTTCGGCGTATTGCCATAAATGACCGGAATATCGCAGTCAGGGCAGGCAATTTTCGGCTTCGCCTCGAACAGCACGCCGCCCTGATCGTTCTCGATCTTGCTGATGAAGTACGGGTCAATCAGGAAGCCGCCGTTGGCCATCACCGAGTATCCACGCGCGACCTGAAGCGGCGTAAAGGAGGCTGAGCCTAACGCCAGCGACTCGGTGCGAACGATGTTCTGCGCCGGGAAACCGAAGCGCTGCAGATACTCTGCGGCATAGTCGACGCCCATGGCGCGCATGGCACGCACCATCACCACGTTTTTCGACTGTCCCAGACCCTGACGAAGACGAATCGGGCCGGCATATTCCGCAGGGGAGTTTTTCGGCTGCCAGTCGGAACCCGCCCCCGCATCCCAGCGGGAGATTGGCACGTCGTTGAGGATGCTGGCGAGGGTCAGGCCCTTATCCATCGCGGCCGTGTAGAGGAATGGTTTGATATTGGAACCGACCTGACGCAGCGCCTGGGTGGCGCGGTTAAATTTGCTCTGGTTGAAATCGAACCCGCCGACCAGAGCCAATACAGCACCGTTCTGCGGATTGATAGAAACCAGGGCCGAGTTGACGTCCGGTACCTGCGCCAGCCACCAGGATTCGCCAACCTTGCGCACCCAGATTTGCTGCCCGGTCTGTACCGCATCGGTCACTTTACGCGGCGTGGCGCCCTGCAGGGTATCCGAGCGGTACGGACGCGCCCAACGGATACCGTCCATGCGCAGGGAGACGGACGTACCGTCCGCCAGCGTCGCAACGGCTTCCTGAGGATCGGCCTGCGTCACCACGGCAGGAAGGAGCGGACCGTAGGTAGGCAGTGCTCTCAGCGTACTGATGATTTTTTTGCTGTCCCACGCGCTTTCGCCCACCTTCCAGAGCACGTTTGACGGGCCGCGATAGCCGTGACGCATATCGTAGTCCATCACGTTGTTGCGTACCGCGTCCTGCGCCGCCTGCTGCACTTTACGGGTGACGGTGGTGTACACGCGATAGCCATCTTCATAGGCCTTGTCGCCATAACGGTTCACCATCTCCTGGCGAACCATTTCGGTCAGGTAAGGCGCAGAGAAGGCGATCTCCGGGGCGTGGTAGTTAGCGTCAATGACGTCGTTGCGCGCCTGGTCGTACTCGCTCTGGCTGATATAGCCTTCGCTCAGCATACGTGACAGGACGACGTTACGACGTGCGGTGGCGCGATCGAGCGAGTAGAGCGGGTTAAATGTGGACGGCGCTTTTGGCAGACCGGCGATGGTGGCCATTTCGCTTAAGGTGAGTTGCTCCACAGGCTTACCGAAGTACACCTGCGCGGCCGCCCCCACGCCATAGGCACGGTAGCCCAGGTAGATTTTATTGAGGTACAGCTCAAGGATCTCGTCTTTGCTCAGCAGCTGTTCAATACGGATCGCCAGGAACACCTCTTTGATCTTACGGGTCAGCGTCTTTTCAGGGCTGAGGAAGAAGTTACGCGCCAGCTGCTGCGTAATGGTACTCGCCCCCTGAGAGGCGTGACCAGAGAACAACGCAATGCTCGCGGCACGGAAAATCCCCACCGGATCGACACCGTGGTGCTCGTAAAAACGGCTGTCCTCCGTGGCGATAAAGGCTTTCACCATCACGGGTGGAATTTGGTTTAAGGTCAGCGGGATACGACGCTTCTCGCCATACTGCGCCATGAGCTCGCCATCGGCGCTATAGACCTGCATCGGGATCTGGAGACGCACATCGCGAAGCGTGGCGACATCAGGTAGCTGTGGCTCAATATATTTGTACAAACCGTAAATCGAGCCTGCTCCCAGCAGAATGCAACAGACTGCAAGGATGAATAAATACTTTACGAACTTCACCGGAGATTTCCCATTTGGTTTCACTTGGGCAGTTTCTAAACAATCGCGCGGTAGTATAAAGGCAAGCCTGATTCATTGATATAGCCGTCAGGGCGACGGGCGATAAGGAGATCGTGAAGCATGGCCTTCAAAACATGGCAAACGGGCGTTCATATTCAACAGGATAGGGTGCTGATCGTGGCGCTGGACCGGGAGAAGTCCGGCTGGCGTCTGCGACGCTGGTGGGCAATCCCGCTGGCCGAAGGCATCATTCGTGACGGCAAAATTTGTCAGCCAGAACAGCTGGTTGATGCGTTGCGCGACTGGCGAAAAACGCTGCCGCACGCCCATCGGGTGTTCCTCTCTTTCCCGGCAGCACGCACTCTGCAGCGGTCGCTTCCCCGTCCGACCGTTGCGCTGCGCGACAGCGAGCAGCTCTCATGGCTGGGTAGCGCGCTCGCCCGCGAACTGGAGATGTCTGCCGATACCCTCTGTTTCGACTACGCCCAGGATACCTTCAGCAATACCTTTCACGTGACGGCCGCACAAAACAACGAGGTCGATACCCTTCTGGCGCTGGCGAAAACGCTGCGTTTGCGGCTGGTGACCATTACCCCGGATGCCAGCGCGCTGACGAATCTTCTTCCCGCAGTGGCGCCAGCGAAGTGCGTCGCCTGGCGGGACGATCGGCAGTGGCTCTGGGCGATGCGCCACCAGTGGGGACGCCGCTTAACTACCGACGCAGAAAACGTGGCTGAGCTGGCGGCGCTGCTGGCGCTTGGTCCGGATGACATCGCGCTGTTTGATTGCCGACATGATCCGTGGGAAATCCTGGAACGCTGCCATGCTCCGCTGCCGGAATGCGGGGCTGATTATACCGTCGCGCTGGCGTTGGCCATGAGCGAGGTGCCCGGATGAGCATCCTGAATTTTCTGCCCTGGCGACAGCAGCGGCGCGCGCGATGCCTGCGCTTCTGGGGCGCAATGTGTATCGGCACAGTACTGTTGATGTTCGTAGTCATTGTTTGTCTGCGGATGAACCAGTTCGTGAAACTGCGCGCGCTGCAAACGGATCTGACGGGAATGCAGTCCGTGCAGCACGCGCTTGTCGCCCGGCAAAAACTGGCCGCACAGGCGCAGCTCCCCGTGCAAACCAGGCAACGACGCGCATGGCAACCGGTGCTGGCCTCCCTTTCCCGCGCCATTCCTTCACAGGTCTGGCTGACAGAGCTGCGCTATCAGCCGCCTGCGCTGATTTTGACCGGTTACGCCATCACCCTGCCGGCCCTCTCTGCCCTGCGCGATGGGCTGGGACAACTCGCGGGCTTTACGCCCGGGACGCCGGGCGAGCTTCGTCAGGATAGCCGGGGGCACTGGATGTTTACGCTTCATCTCAAAAGTGAGGGGTAACGCGTGAATACCTTGTTAGAACGCTGGTGCGAAAGCCGTCCCTGGCATCGGGTACTCTGCTGGTGCCTGGGGAGTCTCCTGGCAGGGCTGGTCGCGTGGGGCGCGTTGCTCAGACCGGTAGACAGGCAGTGTGCTGAACAACAACGCCAGCTGATTGAGAATGTAAGCACTAATGCATCGTTATGGCCTGTTGTCAGAAAGGGGCCGTTTCTTCCGGACGCTGCAAAGGCACGGGAGCTGGCGCCATTCTCCCCGCTCGATTTTCAGAACGATGAGACGACGCTGGTTCACTGGAAGCCGCTGCAGAATGGAGGGGAACTGACGCTGGATACGGAGTGGCAGGCCATTCCGGAACTTTTTTCCCGTCTGGCACAGCAGGATGTGCAGATCGCCGCTTTCGCGATTGCGCCACAAGGTACGGCGTTACGCCTGCAGCTGGAGCTGGAACATGCGAAATAGCGCGCGATGTTTGCTGGTTTGCTCAGTGCTGCTATTGACCGGTATGCGCGATCCGTTTCGTCCCCCAGACGATCCTTGCGCCATTGGCGAGCTGGCGCAGTGGCGCTTTCGCGGCCTGGTGGAAGGGCAGGAGACTATCGGCATTTTACAGGATGGGGAAAAGCGCTGGCACCGGCTGAAAATGCATGAGCGCTTCCCGGCTGGCTGGAGGATAACCGCCGTCAATGCAGCGGAGCTGGCGGTTGATGTGGGTGACACCTGTGACCCGGGAAAATGGACGTGGCAACGAGAAGGAACGGACAAAAATGAATTTACGGATAATGCTGTGGCTGCTGGCGTTCAGCCAACCGCTGTGGGCCGCCGCGCCAAAACCGGTCACGCTGGTGGTGGATGACGTGCCTGTGGTCCAGGTGTTACAGGCCCTGGTCGCACAGGAGAACCGTAATCTGGTGGTATCGCCTGATGTCAGCGGTACGCTTTCGCTTAACCTGACGCACGTTCCCTGGAGGCAGGCGTTACGGACGGTCGTCTCCAGCGCCGGGCTCGTCTTGCGCGAGGAGGGCGGTATTTTTTATGTGCATACCGCGGCCTGGCAGCGTGAACAGCGGGAGCGTTCAGAACAGGAACAGGCGCGTCGACAGCTTGATGCCCCGCTGGTCACTCAGGGCATTCCCTTTTTTTATGCGGATGCCGGGGAGCTGCAAAAAGCCGCGGAAAAACTCCTGAGCCCAAAGGGGAGTTTATCCGTCGACAAACGTACTAACCGTCTGCTGATTCGGGATAACCAGGCTGCGGTGGATACGCTGCAGCGCTGGGCCGCGGAGATGGATATTCCCGTCGAGCAGGTCGAACTGGCGGCGCATATTGTGACCATTAACGAAAAAAGCCTGCGTGAGCTGGGGGTGAAGTGGAATCTCGCCGACGCTACCGATGCGGGCAAGGTGGGACAACTGACGACGCTGGGCAGCGATCTTTCTGTTGCCAGCGCCACCAGCCACGTGGGGTTTAATATCGGTCGGATTAACGGCAGGTTGCTTGATCTGGAACTTTCAGCGCTGGAGCAAAAACAGCAGGTCGATATTATCGCCAGCCCGCGGCTGTTGGCCTCGCATATGCAACCTGCCAGCATTAAGCAGGGCAGTGAGATCCCGTATCAGGTCTCAAGCGGGGAAAGCGGCGCCACCTCCGTTGAGTTTAAAGAGGCGGTTCTCGGAATGGAGGTCACACCGGTGGTGTTGCCGGGGGGACGCGTGCGCCTGAAATTACACATCAGCGAAAATATGCCGGGACAGGTTCTGCAGCAGGCCGATGGCGAAACGCTGGCTATCGACAAGCAGGAGATAGAAACCCAGGTGGAGGTAAAAAGTGGAGAAACGCTTGCGTTGGGCGGAATATTTTCCCAGAAGAACAAAACCGGCAGTGACAGCGTACCCGGTCTGGGAAGCATCCCCTGGATTGGGTCGCTTTTTCGTCATGACGGGAAAGACAACGAACGGCGTGAATTAGTGGTGTTTATTACACCACGTCTGGTCGGTATTCGCTGACGGGTAACGATCCCCGCAATGATTTTGCATTCAGTTTGTTGCAGATGTTTGACGTGGGGCATGAATTAGCATACAAGGAGTACCGATTTGAGTTGGACTTACGTCTTATTACCTTATGCGCCCGGCGCGGTGATTTAATCAGTTGCCAAACAAGCCGGAGTATTGAGATAATTTTTAGTCTGACTCTCGCTCTATTGCATATGAGGTTTCAGTTCATGTCCTGCTACGCCGGGTGTCTGCGAAGCGGGGATTACCATTAACGAATAGTCTTAGTAGTACCGATAAAATGGCAGAGAAACGCAATATCTTTCTGGTTGGGCCTATGGGTGCCGGCAAAAGCACTATTGGGCGTCAGTTAGCTCAACAACTCAATATGGAATTTTACGATTCTGATCAAGAGATTGAGAAACGAACCGGAGCTGATGTGGGCTGGGTTTTCGACGTAGAAGGCGAAGAAGGTTTCCGTGACCGAGAAGAAAAAGTGATCAACGAACTCACGGAAAAACAGGGCATCGTTCTGGCAACAGGCGGCGGCTCTGTGAAATCTCGCGAAACCCGCAACCGTCTCTCCGCCCGTGGCGTAGTGGTTTATCTTGAGACGACCATTGAGAAACAGCTGGCACGTACGCAGCGCGATAAAAAGCGCCCGCTGCTGCAGGTTGAAACGCCACCACGCGAAGTTCTGGAAGCGTTGGCCGATGAACGCAATCCGCTGTATGAAGAGATTGCCGATGTGACCATTCGTACCGACGACCAGAGCGCTAAAGTGGTTGCAAACCAGATTATTCATATGCTGGAAAGCAACTGATTCTGGCTTTATATACACTCGCCTGCGGGTAAAAGCATTAAAGGTGGATGTCGCGTCATGGAGAGGATTACAGTTACTCTCGGGGAACGTAGTTACCCTATCACCATCGCGGCTGGTTTGTTTAACGACCCAGCTTCCTTTTTACCACTGAAAGCGGGTGATCAGGCGATGCTGGTCACCAACGAGACGCTGGCTCCGCTTTATCTCGACCGCGTACGCCACCTGCTTGAGCAGGCGGGCGTAAAAGTCGACAGTGTGATTCTCCCCGATGGCGAGCAGTATAAAAGCCTGACGGTACTGGATACCGTCTTTACCGCATTGCTGCAAAAACCGCATGGTCGCGATACAACACTGCTTGCCCTGGGCGGCGGTGTTGTGGGCGATCTGACCGGCTTTGCGGCCGCAAGCTATCAGCGTGGTGTCCGCTTTATTCAAATCCCAACCACGTTGCTGTCCCAGGTCGACTCCTCTGTCGGTGGTAAAACGGCAGTGAACCATCCGCTCGGCAAAAACATGATTGGCGCGTTCTACCAGCCCGCATCGGTGGTGGTGGATCTCGACTGTCTGAAAACCCTGCCGAAGCGCGAGCTGGCTTCGGGTCTGGCGGAAGTGATCAAATACGGCATTATTCTGGACGGCGAGTTCTTTAGCTGGCTTGAAGAGAATATGGATGCGCTGCTGGGCCTCGATGAGGCAAAACTGGCATACTGCATTCGTCGTTGCTGTGAGCTGAAAGCAGAAGTTGTTGCCGCAGACGAGCGTGAAACGGGCTTACGTGCTTTACTGAATCTTGGGCATACGTTTGGTCACGCGATTGAAGCCGAAATGGGTTACGGCAACTGGCTGCACGGTGAAGCCGTCGCGGCCGGCATGGTGATGGCTGCCCGCACCTCTGAACGCCTTGGGCAGTTCAAACCGGAAGAGACGGCACGTATCATTGCGCTGCTTGAGCGTGCAGGTTTGCCGGTGAACGGGCCGCAGGAGATGTCGGCGCAAGCGTATTTACCCCACATGATGCGCGATAAAAAAGTATTGGCAGGTGAGATGCGTCTTGTACTCCCACTTGCAATAGGGAAGAGTGAAGTGCGCGGCGGAGTGCCGCACGATGTCGTTCTTGGCGCTATCGCTGACTGTCAGCAGGCGTAACAACTAGAAAGGTCAGGCCACTGTCGCAGGTGGTCGTTTAGCTTCAGGTGAAATGCAAAGTCGTTGGCATAAGCCTTTGAGTGGGGTGTTAAATGGATGAATTCAAACCAGAAGACGAGCTGAAACCCGATCCCAGCGATCGTCGTACTGGTCGTTCTCGTCAATCTTCAGAACGTGATAACGAGCCGCAGATCAACTTTGACGATGTTGATCTGGATGCAGACGATCGTCGCCCTTCGCGCAGCCGCAACGCGCACGAAGAGCGAGCAGAAGAGGATTATGAGTCCGAAGAAGATTCAATGGACGAACAGCCTGTAGAGCGTCGCCCGCGTAAACGTAAAAAAGCCGCTGCGCCAAAACCGGCGTCCCGCCAGTACATTATGATGGGCCTTGGCGTTCTGGTGCTTGTGCTGCTGATTGTCGGCATTGGCTCCGCGCTTAAAGCACCGTCAACGAACTCAACCGAGCAAACGGCTTCCGCTGAGAAGAGCATCAACCTTTCCGGTAACGATGCGTCCAATCAGGCGAATGGCGCACAGCCAGCGCCGGGTGCTACTTCCGCAGAGCAGACCGCCGGTAACACCACAGCGCCGCAGGATGTTTCTCTGCCGCCCGTTTCTTCAACCCCAGCTCAGGGTCAGGCACCTGTTGCGCCAGAAGGTCAGCAGCGTGTGGAAGTTCAGGGAGACCTGAACAATGCGCTGACGCAGCCGCAGAACCAGCAGCAGGTTGATAACGTCGTGGTTAACTCTACGCTGCCAACTGAACCTGCAACCGTTGCCCCGATTCGCGGCGGTAACGCTCAGCCGCAAACGGCCGCGACGGAAACCAAACCGCACCAGACGCAGACTACAACACGTCCTGAGCGTAAGCAGGCAGTGATTGAGCCTAAGCGTGAAACCAAACCTCAGGCAGTGGTAAAAGCGCCTGAAGTGAAAGCCGTACCGGCCCAGCCGAAACGCACGGAAACGGCTGCGGTGAGCGAGCCTGCTAAAGCGCCCGTCACGCAGACTGCGCCGAAAGCCACGGCGACCACCACGGCACCGGCTGCCACAGCGGCACCAGCCGCGACGGCAACCGCATCCAGCAGCGCGGCAGGTAAAACGGCAGGTAACGTCGGTTCGCTGAAGTCTGCGCCTTCCAGCAACTACACGCTGCAGCTGAGCAGTTCGTCTAACTACGACAACCTCAACAGCTGGGCGAAGAAATCAAATCTGAAAAACTATGTTGTTTATCAGACGACCCGTAACGGTCAGCCGTGGTATGTGCTGGTGAGCGGTGTTTATTCGTCAAAAGATGAAGCAAAACGTGCCGTAGCGGCGCTGCCAGCTGACGTTCAGGCGAAGAACCCATGGGCGAAGCCGATTCATCAGGTTCAGGCCGATCTGAAGTAATGTTTAAAGCGCAGGATGCTGTCGGAGCTTTCTCCACAGCCGGAGAAGGTGTAATCAGTTAGTCAGCATGAAAAAAAATCGCGCTTTTCTGAAATGGGCAGGGGGGAAATACCCCCTGCTCGATGATATTAAAAAGCACCTGCCTGAAGGCGAGTGTCTTATCGAACCTTTCGTGGGTGCGGGATCGGTGTTCCTCAACACCGATTTTTCTCGTTATATCCTGGCGGATATCAACAGCGACCTTATCAGCCTCTATAACATCGTTAAGCTCCGTACCGATGAGTATGTCGCAGAGGCGCGCAAGCTGTTTACGCCCGAGAACAATAATCCGGACGTTTACTACCAGTTCCGCGCGGAGTTTAACCAGAGCCAGGATCCGTTCCGCAGAGCCCTGCTGTTCCTCTATCTTAATCGTCATGGTTACAACGGCCTGTGCCGGTATAACCTGCGCGGGGAATTTAACGTGCCGTTTGGTCGCTACAAGCGCCCGTATTTCCCACAGGACGAGCTTTATCACTTTGCTGAAAAAGCGCAGAACGCGGAGTTTCATTGCCTCTCCTATGAAGAGTGTATGGAACTGGCAGGCGTCAATTCGGTGGTTTACTGTGACCCGCCATACGCGCCGCTGTCTGCGACGGCGAACTTCACCGCCTACCACACCAACAGCTTCAGCCCTGCCGAGCAGGCGCGTCTGGCGGAGATGGCGGAAAAGCTGGTCAGCAAAAGAATTCCGGTGTTAATTTCGAATCACGACACGCCTGATACGCGCGAATGGTACAAAGCCGCGAAGCATTTTCAGGTAAAGGTGCGGCGTAGCATTAGCAGCAACGGCGGCACACGTAAAAAGGTGGACGAACTCCTGGCTCTTTATCGCCCCTGAGCCGTTTTGCCCGCCGGTAAACACATTTCAAGGAGAAGCGGATGAAACAGTTTTTGATTGCTCCCTCAATTCTGTCGGCCGATTTTGCCCGCCTGGGTGAAGATACCGCCAACGCACTGGCGGCTGGCGCGGATGTCGTCCATTTCGACGTGATGGATAACCACTACGTTCCTAACCTGACCATCGGTCCGATGGTGCTCAAGGCGCTGCGTAACTATGGCATTACCGCCCCGATCGACGTTCACCTGATGGTGAAACCGGTTGATCGCATCGTGCCTGACTTCGCCGCGGCGGGTGCCAGCATCATCACCTTCCATCCGGAAGCCTCTGAACATGTGGATCGCACGCTGCAGCTGATCAAAGAGAACGGCTGTAAAGCGGGTCTGGTGTTTAACCCGGCCACGCCGCTGAGCTATCTCGACTATGTCATGGATAAGCTGGACGTGATCCTGCTGATGTCCGTTAACCCCGGTTTTGGCGGCCAGTCATTCATTCCTCACACGCTGGATAAGCTGCGTGAAGTCCGCCGTCGTATCGACGAGTCAGGCTACGACATTCGTCTGGAAGTAGACGGCGGCGTGAAAGTGAATAACATTGGTGAAATTGCGGCGGCAGGCGCGGATATGTTCGTTGCTGGTTCAGCCATTTTCGACCAACCGGATTATAAAAAAGTCATTGATGAAATGCGCCGCGAGCTGGCGAAGGTAAGTCATGGATAAATTACAGGCTATTCGGGGTGTGGCATTCGACCTCGACGGCACGCTGGTTGACAGCGCGCCGGGCTTAACGAGCGCCGTCGACCAGGCGCTGTATGCACTTGAACTCCCCGTTGCGGGTGAAGAGCGCGTCGTCACGTGGATTGGCAACGGCGCCGATGTTCTGATGGCGCGCGCGTTGACGTGGGCGCGTCAGGAGCGTGCGTCGCAGCGTTCCGCCCAGGGTAAACCGAGCGTCGATCACGCTGACATCCCGCAGGAAGAGCAGCTGCGTATTCTGCGCAAACTGTTCGATCGTTTCTATGAAGAGACCGTCGAGGAGGGCAGCTTCCTGTTCCCGGACGTTCAGGAAACGCTGAGCGCGCTGCACGCGAAGGGCATCCCGCTGGGTCTGGTGACCAACAAACCCACGCCGTTTGTCGCACCGCTGCTGGAAGCGCTCAATATCGCGAAGTATTTCTCCGTGATTGTGGGCGGCGACGACGTGCAGAACAAAAAGCCCCATCCGGAACCGCTGCTGCTGGTGGCAGGAAAATTATCCTTAACGCCTGCGGAGCTGCTCTTTGTCGGCGATTCCCGCAATGATATTCTGGCTGCCCGCGCGGCCGGGTGTCCTTCCGTGGGGTTAACCTATGGCTACAACTACGGTGAGGCCATTACGCTGAGTGAGCCGGACGTCGTTTTCGACCACTTCAAAGATTTGTTGCCCGCACTCGGGCTTTCGCACAGTGAACATCAGGAATTGAACAATGACTAAGCCCATCGTTTTTAGTGGCGCACAGCCTTCAGGTGAATTGACCATTGGTAACTACATGGGCGCGTTACGTCAGTGGGTCAGCATGCAGGATGACTACCATTGCATTTACTGCATCGTCGATCTCCATGCGATTACCGCCCGTCAGGATCCTGAGAAGCTGCGCAAAGCCACGCTGGACACCCTGGCGCTGTATCTGGCCTGCGGCATCGATCCGGAGAAGAGCACCATCTTCGTTCAGTCTCACGTGCCGGAGCACGCGCAGCTGGGCTGGGCGCTGAACTGCTACACCTATTTCGGCGAGCTGAGCCGCATGACGCAGTTCAAGGATAAATCCGCGCGCTACTCTGAAAACATCAACGCCGGCCTGTTTGACTATCCGGTGCTGATGGCGGCAGACATTCTGCTGTACCAGACAAACCAGGTCCCTGTGGGCGAAGATCAGAAGCAGCACCTGGAGCTGAGCCGCGATATCGCCCAGCGCTTTAACGCGATCTACGGCGATGTGTTTAAAGTACCAGAGCCATTTATTCCGAAGTCCGGCGCACGCGTGATGTCGCTGCTGGAGCCGACCAAGAAGATGTCCAAGTCTGACGATAACCGCAACAACGTTATCGGCCTGCTGGAAGATCCGAAATCGGTGGTGAAAAAACTCAAGCGTGCCGTGACCGACTCCGACGAGCCGCCAGTCGTGCGTTACGACGTGCAGAACAAAGCGGGCGTCTCCAACCTGCTGGATATCCTCTCGGGCGTCACCGGCCAGAGCATCCCTGAGCTGGAAAAACACTTCGAAGGCAAGATGTACGGCCACCTGAAAGGCGAAGTGGCAGATGCCGTTTCCGGCATGCTGACCGAGCTGCAGGAGCGTTATCACCGCTACCGTAACGACGAAGCGTTCCTGCAGAAAGTGATGAAAGAGGGCGCGGAAAAAGCCAGCGCGCGCGCGTCCGAAACCCTGAAAGCGGTGTATGAAGCGATTGGGTTTGTGGCGAAACCTTAAGCCGCTGTGCCGGGTGGCGGCTTCGCCTTACCCGGCCTACGGGACCGTGTAGGTCGGGTAAGCGTCAGCGCCACCCGACAAAAAAACGCTCCGCATCAACAAAAAAACCGGGACATCCCGGTTTTTTTACGCCTGTAAAACGCTTACTGCTGTGCCGCCGTGACCTGCCCCCACGATTAGATACAACACTCAGTTAGTAACGTCGGAATCTTCATTCTCAGAATGACCCTTTCTCCAGCCCGCTGCAAATTCAGACGGTGTCTGATAATTCAGCGTGGAGTGCGGGCGGCATTCGTTATAATCCTGCCGCCAGTCATTAATAATTTTCCTGGCATGAACGATATCGCTGAACCAGTGCTCATTCAAACATTCATCGCGAAATCGTCCGTTAAAGCTCTCAATAAATCCGTTCTGCGTTGGCTTGCCCGGCTGGATTAAGCGCAACTCAACACCATGCTCAAAGGCCCATTGATCCAGTGCACGGCAAGTGAACTCCGGCCCCTGGTCAGTTCTTATCGTCGCCGGATAGCCTCGAAACAGTGCAATGCTGTCCAGAATACGCGTGACCTGAACGCCTGAAATCCCAAAGGCAACAGTGACCGTCAGGCATTCCTTTGTGAAATCATCGACGCAGGTAAGACACTTGATCCTGCGACCGGTGGAAAGTGCGTCCATGACGAAATCCATCGACCAGGTCAGATTGGGCGCCGCCGGACGGAGCAGCGGCAGACGTTCTGTTGCCAGCCCTTTACGACGTCTTCTGCGTTTTACGCCCAGGCCACTGAGGTGATAAAGCCGGTACACGCGCTTATGATTAACATGAAGCCCTTCACGGCGCAGCAACTGCCAAATACGACGGTAGCCAAAACGCCTGCGCTCCAGTGCCAGCTCAGTGATGCGCCCTGATAAATGCGCATCAGCAGCCGGACGGTGAGCCTCATAGCGGCAGGTCGACAGGGATAAACCTGTAAGCCTGCAGGCACGACGTTGCGACAGACCGGTCGCATCACACATCAACATCACGGCTTCCCGCTTCTGGTCTGTCGTCAGTACTTTCGCCCAAGAGCCACCTGAAGCGCCTCTTTATCCAGCATGGCTTCGGCAAGCAGCTTCTTGAGTCTGGTGTTCTCTTCCTCAAGCGACTTCAGGCGCTTAACTTCAGGCACCTCCATACCGCCATACTTCTTACGCCAGGTGTAAAACGTGGCATCGGAAATGGCATGCTTGCGGCAGAGTTCACGGGCGGGTACCCCAGCTTCGGCTTCGCGGAGAATACTGATGATCTGTTCGTCGGAAAAACGCTTCTTCATGGGGATGTCCTCATGTGGCTTATGAAGACATTACTAACATCGGGGTGTACTAATCAACGGGGAGCAGGTCAGCCGGGCCGCAACCACCGATGATCTTCGAAATGGAGATCGCCGGGTGCAGCAGGTAATCGTAGCTGCAGTTATTTTTGGTGTTTTGAACGTGACCGGTGCAGGCCGTCAGAGTCGATAACAGGCCAACCAGAACGGCGGCCTTTGCCAGTTTGAACATACGCATTCCTTGTCTTTAAAACGAAAATTGGATGTAACTCAAGGGAATAAAGGGAAAAGTTCCACTTCGGGGCGGTATGTTATCGGTAGCGGTAAGAGGGGAGTAGTCCGCTTAAGGACTACTCCGGGGAGGAGGAATATGCGTTAGTGATTGGAGAACCAGTTCAGCCTGTCGCGCAGTTCAACCACGCGGCCCACCACGATCAGCGCCGGGCTTTCGACCTGCTGCGCCAGCTCGCCTAACTGCGTCAGCACGCCATCCACCACGCGCTGCGTAATGGCGGTGCCGTTTTCGACCAGCGCGACGGGCATATCCGCATTCATACCGTGCTCCAGCAGCTTCGCCTGAATCGTGGCGGCCTGGTTTAGCCCCATGTAGAACACCAGCGTCTGCTTTTCGGCGGCCAGGTTATGCCAGTCCAGCTCGCTGCCGGTCTTCAGGTGGCCCGTCACCAGACGCACGCTCTGAGCGTAGTCGCGGTGGGTCAGCGGAATGCCAGAGTACGCTGAACAGCCGGACGCCGCCGTAATGCCGGGCACCACGGAGAACGGAATACCCGCGTCGCACAGGGTTTCCAGCTCCTCGCCGCCGCGTCCAAAGATAAACGGATCGCCCCCCTTCAGGCGGACCACGCGTTTTCCCTTTTGCGCTTCGCGCAGCAGGATCTGGTTAATCTCCTCCTGCGGCACGCAGTGGTAGCCCGCGCGCTTGCCCACGAAAACGCGGTCGGCGTCGCGGCGCACCAGGTTCATGATGTCATCGGAGACCAGACGGTCGTACACCACGATATCCGCCTGCTGGATCTGCTGTAGCCCTTTCAGCGTCAGCAAACCCGCATCTCCGGGGCCTGCGCCTACCAGCACCACTTCGCCGCGATGGTCCAGCGGTTCGCTCAGCAGCTGTTCGGTCGTCTCTTCAACGGCTTTGGTGTCCTGATTCGCCAGCGACTGCGCCAGCCTGTCGTTCACAAAGAATTTTTCCCAGAAGCGACGGCGCTCGCCCACGGTCGCGAAGGTTTGCTTCACGCGTGAACGCAGCTGACCGGCATAATGCGCAATCTGGCCAAGGTGTTGAGGCAACAGGGCTTCCAGTTTTTCCCGCAGCAGACGCGCGAGAACCGGCGAACGTCCCCCGGACGATACCGCAATCATCAGCGGCGAGCGGTCGATAATCGACGGCATGATAAAGCTGGCCTCTTTCGGCGCATCCACCACGTTGCAGAAGATACGGCGCGCTTCGCAGGCGTCGCTCACGCGCTGGTTCACTTCATCGTCATCCGTCGCGGCAATGGTCAGCCAGCAGGTGTCCAGCAGGGATTCATTAAACGCACCCTGTTCCAGCGTGAGCATCCCTTCCTGGGCCCAAACCTCAAACTGGGGGGCGAAGGAAAGGGCATTCACGGTCAGGCGGGCGCCAGCCTCTAACAGCAGGCGCGCTTTGCGCTCGGCCACGTCGCCGCCGCCCACGAGCAGGCAGTCGCGGTTGCGTAATTGACAAAAAATCGGCAGGTGATCCACGACGTTACCTCACAGCATTCATGGCGGGGGAAGAATTGACGTCAGGATAACAGCAGGAATCGTACAGAACATACGGTTTTTCCTGCCGTTACCCATAAGGGGTCATAAGCCTTTCCTATTGAAAAGGCGAGGGGTTACGCTTTCAGCTGTACCTCGCCGTCCTTCACGCGGACGTCGTAGTGTTTGACCGAGAAGCTTTCATCTTCCATGCAGAGTCCGTCGGTTAAGCGGAAACGCTGCTTTTTCAACGGGCTGGCGACCCACAGTTCCCCCTGGTGCTCGGCAATCAGGCCGCGGGAGAGCACGCTGGCCTCAAAGAACGGGTCAATATTGCTGATGGCAAAAACCTGTTCATCGTGGCGAGGGCGGAAAATCGCCACCTGCTCGTTGCCCAGCAGCGCACAGACGCCGGTGGCGGGGAGAATGTCGTTAATATTGCAGATGTTTACCCACTGGCTCATGCGTTTTCCTCCACCAGCGTGACCGGAATACGTTCATACGGCGTGGCCGGACGATGCTGTTCGCGCTCCGGCACAACCTGTACGTTCGGGTCGCGCTGGGTGCTGTTGATAAAGTGTTTGAAGCGCGTCTGCGCCGCCGGGGTGTTGACGGTTTCCGTCCACTCGCAGATCACCGCCTCGCGCAGGCGCGCCATCTCCGCTTCCAGATGTTCGTTCAGGCCCAGCTTGTCGTCGATAATGACCGATTTCAGGTAGTCGATGCCGCCCTCGAGGTTATCGAGCCAGGAGGCGGTACGGGTCAGCTTATCGGCGGTACGGATGTAGAACATCATGAAGCGGTCGAGATACTGAATCAGCGTGTCGCGATCGAGATCCGCCGCCAGCAGGTCCGCATGGCGCGGTTTCATCCCGCCGTTGCCGCACACATACAGGTTCCAGCCTTTTTCGGTGGCAATAATACCCACGTCTTTACCCTGCGCTTCCGCACATTCGCGGGTACAGCCGGAGACGCCGAACTTCATTTTGTGCGGGGTACGGATGCCTTTGTAGCGGTTTTCCAGCTCAACGCCGAAGCCCACGCTGTCGCCGACGCCGTAGCGGCACCAGGTGCTGCCCACGCAGGTTTTCGCCATGCGCAGCGCTTTGGCGTACGCGTGGCCGGTTTCGAAGCCCGCTTCAATCAGCTGACGCCAGATTTCCGGCAGGTCGTCCTTCTGCGCGCCAAACAGGCCGATACGCTGGGAGCCGGTAATTTTGGTGTAGAGGTTAAATTCACGCGCGATACGGCCCACCGCGACCAGCCCTTCCGGCGTGATTTCGCCACCAGCGGAACGTGGGATAACGGAATAGGTCCCGTCTTTCTGAATGTTCGCCAGGAAGTTGTCGTTAGTGTCCTGCAGCGGCGTGTGTTCCGGCTTGAGCACGTACTCGTTCCAGCAGGAGGCCAGCAGGGAGCCGACGGTGGGTTTACACACCTCACAGCCGTAGCCCTGGCCGTGCTTCGCCAGCAGTTCGTCGAAGGACTTGATGCCTTCCACGCGGATCAGGTGATACAGCTCCTGACGAGAATACGCAAAGTGTTCGCACAGGTTGTTGTTCACTTCGATGCCCTGTTTCGCCAGCTCGGCGTTCAGCACCTGGGTGACCAGTGGAATACAGCCGCCGCAGCCGGTACCGGCTTTGGTTTCCGCTTTCAGCGCCGCAACGGTGTGGCACCCTTTGTTGATCGCGGAGATCAGCATGCCTTTGGTCACGTCGAAGCAGGAGCAAATCTGCGCGCTGTCCGGCAGTTTATCCACGCCGATGGACGGCTTGCCGCTGGAGGCGTGCGCCGGGAGGATCAGCGCGTCCGGGTTTTCCGGCAGCTCGATGGCGTTGAGCACCAGCTGGAGCAGGTTACCGAAGTCGCTGGTGTCGCCCACCAGCACCGCCCCGAGCAGGGTTTTGTTGTCCTGGCTGACGATGAGACGTTTGTAGACTTCTTTGCTTTCGTCGAGGTAGACATAGCTGCGCGCGCCGGGCGTGCGGCCGTGCGCATCGCCAATACCGCCTACGTCCACGCCCAGCAGCTTCAGCTTGGCGCTCATGTCTGCGCCGGTGAAGGCGTTTTCGCTGCCCAGGATATGATCCACGGCGACCTGCGCCATTTTGTACCCAGGCGCGACCAGGCCGAATACGCGGTTGTTCCAGCTGGCGCATTCGCCGATGGCGTAAATATCCGGGTCGGAGGTCTGGCAGGTGTCGTTAATCATGATCCCACCGCGCTGCGCGACGGCCAGACCGCATTGCGTTGCCAGCTTGTCGCGCGGGCGGATGCCGGTGGAGAAGACGATGAAGTCCACTTCCAGCTCGCTGCCGTCGGCAAAGCGCATGGTTTTACGCGCTTCAGTCCCTTCCTGAACGATCTCTTTGGTGTTTTTGCTGGTGTGAACTTTCACGCCCATGCTTTCGATCTTACGGCGCAGCTGATCGCCACCCATGTGGTCGAGCTGTTCGGCCATCAGCATTGGCGCAAATTCGATAACGTGGGTTTCAACCCCGAGGTTTTTGAGCGCGCCAGCCGCTTCCAGACCCAGCAGACCGCCGCCGACCACCGCGCCGCGTTTGCTTCGACGCGCGCAGGATTCGATGGCGTTGAGGTCCTCAATCGTGCGATAAACGAAGCAATCCTGCGTTTCCGAGCCTTTAATGGGTGGGATCCACGGATACGAGCCCGTCGCCATGATCAGCTTGTCGTAAAAAACCGTACGGCCGGCGCTGGAGTGGATCACTTTTTCCTGACGGTTGATGGTGATAGCGCGTTCGCCCACCAGCACTTTTACGCCATGCTTCTCGTAGAAACCTTCGCGCACCAGAGAGAGCTCTTCGGCGGTATGATGGGAGAAGTAGGAAGACAGGTGCACACGGTCGTATGCCTTGCGGGGTTCTTCACAGAACACGGTAATATCGAACTGCTCAGCATCGGCTTTATCGAGAAGATCCTCAATAAAGCGGTGGCCGACCATGCCGTTACCGATGATAGCGAGTCTGACTTTGCTCATTATTGCCTCGATTTCTTTTCTATTATTGCCTACCTTAACGATTCAGCAGGGGCGCTTATTGATGCAAATCAAATACGCCTTCGCCTACTCCTTAGGTGGTACATGACTGATTTGTCAGGATTTTTATAAGTGGCGGAAATCGCAGGCTTTTCGTGTTCGTTGAATTTGTGTACAAATCAGGGGCGGTTTTGCAAAAATCGATACGCCTGAATATCAGCTGCGTTTATGAGGGGAAAGGTATGTCTACATCACCGTTATGGCTTGTTCAGAATGTGCGTTTACCGGGTCGGGATGGGCTGTGGCAACTTGCCATCGAGAACGGGCGATTTGGTGACATCACCCCGATGGACGACACCCACGCCGAAAGTTATGAGGTACTGAACGCGCGCGGTGGGCTTGCTCTCCCGCCGTTCATCGAGCCGCATATTCATCTTGATACCACCCAGACGGCGGGTGAGCCGAACTGGAACCAGTCCGGCACGCTGTTCGAAGGCATTGAACGCTGGGCGGAGCGCAAAGCGCTGCTCAGCCACGAGGATGTGAAAGCACGCGCCTGGAAAACGCTGAAGTGGCAAATCGCTAACGGCATTCAGTTTGTCCGCACCCATGTGGATGTCTCTGACCCAACGCTTACCGCCCTGAAGGCGATGCTGGAGGTGAAGCAGGAGGTGGCCCCGTGGGTAACGCTGCAAATCGTCGCGTTTCCGCAGGAAGGTATTCTCTCTTACCCGAACGGCGCGGCGCTGCTGGAAGAGGCGTTAAAACTGGGGGCCGACGTGGTGGGGGCGATCCCACATTTTGAGTTCACCCGTGAGTACGGCGTCCAGTCGCTGCACATCGCTTTTGAGCTGGCGAAGAAGTATGACCGCCCGCTGGATATCCACTGCGATGAAATTGACGACGAACAGTCGCGGTTTGTCGAGACGGTGGCCACGCTGGCGTATGAGGCCGGCATCGGCCCGCGCGTGACGGCCAGCCACACCACCGCCATGCACGCCTACAACGGCGCTTACACCTCGCGGCTTTTCCGTCTGCTGAAGATGTCGGGGATTAACTTCGTTGCGAACCCGCTGGTCAACATCCACCTGCAGGGGCGCTTTGATGACTATCCGAAGCGTCGCGGTATCACCCGGGTGAAAGAACTGCAGGAAGCGGGCATTAACGTCTGCTTTGGTCATGACGACGTCTTCGACCCGTGGTACCCGCTCGGCACCGGCAACATGCTGCAGGTGCTGCATATGGGGCTACACGTCTGCCAGATGATGGGCTATCCGCAAATCGACAGCGGCCTGAACCTGATTACCCATAACAGCGCCCGCACCTTTGGCCTGAGCGATTACGGTATTGAAACGGGAAATCCGGCAAACCTGATTATTCTGCCTGCGGAGAGTGGGTTTGAAGCGGTGCGCTGTCAGGTGCCGGTGCGCTGGTCGATTCGTCAGGGGCGGATTATTGCCACTACGCAGCTGGCGCAGACCTGGATCCAGATGGATACCGGAGGAGAAGAGGTCAGTTTCGCCAGAAACAGCCCCTCTGCGTAATGCAAAGGGGCGCAGGGTTTAGTGCGATGCCGCTGCCGCGTTGTGCTGGCGGTGGCGGGTCACAAAGCCCAGGATGAAGCACATGATGAACACCACGGCGTACAGACCGTTCGCGGTGTGCAGTGCGGCCAGCGGGCCGCTGTGGGCAACGATCGGGCCCGTCACCACGAAGGTCAGCATGGTGCCGATGGTGCCGCAGGTCAGAACGAAGTTAACCAGCTTCGGCGAGGCCACTTTGGTCTGCAGGGAGCCCAGGGTGATGATCGAGGTGTAAATCGCGCTGGAGAAGAAGCCCAGGGTCAGAATGAACCATGGCATATGCTCCGGGGAACCGTTGATGAACAGATACATCAGCACGGTCGCCAGGCCCGCCAGCACGGTCAGAATGCGCTGCAGGTCGAAGAAGCGCAGGATGAAGCTAAACGCCCACATGCCGAACATGTAAGACATCCAGAAATCGCTCACCAGTTTACCCGCGTCGTTCAGGCTCATGCCCAGACCTTTGGCATATTCCGGTACCCAGGAGATAAAGCCCAGCTGGCCCAGGATGTAGCACAGGGCGGCGATGGAGAGGAACAGCACGCCGATACCCCATTTCTCTTTCGCCACAGGCTCTGCCGTGGTTTGCGCTTTTTTACCCAGAACCGGGAAGTCGCAGCCGAAGGTCAGAATGAAAATAGCAACGTAGACCAGACCGATGCAGGCGTAGACCCAGTACCACTCAATGCTGCGCGCCAGCAGAACGGCAGCGACCATCGGGAAGATCATTCCGGCCATGCTGAAGAAGGAGTCGGTAAACAGCAGGCGCGCGCCGCGCTGGCGGCCTTCATACATATGGGTAATCAGGAACGTCCCGATCGACATGGTGATCCCGCTGACCAGGCCGAGCACGAACATGGCGGCTGAGAACAGGGCGATGCTGTGGCTGAGCATCAGACCCGCCACGGCGGCGACCATCAGCACGAAGCCGAAGCGAAGCTGGGTTTTCAGCGGCACGATTTCCATCAGCCAGGCATTCAGGAAGATAGAGATCAGGATCCCTGCGTTGAGGAAGGTGAAGGTGTTGCTCATGCTGGAAACGGGCAGCTGGAAGTAGTCTGCGATATTCCCCATCACCATCCCGGTGACGATCACCAACGCGCCGGTCAGGGCGTAGGAGAAGAAGCTGATCCATGTGAGCTTGATGCGATTGCTGTTAGTCATGTCTGGCCTGTTCAAAAAAAGAAAAGCGCCGAAGGGGCGCTGAGAGCGGGCAGATTTTAGTCGCTAAAGTGATCCATTCCTATCTTTTAAGGGTAATGATTATGTCATTGCAGGTTTTAATGTGATCTAAATCACATTAAGTGGCGGTCTAACCAATCGTTTGCGCAGTAATAATTGTTTCAATTTCGTAAAATTAGGTAAAAGGCTGGTCTACGTTCATACTGCTCTTTAGAATCAAGCCATTCGCTTTTTATACTGCGCTTTGTTAAGGAATTCTCATGCTCAAATCAACACTGGCGGCTGTCGCAGCTGTGTTTGCTCTTTCTGCCGTTTCCCCTGCTGCGCTGGCAGCAAAAGGGGACCCTCACGTTCTGCTGACCACCTCCGCCGGGAATATTGAGCTGGAACTGAATAGCCAGAAAGCTCCGGTTTCTGTGAAAAACTTCCTCGACTATGTGAACAGTGGTTTCTATAACAACACCACCTTCCACCGCGTGATCCCGGGCTTCATGATTCAGGGTGGCGGCTTCAACGAGCAGATGCAGCAGAAACAGCCGAACCCGCCAATCAAAAACGAAGCGGACAACGGCCTGCTGAACAAACGCGGCACGATCTCTATGGCGCGTACCGCAGACAAAGATAGCGCGACCAGCCAGTTCTTCCTCAACGTGGCGGATAACGCCTTCCTCGACCACGGCCAGCGCGACTTCGGCTATGCGGTGTTCGGTAAAATCGTGAAAGGGATGGACGTGGCCGATAAGATTTCTCAGGTGCCTACCCATGACGTCGGTCCGTATCAGAATGTGCCGTCCAAACCTGTCGTGATCCTCTCCGCAAAAGTTCTGCCGTAACGTTCTTCGACGCGGGCGATGCTCGCCCGTGTTGTGACCCCTCCCTGCGAAAGCGCGTTTTGCTGCTTATACTTGTGGCAAACGGACTATTCAGGGAGGCGTTAAGTGAAAAAACTCACCGACAAGCAAAAATCCCGTCTTTGGGAGCAGCAGCGTAGCGTCAACTTTCAGGCCAGTTGTCTCCTTGAGAAAGGTAATGGTCCATCGGATCCCGACATTGAGAGCCTGGCGCTTGGGCCTTCCGCGCCCGGGTTACCTCATCTGTGCCTTATTCACCGCCATCTCTACCGCAGAGAGATGAAGCGGGCAGGTGAGTTCCGGACCGACGATATTTTCAAAGGTGATATTCCCTTCTGCCATTTCGAATACATCGAAAAGATGGGTAATGAACTGATGGCGGCGCTGGAAAGCGAAAAGTATCTGGCTGGCCTTGAGAAAGCGGCGTTCATTGAAAAAATTAGCCATTATTATTGTGAAATCAACATGCTGCATCCTTTTTCGAGTGGTAACGGTATTGCTCAGCGCGTTTTCTTTGAGCAGCTGGCGATCCATGCGGGCTATTCACTGGACTGGCGCGATATCGATCCCGAGGAGTGGGTGTCCGCTAACCGCAGCGGCGCAACGGGGGATTTAACCGCGCTAAACGCTATCTTTGCCAAAGTAGTGAGCGAAGCGCGGGAATCTGAGTAGAATAGGGCGGCATTTTTTTCGGGAGCCGCCATGATTCTGCTGATTGATAACTACGATTCCTTCACCTGGAACCTTTACCAGTATTTTTGCGAACTGGGTGCAGAGGTGGTTGTCCGACGTAACGACGAGATTGGCCTGGCCGATATCGAGACGCTGGCTCCGCAGAAAATCGTGATTTCACCCGGCCCCTGCACGCCGTCGGAATCAGGTATTTCGCTGGAGGTTATCCAGCACTATGCCGGCAAGCTGCCGATCCTCGGCGTTTGTCTGGGCCATCAGGCGATTGCCCAGGCCTTTGGTGCCACCATCGTGCGCGCCGCCAAAGTCATGCACGGTAAAACCTCGCCGGTCACCCACACGGGCACCGGAGTGTTCACGGGGCTCAATAATCCGTTAACCGTGACGCGCTACCATTCGCTGGTGATTGACCCGTCGACGCTGCCCGACGGCTTTGAGGTGACCGCCTGGAGCGATACGCAGGAGATCATGGGGATTCGTCACCGCGAATGGGATCTCGAAGGCGTGCAGTTCCATCCGGAAAGCATCCTCAGCGAGCAGGGGCACGCGCTGCTGGCAAATTTCCTCCATCGCTGAATATCTGTTGCCTTGCTATGATTTTTTATGCATATTTTGTGATTATATTTTCACAATCAATGTGACATAAATGGATGGGCATGACATGGCAACTGAACAACCAGCAATTACCCGCGCGACATTCGATGAAGTGATTCTGCCGATTTATGCACCGGCTGAATTTATCCCTGTGAAGGGGAAAGGCAGCCGCGTCTGGGATCAGCAGGGCAAGGAGTATGTGGATTTCGCGGGCGGTATTGCGGTCACGGCGCTGGGTCATTGCCATCCCGCGCTGGTGGAGGCGCTGAAAACCCAGGGCGAAACCCTGTGGCACACCAGCAACGTCTTCACCAACGAACCGGCGCTGCGCCTGGGCCGTAAGATCATTGATGCCACGTTTGCCGAGCGCGTGCTGTTTATGAACTCCGGCACCGAAGCCAACGAAACCGCCTTTAAGCTGGCGCGCTACTACGCGACCACGCGCCACAGCCCGTACAAAACCAAAATCATCGCCTTCCACAATGCCTTCCACGGACGCTCCTTCTTTACCGTCTCCGTTGGCGGTCAGCCAAAGTATTCCGACGGGTTTGGCCCGAAACCGGCCGACATCGTCCACGTGCCGTTTAACGATCTGCACGCGGTGAAAGCGGTGATGGACGACCACACCTGCGCGGTGGTGGTCGAGCCTATTCAGGGGGAAGGCGGCGTGACCGCGGCAACCCCGGAATTCCTGAAAGGGCTGCGCGCGCTGTGCGACGAACATCAGGCGCTGCTGGTGTTTGATGAAGTGCAGTGCGGGATGGGGCGTACCGGGGACCTGTTTGCCTATATGCACTACGGCGTGACGCCGGATATTTTGACCAGCGCGAAAGCGCTCGGCGGCGGTTTCCCGGTGAGTGCGGTCCTGACGACGCAGGAGATCGCCTCCGCGTTCCACGTCGGTTCTCATGGCTCTACCTACGGCGGTAACCCGCTGGCGAGCGCCGTAGCGGGGGCCGCGTTCGACATCATCAACACGCCAGAGGTGCTAAACGGCGTTAGCGCGAAGCGCGAGCTGTTTGTGAAGCACCTGAAGCAGATTGACGAGCAGTACGACGTGTTCAGCGAGATCCGCGGGATGGGGCTGCTGATTGGCGCCGAGCTGAAGCCGCAGTACAAGGGCCGCGCGCGTGATTTCCTGCACGCCGCCGCTCGCGAAGGGGTGATGGTGCTCAACGCCGGGCCGGACGTGATGCGCTTTGCGCCGTCGCTGGTGGTGGAAGACAAAGACATCGAAGACGGCTTAACCCGCTTTGCCGCGGCGGTTGCAAAGATCGTTAAAGGCTAATATTCGGTTCGTTTCAACCTTCGCGTTAACCAAACCCCATGATGCGGACGCTGACGCCATGCCACCGACGAAATGGTGTGCATGGTGTTCAGATGCCCCAGCACGCGCTGCAAGTGTTGCTCCAGGGTGCTCATTGGCCCGTGGGTTAACGTCTCCGGCGCTTCCAGAATATTTAAATCCCCCGACTCGCCCGGTGAGTCATACTCCAGACGCTGCTGGCAGCGCTGCAACGCAATTTCACACGACTGCAGGTAGCGCTGCGCCAGATCCGGCGTCAGCATCGTGTGCTCGCGCGCCAGCGTCGTCATGGCGTTAATGTGCTCAACGATAAACTGACTGTGCGTTACCCAGAGCTTCATGTCCGCCAGATAGTGCGAATTAAAGCCCGGCTCCTGCATCGCCTGGTTGAGCGAGTTGAACAGAGCGTTGTGCGCCTGGTTGACCTTCATGCGCTGATACGCCAGCGGGGAGGGCTGCGGGTCGTCGCTCAGGATGAGGCGAATGGCCTGCTGGTCGGCCTCCAGCGCGTCGTGGGCGTTCTGCCTGAGCAGCCCGCTCTGCCACTGCGGCCACAGCCAGACCATGCCGCCGAAGGCAATCAGGCAGCCGATCAGGGTATCAATCAGCCTGGCGATAATAAACTGTTCGCCGTTCAGCGTAAGCAGCTGCAGGGTGTATACCGCCGTCACCGTAAAGCCCACCATCGCCCAGCCGTAATTTTTGCGGATAATCAGGTAGCTCACCAGCGTGATCGCCAGCATGCCTGCCAGGGTATAGCCTTCCGGCACGTGGAAGTGCAGCGTTACGCCTGCAATGATCAGCCCGGCCATGGTGCCGCCCGCCCGGTGCAGAATACGCACCCGCGTGGCGCCGTAGCCGTTCTGGGTGACGAACAGCACGGTCATTAAGATCCAGTAGGGCTTCGGCAGATGCAGCGCCATGCCCATCAGGCTGGCGATACTGAGCATCACGCTAATTCGTGCGGCATTGCGCAGGGCGGACGATTTGAGAGACAGATAGCTTTTGAGCGCGGGCAACAGGGGAAGCCGTTTTTGTTTATCCGCCATCAGGTCGCGGGAATAAAGCGGGCGCTGGGTGCGCAGCACGCGGGCGATGCGGCTGAAGTGCCAGGCGGCAAACTGGCCGACCGGGTTATCCGGATGCTGACGGGCAATTTTCTCCAGCGCACCGAGCTGTTTTTCCATGTTAAAGCGCGTGGGATAGCGGTGGTAGAGAATATCGTCAGCCAGCACGCGCAGGCGTGCCGAGACGGTCTGCGCGTTCCAGCGGATCACCGCTTCGGCGTGGCTGCGCTCAACCAGCTTTTGCACCTCCTGCGGGTGGTGCAGGCTAACGGAGATATGCTCCTGCAGATCCAGGCCTACCTGGAAGGTGCGCAGCAGCCGTTTGTACTCATGGTTCTTGTTGGCGGCGAGCATGTGCAGCTGCTGATAGCACTGGCTTATCAGATCCACCACCTTCTGCTGGCGCGTCAGCAGCGGCGGTAAGGCTTTTTCCGGATCGGTATGCTGGGTGAGCAGGGTGTATTTGGCTTCGCAGTATTCCGCCAACTGCACATAGAGCAGGCTCAGGGATTCGCGCAGCGGCTGTTCCCGCCACAGCCAGAACCAGAACCAGTTAAACAGCCCGTACCACAGTGTCCCCAGCGCGTAGATCAGTAGCGGCTCCCACACCGGCATATTCCCGGCGAGGCTCAGCGTGAAGATGGCCGCAATCAGCGAGGCGGGTAGCAGGCGGGCGTGCAGCGAGCTGATTTCCGCCGTGACGCCGAGCGTCATCGCCAGCACCGTCAGGATCAGCGGCAGCGGGATATCCCGGGCCAGTAAAAGCTGTACGGCAAGGCTACAGCCAGCAAACAGGCAGCCGCCCACGATCAGACGTTTGAAAAAGCGCTTATGCGGTGTGTCCAGGCCAGCAATGTTGCAGCAGGCGGGCACGAGGGAAAAGAGCAGGCCTTGCTGAAGGTGTCCGAGGATCAGGCCGATGGCCACGGGTAGACACAACACCAGCGTTTGTCGCAGTGCGTAGTTAACTTCCGGGTGATAGATCAGCCTGCGCCACATGAGGAGTAGAGACAAAAACGGCGTGACACCTTGCGATGGCACGCCGTTTAAGCGGAATTAACGCGTTCCGTAGACCACGATGGTTTTACCGTGGGCGGAGATCAGGTTTTGATCTTCCAGCATTTTCAGGATACGGCCCACTGTTTCACGGGAGCAACCGACGATCTGACCAATTTCCTGACGGGTAATTTTAATTTGCATGCCGTCCGGGTGGGTCATGGCGTCCGGCTGTTTCGCCAGGTTCAGCAGCGTCTGCGCGATACGACCGGTTACGTCCAGGAAGGCGAGGTTGCCCACTTTCTCTGAGGTGACCTGCAGACGGCGCGCCATCTGGGAAGAGAGACGCATCAGAATGTCAGGGTTAACCTGAATCAGCTGACGGAACTTCTTGTAAGAAATTTCAGCCACTTCACATGCTGTCTTTGCACGAACCCAGGCGCTACGTTCCTGGCCCTCTTCAAACAGGCCCAGTTCACCGATGAAATCGCCCTGGTTCAGATAAGAAAGGATCATCTCTTTCCCTTCTTCATCTTTGATCAGCACTGCCACCGAGCCTTTAACGATGTAATACAACGTTTCCGCTTTTTCACCCTGGTGAATCAGCGTGCTCTTTGATGGGTACTTATGAATGTGGCAATGAGACAAGAACCATTCGAGAGTCGGGTCTGTTTGCGGTTTGCCAAGCACCATGCGCTGTTATCCTCTGTTATAAGCTGTCACCAGAGTCATCAGATGCATCCGGACTCTGGGGTTGCAATCGAATTCTTACCCATACCCTGGGAAGTCGGCTACCGTAACGTTTCGCAGCCAGTAAAGTTTGATGTCCTCTGCATACATGTGTAACGTCAATGTATTACTGTAGCATCCTGAGTGTTTTAGCATAGCTTTCGCCGCGTGTCTCCTGGTGTCTCGCTTCAGCATGATGCAGGTCGCCTTCCATTGCGAGAAATGTAACGCACGCGTAATCTGTCACCAAAAATGCAACGTTGGAGTTTAAGAATATGCAAGCGCGCGTGAAGTGGGTTGAAGGTTTAACGTTCCTGGGCGAGTCCGCGTCAGGACATCAGATTTTGATGGATGGTAACTCCGGCGATAAAGCGCCCAGCCCAATGGAAATGGTGCTGATGGCGGCAGGGGGATGCAGCGCCATTGACGTGGTGTCGATTCTGCAAAAAGGCCGTCATGACGTGACGGATTGTGAGGTCAAACTCACGTCAGAACGCCGCGAAGAGGCGCCACGCCTGTTCACCCACATCAATCTGCACTTTGTGGTCACCGGTAAAGAACTGAAAGACGCGGCGGTTTCACGTGCGGTGGACCTGTCTGCGGAGAAGTACTGCTCTGTGGCGTTAATGCTGGAGAAAGCGGTAAAAATCACCCATTCGTATGAAGTGATCGAGGCTTAATGTTTTGGCGGGTGGCGCTTCGCTGACCCGCCCTACAAAAGCACGACCGTAGGCCCGGTAAGCGCAGCGCCACCGGGCAAAAAACTCACGCGATCTGTTTCCCTTCCATCAACCGCTCCACCAGCGGCGTCATGATGAGCTCCATCGCCAGCCCCATTTTTCCGCCCGGTACAACTAATGTATTCATGTGAGAAATAAACGAGCCCTGCAGCATTGCCAGCAGCCAGGGGTAGTCAATGCCTTCGAGATTGCGGAAATGGATCACCACAAAGCTCTCATCCAGGGATGGGATACTTTTGGCCGCGAACGGGTTGGAGGTGTCCACCGTCGGCACGCGCTGGAAGTTGATATGGGTGCGGGAAAACTGCGGCGTCAGGAAGTTGATGTAGTCTTCCATGGAGCGCACCACCGAATCCATCACTGCTTCGCGCGAGTGGCCGCGCTCGCTCATGTCACGCGTCAGCTTCTGGATCCACTCCAGGTTAACGATAGGCACCACGCCAACCAGCAGATCCACGTGGCGCGCCACGTCGTGCTGCGGCGTGACCACGCCGCCGTGTAATCCTTCGTAGAACAGCACGTCGGTAGGTTCCGGCAGGGGCTGCCAGGGGGTAAAGGTGCCAGGCACCTGATTCCAGGGAACGGCTTCATCATAGGTATGCAGATACTTGCGGGACTGCCCTTTACCGCTCTGGCCGTACTCAATAAAGGTTTGTTCCAGCAGGCCGAAGTCATTGGCTTCCGGACCGAAGTAGCTGATGTGTTTACCCAGATCGCGCGCCTTACGGATGGCCATGTCCATCTCCGGGCGCGTGTAGCGGTGAAAGCTGTCGCCTTCGACCTCCGCCGCACGGAGATTCAGCTGGGCGAAAATCTTGCGAAATGCGAGGCTGGTGGTGGTGGTTCCCGCACCACTCGACCCCGTAACGGCAATAACCGGATGTCTGGCAGACATAGCAACTCCCTGACTGAAAAGGGTGGAAGATCAGCCGTGAAACGCGTTGCGGGGCATGATATTCACCGTCTCATGCAGTTCTGACCACACCAGCACCACGTCGCCGCTTTTCAGCTGGCGCTTTACATCGTTGACCTTTTGCTCAAGCGAGCGTTCCTGTTCACCATAATCGGTGCCTTCGCGTAATACAAAGCTTTCAATCAGATTATCGAGCGTTTCGGGAGCCAGATCCTGCCAGGGAATAATCATGTTGCACCGTCCAGATAAGGGGTTAGCCAGTCAGGAATACGCGCCTCAAGCCACATTTTCGGGCGGCGCAGCGTGCCGCCGATAAACCCGACGTGGCCGCCGTGCTCGGTCAACTGATAGTGAACATTGTCGGGCAGGAATTCCTGAGCGGGAATCGAGTGATGATCCATAAAAGGGTCATCTTTGGCGTGAATGATCAGCGTCGGCTGCGTGATCTTGCTGAGCAGCGGCATGGCGCTGCATTGACGATAATAGTCAATTGCATCGGCGAAGCCGTGGATTTTCGCGGTGATCAGATCGTCGAATTCGCGTATGCGGCGCACTTTTTTCAGCTGGCGCAGGCTGACCGGGAGGGTGTCCGGGTAGGCTTTCAGCTTACGCGCCGCGTTGGCCTTCAGCAGGTTGAGCAGGTAGCGCTGATAGACGCGGGAAAAGCCTTTGTCCATGTGGTAGCTGCACTGCTCCAGCATGAACGGGGCGGAGACGATGACGGCGGCATCCAGCGGGACGCTTTCCCCTTCTTTAGCTAACAGGCAGGCCAGCATATTTCCGCCCAACGAGTAGCCTACGGCCGCGGTGGGCACGGTGCCAAAGTTGTCCCGCAGCCAGTGTAAAAACCACGTGCCGTCTTCTGTTTCACCCGAGTGATAGATACGCTTCTGCCGGTTCGGCTCGCCGCTGCAGCCGCGAAAATGCATCACCACGCCGAGCCAGCCGCGCGCTTTGGCCGCCTCAATGAGCCCGTGTGCATACGGGCTGTGCAGGCTGCCTTCCAGACCGTGAAAGACCACCAGCCGCGGCTTATGGCGAGCCTGCTCCGGCGCTTCGCTCCAGGCAAGATCCAAAAAGTCACCGTCTGGCAGATCTAGCCGCTGCCAGTGTGGGGTGAACTGAACCTTGCGGCGGATCAGTCGCGGCAGCATGGTCTGCAAATGGCGATTGGCGACGCCGCGCATAGGCACGAACTCAGTGCTGTCTTCGGCGGCAATGTCGAAGCCTGATGGAATGATTTGGGTCATAGGCGCGATGCTGATTCTTGTCGGAAATTTACGATACTTTCCGAATTGTACCCCGTTTAGCCTGGATTTCCGAACCAGGCAAAACGGAGCAATGAATTCAGTCAGCCTGCAGCATTGTTTCCAGCTGTTCCTGCGCGTCCAGCCACGCCATCTCACACTCTTCAAGGCTCGATTTGGTCTTCGCCTGCGTTTGCAGGCAGTCCGTCAGTTCCGCTTTACGGCTCTGGTCATACAGACCGCTGTCGCCCAGCTTCTCTTCAACGGTAGCAAGCGTGGCGTTGAGCTTTTCCATCTCTTTTTCGAGACGGGCAATCTCTTTACGCAGCGGCTGCGTCTGGGTGCGCAGCTCCGCTTCACGGCGCTTCTGGTCTTTACGCGCCTGCGCGCTGTTGGCGTTGTCTTTCGCCGACTCTTCCGGCTGGTTCTCCTGCTTCTGCACGTCCGTCAGCCACTGCTGGTAGTCTTCCAGATCGCCGTCGAACGGTTCGACTTTGCCGTCGTGCACTAAGTAGAGATCGTCCGTGGTGGAGCGGATCAGGTGACGATCGTGCGAAACGACAACCAGCGCCCCTTCGAATTCAATCAGCGCTTCGGTCAGCGCCTGACGCATGTCGAGATCCAGGTGGTTGGTCGGTTCATCGAGCAGCAGCAGGTTCGGGCGCTGCCAGACGATCAGCGCCAGCACCAGACGGGCCTTTTCGCCGCCGGAGAAGCGCTCGGTGTTTTCGGTGACCTTATCGCCCTGGAAGCCGAAGCCGCCGAGATAGTCGCGCAGCTTCTGCTCCATCTCCTGCGGCGCCAGACGCGCAAGGTGCTGAATCGGGGATTCATCCGCGCGTAAATATTCCAGTTGATGCTGGGCGAAGTAACCCAGCTTGATGCCCTTCGCCAGGCCGATTTCACCCTTGACCGGATTAAGCTCGCCCGCCAGCAGTTTGATCAGCGTGGATTTACCGGCACCGTTGCGCCCGAGCAGACCAATACGTGAACCCGGCACCAGGTTGAGCTTGATGGAGTCGAGAATAATGCGGTCGGCATAGCCCGCACTGACTTTTTCCATTTTCAGCAGCGGATTTGGCAGGCTTTCCGGGGCACGGAAGCTGAAGTGGAACGGGTTGTCGACGTGCGCCGGGGCGATCATCTCCATGCGCTCCAGCATCTTGATGCGGCTCTGGGCCTGCTTTGCTTTTGACGCCTTGGCCTTGAAGCGATCAACAAAGCTCTGCAGGTGCGCCACGCGCTGCTGCTGGCTTTCGTACATGGACTGCTGCTGGGCAAGACGCGTCGCGCGCTGGCGCTCGAAGGAGCTGTAGTTGCCGGTGTACTCGAACATCGTTTGCTGTTCGATATGAATGATTTTATCCACCACCGGGTCGAGGAAGTCTCGGTCGTGGGAGATCAGAATCAGAGTGCCCTGATAGCTCTTGAGCCACTTCTCCAGCCAAATAACCGCATCGAGATCGAGGTGGTTAGTCGGTTCATCGAGCAGCAGCAGGTCAGAGCGGCAGATCAGCGCCTGCGCCAGGTTGAGGCGCATGCGCCAGCCGCCGGAGAAGTCGCTGACCGGGCGTTCCAGCTGTTCGTTGCTGAAGCCCAGGCCGTGCAGCAGGCTGGAGGCGCGGGAGCGAATGGTCCACGCGTCGATGGCGTCCAGCTTGCCGTGAACGGTGGCGATGGCGTGGCCGTCGTTGCGCTCGTTTGCGGCATTGAGTTCCGCTTCGAGTTTTCGGTACTCACGATCGCCGTCGATAACATAGTCGAGTGCCGGTTCGCTCAGCGCGGGCGTCTCCTGGTTTACCCAGGCGAGCTGCCAGTTCCCCGGGAAGGTGAAGTTACCGCCATCCGCGCTAATCTCGTTTTTCAGCAGCGCCAGCAGCGTGGATTTACCACAGCCGTTTTTGCCGACCAGACCCACTTTCTGGCCCGGGTTGATGGTAGCAGTGGCGTTATCCAGCAGGACGCGCACGCCGCGACGAATTTGTAACGAGGAGAAAACAATCATAGAAGCGCCGTATGTTCCGACTATGTTAATTTATCATTATGATAATGTAAGGTGTGGGCCGTTTTCCGCACCGGGCCGCCATGGTAGCCCAAAACAGCGACGATACACAAAAACAGAAACAAGACCGGGAGGGGAATGATGTCTCAGACAGCAAAAGTGCTGCTGCTGTATGCCCATCCGGAATCTCAGGACTCGGTGGCAAACCGGGTGCTGCTTAAGCCGGCTACTCAGCTCAGCAACGTGACGGTGCACGATCTCTACGCGCACTATCCTGATTTCTTTATTGATATTCCTTACGAGCAGGAACTGCTGCGTCAGCATGACGTGATTGTGTTCCAGCATCCGCTTTATACCTACAGCTGTCCGGCGCTGCTCAAAGAGTGGCTGGACCGCGTGCTTAGCCGGGGCTTCTCCAGCGGGGTGGGGGGCAACCAGCTGGCGGGAAAGTACTGGCGTAGTGTGATTACGACCGGTGAACCCGAAAGCGCCTACCGCCACGACGGGCTGAACCGCTATCCGATGAGCGACATTCTGCGGCCTTTTGAGCTGACGGCGGCCATGTGCCGTATGCACTGGATGAGCCCGATTATTGTCTACTGGGCCCGTCGTCAGGATCCGAAAGAGCTGGCCAGCCACGCCAGAGCCTACGGTGAATGGCTGGCGTCACCGATTCCGGCAGGAGGGCGTTAATGGAAGGATCGAATTTGCTCCTCGCCGGGGTGCTGTTTTTATTTGCGGCCGTCGTCGCGGTGCCGCTTGCTGCACGTATTGGTATCGGTGCGGTGTTGGGTTATCTGCTGGCGGGGATCGCGATTGGCCCCTGGGGACTGGGATTCATCAGCGATGTGGATGAAATACTCCATTTCTCCGAGCTGGGCGTGGTGTTCCTGATGTTCATCATCGGCCTGGAGCTGAATCCTTCGAAATTGTGGCAACTCCGACGCTCCATATTTGGCGTGGGCGCCGCGCAGGTGGTGTTCAGTGCCGCTATCCTGGGCGGCCTGCTAATGCTGACGAATTTCTCCTGGCAGGCGGCGGTGATTGGCGGGATAGGCCTCGCGATGTCGTCGACGGCGATGGCCCTGCAGCTGATGCGCGACAAAGGGATGAACCGTAACGAAGCCGGTCAGCTGGGTTTTTCGGTGCTGCTGTTCCAGGATTTGGCGGTCATCCCGGCGCTGGCGCTGGTGCCGCTGCTGGCGGGCTCCGGGGACGATCATTTCGACTGGGCTAAAATCGCCATGAAGGTGCTGGCCTTCGCGGGGATGCTGATTGGCGGACGTTTCCTGTTACGTCCCGTATTCCGCTTTATTGCCGCGTCCGGCGTGCGCGAGGTGTTTACCGCCGCGACGCTGCTGCTGGTGCTGGGGTCTGCATTGTTTATGGACGCGCTGGGGCTGTCGATGGCGCTCGGGACCTTTATCGCCGGGGTGCTGCTGGCGGAGAGCGAGTATCGGCACGAGCTGGAAATTGCCATCGATCCCTTCAAAGGACTGCTGCTAGGTCTGTTCTTTATTTCGGTGGGGATGGCGCTCAACCTTGGCGTGCTCTATACCCATCTGCTGTGGGTTGTGGTGAGCGTCGCTATCCTGGTGGGGGTGAAAACGCTGGTGCTGTACGTCATGGCGCGCATATACGGCCTGCGCAGTTCGGAGCGCATGCAGTTTGCGAGCGTGTTGAGCCAGGGAGGAGAGTTCGCGTTTGTGCTGTTCTCTACCGCCTCGTCCCAGAAGCTGTTTAAAGACGATCAGATGGCGCTTTTGCTGGTAACGGTCACGCTGTCCATGATGACCACGCCGCTGCTGATGAAGATGGTGGATAGACTGCTGTCGCGCCGCCTGAACCCGGCAGACGACGAAGACGAAGCGCCGTGGGTGGAAGACGATAAGCCCCAGGTGATCGTGGTGGGCTTTGGCCGCTTTGGACAGGTAATCGGCCGTTTGCTAATGGCGAACAAAATGCGCATTACGGTGCTGGAGCGGGATATCAGCGCGGTCAACCTGATGCGCAAATATGGCTACAAGGTTTACTACGGCGACGCGACCCAGCTTGAGTTACTGCGCTCGGCGGGGGCAGAAGCGGCAGAATCCATCGTCATTACCTGTAACGACCCGGAAGACACGATGAAGCTGGTGGATCTTTGCCAGCAGCATTTCCCGCATCTGCATATTCTGGCGCGTGCGCGGGGACGTGTTGAAGCTCACGAATTATTGCAGGCGGGTGTGAAACACTTCTCCCGTGAGACGTTCTCCAGTGCGCTGGAGCTGGGGCGCAAGGCGCTGATCTCGCTTGGCATGCATCCGCATCAGGCGCAGCGCGCCCAGATGCATTTCCGCCGGCTGGATATGCGGATGCTGCGCGAGCTGATGCCGGTACATACCGATACGGCGCAGATCTCCCGCGTGCGGGAAGCGCGTCGCGAGCTGGAGGAGATCTTCCAGCGCGAGATGCAGCAGGAACGACGCCAGCTCGATGGCTGGGATGAATTTGAATAAAGGGTAACGAAAGATGGCTGTACGTAAACGCTTTATCGCGGGTGCAAAATGCCCGACCTGCCAGGCGCAAGATACCCTGGCGATGTGGCGGGAAAATAATATTGATGTTGTTGAGTGTGTTAAGTGCGGTCACCAGATGCGTGAGGCCGACAAAGAGGCGCGCGAGCACGTTCGCAAAGAAGAGCAAGTTATCGGGATTTTTCATCCGGACTAGCGATATGCCCTGAGTTTTTTTAAGCTAAAGGGTACACAGGTGCAGATTTCCGCTACAATCTGCGCCAGCAATTTTCCCACGCTCAGGAGATATCATGAAAGTAGCAAAAGACCTGGTGGTCAGCCTGGCCTATCAGGTACGTACAGAAGACGGTGTGTTGGTTGATGAGTCTCCGGTGAGTGCGCCGCTTGACTACCTGCATGGTCACGGTTCCCTGATTTCCGGCCTGGAAAACGCGCTGGAAGGTCATGAAGTTGGCGACAAATTTGACGTTGCTGTAGGCGCGAACGACGCTTACGGTCAGTATGACGACAACCTGGTTCAGCGCGTTCCTAAAGACGTGTTCATGGGCGTTGACGAACTGCAGGTTGGCATGCGCTTCCTGGCGGAAACCGACCAAGGCCCGGTTCCAGTTGAAATCACCGAAGTGGAAGATGACCACGTCGTGGTTGACGGCAACCACATGCTGGCTGGCCAGAACCTGAAGTTCAACGTAGAAGTTGTTGCGATCCGCGAGGCGACCGAAGAAGAGCTGGCTCATGGCCACGTTCACGGTGCGCACGGTCACGACCATGACCACGATCACGGCCACGACGGCTGCTGCGGTGGTCACGGCCACGACCATGGTCATGACCACGGCCACGGTAAAGGTGGTTGCGGTAACGGCGGCTGCGGCTGCCACTAATTCCGTCATGCGGAAAATAAAAAAGCGGGAGAATCCCGCTTTTTTTACGTCTCAATAATGAGGCGGTGGCGTCTCTTCCGACTGAGAGGCAATGTTCGACGGCTGCGTAGCCTTCAGCTTTTCCGTCAGCAGGCGCATATGATCCCGCAGTTTCGCCATTTCGAGCTCATGTGCGGTCACGGTCTGGTTTAGCTCTTCGATGGTGATGTCCTGAAAAGCCAGGCGGCTTTCCAGCTCAGCCATTCTCGCTTCTATCGTTGTATCCTTCATCATTCACCTCGTTTATTTCAGATTCGCCATAATGGCCCAGCGGCGGCGCAGTTTAACTGAGTTTATCCTTAAGTACAGTTCGCATCCCTCTGGCAAGAAACTTATTTAAACAAAAATAGTCTGAAAAGTGGCGAGAATTGGACGTGTCTGTCTGTAGATTTCTTCTGCAACGTTTTATAGTACGTCACTCATTTACGTTTAACGCTGGGGTGAGAGTCCCCAGGCCCTGGAGATATGGATGAAATCACTGTTTAAAGTAACGCTGCTGGCGACGACGATGGCTGTTGCGCTGAACGCGCCGCTGTCATTCGCTGCTGATACTGCTGCGAAGCCTGCTGCCACTGCAGACAGCAAAGCAGCGTTCAAAAATGACGACCAGAAATCCGCCTACGCACTGGGCGCATCTCTGGGTCGTTACATGGAAAACTCTCTGAAAGAACAAGAGAAACTGGGCATCAAACTGGATAAGGCTCAGCTGATCGCAGGCGTTCAGGACGCATTTGCCGATAAGAGCAAGCTGTCCGACCAGGAAATTGAACAGACTCTGCAGGCGTTCGAAGCGCGTGTGAAGGGCGCCGCGCAGACTAAGATGGACGCGGACGCTAAAGACAACGAAGCGAAAGGCAAAGCCTACCGCGATGCCTTCGCTAAAGAGAAGGGTGTGAAAACCTCTTCGACTGGCCTGGTATACAAAGTTGAGAAAGAAGGCACCGGCGATGCGCCTAAAGACAGCGACACGGTTGTCGTGAACTACAAAGGTACGCTGATCGACGGTAAAGAGTTCGATAACTCTTACACCCGTGGTGAGCCGCTCTCCTTCCGTCTGGATGGTGTGATCCCTGGCTGGACTGAAGGCCTGAAAAACATCAAGAAAGGCGGCAAGATCAAGATGGTCATCCCACCGGATCTGGCCTATGGCAAAACCGGCGTTCCGGGGATCCCTGCCAACTCTACGCTGGTCTTTGACGTAGAGCTGCTGGACATCAAACCGGCACCGAAAGCGGATGCCAAGGCAGACGCACCGGCTGACGATAAAGCCGCTGCTGCTAAGAAGTAATGCTGAAAAAAAACCGCCGCCTTTAAGGCGGCGGTTTTTTATTGTGGGGCAGATATAATTAACACTGGAAAGCGTTAGGCACGCTGTATTAATTTAGTTGTCCGTGTAGATAATGAGCCTGCCCTGAAAACCTAACGACAGGCTCCTGAAAAGGAGTGTTTTTTTCATGTCCAGGTCGCTTTTAACCAACGAAACCAGTGAACTTGATTTGCTGGATCAACGTCCTTTTGACCAGACCGACTTCGATATTCTGAAATCCTATGAAGCGGTAGTGGACGGGTTAGCGATGCTCATTGGCTCCCACTGCGAAATCGTATTGCACTCCCTGCAAGATCTGAAGTGTTCCGCCATCCGCATTGCGAATGGTGAGCATACTGGCCGTAAAATTGGCTCGCCAATTACCGACCTTGCATTGCGTATGTTGCATGACATGACCGGCGCGGACAGCAGCGTCTCCAAATGCTATTTCACCCGCGCCAAAAGCGGCGTGCTGATGAAATCAGAAACCATCGCGATTCGAAACCGCGAGCATCGTGTAATTGGGCTGCTGTGCATCAACATGAACCTTGATGTGCCTTTCTCGCAGATCATGAGCACCTTTATTCCACCCGAAACGCCGGATGTTGGCTCTTCTGTTAACTTTGCCTCTTCCGTCGAAGATCTCGTCACGCAGACGCTTGAGTTCACCATTGAAGAGGTGAATGCCGACCGCAACGTCTCGAACAACGCCAAGAATCGCCAGATCGTGCTCAATCTCTATGAAAAAGGGATTTTTGATATTAAAGACGCTATCAACCAGGTGGCCGATCGTCTCAACATCTCCAAGCACACGGTCTACCTCTATATTCGCCAGTTCAAAAGCGGTGATTTCCTGGGACAAGACAAGTAATGCGTTATGCGTTAATGGTGACAGGCCCGGCGTACGGGACTCAGCAGGCCAGCAGCGCGCTGCAGTTTGCGCATGCGCTGCTGGCAGCCGGACATGAGCTGGCGAGCGTCTTCTTCTATCGGGAAGGGGTGTATAACGCGAACCAGTTTACGTCGCCGGCGAGCGATGAGTTTGATGTGGTGCGCGGCTGGCAGGCATTAAACGAAAAGCAGGGCGTAGAACTGCACATCTGCGTGGCGGCGGCACTGCGCCGCGGCGTGACCGATGCAACCGAAGCCGCCCGTCTTGGTTTGTCGGGTTCTAACCTGCAGCCCGGTTTTTCGTTAAGCGGTTTGGGCGCGCTGGCACAGGCGGCGCTCACCTGCGACAGAGTGGTGCAATTCTGATGAAGCGCGTGGCATTTGTTTTTGCGTCTGCGCCGCACGGGAGCGCTTCTGGCCGCGAAGGGCTGGATGCGTTACTTGCGACGTCCGCGCTGACCGAAGATATCGGCGTCTTCTTTTTAGGGGACGGTGTGTTTCAGCTTCTGGCGGGTCAGCAGCCACAGGCCATTCTGGCGCGGGATTACATCGCTACGTTTAAAGTGCTGCCGCTGTATGACATTGAAACCCTTTATGTCTGCGCCGACTCGCTGGCCGCTCGCGGTTTGGATGAGAAGACGCCTTTCGTGCTGGATGTGACCGTCGTCTCTTCTGCGGCATTGCGCGAACACCTTTCCCACTACGACACCGTTCTGACTTTCTGAGGCTGCCATGCTCCATACTCTGAGCCATTCACCATGGCAATGTGATATCGACGCGTTACTGAGTATGCTGCGCGACGGTGATGACCTGCTGCTGATTCAGGACGGCGTGCTTGCCGCACTTGAAGGCAGTCGCTTCGTTGAAATGCTCACGAATGCCCCCATAACAGTTTCTGCGCTGAAAGACGATCTGGATGCGCGGGGTCTTTCTGGTCAAATTTCAGCCAAAATTGACGTGGTTGGCTATACTGATTTCGTCAATCTTACTGTGACGCACGCCAGTCAAATGAACTGGTGATTTGAGATCGCTGTATATTTCTTGACACCTTTTCGACGTAGCCCTAAAATTTCGCGTCCTCATATTGTATGAGGTCGTTTTATTACGTGTTTACGAAGCAAAAGCTAAAACCAGGAGCTATTTAATGGCAACAGTTAACCAGCTGGTACGCAAACCACGTGCACGCAAAGTTGCGAAAAGCAACGTGCCTGCGCTGGAAGCCTGCCCGCAGAAACGTGGTGTATGTACTCGTGTATATACCACCACTCCTAAAAAACCAAACTCCGCACTGCGTAAAGTATGCCGTGTGCGTTTGACTAACGGTTTCGAAGTGACTTCCTACATCGGTGGTGAAGGTCACAACCTGCAGGAGCACTCCGTGATCCTGATCCGTGGCGGTCGTGTTAAAGACCTTCCGGGTGTTCGTTACCACACCGTTCGTGGTGCGCTGGACTGCTCAGGTGTTAAAGACCGTAAGCAGGCTCGCTCCAAGTACGGCGTGAAGCGTCCTAAGGCTTAATGGTTCTCCGTTAAGTAAGGCCAAACTGATTTATCTTAATGTCATACTAAACTCTTTGAGTTTTGGACAATCCTGAATTAACAACGGAGTATTCCCATGCCACGTCGTCGCGTCATTGGTCAGCGTAAAATTCTTCCAGATCCGAAATTCGGATCAGAACTGCTGGCAAAATTTGTAAATATCCTGATGGTAGATGGTAAAAAATCTACTGCAGAAGCAATCGTATACAGCGCGCTGGAGACCCTGGCTCAGCGTTCTGGTAAAAATGAACTGGAAGCTTTCGAAGTCGCTCTCGACAACGTTCGCCCAACTGTAGAAGTTAAGTCCCGCCGCGTTGGTGGTTCTACTTATCAGGTTCCAGTTGAAGTTCGTCCGGTTCGTCGTAATGCCCTGGCAATGCGTTGGATCGTTGAAGCTGCTCGTAAACGCGGTGATAAATCCATGGCTCTGCGTCTGGCGAACGAACTTTCTGATGCTGCAGACAACAAAGGTACTGCAGTTAAGAAACGTGAAGACGTTCACCGTATGGCAGAAGCCAACAAGGCGTTCGCACACTACCGTTGGTAATCCCTTCGGAGTCTTAGTCACCAGGCGGGCGCTTCAGAGAAGCCGCCCGCTCTGGGTAACTTAACTGAACGCCTAAAGATATAAACGAGGAATCAAATGGCTCGTACAACACCCATCGCACGCTACCGTAACATCGGTATCAGTGCGCACATCGACGCCGGTAAAACCACTACTACCGAACGTATTCTGTTCTACACCGGTGTAAACCACAAAATCGGTGAAGTTCATGACGGCGCAGCCACCATGGACTGGATGGAACAGGAGCAGGAGCGTGGTATCACTATCACCTCCGCAGCGACTACTGCATTCTGGTCAGGTATGGCTAAGCAGTACGAACCGCATCGCGTAAACATCATCGACACCCCAGGGCACGTTGACTTCACCATCGAAGTAGAACGTTCCATGCGTGTTCTTGACGGCGCGGTAATGGTTTATTGCGCAGTTGGTGGTGTTCAGCCACAGTCTGAAACCGTATGGCGTCAGGCGAACAAATATAAAGTTCCACGCATCGCGTTCGTTAACAAAATGGACCGTATGGGTGCTAACTTCCTGAAAGTTGTTGGTCAGATCAAAACCCGTCTGGGCGCGAACCCTGTTCCGCTGCAGCTGGCAATTGGTGCTGAAGAAGGCTTCACCGGCGTTATCGACCTGGTGAAAATGAAAGCCATCAACTGGAACGATGCAGACCAGGGCGTTACCTTCGAATACGAAGATATCCCAGCTGCAATGCAGGACCTGGCTGACGAATGGCACCAGAACCTGATCGAATCCGCTGCTGAAGCTTCTGAAGAGCTGATGGAGAAATACCTGGGTGGTGAAGAACTGACTGAAGAAGAGATCAAAAAAGCTCTGCGTCAGCGCGTTCTGAACAACGAAATCATCCTGGTAACCTGTGGTTCTGCGTTCAAGAACAAAGGTGTACAGGCGATGCTGGATGCGGTAGTTGACTACCTGCCATCCCCGGTTGACGTTCCTGCGATCAACGGCATCCTGGACGACGGTAAAGATACCCCGGCTGAGCGTCACGCAAGCGACGAAGAGCCATTCTCTGCACTGGCGTTCAAAATTGCTACCGACCCATTCGTGGGTAACCTGACCTTCTTCCGCGTTTACTCTGGTGTGGTTAACTCCGGTGACACCATCCTGAACTCCGTGAAAGCGGCGCGTGAGCGTTTTGGCCGTATCGTACAGATGCACGCTAACAAACGTGAAGAGATCAAAGAAGTTCGTGCGGGCGACATCGCTGCAGCTATCGGTCTGAAAGACGTGACCACTGGTGACACCCTGTGTGACCCGGATCACCCGATCATTCTGGAGCGTATGGAATTCCCAGAGCCGGTAATCTCCATCGCAGTTGAACCAAAAACCAAAGCTGACCAGGAAAAAATGGGTCTGGCTCTGGGCCGTCTGGCGAAAGAAGACCCATCATTCCGCGTATGGACTGATGAAGAATCTAACCAGACCATCATCGCTGGTATGGGTGAACTGCACCTGGACATCATCGTTGACCGTATGAAGCGTGAATTCAACGTTGAAGCGAACGTGGGTAAACCTCAGGTTGCTTACCGCGAAGCGATTCGCGCGAAAGTTACCGATATTGAAGGTAAACACGCTAAGCAGTCTGGTGGTCGCGGTCAGTACGGTCACGTTGTGATCGACATGTACCCACTGGAGCCGGGCTCTAACCCGAAAGGTTACGAGTTCATCAACGACATCAAAGGTGGTGTAATTCCTGGCGAATACATCCCAGCCGTTGATAAAGGCATCCAGGAACAGCTGAAAGCGGGCCCTCTGGCTGGCTATCCGGTTGTTGACATGGGTATCCGTCTGCACTTCGGTTCTTACCACGACGTTGACTCCTCTGAACTGGCGTTTAAACTGGCTGCGTCTATTGCCTTTAAAGAAGGCTTTAAGAAAGCAAAACCAGTTCTGCTTGAGCCAATCATGAAGGTTGAAGTAGAAACTCCTGAAGAGAACACCGGTGACGTTATCGGTGACTTGAGCCGTCGTCGCGGTATGCTGCGTGGTCAGGAATCCGAAGTAACTGGCGTTAAGATCCACGCTGAAGTTCCGCTGTCTGAAATGTTCGGATATGCAACTCAGCTGCGTTCTCTGACCAAAGGTCGTGCATCATACACCATGGAATTCCTGAAGTATGATGATGCGCCTAACAACGTTGCTCAGGCCGTTATTGAAGCCCGGGGTAAGTAATCCACAGGATTAAAACCTAAGTCCCGTGCTCTCTCCAGAGGGGAGAGCACTATAGTAAGGAATATAGCCGTGTCTAAAGAAAAATTTGAACGTACAAAACCGCACGTCAACGTTGGTACTATCGGCCACGTTGACCATGGTAAAACTACCCTGACTGCTGCAATCACTACCGTTCTGGCTAAAACCTACGGTGGTTCTGCTCGTGCATTCGACCAGATCGATAACGCACCAGAAGAAAAAGCTCGTGGTATCACCATCAACACTTCCCACGTTGAATACGACACCCCGACTCGCCACTACGCACACGTAGACTGCCCAGGCCACGCCGACTATGTTAAAAACATGATCACCGGTGCTGCGCAGATGGACGGCGCGATCCTGGTTGTTGCTGCGACTGACGGCCCAATGCCTCAGACTCGTGAGCACATCCTGCTGGGTCGTCAGGTAGGCGTTCCTTTCATCATCGTGTTCCTGAACAAATGCGACATGGTTGATGACGAAGAGCTGCTGGAACTGGTAGAGATGGAAGTTCGTGAACTGCTGTCTCAGTACGATTTCCCAGGCGACGATACTCCAATCGTTCGTGGTTCTGCTCTGAAAGCGCTGGAAGGCGAAGCTGAGTGGGAAGCGAAAATCATCGAACTGGCTGGCTTCCTGGATTCTTACATCCCAGAACCAGAGCGTGCGATTGACAAGCCATTCCTGCTGCCAATCGAAGACGTATTCTCCATCTCCGGTCGTGGTACCGTTGTTACCGGTCGTGTAGAGCGCGGTATCATCAAAGTTGGTGAAGAAGTTGAAATCGTTGGTATCAAAGAGACTGCGAAGTCTACCTGTACTGGCGTTGAAATGTTCCGCAAACTGCTGGACGAAGGCCGTGCTGGTGAGAACGTTGGTGTTCTGCTGCGTGGTATCAAACGTGAAGAAATCGAACGTGGTCAGGTTCTGGCGAAGCCAGGCTCAATCAAGCCACACACCAAGTTCGAATCTGAAGTGTACATCCTGTCCAAAGACGAAGGCGGCCGTCATACTCCGTTCTTCAAAGGCTACCGTCCACAGTTCTACTTCCGTACTACTGACGTGACCGGTACCATCGAACTGCCAGAAGGCGTTGAGATGGTAATGCCAGGCGACAACATCAAGATGGTTGTGACGCTGATCCACCCAATCGCGATGGACGACGGTCTGCGTTTCGCAATCCGTGAAGGCGGCCGTACCGTTGGCGCGGGCGTTGTTGCTAAAGTTCTGGGCTAATTAATTATCCCTGAATTAAAAAAGGACGCTTCGGCGTCCTTTTTTGTTTTCTACCGCTCAGGCGTCGTCACAAAATTTCGCATTTTTTGCCTGCTCCCGCCCCGCATTCTGGCGTTTGTGCTATTGTAATCATAACCATTCTCACTTACACTTTGCGCATAATTTGAACGGGAGTTTCTATGTACGTTTGTTTATGTAATGGTGTAAGCGACAAAAAAATACGTCAGGCCGTTCGCCAGTTTCAGCCCCAGTCATTCCAGCAGCTTCGCAAATTTGTTCCGGTGGGAAATCAATGCGGTAAATGCGTACGTGCTGCGCGAGAGATCATGCAGGACGAGCTGATGCAGATCCCGGAATACAAAGAGATCGCGTAAGCGCCCATCTTTTCTTTGACATCCCTGTAGCCCGATCTACGCTTCAATGAGTGGAAGCGGAGGGACTATATAATGAAAGGTGATGTTAAAATCATAAGTTATCTCAATAAATTATTGGGAAATGAGCTTGTCGCAATCAACCAGTATTTTCTTCACGCGAGAATGTTCAAAAACTGGGGACTCAAACGTTTAAACGACGTTGAGTACCATGAATCTATCGATGAGATGAAACACGCTGATAAATATATCGAGCGTATTTTATTCCTTGAAGGCATTCCAAACCTGCAGGATCTCGGCAAGCTGGGCATCGGAGAAGATGTCGAAGAGATGCTGCGTTCCGACCTCAGGCTAGAACTTGAAGGTGCCAAAGATCTCCGTGAAGCCATTGCCTATGCTGACAGCGTACATGACTACGTCAGCCGAGATATGATGATTCAGATCCTGGCCGATGAAGAAGGGCATATTGACTGGCTGGAAACAGAGCTGGATCTCATTGCTAAAATCGGCCTGCAAAACTATCTTCAGTCACAGATTAAAGTGGAAGAATAACCAACGTCTTCCAGCCTACGCATAAACCCGCTGCTGCCAGAAATGGCCCAAAAGGCAGCGGGTTTTTTATTGCCTTCTTATCAGGGCGGATTACCGAAAAAACAAGAATACAAAGAAGCGCCATCAGCGCCGCGAGCAACGCCAGCGCAGGCAGTACGCACCAGCCATGCCATGCACCCAGTGCCGCCAGGTACTTCACATCACCATATCCCATTCCTTCACGCCGGCAGATAAACCAATAGCCCCAGTAAATAACGGCAAAGGCAATATATCCGGCCATCGCACCCGCCACCGCACTCGGCAGAAAATCAGGTTGGATACAAAGCTGGAAGAGCAGCCCCGCCCATAGCAGCGGGCAGAGAAATTTATCGGGAAGCAGACCGTAGCGAATATCGGCATGTACCAGTAAGGCAGTCAGTGAAAGATAGATCAGCAGAAAGGGGAGGGTGGTTAGCATGTAAAAGGCCTCAAACGGGTTTGAGCGCATAGTCGTTATAATCGGCCTGTCCGGCAATGCACAAAAAACGGAGATGCGTAGCGGCTCGAAACAAAGCATCGCCGCAGAATACATTGCATAAAACGTTGCGCGCTCTTACACACCCTGCGACATTGGCGCTTAATTTCTAAACGGCACTTGCGTCTTGCCCAGATTTACGTATAATGCGCGGGCTTGTCGTAATTGACGGCGGGTTCAATCAGAACCAGAGTAGCTCATTTTGTTACTCAACAATGCTCCCAATTGGGGAGCTACGTAAGAACGGTTACACTCTCCCATCAATCGTAATGGGTTTGAGGAGTAATCATTTTCGTTTATAAAATAATTGGAGCTCTGGTCTCATGCAGAACCAAAGAATCCGTATCCGCCTTAAAGCGTTTGATCATCGTCTGATCGATCAATCAACCGCGGAAATCGTCGAGACTGCTAAGCGCACTGGTGCGCAAGTCCGTGGTCCGATCCCGCTGCCGACCCGCAAAGAGCGCTTCACCGTTCTGATTTCTCCGCACGTTAACAAAGACGCGCGCGATCAGTACGAAATCCGCACTCACAAGCGTCTGGTTGACATCGTTGAGCCAACTGAGAAAACCGTTGATGCTCTGATGCGTCTGGATCTGGCTGCCGGTGTAGACGTGCAGATCAGCCTGGGTTAATCAGGTCATCGAGCGATTGAGAGGTTGAAACAATGATTGGTTTAGTCGGTAAAAAAGTGGGTATGACCCGCATCTTCACTGAAGATGGCGTTTCTATCCCAGTAACCGTAATCGAAGTTGAAGCAAACCGCGTTACTCAGGTTAAAGATCTGGCTAACGATGGCTACCGCGCTATTCAGGTTACCACTGGTGCTAAAAAAGCTAACCGTGTAACCAAACCAGAAGCGGGTCACTTCGCTAAAGCTGGCGTAGAAGCTGGCCGTGGTCTGTGGGAATTCCGTCTTGCTGAAGGCGAAGAGTTCACCGTAGGTCAGGACATTAGCGTTGAGCTGTTTGCTGACGTTAAAAAAGTTGACGTAACCGGTACCTCTAAAGGTAAAGGTTTTGCTGGTACCGTTAAGCGCTGGAACTTCCGTACCCAGGACGCTACCCACGGTAACTCCTTGTCTCACCGCGTTCCGGGTTCTATCGGTCAGAACCAGACTCCGGGCAAAGTGTTCAAAGGCAAGAAAATGGCAGGTCAGCTGGGTAACGAACGTGTAACCGTTCAGAGCCTGGACGTAGTACGTGTTGACGCTGAGCGCAACCTGCTGCTGGTTAAAGGTGCGGTCCCGGGTGCAACCGGTAGCGACCTGATCGTTAAACCAGCTGTGAAGGCGTAAGGGGATAGCAATGGAATTAGTATTGAAAGACGCGCAGAGCGCGCTGACTGTTTCCGAAACTACCTTCGGTCGTGATTTCAACGAAGCGCTGGTTCACCAGGTTGTTGTTGCTTATGCAGCTGGTGCTCGTCAGGGTACTCGTGCTCAGAAGACTCGTGCTGAAGTAACTGGTTCTGGCAAAAAGCCATGGCGCCAGAAAGGTACCGGCCGTGCGCGTTCAGGTTCTATCAAGAGCCCGATCTGGCGTTCAGGTGGCGTGACCTTCGCTGCGCGTCCACAGGACCACAGTCAAAAAGTTAACAAAAAGATGTACCGCGGCGCGCTGAAAAGCATCCTGTCCGAACTGGTACGTCAGGATCGTCTGATCGTTGTCGAGAAGTTCTCTGTTGAAGCGCCTAAAACTAAGCTGCTGGCACAGAAACTGAAAGACATGGCTCTGGAAGATGTGCTGATCATCACCGGTGAGCTGGACGAGAACCTGTTCCTGGCCGCACGTAACCTGCACAAGGTTGACGTACGCGATGCGACTGGTATCGACCCGGTTAGCCTGATCGCCTTCGACAAAGTCGTAATGACTGCTGATGCTGTTAAGCAAGTTGAGGAGATGCTGGCATGATTCGTGAAGAACGTCTGCTGAAGGTGCTTCGCGCACCGCACGTTTCTGAAAAAGCGTCTACTGCGATGGAAAAAACAAACACCATCGTTCTCAAAGTTGCTAAAGACGCGACCAAAGCAGAGATCAAAGCTGCTGTGCAGAAACTGTTTGAAGTCGAAGTCGAAGTCGTTAACACCCTGGTAGTTAAAGGGAAAGTTAAACGTCACGGACAGCGTATCGGTCGTCGTAGCGACTGGAAAAAAGCTTACGTCACCCTGAAAGAAGGCCAGAATCTGGACTTCGTTGGCGGCGCTGAGTAAGTCGGAGGAGTAATACAATGGCAGTTGTTAAATGTAAACCGACATCTCCGGGTCGTCGCCACGTAGTTAAAGTGGTTAACCCTGAGCTGCACAAGGGCAAACCTTTTGCTCCGTTGCTGGAAAAAAACAGCAAATCCGGTGGTCGTAACAACAATGGCCGTATCACCACTCGTCACATCGGTGGTGGCCACAAGCAGGCTTATCGTATTGTTGACTTCAAACGCAACAAAGACGGTATCCCAGCAGTTGTTGAACGTCTTGAGTACGATCCGAACCGTTCCGCGAACATCGCGCTGGTTCTGTACAAAGACGGCGAACGCCGTTACATCCTGGCCCCTAAAGGCCTGAAAGCTGGCGACCAGATTCAGTCTGGCGTTGATGCTGCAATCAAAGCAGGCAACACCCTGCCGATGCGCAATATCCCGGTTGGTTCTACCGTTCATAACGTAGAAATGAAACCAGGTAAAGGCGGTCAGCTGGCGCGTTCCGCGGGTACTTACGTTCAGATCGTTGCGCGTGATGGTGCTTATGTCACCCTGCGTCTGCGTTCTGGTGAAATGCGTAAAGTCGAAGCAGACTGCCGCGCTACTCTGGGCGAAGTTGGCAATGCTGAGCATATGCTGCGCGTTCTGGGTAAAGCAGGTGCTGCACGCTGGCGTGGTGTTCGTCCTACCGTTCGCGGTACTGCGATGAACCCAGTCGACCACCCACATGGTGGTGGTGAAGGTCGTAACTTTGGTAAGCACCCGGTATCTCCGTGGGGCGTTCAGACCAAAGGTAAGAAGACCCGCAGCAACAAGCGTACTGATAAATTTATCGTACGTCGCCGTAGCAAATAATTTTAGAGGATAAGCCATGCCACGTTCTCTCAAGAAAGGTCCTTTTATTGACCTGCACTTGCTGAAGAAGGTAGAGAAAGCGGTGGAAAGCGGAGACAAGAAGCCCCTGCGCACTTGGTCCCGTCGTTCAACGATCTTTCCTAACATGATCGGTTTGACCATCGCTGTCCATAATGGTCGTCAGCACGTTCCAGTCTTTGTTACCGACGAAATGGTTGGTCACAAACTGGGTGAATTCGCACCGACTCGTACTTATCGCGGCCACGCTGCTGATAAAAAAGCGAAGAAGAAATAAGGTAGGAGGAAGAGATGGAAACTTTAGCTCAACATCGCCATGCTCGTTCTTCTGCACAGAAGGTTCGCCTTGTTGCTGACCTGATTCGCGGTAAGAAAGTGTCGCAGGCCCTGGACATCCTGACCTATACCAACAAGAAAGCTGCGGTATTGGTCAAGAAAGTACTGGAATCTGCCATTGCTAACGCTGAACACAACGATGGCGCTGACATCGACGATCTGAAAGTCGCGAAAATTTTCGTAGATGAAGGCCCAAGCATGAAGCGCATTATGCCGCGTGCGAAAGGTCGTGCAGATCGCATCCTGAAGCGCACCAGCCACATTACTGTGGTTGTGTCCGATCGCTGAGACTCTGGAGACTAGCAATGGGTCAGAAAGTACATCCTAATGGTATTCGCCTGGGTATTGTAAAACCATGGAACTCTACCTGGTTTGCGAACACCAAAGAATTCGCTGACAACCTGGACAGCGATTTTAAAGTACGTCAGTACCTGACTAAGGAACTGGCTAAAGCGTCTGTATCTCGTATCGTTATCGAGCGTCCAGCGAAGAGCATCCGTGTGACTATTCACACTGCTCGTCCTGGCATCGTTATCGGTAAGAAAGGCGAAGACGTAGAAAAACTGCGCAAGGTCGTAGCGGATATCGCTGGCGTTCCTGCACAGATCAATATCGCTGAAGTTCGTAAGCCTGAACTGGACGCTAAATTGGTTGCTGACAGCATCACTTCACAGCTGGAACGTCGTGTTATGTTCCGTCGTGCTATGAAGCGTGCTGTACAGAACGCAATGCGTCTGGGCGCTAAAGGTATCAAAGTTGAAGTTAGCGGCCGTCTGGGCGGCGCGGAAATCGCACGTACCGAATGGTACCGTGAAGGTCGCGTACCGCTGCACACTCTGCGTGCTGACATCGACTACAACACTTCTGAAGCGCACACCACTTACGGTGTAATCGGCGTTAAGGTATGGATCTTCAAAGGTGAGATCCTGGGTGGTATGGCTGCTGTTGAACAACCGGAAAAACCGGCTGCTCAACCTAAAAAGCAGCAGCGTAAAGGCCGTAAATAAGGAGCGTCGCTGATGTTACAACCAAAGCGTACAAAATTCCGTAAAGTGCACAAAGGCCGCAACCGTGGTCTGGCGCAGGGTACGGATGTTAGCTTCGGCACTTTCGGTCTGAAAGCTGTTGGCCGTGGTCGTCTGACTGCACGTCAGATCGAAGCAGCACGTCGTGCAATGACCCGTGCAGTTAAGCGTCAAGGTAAGATCTGGATCCGTGTATTCCCGGACAAACCGATCACCGAGAAGCCGCTGGAAGTTCGTATGGGTAAAGGTAAAGGTAACGTGGAGTACTGGGTTGCCTTGATCCAACCGGGCAAAGTCCTGTATGAAATGGACGGTGTTCCGGAAGAGCTGGCCCGTGAAGCCTTCGGCCTGGCAGCAGCGAAACTGCCTATCAAAACCACCTTTGTAACTAAGACGGTGATGTAATGAAAGCAAAAGAGCTGCGTGAAAAAAGCGTTGAAGAGCTGAACGCTGAGCTGCTGAACCTGCTGCGTGAGCAGTTCAACCTGCGTATGCAGGCTGCAAGTGGCCAGCTGCAACAGACTCACCTGCTGAAGCAAGTGCGTCGCAATGTTGCACGCGTTAAGACTTTACTGACTCAGAAGGCGGGTGCGTAATGACCGATAAAATCCGTACTCTGCAAGGTCGTGTTGTTAGCGACAAAATGGAGAAATCCATTGTTGTAGCTATCGAACGTATTGTGAAACACCCGATCTACGGTAAATTCATCAAGCGTACGACCAAACTGCACGTACATGACGAGAACAACGAATGTGGTATCGGCGACAAGGTTGAAATCCGTGAATGCCGTCCACTGTCCAAGACTAAGTCCTGGACGCTGGTTCGCGTTGTAGAGAAAGCGGTTCTGTAATACAGTACGCCTTCTCAATACGAATAAACGGCTCAGCGATGAGCCGTTTATTTTTTCTACCCATATTGCAGAAGCGGTGTTATAATGCCGCGCCCTCGATATGGGGCTTTTTAACGGCTCTGATTTTAGAGTCTCAGGTAGTAGTTGACATTAGCGGAGCACTAAAATGATCCAAGAACAGACTATGCTGAACGTCGCCGACAACTCCGGTGCACGTCGCGTAATGTGTATCAAGGTTCTGGGTGGCTCGCACCGTCGCTACGCAGGCGTAGGCGACATCATCAAGATCACCATCAAAGAAGCAATTCCACGTGGTAAGGTCAAAAAAGGTGATGTGCTGAAGGCGGTAGTGGTGCGCACCAAGAAGGGTGTTCGTCGCCCTGACGGTTCTGTCATTCGCTTCGATGGTAATGCATGCGTTATTTTAAACAATAACAGCGAGCAGCCTATCGGCACGCGTATCTTTGGGCCGGTAACTCGTGAACTTCGTACTGAGAAGTTCATGAAAATTATCTCTCTGGCACCAGAAGTACTCTAAGGAGCGAATCATGGCAGCGAAAATCCGTCGTGATGACGAAGTTATCGTGTTAACCGGTAAAGATAAAGGTAAACGCGGTAAAGTAAAAAATGTTCTGTCTTCCGGCAAACTTGTCGTTGAAGGTATCAACCTGGTTAAGAAACATCAGAAGCCGGTTCCGGCCCTGAACCAACCAGGTGGCATCGTTGAAAAAGAAGCTGCTATTCAGGTTTCTAACGTTGCAATCTTCAATGCGGCTACCGGCAAGGCTGACCGTGTAGGCTTTAGATTCGAAGACGGTAAAAAAGTCCGTTTCTTCAAGTCTAACAGCGAAACTATCAAGTAATTTGGAGTAGTACGATGGCGAAACTGCATGATTACTACAAAGACGAAGTAGTTAAGAAACTCATGACCGAGTTTAACTACAATTCTGTCATGCAAGTCCCTCGGGTCGAGAAGATCACCCTGAACATGGGTGTTGGTGAAGCGATCGCTGACAAGAAACTGCTGGATAACGCAGCAGCTGACCTGACAGCAATCTCCGGTCAAAAACCGCTGATCACCAAAGCACGCAAATCTGTTGCAGGCTTCAAAATCCGTCAGGGCTATCCGATCGGCTGTAAAGTAACTCTGCGTGGCGAACGCATGTGGGAGTTCTTTGAGCGCCTGATCACTATTGCTGTTCCACGTATCCGTGACTTCCGTGGCTTGTCCGCTAAGTCTTTCGACGGTCGTGGTAACTACAGCATGGGTGTCCGTGAGCAGATCATCTTCCCAGAAATCGACTACGATAAAGTCGACCGCGTGCGTGGTTTGGATATTACCATTACCACTACTGCGAAATCTGATGAAGAAGGCCGTGCTCTGCTGGCTGCCTTTGACTTCCCGTTCCGCAAGTAAGGTAGGGTTACTGAATGGCTAAGCAATCAATGAAAGCACGCGAAGTAAAGCGCGTAGCTTTAGCTGATAAATTCTTCGCTAAACGCGCTGAACTGAAAGCGATCATTTCTGATGTGAACGCTTCCGACGAAGATCGTTGGAATGCGGTTCTCAAGCTGCAGTCTCTGCCGCGTGATTCCAGCCCGTCTCGTCAGCGTAACCGCTGTCGTCAAACAGGTCGTCCACATGGTTATGTGGGCAAGTTTGGGTTGAGCCGTATCAAACTGCGTGAAGCCGCCATGCGCGGTGAAGTGCCAGGCTTGAAAAAGGCTAGCTGGTAATTACCAATTGAATCACGGGAGTAAAGACAGATGAGCATGCAAGATCCGATCGCGGATATGCTGACCCGTATCCGTAACGGTCAGGCCGCGAACAAAGTTGCGGTCACCATGCCTTCCGCCAAGCTGAAAGTGGCAATTGCCAACGTGCTGAAGGAAGAAGGTTTTATCGAAGATTTTAAAGTTGAAGGCGACACCAAGCCGGAACTGGAACTTACTCTCAAGTATTTCCAGGGTAAAGCTGTTGTAGAAAGCATTCAGCGTGTCAGCCGCCCAGGCCTGCGCATCTATAAGAAAAAAGATGAGCTGCCAAAAGTTATGGCTGGTCTTGGTATCGCAGTTGTTTCTACCTCTAAAGGTGTTATGACTGATCGTGCAGCGCGCCAGGCTGGTCTTGGTGGCGAAATTATCTGCTACGTAGCCTAATCGGAGGAAAGAATGTCTCGTGTTGCTAAAGCACCGGTCGTTATTCCTGCCGGCGTTGATGTAAAAATCGACGGTCAGGTTATTACGATCAAAGGTAAAAACGGCGAGCTGACTCGTACCCTCAACAAAGCTGTTGAAGTTAAACATGCAGATAACGCTCTGACCTTCGGTCCACGTGATGGTTTCGTGGATGGTTGGGCTCAGGCTGGTACCGCGCGTGCCCTGCTGAACTCAATGGTTGTTGGTGTTACCGAAGGCTTCACTAAAAAGCTTCAGCTGGTTGGTGTAGGTTATCGTGCAGCTATCAAAGGGAATGCAGTAGGCCTGTCTCTGGGCTTCTCACACCCTGTTGAGCATCCGCTGCCGGCCGGTATCACTGCAGAATGCCCGACTCAGACTGAAATCGTGCTGAAAGGCGCTGATAAACAGCTGATCGGTCAGGTTGCAGCAGATCTGCGCGCCTACCGTCGTCCTGAGCCTTACAAAGGCAAGGGTGTTCGTTACGCCGACGAAGTCGTGCGTACCAAAGAGGCTAAGAAGAAGTAAGGTAACACTATGGATAAGAAATCTGCTCGTATCCGTCGTGCGACCCGCGCACGCCGCAAGCTCAAAGAGCTGGGTGCAACTCGCCTGGTGGTACATCGTACCCCGCGTCATATTTACGCACAGGTAATTGCACCGAACGGTTCTGAAGTTCTGGTAGCTGCTTCTACTGTAGAAAAAGCTATCTCAGAACAATTGAAGTACACCGGTAACAAAGACGCCGCTGCAGCTGTAGGTAAAGCTGTTGCTGAACGCGCTCTGGAAAAAGGCATCAGCAATGTTTCCTTTGACCGTTCCGGGTTCCAATATCATGGTCGTGTCCAGGCACTGGCAGATGCTGCCCGTGAAGCTGGCCTTCAGTTCTAAGGTAGAGGTGTAAGATGGCTCACATCGAAAAACAGGCTGGCGAACTGCAGGAAAAGCTGATCGCGGTAAACCGCGTATCTAAAACCGTTAAAGGTGGTCGTATTTTCTCCTTCACAGCTCTGACTGTAGTAGGCGATGGTAACGGTCGCGTTGGTTTTGGTTACGGTAAAGCGCGTGAAGTTCCAGCAGCGATCCAGAAAGCGATGGAAAAAGCCCGTCGCAACATGATTAACGTCGCGCTGAACAACGGCACCCTGCAGCACCCAGTTAAAGGTGTTCACACGGGTTCTCGTGTATTCATGCAGCCAGCTTCAGAAGGTACCGGTATCATCGCCGGTGGTGCAATGCGCGCCGTTCTGGAAGTTGCTGGGGTTCATAACGTTCTGGCTAAAGCATATGGTTCCACCAACCCGATCAACGTGGTTCGTGCAACTATTGATGGCCTGGAAAATATGAATTCTCCAGAAATGGTCGCTGCCAAGCGTGGTAAATCCGTTGAAGAAATTCTGGGGTAATTGACCATGGCAAAGACTATTAAAATCACTCAAACCCGCAGTGCAATCGGTCGTCTGCCGAAACACAAGGCAACGCTGCTTGGCCTGGGTCTGCGTCGTATTGGTCATACCGTTGAGCGCGAGGATACTCCTGCTGTTCGTGGTATGGTCAACGCGGTTTACTTCATGGTTAAAGTTGAGGAGTAAGAGATGCGTTTAAATACTCTGTCTCCGGCCGAAGGCTCTAAAAAGGCGGGTAAACGCCTGGGTCGTGGTATCGGTTCTGGCCTCGGCAAAACCGGTGGTCGTGGTCACAAAGGTCAGAACTCTCGTTCTGGCGGTGGCGTACGTCGCGGTTTCGAGGGTGGCCAGATGCCACTGTACCGTCGTCTGCCGAAGTTCGGCTTCACCTCTCGCAAAGCAGCGATCACGGCGGAAATCCGTCTGTCTGACCTGGCGAAAGTTGAAGGCGGCGTTGTAGACCTGAACACGCTGAAAGCAGCAAACATTATCGGTATCCAGATCGAGTTCGCGAAAGTGATCCTGGCTGGTGAAGTTTCTACTCCGGTAACTGTTCGTGGCCTGCGTGTTACTAAAGGTGCTCGTGCTGCTATCGAAGCTGCTGGCGGTAAAATTGAGGAATAAGTAGCAGATGGCTAAGCAACCGGGATTAGATTTTCAAAGTGCCAAAGGTGGATTTGGCGAGCTGAAACGCAGACTGCTGTTTGTTATCGGCGCGCTGATTGTGTTCCGTATTGGCTCTTTTATTCCGATCCCTGGTATCGATGCCGCTGTACTTGCCAAACTGCTTGAGCAACAGCGAGGCACCATCATTGAAATGTTCAACATGTTCTCTGGTGGTGCTCTCAGCCGTGCTTCTATCTTCGCACTGGGTATTATGCCGTACATTTCGGCATCGATTATTATCCAGCTGCTGACGGTCGTTCATCCGGCCCTGGCAGAGTTGAAGAAAGAAGGGGAGTCTGGACGTCGTAAGATTAGTCAGTACACCCGTTACGGTACTCTGGTGCTGGCAATATTCCAGTCGATCGGTATTGCTACCGGTCTGCCGAATATGCCTGGTATGCAGGGCCTGGTGTTAAACCCGGGCTTTGCATTCTACTTCACCGCTGTTGTAAGTCTGGTCACAGGGACAATGTTCCTGATGTGGCTCGGCGAACAGATTACTGAGCGCGGTATCGGTAACGGTATCTCAATCATTATCTTCGCCGGTATTGTTGCGGGCCTCCCGCCAGCCATCGCCCACACTATCGAGCAAGCGCGTCAAGGCGACCTGCACTTCCTCCTGTTGCTGTTGGTTGCAGTATTAGTATTTGCAGTGACGTTCTTTGTTGTCTTCGTTGAACGTGGTCAACGCCGCATTGTGGTGAACTACGCTAAGCGTCAGCAAGGTCGTCGTGTCTATGCTGCACAGAGCACACATTTACCGCTGAAAGTGAACATGGCGGGGGTTATCCCGGCTATCTTCGCTTCCAGTATTATTCTGTTCCCGGCAACCATCGCGTCATGGTTCGGGGGCGGTACTGGTTGGAACTGGCTGACAACAATTTCGCTGTATTTGCAGCCTGGGCAACCACTTTATGTGTTACTCTATGCGTCTGCGATCATCTTCTTCTGTTTCTTCTACACGGCGTTGGTCTTCAACCCGCGTGAAACAGCAGATAACCTGAAGAAGTCCGGTGCATTTGTACCAGGAATTCGTCCGGGAGAGCAAACGGCGAAGTATATCGATAAAGTAATGACCCGCCTGACTTTGGTTGGTGCGCTCTATATTACTTTTATCTGCCTGATCCCGGAGTTCATGCGTGATGCAATGAAAGTACCGTTCTACTTCGGTGGGACCTCACTGCTTATCGTTGTTGTCGTGATTATGGACTTTATGGCTCAAGTGCAAACTCTGATGATGTCTAGTCAGTATGAGTCTGCATTGAAGAAGGCGAACCTGAAAGGCTACGGCCGCTAATTGGTCGCCTGAGAAGTTACGGAGAGTAAAAATGAAAGTTCGTGCTTCCGTCAAGAAATTATGCCGTAACTGCAAAATCGTTAAGCGTGATGGTGTCATCCGTGTGATTTGCAGTGCCGAGCCGAAGCATAAACAGCGCCAAGGCTGATTATTTCGCATATTTTTCTTGCAAAGTTGGGTTGAGCTGGCTAGATTAGCCAGCCAATCTTTTGTATGTCTGTACGTTTCCATTTGAGTATCCTGAAAACGGGCTTTTCAGCATGGTGCGTACATATTAAATAGTAGGAGTGCATAGTGGCCCGTATAGCAGGCATTAACATTCCTGATCAGAAACATGCTGTGATCGCATTAACTTCGATCTACGGCATCGGCAAGACCCGTTCTAAGGCCATTCTGGCTGCAGCGGGTATCGCTGAAGATGTTAAGATCAGTGAGCTGTCTGAAGAACAAATCGACACGCTGCGTGACGAAGTTGCCAAATTTGTCGTTGAAGGTGATCTGCGCCGTGAAATCAGCATGAGCATCAAGCGCCTGATGGATCTTGGTTGCTATCGCGGTTTGCGTCATCGTCGTGGTCTGCCAGTGCGCGGTCAGCGTACTAAGACCAACGCACGTACCCGTAAGGGTCCGCGCAAACCGATCAAGAAATAATCGGGGTGATTGAATAATGGCAAAGGCACCAGTTCGTGCACGTAAACGTGTAAGAAAACAAGTCTCTGACGGCGTGGCTCATATCCATGCTTCTTTCAACAACACCATCGTTACTATTACTGATCGTCAGGGTAACGCATTGGGTTGGGCAACAGCCGGTGGTTCCGGTTTCCGTGGTTCTCGCAAATCCACTCCGTTCGCAGCTCAGGTTGCAGCAGAGCGTTGCGCAGAAGCCGTAAAAGAATACGGCATCAAGAATCTGGAAGTTATGGTTAAAGGTCCGGGTCCGGGTCGTGAATCTACTGTTCGCGCTCTGAACGCCGCTGGTTTCCGCATCACTAATATTACTGATGTGACTCCGATCCCTCATAACGGTTGTCGTCCGCCGAAAAAACGTCGCGTATAACGCTCGTTTTTTAGGTTAGTTGGAGATAGAAAATGGCAAGATATTTGGGTCCTAAGCTCAAGCTGAGCCGTCGTGAGGGCACCGACTTATTCCTTAAGTCTGGCGTTCGCGCGATCGATACCAAGTGTAAAATTGAACAAGCTCCTGGCCAGCACGGTGCGCGTAAACCGCGTCTGTCTGACTATGGTGTGCAGTTGCGTGAAAAGCAAAAAGTTCGCCGTATGTACGGTGTGCTGGAGCGTCAGTTCCGTAACTACTATAAAGAAGCAGCACGTCTGAAAGGCAACACAGGTGAAAACCTGCTGGCTCTGCTGGAAGGTCGTCTGGACAACGTTGTATACCGTATGGGCTTCGGCGCTACTCGTGCTGAATCACGTCAGCTGGTTAGCCACAAAGCAATCATGGTAAACGGTCGTGTTGTTAACATCGCTTCTTATCAGGTTAAAGCGAATGACGTTGTTAGCATTCGTGAGAAAGCGAAAAAGCAATCTCGCGTGAAGGCCGCTCTGGAGCTGGCTGAGCAGCGTGAAAAGCCAACCTGGCTGGAAGTTGATGCTGGCAAGATGGAAGGTACGTTCAAGCGTCAGCCAGAACGTTCTGATCTGTCTGCGGACATTAACGAACACCTGATCGTCGAGCTTTACTCCAAGTAAAGCTTAGTACCAAAGAGAGGACACAATGCAGGGTTCTGTGACAGAGTTTCTAAAACCGCGCCTGGTAGATATCGAGCAAGTGAGTTCGACGCACGCCAAGGTGACCCTTGAGCCTTTAGAGCGTGGCTTTGGCCATACTCTGGGTAACGCACTGCGCCGTATTCTGCTCTCATCGATGCCGGGTTGCGCGGTGACCGAGGTTGAGATTGATGGTGTACTTCATGAGTACAGCACCAAAGAAGGCGTTCAGGAAGATATCCTTGAAATCCTGCTCAACCTGAAAGGGCTGGCGGTGAGAGTTCAGGGTAAAGATGAAGTTATTCTTACTCTGAATAAATCTGGCATTGGCCCTGTGACTGCAGCCGACATCACCCACGACGGTGATGTTGAAATCGTCAAGCCGCAGCACGTGATCTGCCACCTGACCGATGAGAACGCAGCTATTAGCATGCGTATCAAAGTTCAGCGCGGTCGTGGTTATGTGCCGGCTTCTGCCCGAATTCATTCGGAAGAAGATGAGCGCCCAATCGGCCGTCTGCTGGTCGACGCATGCTACAGCCCTGTAGAGCGTATTGCCTACAATGTTGAAGCAGCGCGTGTAGAACAGCGTACCGACCTGGACAAGCTGGTCATCGAAATGGAAACCAACGGCACAATCGATCCTGAAGAGGCGATTCGTCGTGCGGCAACCATCCTGGCAGAACAACTGGAAGCTTTCGTTGACTTACGTGATGTTCGTCAGCCGGAAGTGAAAGAAGAGAAACCAGAATTCGATCCGATCCTGCTGCGCCCTGTTGACGATCTCGAATTGACTGTCCGCTCTGCTAACTGCCTCAAGGCAGAAGCTATCCACTATATCGGTGATCTGGTACAGCGTACCGAGGTTGAGTTGCTGAAAACGCCGAACCTGGGTAAAAAATCTCTTACCGAGATTAAAGACGTGCTGGCTTCACGTGGTCTGTCTCTGGGCATGCGCCTGGAAAACTGGCCACCGGCAAGCATTGCTGACGAGTAACCGGATCACAGGTTAAGGTTTTACTGAGAAGGATAAGGTCATGCGCCATCGTAAGAGTGGTCGTCAACTGAACCGCAACAGCAGCCATCGCCAGGCTATGTTCCGCAACATGGCAGGTTCACTGGTTCGTCATGAGATCATCAAGACGACCCTGCCTAAAGCGAAAGAGCTGCGTCGCGTAGTTGAGCCGCTGATTACTCTTGCCAAGACTGACAGCGTTGCTAATCGTCGTCTGGCATTCGCCCGTACTCGTGATAACGAGATCGTGGCAAAACTGTTTAACGAACTGGGCCCGCGTTTCGCGAGCCGTGCCGGTGGTTACACTCGCATTCTGAAGTGTGGCTTCCGTGCAGGCGACAACGCGCCGATGGCTTACATCGAGCTGGTTGATCGTTCAGAGAAAGCAGAAGCTGCTGCAGAGTAATCTGCAGTAACGTAAAAAAACCCGCTCCGGCGGGTTTTTTTATATCCGCGATATCCCCACTTCTCTACAATATCTGTATCAATTCTGTTCATCCTCTGGAGCGGGTAATGTGGCTGCTTGACCAGTGGGCAGAACGCCATATTCGTGATGCCCAAAAAAAAGGTGAATTCGACGATCTTCCGGGACGCGGCGAACCCCTTATGCTTGACGATGACTCGCATATTGCGCCTGAATTACGCGCGGGATACCGTTTACTAAAGAATGCAGGCTGTCTCCCTCCTGAGCTCGAACAGCGCAGAGAGGCTGTTGAACTTGTCGATCTGCTAAAAGGGATCCGTCAGGACGATCCGCGACATTCTGAACTTAGCCGCCGTCTCGCCGTGCTTGAACTTAAACTGCGTCAGGCAGGAATGAATACTGACTTTCTGCACGGTGAATACGGTGAACGCTTGTTGCGGAAAATAAACGAGGAGTAGTTATGTACCGTATCGGTGAACTTGCGAAGCTCGCGAACGTCACACCGGATACCATCCGATATTACGAAAAGCAGCAGATGATCGATCATGAAGTTCGTACTGAAGGTGGCTTCCGACTTTATACCGATAACGATCTGCAGCGCCTGCGGTTTATTCGTTATGCGCGCCAGCTCGGTTTCACATTAGACTCGATCCGCGAGTTATTATCGATCCGCATCGATCCGGCACATCACACCTGTCAGGAGTCAAAAAGCATTGTGCAGGCCCGGTTGGATGAAGTTGAAGCACGCATTCAGGAATTGCAAACCATGCAGCGCTCTCTGCAAAGGCTGAATGATGCTTGTTGTGGCACGGCCCACAGCAGTATTTATTGTTCCATTCTGGAAGCCCTTGAACAGGGGGCCAGTGGGGAAACCGAGGACTGTTGATTTTTAGTCCAACCGGGTCTAGACTCCCGTCGACATAAACCATGCTCAGGAGAATTTATGAGCCGCTATCAGCACACGAAAGGGCAGATTAAAGACAATGCCATTGAGGCACTACTTCATGACCCGCTATTCAGACAGCGCGTTGAGAAGAATAAAAAAGGGAAAGGAAGTTATCTGCGTAAAGGCAAGCATGCAAAACGGGGTAACTGGGAGGCCAGTGGCAAACAAGCGAATCGCTTATTTACCACTGGCCTTCCTGCTTTAAGCTTCTGATTAAACGCGCTTGTTCTGCTCTTTTAACAGATCGCGAATCTCACTCAGCAGCACTTCTTCTTTTGTCGGTGCAGGCGCTGCTGCCGGCTCTTCTTTTTTACGGTTGAGTTTATTGATCAGCTTGATAGCCATAAAAATGGCAAACGCCACAATCACGAAATCAAATACGTTCTGAATAAATACGCCGTAGTGCATCACGACTGCCGGCACATCCCCCTGTGCTTCACGCAACGTGAAAGCGAACTGTTTGAAATCAATGCCCCCGATTAGCAACCCTAAAGGTGGCATGATAATGTCGGCCACTAATGATGAAACAATCTTGCCGAATGCTGCACCAATAATGACACCCACTGCCAAATCCACCACGTTTCCGCGCATCGCAAATTCGCGAAATTCTTTAATAAAACTCATTTTGTTCTCCTTGTGCCAGCTGACGACTATAAGTTTAACAAATGATTAGCTAATTGCCATTCGTGATAATTAAACGTTATGCAAAATAAAAGGCACAGAAATGAGAAGGATAAAGAGCGGGTACCCCATTTGAGAGCACCCGACACATTAAAGGAAGAATGGGCTTGGCTGGAATAAACGTTCGACGTCGGTAATAAACTTTTTATCGGTAAGGAACATAATAACGTGATCGCCTTGCTCAATGCGCAAATTATCATTGGCAATCATGACATCATTCCCGCGCACGACAGCACCAATAATGGTGCCCGGTGGCAGCTTAATTTCGTCTATCGAACGGCCCACGACGCGTGATGTGGTTTCATCTCCGTGCGCTACGGCTTCAATGGCTTCCGCTACCCCGCGACGAAGCGATGATACCCCAACAATATCCGCTTTACGCACATGGCTCAGTAACGCGGAAATTGTCGCCTGCTGCGGCGAAATGGCAATATCAATGACGCTGCCCTGAACCAGATCAACATAGGCTTTGCGCTGGATAAGCACCATGACCTTCTTTGCCCCCATACGTTTCGCGAGCATGGCAGACATTATATTCGCCTCGTCGTCGTTGGTGATGGCAATAAAAAGATCAACTTGATCAATATGCTCTTCAGCCAGCAACTCCTGATCTGACGCATCGCCATAAAATACGATCGTATTTTGCAGTTTTTCCGCCAGTTCAGCCGCTCGCTGCTGATCGCGTTCGATCAATTTTACGCTGTAATCTTTTTCCAGCCGGTGTGCCAGACCGGCACCAATATTGCCGCCGCCGACCAGCATAATGCGTTTATAGGGTTTTTCGAGACGCTGAAGTTCACTCATCACCGCACGAATATGCTGTGAAGCCGCAATAAAGAAGACTTCGTCCCCGGCTTCGACAATCGTAGAGCCCTGCGGGCGGATAGGTCTGTCGTGGCGGAAAATAGCCGCGACGCGCGTATCAATATGCGGCATATGCTCGCGCATGGTGGACAACGCGTTGCCAATCAACGGGCCGCCGTAATAGGCCTTAACGACGGCCAGGCTCACTTTACCTTCGGCAAAGTTCACCACCTGCAGGGCGCCCGGATATTCGATCAGACGGTAGATATTGTCGATCACCAGCTGTTCTGGCGCGATAAGATGGTCAATAGGAACTGCTTCTGAATTAAACAGTTTCTCAGCATCGCGAACATAGTCCGGAGAGCGGATGCGCGCGATTCGGTTTGGCGTGTTAAAAAGCGAGTAGGCCACCTGACAGGCCACCATATTGGTTTCGTCAGAACTGGTCACCGCAACCAGCATGTCGGCATCGTCAGCACCCGCCTCACGAAGAACGCGCGGGTGCGAACCATGACCCTGCACAACGCGCAGGTCAAATTTGTCCTGTAAAACACGCAGGCGATCGCCGTTGGTATCCACGATGGTGATATCGTTGTTTTCGCCAACCAGATTTTCCGCCAGCGTTCCACCAACCTGTCCTGCGCCCAGAATGATAATCTTCATCTCTCGTGACCTGTTCTCAACATCACTCTTTGATTAGCTTAGCGTAAAAGAAGCCATCACCCTCTTCTGCACCCGGCAGATTCTGCTGACCCGGGCATTCAGGCGTTCCCGTATCGTGCAGCGCCGCGTCCGGGGTTCGTTTAAGGAAGGCCGCGATTTGCTGACTGTTTTCTTCCGGCAGTACTGAACAGGTTGCATAGACCAGCGTGCCGCCGGGTTTGAGATGCGGCCAGATGGCGTCAAGGATGTCGGATTGCAGTTGGGCAAGCTCACTAATATCACGATCGCGACGCAGCCACTTGATATCCGGATGACGACGAATCACACCGGTTGCAGAGCAGGGGGCATCCAGCAAAATGCGATCGAATTGTGCTTCGCCACACCATTCTGCGGGTTTGCGTCCATCGCCTTGCTTAACCTGTGCCTTCATGCCCAGGCGCTTGAGGTTGTCGTAGACGCGTGAAAGACGTTGCTCATCAACGTCCACTGCCATCACGCTGGCCTGCGGAGCCACTTCAAGAATATGCGTCGTTTTGCCCCCTGGTGCGGCGCAAAGATCGAGGATCTGCTCACCGTTTTGGGGTTTAAGCCAGGTCATGCAACCCTGAGCAGAAGCATCCTGTACCGTTACCCAACCCTCTTCAAAGCCGGGTAATGCATGTACCGGTGCAGGCGATGCTAAGCGCACGGCATCAGGGTATGCGTCATGGGTGAAGCCGCTCATTCCAGCTTCTTCGAGTAATGCCAGCCATGCGTCACGGGTGTGGTGATTACGATTCACGCGTAACCACATTGGCGGACGCTGGTTGTTGGCATCGGCAATGTCCTGCCACTGCTGCGGATAAGCTTTTTTCAGGCGCTTCAACAGCCAGTCCGGATGCAGGAAGCGCGCTTCGTTTTGGGCAAATTCAGCCAGAAGCTCATCCTGCTGTCGCTGGAACTGACGCAATACGCCGTTGATCAGCCCTTTCAGCTGAGGACGTTTAATCGCAACGGCACCTTCCACCGTCTCTGCCAGCGCGGCATGAGGTGGGATGCGGGTATGAAGAAGCTGATAAAAACCCACCATAATTAAATAATGTACGGTGCGCTGCTTGCCCGTCATTGGGCGGGACATCAGCTTGTTAATCAACCACTCAAGCTGAGAGAGTGTGCGCAGGACGCCAAAGCAGAGCTCCTGAAGCAGGGCTTTATCTTTATCAGAGACTTTTTGCTGCAGGGGAGGCAGGACGTTGCTCAGTGACTGGCCCTGCTCGATAACCTGCTCGACGGCCTGGGCCGCCATGCTGCGTAGATTTTGTTTTTTCATAACCGTAAAAATAAAAATGCCCGGAAACACCGGGCCTTAAGAATAAATTTGCTCAGGCAAGGCGATTGCCAGGGATAAACCATTCGCGACGGGAATTTAGTAGATCCTGAGCACTCATGGCTTTCTTACCGGCCGGTTGGAGCGATTCAAGATTCAAAATCCCTTGCGCAGTCGCCACCTGGATGCCGTTCTTGCTGGCATCAATAATCGTACCGGGTTCCACCGTGGTAGCGCTGCTAATGACGGAGGCTTTCCAGACTTTTACTGGCTGCCCATCAATTTCCAACCAGCTCATCGGCCACGGATTAAAAGCGCGAATGCAACGTTCAAGCTGAGCGGCTGACAGGGACCAGTCGATCCGCGCTTCTTCTTTGCTCAGCTTTTCGGCGTAGGTTACCTGCGCGTCGTCCTGAACTTCTGGTTTTACCGTATTGTCAGCAAGCTGCTGAAGCGTCTCGATGAGCCCTTGTGGGCCAAGGTCTGCCAGTTTGTCATACAGCGTGGCGCTGGTATCGTCTGACGTAATGGGGCAGGCCAGTTTATAGAGCATGTCGCCGGTGTCTAAACCTACGTCCATCTTCATGATGGTAACGCCCGTTTCGGGATCACCCGCCCACAGCGCGCGCTGGATAGGTGCTGCACCACGCCAGCGTGGGAGCAGGGACCCATGCACGTTGATACAACCCAGACGCGGCATATCAAGCACGGCTTTTGGCAGAATTAAACCGTAAGCCACTACCACCATTACGTCGGCATTCAGGTCAGCAACCAGTTGCTGATTTTCCTGCGGGCGCAGCGATGCGGGCTGGAAAACAGGAAGCCCATGCTCTTTTGCCAGCACCTTGACCGGGCTCGGCATCAGTTTTTTGCCGCGACCAGCAGGACGGTCCGGTTGGGTAAAGACGCCAACAATCTGGTGACCAGACGATAACAGCGCGTCAAGATGACGCGCTGCAAAATCAGGGGTTCCCGCGAAGATAATACGTAGTGATTTAGACACGATGATCCTTGTATCCGGTGGGACGTTATGCGCGAGAACGCAAACGATCCAGTTTCTCTACTTTCTGACGAATACGCTGCTGTTTCAGCGGCGAGAGATAATCGATAAACAGTTTACCGACCAGGTGATCCATCTCATGCTGAATACAAATCGCCAGCAGGTCATCTGCCTCCAGTTCGAACGGATTACCGTCACGATCCAGAGCGCGAATTTTCACTTTCTCAGCACGCGGCACTAACGCACGCTGTTCAGGAATGGAGAGACAGCCTTCCTCAATACCGGTTTCGCCACTCTTTTCAAGCAGCTCTGGGTTGATCAGCACCAGACGACCATCGCGATTCTCAGAAACGTCGATCACGATAATACGCTTGTGAATGTCCACCTGCGTTGCCGCCAGGCCAATGCCTTCTTCGGCGTACATGGTATCGAACATATCATCAACGATACGCTGGATTTCTGCATTCACTTCTTTAACCGGTTCAGCGACGATGCGAAGGCGCTCGTCCGGAATATGTAATACTTGCAAAACTGCCATAAATTTCCAGAGTCGTGTTCAGGAGTTGATAAGAATACTCCCTCTATTCTAGACAAATCCCCCATCGATTGACAGCATCAGTGACCAATCGCAATGATTGCGGAGACCGCTTATGGCAGGGGAAAGGATGACATCTACCGAGATTTGGCTACGGCTCATGCACACAGGTTCTTTGTGTGGTGATGTCATGGTGGAAGCGGCTGCACGACTGCAGAGGCAGGAAGGCATCGACACGCTTGTTCTGAGAAACGCTGGATTGACAGCTAAGCAGGCTGAACGATTCGTTGCGTTCGATGAGAGTGAGCTGGAACGTAGCCTGATATGGCTTGAGCAGCCGGGTCATCATTTATTAACGGCCAACCATCCCCTTTATCCCCCTTTGCTCCGCACGATCCCTGATTATCCCGGAGCATTATTCATAAAAGGTAACCCTGAGGCGCTTAATACCGTTCAGCTGGCGGTGGTAGGCAGTCGTGCGCCGTCATGGTACGGCGAGCGGTGGGGGAAAATCCTGTGCGAACAACTTTCACAAAGTGGTTTCACGATCACCAGCGGGCTGGCCTGTGGTATTGACGGCGTTGCCCACAGCGCGGCGCTGTCAGTAAAAGGACGAAGTGTCGCGGTGCTGGGGAACGGTCTTTTTAGCATTTACCCACGCCGGCATCAGGCATTGGCGATGCGGCTTATTGAGTCTGACGGCGCGATAGTATCTGAGTTTCCGCTTTCCGCGCAGCCCCGACCGGCAAACTTTCCGCGTCGTAATCGCATCATCAGCGGCCTTAGCAAAGGCGTGCTGGTCGTTGAAGCCGCGCGGCGAAGCGGTTCGCTGGTCACGGCACGGTGCGCGCTCGAACAGGGGCGAGAAGTCTTCGCCTTGCCAGGCCCGATAGGTAATCCCGGATGCGAGGGACCGCACTGGCTGATTAAGCAGGGGGCAACACCGGTAACGGAAGTCGGGGACATTCTTGAAAATTTGCAATATGGGCTGCAATGGCTGCAGGAAGATCCCGAAAAGCGACAATATTCATCAGATCAGGGAAAGGTGGCATTGCCATTTCCCAAGCTCCTGGCTAACGTAGGAGATGAGGTAACACCTGTTGACGTTGTCGCTGAACGTGCCGGCCAACCTGTGCCAGTAACGGTAGCACAGCTACTCGAACTGGAGTTAGCAGGGTGGATCGCAGCTGTACCCGGCGGCTATGTCCGATTAAGGAGGGCATGCCATGTTCGACGTACTGATGTATTTGTTTGAGACTTACATCCATAACGAAGCAGAAATGCGAGTGGATCAGGACAAGTTGACACAGGATCTTACCGATGCGGGATTTGAGCGGGAAGATATCTACAATGCGTTGATGTGGCTGGAAAAACTGGCTGATTATCAGGAAGGCCTTGCCGAACCGATGCAGCTTGCTTCTGACCCATTGTCAGTACGCATTTATACCGCTGAAGAGTGTGAACGGCTGGACGCCAGCTGCCGGGGGTTCATTTTATTCCTTGAGCAGATTCAGGTGCTAAACCTCGAAACGAGAGAAATGGTGATAGAGCGCGTCATGGCGCTGGATACCGCAGAATTTGAACTGGAAGATCTCAAATGGGTGATCCTGATGGTTCTGTTTAATATCCCGGGCTGTGAAAATGCCTATCAGCAAATGGAAGAATTACTCTTTGAAGTGAATGAAGGTATGCTGCACTAATTCAATGTGCAGCACCAAGAGTTGTTATGGCCAAATCAGCACTATTCACGGTGCATAAAAACGAGCCCTGCCCGCAGTGCGGGGCTGAACTTGTTATTCGGTCCGGGAAACACGGCCCGTTTCTCGGTTGTTCTCACTATCCGGAATGCGATTATGTTCGTCCTCTGAAAAGCCAGGCGGATGGACATATCGTTAAAATTCTGGAGGGGCAGCTTTGTCCTCTTTGCGGTGGCGAACTCGCGCTACGTCAGGGGCGTTTCGGCATGTTTATTGGATGTAGCCGCTACCCGGAATGTGAACATACGGAACAAATTGATAAGCCTGATGAAACGGCAATTGCCTGCCCTCAGTGTCAGCGAGGTCAGCTGGTACAGCGCCGCTCCCGTTATGGTAAGACTTTCCATTCGTGCGATCGCTACCCTGAATGCCAGTTCGTTATCAATTTTAAGCCGGTAGCGGGAATCTGCCCTCATTGCAATTATCCGCTACTGATAGAGAAGAAAACCGCGCAAGGCATGAAACGCTTCTGCGCCAGTAAACAATGTGGAAAGCCGGTTACGGCGGATCAAAATAGTGAATAATAACCTGCCATCAGGCTCCATTGCGCATGCCGTGGACGTACTGAAAAATGAAGAAGTCATCGCCTATCCAACTGAAGCTGTTTTTGGGGTCGGTTGCGATCCTGACAGCGAAACGGCTGTGAGCCGTCTGCTTACTCTTAAACAAAGACCCGTCGAGAAAGGGCTGATTTTGATCGCTGCGAATTACGAGCAGCTTAAACCCTATATCGATGATTCTATGCTGACACCGGCACAGCGCGAGACAATCTTCTCCGCATGGCCTGGACCAGTAACCTTCGTCTTCCCGGCTCAGCCTACAACGCCGCGCTGGTTAACCGGACGCTTTGACTCCCTTGCCGTTCGCGTCACTGACCATCCGCTGGTGGTGGAGCTGTGCCTGGCATTTGGTAAACCACTGGTCTCAACCAGCGCCAACCTGACCGGGCAGCCGCCTTGTCGGACAACTGAAGAAGTGCTGGCGCAGTTCGGGAATGACTTTCCTGTCGCTGTCGGTGAAACGGGAGGGCGCCTGAATCCGTCTGAGATTCGCGACGCTTTGACCGGCGAACGTTTTCGCCAGGGGTAATCTCATGGAAACCTATGCTGTTTTTGGTAATCCGATTGCACACAGCAAGTCACCGTGGATTCATCAGCAATTCGCGGAGCAGCTGCAGATAGATCATCCCTATGGGCGCGTACTGGCGCCAGTGGATGCCTTTATCCCAACGCTGGAGGCCTTTTTCGCCGCGGGGGGCAAAGGCGCGAATGTGACGGTCCCGTTTAAAGAAGAAGCATTCGAACGTGCAGATGAGCTGACCGAGCGCGCTTCACTTGCAGGTGCAGTCAATACCCTAAAACGGCTTGAGGATGGACGCCTTCTGGGTGACAACACCGACGGGATTGGTTTACTCAGCGATCTGGAAAGACTCTCCTTTATCAAACCCGGATTCCGGGTTCTGCTGATTGGCGCGGGTGGTGCATCGAGGGGCGTTCTGTTGCCTCTGCTTTCCCTGGACTGTTCAGTGACCATTACTAACAGAACCTTTTCCCGGGCAGAAGCGCTGGCGGCGTTGTTTGCGCATACCGGCAGCGTGAGCGCGGTAGCGCTTGACGATCTTGCTGAACGTGAGTTCGATCTTGTCATTAATGCCACATCCAGCGGCATCAGTGGCGAGATCCCGGCGATCCCCGCTTCGTTGGTCAGTGCGCATATGTACTTCTATGACATGTTCTATCAGAAAGGTAAGACGCCTTTCCTGAACTGGTGTGAACAACACGGCGCGAAACAGTTAGCCGATGGGCTGGGAATGCTGGTGGGGCAGGCTGCGCATGCGGTACTGCTCTGGCACGGAGTGTTGCCTGCTGTCGAGCCGGTCATTGAAAAGCTAAAGCAGGAGCTTTCGGCGTGAATCAGGCTATTCATTTCCCGGACAGAGAGAGCTGGGATGAGCATAAACAAGCGGTCTGTTTTCCTGTGCTGGTGCAGGGTATGCAGCTTACCTGTGCCATCCATGGAGAAACGCTGTTGCATCGTTTTGGCGGCACAGACCCGCTAGCGGTATTTTGCGAAAATCGCTGGGATCTGGAAGAGGAAGCCAGCGATTTAATCCGCGAACAGCAGGAAGACGATCAGGGTTGGGTTTGGTTATCCTGATCCAAATAGTCATTCTTCCATTTTACGTAGTTGTTCGCCGAGTATTTTAATCCTTCGATCTCCGCCTCCTTCAGGGGGCGGATCTGTTTTACCGGGCTTCCCAGATAGAGATAGCCGCTCTCCAGCCGTTTGTTCTGCGGGACCAGGCTACCGGCGCCAATCATCACGTCATCTTCTACTATGACGCCATCCAGTAAAATCGACCCCATGCCAACAAGTACGCGATTTCCGACAGTGCAGCCGTGAAGCATGACTTTATGGCCGACGGTAACATCTTCTCCAATAATGAGGGGATTGCCTTTCGGGTTATAGGACGATTTGTGCGTGACGTGCAGAACGCTACCGTCCTGAATATTGGTTCGCGCGCCAATAGACACATAGTTAACGTCTCCCCTGATGGCAACGAGTGGCCAGATACTAACGTCATCGGCCAGTCGGACATCACCAATGACCACACTACTGGCGTCGATCATTACGCGATCGCCTTGTTTGGGGAACAGATCTTTATAAGGACGTAATACTGCAGACATAACTACCTCTGAGAATGAGCGCTATACAGAAGACTTTGATCGTATTCGTCGATCGAGGCAAGGCAAAATACGTCAATATTTAAGCAGATCGGGCGGGATTTCAGCGAAAAGCGCGGAAAATCAGCAGTCGGAAAAAAAGATCTAAAAAATACTTGTGCTAAAAATTGGGATCCCTATAATGCGCCTCCATCGACACGGCGGATGTGAATCACTTCACAGACAACGCGGTCGGTTGAAGAGAAAAAATCCTGAAATAACGGGTTGACTCTGAAAGAGGAAAGCGTAATATACGCCACCTCGCAACGGTGAGCGAAAGCCGCGTTGCACTGCTCTTTAACAATTTATCAGACAATCTGTGTGGGCACTCAAAGTGACATGGATTCTTAACGTCCTCGGACGAAAAATGAATACCAAGTCTCTGAGTGAACATACGTAATTCATTACGAAGTTTAATTCACGAGCATCAAACTTAAATTGAAGAGTTTGATCATGGCTCAGATTGAACGCTGGCGGCAGGCCTAACACATGCAAGTCGAGCGGCAGCGGAAAGTAGCTTGCTACTTTGCCGGCGAGCGGCGGACGGGTGAGTAATGTCTGGGAAACTGCCTGATGGAGGGGGATAACTACTGGAAACGGTAGCTAATACCGCATAACGTCGCAAGACCAAAGAGGGGGACCTTCGGGCCTCTTGCCATCAGATGTGCCCAGATGGGATTAGCTAGTAGGTGGGGTAACGGCTCACCTAGGCGACGATCCCTAGCTGGTCTGAGAGGATGACCAGCCACACTGGAACTGAGACACGGTCCAGACTCCTACGGGAGGCAGCAGTGGGGAATATTGCACAATGGGCGCAAGCCTGATGCAGCCATGCCGCGTGTATGAAGAAGGCCTTCGGGTTGTAAAGTACTTTCAGCGGGGAGGAAGGCGTTGAGGTTAATAACCTCAGCGATTGACGTTACCCGCAGAAGAAGCACCGGCTAACTCCGTGCCAGCAGCCGCGGTAATACGGAGGGTGCAAGCGTTAATCGGAATTACTGGGCGTAAAGCGCACGCAGGCGGTCTGTCAAGTCGGATGTGAAATCCCCGGGCTCAACCTGGGAACTGCATTCGAAACTGGCAGGCTAGAGTCTTGTAGAGGGGGTAGAATTCCAGGTGTAGCGGTGAAATGCGTAGAGATCTGGAGGAATACCGGTGGCGAAGGCGGCCCCCTGGACAAAGACTGACGCTCAGGTGCGAAAGCGTGGGGAGCAAACAGGATTAGATACCCTGGTAGTCCACGCCGTAAACGATGTCGACTTGGAGGTTGTGCCCTTGAGGCGTGGCTTCCGGAGCTAACGCGTTAAGTCGACCGCCTGGGGAGTACGGCCGCAAGGTTAAAACTCAAATGAATTGACGGGGGCCCGCACAAGCGGTGGAGCATGTGGTTTAATTCGATGCAACGCGAAGAACCTTACCTACTCTTGACATCCAGAGAACTTTCCAGAGATGGATTGGTGCCTTCGGGAACTCTGAGACAGGTGCTGCATGGCTGTCGTCAGCTCGTGTTGTGAAATGTTGGGTTAAGTCCCGCAACGAGCGCAACCCTTATCCTTTGTTGCCAGCGGTCCGGCCGGGAACTCAAAGGAGACTGCCAGTGATAAACTGGAGGAAGGTGGGGATGACGTCAAGTCATCATGGCCCTTACGAGTAGGGCTACACACGTGCTACAATGGCGCATACAAAGAGAAGCGACCTCGCGAGAGCAAGCGGACCTCATAAAGTGCGTCGTAGTCCGGATTGGAGTCTGCAACTCGACTCCATGAAGTCGGAATCGCTAGTAATCGTAGATCAGAATGCTACGGTGAATACGTTCCCGGGCCTTGTACACACCGCCCGTCACACCATGGGAGTGGGTTGCAAAAGAAGTAGGTAGCTTAACCTTCGGGAGGGCGCTTACCACTTTGTGATTCATGACTGGGGTGAAGTCGTAACAAGGTAACCGTAGGGGAACCTGCGGTTGGATCACCTCCTTACCTTAAAGAACCTGCCTTTGTAGTGCTCACACAGATTGTCTGATGAAAAGTAAATAGCAAGGCGTCTTGCGATTGAGACTTCAGTGTCCCTTCGTCTAGAGGCCCAGGACACCGCCCTTTCACGGCGGTAACAGGGGTTCGAATCCCCTAGGGACGCCACTTGCTGGTTCGTGAGTGAAAGTCACCTGCCGTCATATCTCAAAACTGACTTACGAGTCACGTTTGAGATATTTGCTCTTTAAAAATCTGGATCAAGCTGAAAATTGAAACGACACATCTTAAATGGTGTGTTCGAGTCTCTCAAATTTTCGCAATCAGAAGTGAAACATCTTCGGGTTGTGAGGTTAAGCGACTAAGCGTACACGGTGGATGCCCTGGCAGTCAGAGGCGATGAAGGACGTGCTAATCTGCGAAAAGCGCCGGCGAGGTGATATGAACCTTTGACCCGGCGATGTCCGAATGGGGAAACCCAGTGCAATTCGTTGCACTATCGTTAACTGAATACATAGGTTAACGAGGCGAACCGGGGGAACTGAAACATCTAAGTACCCCGAGGAAAAGAAATCAACCGAGATTCCCCCAGTAGCGGCGAGCGAACGGGGAGCAGCCCAGAGTCTGAATCAGCTTGTGTGTTAGTGGAAGCGTCTGGAAAGTCGCACGGTACAGGGTGACAGTCCCGTACACGAAAATGCACAGGTTGTGAACTCGAAGAGTAGGGCGGGACACGTGGTATCCTGTCTGAATATGGGGGGACCATCCTCCAAGGCTAAATACTCCTGACTGACCGATAGTGAACCAGTACCGTGAGGGAAAGGCGAAAAGAACCCCGGCGAGGGGAGTGAAAAAGAACCTGAAACCGTGTACGTACAAGCAGTGGGAGCACCTTCGTGGTGTGACTGCGTACCTTTTGTATAATGGGTCAGCGACTTATATTCTGTAGCAAAGGTTAACCGTATAGGGGAGCCGAGGGAAACCGAGTCTTAACTGGGCGTTAAGTTGCAGGGTATACGACCCGAAACCCGGTGATCTAGCCATGGGCAGGTTGAAGGTTGGGTAACACTAACTGGAGGACCGAACCGACTAATGTTGAAAAATTAGCGGATGACTTGTGGCTGGGGGTGAAAGGCCAATCAAACCGGGAGATAGCTGGTTCTCCCCGAAAGCTATTTAGGTAGCGCCTCGTGAACTCATCTTCGGGGGTAGAGCACTGTTTCGGCTAGGGGGCCATCCCGGCTTACCAACCCGATGCAAACTACGAATACCGAAGAATGTTATCACGGGAGACACACGGCGGGTGCTAACGTCCGTCGTGAAGAGGGAAACAACCCAGACCGCCAGCTAAGGTCCCAAAGTCATGGTTAAGTGGGAAACGATGTGGGAAGGCACAGACAGCCAGGATGGTTGGCTTAGAAGCAGCCATCATTTAAAGAAGCGTAATAGCTCACTGGTCGAGTCGGCCTGCGCGGAAGATGTAACGGGGCTAAACCATGCACCGAAGCTGCGGCAGCGACACTATGTGTTGTTGGGTAGGGGAGCGTTCTGTAAGCCGTTGAAGGTGGCCTGTGAGGGTTGCTGGAGGTATCAGAAGTGCGATGCTGACATAAGTAACGATAAAAGCGGGTGAAAAGCCCGCTCGCCGGAAGACCAAGGGTTCCTGTCCAACGTTAATCGGGGCAGGGTGAGTCGACCCCTAAGGCGAGGCCGAAAGGCGTAGTCGATGGGAAACAGGTTAATATTCCTGTACTTGGTGTTACTGCGAAGGGGGGACGGAGAAGGCTATGTTAGCCGGGCGACGGTTGTCCGGTTTAAGCATGTAGGCGGAACGATTAGGTAAATCCGGTCGTTTATTAACGCTGAGGTGTGATGACGAGGCACTACGGTGCTGAAGTAACAAATGCCCTGCTTCCAGGAAAAGCCTCTAAGCATCAGGTAAC
>NZ_JSZC01000016.1:0-295444 GCF_000805795.1 Enterobacter sp. FB | reverse complement strand
GCGCTACGGCGTTTCACTTCTGAGTTCGGCATGGGGTCAGGTGGGACCACCGCGCTAAAGCCGCCAGGCAAATTCTGTTAATCTGTATCAAGCTGAAATTTGATTATCTGTCTCTTCGCCAAAACATCTTCGGCGTTGTAAGGTTAAGCCTCACGGTTCATTAGTATCGGTTAGCTCAACGCATCGCTGCGCTTACACACCCGACCTATCAACGTCGTCGTCTTCAACGTTCCTTCAGGAGACTTAAAGTCTCAGGGAGAACTCATCTCGGGCAAGTTTCGTGCTTAGATGCTTTCAGCACTTATCTTTTCCGCATTTAGCTACCGGGCAGTGCCATTGGCATGACAACCCGAACACCAGTGATGCGTCCACTCGGTCCTCTCGTACTAGAGCAGCCCCCCTCAATTCTCCAGCGCCACGGCAGATAGGGGACCGAACTGTCTCACGACGTTCTAAACCCAGCTCGCGTACCACTTTAAATGGCGAACAGCCATACCCTTGGACCTACTTCAGCCCCAGGATGTGATGAGCCGACATCGAGGTGCCAAACACCGCCGTCGATATGAACTCTTGGGCGGTATCAGCCTGTTATCCCCCGGAGTACCTTTTATCCGTTGAGCGATGGCCCTTCCATTCAGAACCACCGGATCACTATGACCTGCTTTCGCACCTGCTCGAGCCGTCACTCTCGCAGTCAAGCTAGCTCTATGCCATTGCACTAACCTCCCTGGATGTCCGACCAGGATTAGCTAACTTTCGTGCTCCTCCGTTACTCTTTGGGAGGAGACCGCCCCAGTCAAACTAACCACCAGACACTGTCCGCAACCCGATTACGGTCTACGTTAGAACACCAGCCATTAAAGGGTGGTATTTCAAGGACGGCTCCACGCAGACTGGCGTCCACGCTTCAAAGCCTCCCACCTATCCTACACATCAAGGACCAGTGTTCAGTGTCAAGCTATAGTAAAGGTTCACGGGGTCTTTCCGTCTTGCCGCGGGTACACTGCATCTTCACAGCGAGTTCAATTTCACTGAGTCTCGGGTGGAGACAGCCTGGCCATCATTACGCCATTCGTGCAGGTCGGAACTTACCCGACAAGGAATTTCGCTACCTTAGGACCGTTATAGTTACGGCCGCCGTTTACCGGGGCTTCGATCAAGAGCTTCGCGTTACCGCTAACCCCATCAATTAACCTTCCGGCACCGGGCAGGCGTCACACCGTATACGTCCACTTTCGTGTTTGCACAGTGCTGTGTTTTTAATAAACAGTTGCAGCCAGCTGGTATCTTCGACTGATTTCAGCTCCACCCGCAGGGGCTTCACCTACATATCAGCGTGCCTTCTCCCGAAGTTACGGCACCATTTTGCCTAGTTCCTTCACCCGAGTTCTCTCAAGCGCCTTGGTATTCTCTACCTGACCACCTGTGTCGGTTTGGGGTACGATTTGATGTTACCTGATGCTTAGAGGCTTTTCCTGGAAGCAGGGCATTTGTTACTTCAGCACCGTAGTGCCTCGTCATCACACCTCAGCGTTAAAAAACGACCGGATTTACCTAATCGTTCCGCCTACATGCTTAAACCGGGACAACCGTCGCCCGGCTAACATAGCCTTCTCCGTCCCCCCTTCGCAGTAACACCAAGTACAGGAATATTAACCTGTTTCCCATCGACTACGCCTTTCGGCCTCGCCTTAGGGGTCGACTCACCCTGCCCCGATTAACGTTGGACAGGAACCCTTGGTCTTCCGGCGAGCGGGCTTTTCACCCGCTTTATCGTTACTTATGTCAGCATTCGCACTTCTGATACCTCCAGCAACCCTCACAGGCCACCTTCAACGGCTTACAGAACGCTCCCCTACCCAACAACACATAGTGTCGCTGCCGCAGCTTCGGTGCATGGTTTAGCCCCGTTACATCTTCCGCGCAGGCCGACTCGACCAGTGAGCTATTACGCTTTCTTTAAATGATGGCTGCTTCTAAGCCAACATCCTGGCTGTCTGTGCCTTCCCACATCGTTTCCCACTTAACAATGACTTTGGGACCTTAGCTGGCGGTCTGGGTTGTTTCCCTCTTCACGACGGACGTTAGCACCCGCCGTGTGTCTCCCGTGATAACATTCTTCGGTATTCGTAGTTTGCATCGGGTTGGTAAGCCGGGATGGCCCCCTAGCCGAAACAGTGCTCTACCCCCGAAGATGAGTTCACGAGGCGCTACCTAAATAGCTTTCGGGGAGAACCAGCTATCTCCCGGTTTGATTGGCCTTTCACCCCCAGCCACAAGTCATCCGCTAATTTTTCAACATTAGTCGGTTCGGTCCTCCAGTTAGTGTTACCCAACCTTCAACCTGCCCATGGCTAGATCACCGGGTTTCGGGTCTATACCCTGCAACTTAACGCCCAGTTAAGACTCGGTTTCCCTTCGGCTCCCCTATACGGTTAACCTTGCTACAGAATATAAGTCGCTGACCCATTATACAAAAGGTACGCAGTCACACCACGAAGGTGCTCCCACTGCTTGTACGTACACGGTTTCAGGTTCTATTTCACTCCCCTCGCCGGGGTTCTTTTCGCCTTTCCCTCACGGTACTGGTTCACTATCGGTCAGTCAGGAGTATTTAGCCTTGGAGGATGGTCCCCCCATATTCAGACAGGATACCACGTGTCCCGCCCTACTCTTCGAGTTCACAACCTGTGTGCTTTCGTGTACGGGACTGTCACCCTGTACCGTGCGACTTTCCAGACGCTTCCACTAACACACAAGCTGATTCAGACTCTGGGCTGCTCCCCGTTCGCTCGCCGCTACTGGGGGAATCTCGGTTGATTTCTTTTCCTCGGGGTACTTAGATGTTTCAGTTCCCCCGGTTCGCCTCGTTAACCTATGTATTCAGTTAACGATAGTGTGACGAATCACACTGGGTTTCCCCATTCGGACATCGCCGGGTCAAAGGTTCATATCACCTCGCCGGCGCTTTTCGCAGATTAGCACGTCCTTCATCGCCTCTGACTGCCAGGGCATCCACCGTGTACGCTTAGTCGCTTAACCTCACAACCCGAAGATGTTTCACTTCTGATTGCGAAAATTTGAGAGACTCGAACACACCATTTAAGATGTGTCGTTTCAATTTTCAGCTTGATCCAGATTTTTAAAGAGCAAATATCTCAAACGTGACTCGCAAGTCAGTTTTGAGATATGACGGCAGGTGACTTTCACTCACGAACCAGCAAGTGGCGTCCCCTAGGGGATTCGAACCCCTGTTACCGCCGTGAAAGGGCGGTGTCCTGGGCCTCTAGACGAAGGGGACACTGAAGTCTCAATCGCAAGACGCCTTGCTATTTACTTTTCATCAGACAATCTGTGTGAGCACTACAAAGGCAGGTTCTTTAAGGTAAGGAGGTGATCCAACCGCAGGTTCCCCTACGGTTACCTTGTTACGACTTCACCCCAGTCATGAATCACAAAGTGGTAAGCGCCCTCCCGAAGGTTAAGCTACCTACTTCTTTTGCAACCCACTCCCATGGTGTGACGGGCGGTGTGTACAAGGCCCGGGAACGTATTCACCGTAGCATTCTGATCTACGATTACTAGCGATTCCGACTTCATGGAGTCGAGTTGCAGACTCCAATCCGGACTACGACGCACTTTATGAGGTCCGCTTGCTCTCGCGAGGTCGCTTCTCTTTGTATGCGCCATTGTAGCACGTGTGTAGCCCTACTCGTAAGGGCCATGATGACTTGACGTCATCCCCACCTTCCTCCAGTTTATCACTGGCAGTCTCCTTTGAGTTCCCGGCCTAACCGCTGGCAACAAAGGATAAGGGTTGCGCTCGTTGCGGGACTTAACCCAACATTTCACAACACGAGCTGACGACAGCCATGCAGCACCTGTCTCAGAGTTCCCGAAGGCACCAATCCATCTCTGGAAAGTTCTCTGGATGTCAAGAGTAGGTAAGGTTCTTCGCGTTGCATCGAATTAAACCACATGCTCCACCGCTTGTGCGGGCCCCCGTCAATTCATTTGAGTTTTAACCTTGCGGCCGTACTCCCCAGGCGGTCGACTTAACGCGTTAGCTCCGGAAGCCACGCCTCAAGGGCACAACCTCCAAGTCGACATCGTTTACGGCGTGGACTACCAGGGTATCTAATCCTGTTTGCTCCCCACGCTTTCGCACCTGAGCGTCAGTCTTTGTCCAGGGGGCCGCCTTCGCCACCGGTATTCCTCCAGATCTCTACGCATTTCACCGCTACACCTGGAATTCTACCCCCCTCTACAAGACTCTAGCCTGCCAGTTTCGAATGCAGTTCCCAGGTTGAGCCCGGGGATTTCACATCCGACTTGACAGACCGCCTGCGTGCGCTTTACGCCCAGTAATTCCGATTAACGCTTGCACCCTCCGTATTACCGCGGCTGCTGGCACGGAGTTAGCCGGTGCTTCTTCTGCGGGTAACGTCAATCGCTGAGGTTATTAACCTCAACGCCTTCCTCCCCGCTGAAAGTACTTTACAACCCGAAGGCCTTCTTCATACACGCGGCATGGCTGCATCAGGCTTGCGCCCATTGTGCAATATTCCCCACTGCTGCCTCCCGTAGGAGTCTGGACCGTGTCTCAGTTCCAGTGTGGCTGGTCATCCTCTCAGACCAGCTAGGGATCGTCGCCTAGGTGAGCCGTTACCCCACCTACTAGCTAATCCCATCTGGGCACATCTGATGGCAAGAGGCCCGAAGGTCCCCCTCTTTGGTCTTGCGACGTTATGCGGTATTAGCTACCGTTTCCAGTAGTTATCCCCCTCCATCAGGCAGTTTCCCAGACATTACTCACCCGTCCGCCGCTCGTCACCTAGGAGCAAGCTCCCTGTGTTACCGCTCGACTTGCATGTGTTAGGCCTGCCGCCAGCGTTCAATCTGAGCCATGATCAAACTCTTCAATTTAAGTTTGATGCTCGTGAATTAAACTTCGTAATGAATTACGTATGTTCACTCAGAGACTTGGTATTCATTTTTCGTCCGAGGACGTTAAGAATCCATGTCACTTTGAGTGCCCACACAGATTGTCTGATAAATTGTTAAAGAGCAGTGCCGCTTCGTTTTCGCTGCGGCGCGGGGTGTGCATATTACGCTTTCCCGCTTCAGAGTCAAGCGTTTATTTTCGCTATTCTCTGCTGACCCGGCGGCGTGTGTGCCGTTGTTCCGTGTCAGTGGAGGCGCATTATAGGGAGTTATTCTGACGTGACAAGAGGAAATTTAAAAAAAGTTTCCATTCGCGTTTTTTTTCACCAAAAGAGGTGAAATCAAGCTACAAATTGTTCTATTTGATGTATCTGCAACCACAATCACATTCGCGGTGGCATAATTATCAGCATGAATCTTTAAGGAATAAAAGCGATGCCATTAAGCGCGCAACAGCTGGCCGCCCAAAAAAACCTGTCTTATGTGCTGGCCGAAAAGCTGGCTCAGCGGATTTTAGCGGGTAAATATGCCCCGGGGAGCATCCTGCCGGGTGAAATGGAGCTGGGTGAGCAGTTTGGGGTGAGCCGTACCGCCGTGCGCGAAGCGGTGAAAACCCTGACGGCAAAAGGTATGGTGCTTCCTCGCCCTCGTATTGGCACACGCGTGATGCCACAAAGTAACTGGAATTTTCTCGATCAGGAGCTGCTCTCCTGGTGGATGACGGAAGACAACTTTCATCAGGTTATCGATCACTTTCTGGTAATGCGCAGTAGCCTTGAGCCTCAGGCATGTCTGCTTGCTGCCACGCTTGGAACAGCAGAGCAGAAAGCGCAGCTTAACGCGTTGATGGAAGAGATGGTGTTCCTGAAAAAACACTTCAACCGCGAACGCTGGGTTGAGGTCGATATGGCCTGGCATGAACATATCTATATGATGAGCGCCAATCCGTTCCTCACCTCTTTTGCCTCGTTATTCCATTCGGTGTACCACACTTACTTTACCTCTATTACACAAGACGACGTGGTAAAACTGGAATGGCACCAGGCGATAGTGGATGCCATTCAGGAAAGCGACGGGCAGCGAGCCCTGAGTGCGTGCCAGGCATTGCTGGCAGCGCCAGCCCACCAGCAGGTAAATAAATGACAAAGAAAAAAGCGCGCAGCATGGCCGGATTGCCGTGGATTGCAGCCATGGCGTTTTTTATGCAGGCACTGGATGCCACCATCCTCAACACCGCGCTTCCCGCTATTGCGCAAAGCCTCAACCGTTCCCCGCTGGCGATGCAGTCCGCCATCATCAGCTATACCCTGACGGTCGCGATGCTGATCCCTGTTAGCGGCTGGCTGGCCGACCGCTTCGGCACCCGCAGAGTTTTCATGCTGGCCGTAACGCTCTTTACGCTCGGTTCGCTGGCCTGTGCGCTCTCCTCGTCCTTAACGGAGCTGGTTATCTTCCGCGTATTACAGGGCATTGGCGGCGCGATGATGATGCCCGTGGCGCGCCTTGCCCTGCTGCGAGCCTACCCGCGAAGCGAACTGCTTCCCGTGCTTAACTTCGTCACCATGCCGGGTCTGGTAGGGCCGATACTTGGCCCGGTACTCGGTGGCGTGTTTGTCACCTGGGCAAGCTGGCACTGGATCTTCCTGATTAATATTCCGATTGGCGTAGCGGGGTTGCTGTATGCCCGCAAATATATGCCGAACTTCACCACGCCAAGGCGCAGTTTCGATATGGGCGGCTTCTTCCTGTTTGGCCTGAGCCTGGTGCTCTGACCTGCCCCCACGATTAGATACAACACTCAGTTAGTAACGTCGGAATCTTCATTCTCAGAATGACCCTTTCTCCAGCCCGCTGCAAATTCAGACGGTGTCTGATAATTCAGCGTGGAGTGCGGGCGGCATTCGTTATAATCCTGCCGCCAGTCATTAATAATTTTCCTGGCATGAACGATATCGCTGAACCAGTGCTCATTCAAACATTCATCGCGAAATCGTCCGTTAAAGCTCTCAATAAATCCGTTCTGCGTTGGCTTGCCCGGCTGGATTAAGCGCAACTCAACACCATGCTCAAAGGCCCATTGATCCAGTGCACGGCAAGTGAACTCCGGCCCCTGGTCAGTTCTTATCGTCGCCGGATAGCCTCGAAACAGTGCAATGCTGTCCAGAATACGCGTGACCTGAACGCCTGAAATCCCAAAGGCAACAGTGACCGTCAGGCATTCCTTTGTGAAATCATCGACGCAGGTAAGACACTTGATCCTGCGACCGGTGGAAAGTGCGTCCATGACGAAATCCATCGACCAGGTCAGATTGGGCGCCGCCGGACGGAGCAGCGGCAGACGTTCTGTTGCCAGCCCTTTACGACGTCTTCTGCGTTTTACGCCCAGGCCACTGAGGTGATAAAGCCGGTACACGCGCTTATGATTAACATGAAGCCCTTCACGGCGCAGCAACTGCCAAATACGACGGTAGCCAAAACGCCTGCGCTCCAGTGCCAGCTCAGTGATGCGCCCTGATAAATGCGCATCAGCAGCCGGACGGTGAGCCTCATAGCGGCAGGTCGACAGGGATAAACCTGTAAGCCTGCAGGCACGACGTTGCGACAGACCGGTCGCATCACACATCAACATCACGGCTTCCCGCTTCTGGTCTGTCGTCAGTACTTTCGCCCAAGAGCCACCTGAAGCGCCTCTTTATCCAGCATGGCTTCGGCAAGCAGCTTCTTGAGTCTGGTGTTCTCTTCCTCAAGCGACTTCAGGCGCTTAACTTCAGGCACCTCCATACCGCCATACTTCTTACGCCAGGTGTAAAACGTGGCATCGGAAATGGCATGCTTGCGGCAGAGTTCACGGGCGGGTACCCCAGCTTCGGCTTCGCGGAGAATACTGATGATCTGTTCGTCGGAAAAACGCTTCTTCATGGGGATGTCCTCATGTGGCTTATGAAGACATTACTAACATCGGGGTGTACTAATCAACGGGGAGCAGGTCAGCGGGATGGAGCTGTTTGGCGAGAAGATCGTCGCGACGTGGATCGCGCTCTCCGTTATCCTCGCCGGGATTCTGCTTTTCCTTCTTTATATACGTCACGCGCGCCGCCATCCGACGCCGTTAATCTCTCTTGGGCTCTTCAACACCCGAACGTTTTCCGTCGGGATCGCAGGAAACATTGCCTCGCGTCTGGGGACGGGCTGCGTACCGTTCCTGATGCCGCTGATGCTGCAGGTTGGTTTCGGCTATCCGGCACTGATTGCCGGCTGCATGATGGCGCCCACGGCGATGGGATCGATTCTGGCAAAATCGACCGTGACGCAGGTGCTACGCTGGTTTGGCTATCGCAAAACGCTGGTTGGCGTGACGGTCTTTATCGGTCTGATGATTGCGCAGTTCTCGCTGCAGTCCGCCTCGCTTCCCGTCTGGATGCTGATCCTGCCGCTGTTTGTGCTGGGCATGGCGATGTCGACGCAGTTCACATCGATGAACACCATCACCCTTGCGGATCTGACCGACGAGAACGCCAGTAGCGGCAACAGCGTGCTGGCAGTCACCCAGCAGCTGTCGATCAGTTTAGGGGTTGCCGTGAGTGCGGCGGTACTGCGGTTTTATGAAGGTTTCGACAGCGCGAACACCGTCGAGCAGTTCCACTATACCTTTATCACCATGGGCGCACTCACCGTCGTTTCAGCGCTGGTCTTTATGCTGTTAAAACCGAAAGACGGCCGAAACCTGATTAAAGAGCGTCACAAAGAGAAAGCTAAACCGAACCGCGTTCCATCAGAACAGGAGTAAGCTGCAGGCGCTGCTGCTGCAGCGTGGGCTGAGCCATTCGGTGGATCAACACATCGATGGCCAGCTCGCCCAGTTCATCTTTTGGCTGATGAATGGTGGTGAGCGGCGGCGTCATATAGCTGGCCAGCTCGATATCATCGTAGCCGATTACCGCCATATCATGGGGAACGCGCAAACCGGCCTGATATAACGCCTGATAGGCGCCAAACGCCATGGCGTCGTTGCCGATAAACACCGCCTGCGGACGCTGCGGTTGCGCCAGCAGCGTCTGCATCGCTTCGAAACCACCGTGAAACTCAAAATCACCGGTAATACGATACCCTTCCGGCACGGAAAGTCCCGCCCGCGTCATCGCGGCGAGATATCCTTCCAGACGCAAACGCGCCGGGGTTTTGTCCAGCGGACCGGTAATACAGGCAATGCGGGTATAGCCTTTATCGATCAGATACTGGGTGGCCATATCACCCCCCAGCAGAGAATTATCCTGAATGAGGTCGCTGGTGCCGTCGAACGGCGCCCAGTCCATCATCACCGTGGGAATGGAGGGATAGCGCTGGATAATCTCTTTCGACGGCTGGTGCGTTTCGGTACACAGCAGCAGTAGCCCGTCGACGCGTTTTTGCATAAGCGTTTCCAGGTTACGGTTCATGCGCTGCTCGTCCCCTTCGGTATTGCACAGCACCAGGCTGTAGCCACGCTCGAAGCAGCTGCGCTCCACGCCGCGAACCAGCTCAGAATAAAAGGGGTTGGTACTGGCGGTGATCAGCATACCGATCGTACGCGTCTGGTTGAGCTTAAGGCTGCGCGCCAGTGCAGACGGCGCATAGTTGAGATCTTTTACTGCCGCTTCGACTTTTTCCCGAATCGCCTCGCTGACGAAGCGATCGTTGTTTATGACGTGAGACACCGTCGAGGTAGAAACACCCGCCAGGCGGGCGACATCTTTCATTGTGGCCAAGCGTTACCCCTGCTGACTTAAGAATTCATCGATCTCTTTACGCCACGGAACGGAAGGCTGAGCGCCCTTGCGCGTCACCGCAATCGCGGCAGCGGCATGCGCGAAGCGGATCGCATCATCCATTTTCTTGCCTTCCAGCAGCGAGGTCACCAGCGCACCATTGAAGGTGTCTCCCGCTGCGATGGTATCAATCGCCTTCACCTTAAAGCCCGGCACGCGACGGCCTTCACCGTTTACGCTTGCCCATACCCCACGGCTGCCCAGGGTGATGATCACGGTTCCGATGCCTTTGTCGTGCAGCGCACGCGCGGCTCTCGCGGCATCGTCATCGTTTTCTACGCGAATGCCCGTCAGCTTTTCGGCTTCGGTTTCGTTCGGCGTGATGATATCCACCAGCGCCAGCAGCTCGTCTGATAATACACGGGCTGGGGCCGGGTTAAGTACGACAGTGGTATGATTTTCATGCGCAATTTTGGCCGCGGCCAGCACGCTTTCAACCGGCGACTCCAGCTGCATCAGCAGGGCCTCGGCGCCGCCAATGATTGCACGTTGCGCTTCCACGCGCTCCGTCGTCAGCGCTGCGTTAGCGCCAGCATGAATACCGATGACATTCTCACCTTCTGCGTTGACGAAAATCAGCGCCACGCCGGTAGATTCCCCTGCAACAACGCTGACAGGTGCGATATCGATGTTGTCGCTCGCCAGCTGCTTGCGTACGCGCTCGCCGGTATCGTCATCACCCGTGCAGGCGATAAACGCAATATTCGCCCCGCTGCGACCGGCAGCGACGGCCTGGTTTGCCCCTTTACCGCCGAATGCGACCTGATACTGGTTACCCGTGACGGTTTCGCCCGGTGCAGGGAACGATTCAAGGTTAAGAATGTGATCGGCATTGATACTGCCAAGGACGACGAGGTTGCCTGCGGTTTTCATGGTTGGGTTGTCCATCTGAGAGCGCCACCGGTGTTACCCGGTGGCGTATGCCACACTTTTCTTTATTGGTGTCCCTCAGGCCGCCAGTGACGGCCTGATTCGCCTTTTACTGCTTGATAACCAGTTTCAGGTCAACAGGGTATTTAGCCTGAACTTTTTCGCCCTTCAGCACTTTGTCGGCAGTTTCAACGCCAGTCGCGCCAATCTGCTCAGGCAGCTGAGCGATGGTCGCAGCCAGTTTGCCATCGTTTACTGCTTTTTCACCATCCGGCGTACCGTCAAATCCGACAACCATCACATCAGATTTACCTGCAGTCTGCAGAGCGCGCAGCGCACCCAGCGCCATTTCGTCGTTCTGCGCGAATACCGCCTGCACGTCAGGATGTGCGGTCAGCAGGTTCTGCATGACGTTCAGACCTTTAGTACGGTCGAAGTCTGCCGGCTGGCTAGCCAGCACGTTGAATTTGTGCGCTGCAACCGCCTGCTGGAAGCCTTCGCCACGCTCGCGGGCGGCAGACGTACCGGCAATCCCCTGCAGTTCGATGACTTTAGCGCCTTCACCGGCTTTCTTCGCAATGTAGTCACCCGCGATTTTGCCGCCCAGCACGTTGTCAGACGCGATATGGCTCACCACGTCGCCTTTGGTTGCCTGACGGTCCAGGGTAATCACCGGGATCTTCGCCTGGTTTGCCATCTTCACGGCGTTGCCTACGGCATCGGAATCGGTTGGGTTGATCAGCAGAATTTTGGTACCACGAACGGTTAAGTCCTGAACGTTAGCCAGCTCTTTCGCCGGGTTGTTCTGTGAATCCAGTACCACCAGGTTGTAGCCCAGTTTATCCGCTTCTTTCTGCGCTCCATCCTTCAGGGAGACGAAGAACGGGTTGTTCAGGGTAGAGACAACCAGCGCGATGGTATCTTTCGCCATGGCGTTAGCACTTACGGTTGCGCTCAGCGCGACAGCGGAAACCAGGGTAGCCAGTTTTTTCATGTTCATATCTAAGATGTCCTGTAGTGTCGTCAGTTACTGTTTTTTGTTGTCTACCAGTACCGCCAGCAAAATCACCACTGCCTTAACGATCATCTGGTAATAGGAGGAAACACCTAACAAATTCAAACCATTATTCAGGAAACCGAGAATCAGTGCGCCGATCAATGTCCCAACAATGCGACCTTTACCGCCCGCCAGACTCGTACCGCCCAGAACCACTGCTGCAATAGCATCCAGCTCATACCCCGTACCCGCCGTCGGCTGCGCGGAAGAGAGGCGCGCCACTTCGATGATGCCCGCCAGTGACGCCAGCAGACCACACAGGGAATACACGATAACTTTGACTTTATTCACGCTGATACCGGACAGACGCGTTGCCGCTTCGTTACCGCCCAGCGCATAGATGTAACGGCCCAGACGGGTATGGTGCAGCATGTACCACGCCGCCAGGAAGACGATAGCCATGATCCAGACCGGCGTCGGGACACCCAGCGGGCGACCGATACCGAACCAGCCAAACAGATCGGCGTTATCGGTGAAGCCGGTATTGACCGGGCTGCCGTTGGTATAAACCATGGTCACCCCGCGCAGCAGCAGCATCATCACCAGCGTCGCGATGAACGCCTGAACGCGGCCTTTTGCCACAATCACGCCGGTGACGGCGCCAATCGCCGCGCCTGCCGCCAGAGCTGCGGCCACGGCCACCAGCGCGTTGACTTCAATCCCGACCAGCGAAGCGGCGATCGCACCGGTGAGGGCCAGCAGGGAACCGACGGACAGATCGATCCCTGAGGTCAAAATCACCAGCGTCATGCCGACCGCCATAATGGCGTTCACCGACGTCTGCTGCAGAATGTTGAACAGGTTATTTACGGTGAAGAAATTCGGGCTCATGGTCGACACAATCGCGATCAGCACCAGCAAGGCAATGAGCGATTTTTGTTCCATCAGCCACGCCTTTGTGAAATAGCGGCGACCAGAAACAGCCTGGGTAGTCATCTTCTTACTCCTGATTCACGCGATTAAGCTTGCCCACAGCGGCAGCCATCAGAACTTCCTGGGTGGCCTGCTCGCGAGTGAATTCACCGCCGAGATGCCCTTCATGCATGACGATAATGCGATCGCTCATGCCCAATACTTCTGGCATCTCGGAAGAGACCAGAATGATGCTCAGACCGTCGGCCTTAAACTGGTTAATCAGCTGATAGATCTCTTTCTTCGCCCCCACGTCTACGCCGCGGGTTGGCTCGTCGAGGATCAACACTTTCGGGCGCGTCATCAGCCCGCGCGCAATTGCCACTTTCTGCTGATTCCCGCCGGATAACAGGCCAATCGCCTGCTCCATCGACGGCGTTTTAACATTAAAGAGACGGATAAAATCGCTGACCGCCTGCTGCTCGTCTTTATGCTTCAGGCTGCCGCCGCTGTGGCTGAAATAGCGCAGCGCAGTCAGGGACATGTTCTCTTTTACCGACATGCCCAGCACTAAGCCGTCGCGTTTGCGGTCTTCGGAGATATAGACGATGCCGTTCGCCAGACCATCCTGCGGGGAGCGGGTGACCACTTCATGGCCGTCGAGGGTGACATAACCGCTGGTGCGCGGCAGTGCGCCGTACAACACTTTCATCAGCTCGGTACGTCCCGCGCCCATCAGGCCCGCCACGCCCAGGATCTCGCCCTGGCGCAGGGTAAAGGTCACGTCGTTCACACCCGGGCCGCAGAGGTTATCCACCTTCAGGCGGATCTCGCCCGGCGCTTTATCCAGATGCGGATACTGATCTTCAAGCTTGCGTCCCACCATCATTTCGATGAGCGTATCTTCCGTCAGCGTGGCCACTTGTCGCTCAGCAATAAACTGCCCGTCGCGGAAAACGGTGACGTCATCGCAGATTTCAAAGATCTCTTTCATGCGGTGAGAGATATAGACAATCCCGCGCCCCTGTGATTTAAGCTCGCGGATAACGCGGAACAGGGATTCGGTTTCGGTATCGGTCAGGGCGTCTGTCGGTTCATCCATGATGATGACTTTCGACTCGAAGCTCAGCACCTTCGCGATTTCCACCATCTGCTGATCGCCGATGGAGAGATCGCCCACCAGGCGGTCGCTCTTAAAGCGCAGGTTCAGTTTCGCCAGCAGCTTGTCGGCTTCGGCGTACATGGTTTTCCAGTCGATCTTACCGAAGCGATTCACGAACTCACGGCCGAGGAAGATGTTCTCCGCAATGGTGAGCTGCGGGATCAGGTTCAGCTCCTGGTGAATAATGCCGATACCCGCTTCCTGAGAAGATTTCGGGCCAGTGAAGGTGGTTTCTTTACCCAGCCAGAGGAGTGAACCGGCATCGCGTTGATAGATACCGGTCAGCACTTTCATCATGGTGGATTTGCCGGCGCCGTTTTCGCCCACCAGCGCCATTACGCGCCCGGGGTAGACGTTCAGCGCCGCGCCGGAGAGGGCTTTTACGCCCGGGAACGACTTATCGATCCCTTTGAGTTGCAGTAATGCGTCCATGATGGCCTCAGAAGGTGACGCCAGCACAGAGAATGATATTCGCATACGGGGAACACTCCCCGCTGCGAATCACCGCCTGACTGTCTGCGGTTTGTTGTTTGAATTGTTCGTGCGTTGTGTAACGAATTTCGATGGTGTTTCCCTGGTGTTGTTGCAGCTGCTCAAGATGGCTGAGCAACGTTTCGTGGAGCTGCGGATTATGTTGTTTGATTTCCGCCGCGAGAATAGCCGCCTCAACCTGCATCTCCGCGGTCACCACGTCCAGTACCTGCATAAACGAAGGAACACCCTGCGTTAACGCCATATCAATACGGGTTGTGCTGCGCGGAACCGGTAAGCCTGCATCGCAAACCACCAGCGTATCGGTATGCCCAAGACGGGAAATAACCGACGAGATTTCTGAGTTGAGTACAGTGCCTTTCTTCATTTTCTTGCTCCACTAGCGAAACGTTTCGCTAAAAAGAGTGTAGCCTCAGAAATGTTCAGAAAACCACCATGACGTAACAGATTTGTGATCGACGTCGAAACGTTTCGCTAAGTGAAATATTGATGGGAGAAATTGCCCTGCGGCGCTTCGCTTGCGCGGGCCTACGGGTTTGGTAGGCCGGGTAAGCGCAGCGCCACCCGGCATTTTCGAAAGGACTTAAATCTCGACCTGCGTACCCAGCTCTATCACGCGGTTAGGCGGGATCTCAAACTGGTCAGGCGCGCGCAGGGCGTTACGCTGCAGGATCAGGTACAGCTTGCCGCGCAGGCGCAGGTACCACGGGCGCTTACCGATGATCAGCGACTCGTGGGACATAAAGAACGACGTCTCCATCATGCGGCAGCTTAAGCCTTCCAGACCGCAGCGGTGGAACACCTCTTCCACGTTCGGCGTTTCACGCCAGCCGTAGCTTGCCACCACGCGCCAGAAGGTCGGGGAGAGCTGCTCAATCTGCACGCGGCGTACGTTGTGAACATATGGCGCATCTTCGGTACGCAGCGTCAGCAGGATCACGCGCTCGTGCAGCACTTTGTTGTGCTTGAGGTTATGCATCAGCGCGAACGGGATCACGTTCAGGGCGCGAGACATGTACACCGCGGTGCCCGGCACGCGGACCGGCGGAGATTTCTCCAGAGAAGCAATCATCGCCTCCAGAGAATTCCCGTGCTCATGCATACGGCGCAGCAGGCGGAAGCGCTCGCTTTTCCAGGTGGTCATGACGATGAACATCACCAGACCCAGCGTCAGCGGCAGCCAGCCGCCGGAGACAATTTTGTCGAGGTTCGCGGAGAACAGCGGCACGTCAATGCACAGGAAGCCCACCAGAATCATCGCCACGAGGAACTTATTCCAGTGCCAGTTACGGTATGCCACCGTGGTGGAGAGAAGCGATGTCAGCACCATGGTGCCGGTTACCGCAATACCGTACGCCGCCGCCAGGTTGCTGGAGTGCTCGAAGCTGACAATCACAATCACAACAGCGAAGTAGAGCAGCCAGTTAACGAACGGGATGTAGATCTGGCCCGACTCCATCTCTGAGGTATGAATGATGCGCATCGGTGAGAGATACCCCAGACGCACGGCCTGGCGCGTCAGAGAAAACACGCCGGAAATCACCGCCTGAGAGGCAATGACGGTCGCCAGCGTCGCCAGGATCAGCATCGGCACCAGCGCCCAGTCAGGCGCCAGCAGGAAGAACGGGTTCTTAATCGCCTCCGGGTTTTTGAGCAACAGCGCGCCCTGGCCGAAGTAGTTGAGCACCAGCGACGGCAGCACAACCAAAAACCAGGCCACGCGGATAGGCAGCTTTCCGAAGTGACCCATATCCGCATACAGCGCTTCCACACCGGTGATGGAGAGCACGACCGCCCCCAGCGCCACGAAGGAAACTACTTTGTATTCGAGGAAGAAATGCACGGCCCAGTATGGGTTCAGCGCATGCAGCACTTCCGGGTTCGCGATAATGCTGCGTAAACCGAGCGCCGCCAGGATCAGGAACCAGGCCAGCATAATCGGCGCAAACAGTTTTCCCACCAGCCCGGTACCGTGCTTCTGGATCACAAACAGCAGCGTCAACACGATTATCGCCAGCGGGACCACCCACGTATCAAGCTGTGGCGCGATGATCTCCAGCCCCTCTATCGCCGAGAGGACCGAAATCGCGGGCGTGATAACCACCTCTCCATAGAAGAAGCTGCCGCCAATCAGGCCGATAATCACCAGCACGGAGGTCATTCTGGCGGAGGTGTTGCGCCCTGCAAGGGACATCAGGGTCAGGATACCGCCTTCGCCCGCGTTATCAGCGCGCATAACGAAGGAGAGATACTTAACGGAAACGACCAGAATCAGCAGCCAGAAGATGAGGGACAGGAAGCCAAACACGGCATCGCGCTCAACACCAAAGCCAAACTGGCCGGACAAACATTCACGAAGCGTATAAAGCGGGCTGGTGCCAATATCACCGTAGACAACCCCGATCGCCGCAAGCGTAATTGCGGGTAATGATTGCTTATTATCAGTGCTCATAGACTAGTCTTTTCGTTTAAATAACAAATGTGTTCCTGGTCCCTTGGCCCACAAAAAGCGCACAGTATGCACGATTCATTGCAAAATCGTACCCCTAAATGCAACCGCATTAATGTAGCGCAAAGAAAATTGCGCCGCACTTCAGCCTATTACCAGCCCTGACTGAAACGTCTATACTCGCTTCAATTGGCCGCCACGACGGCGAAAGGATGCAAAACTATTATGGCTCACTCACATTTATTAGCAGAAAGAATTTCCCGCCTCAGCAGCGCGCTGGAGAAAGGCCTTTTCGAGCGTAGCCACGCCATTCGCCTCTGTTTACTGGCAGCATTGAGCGGTGAAAGCGTGTTTCTGCTTGGGCCGCCGGGCATCGCCAAAAGCCTGATTGCCCGCAGGCTTAAGTTTGCTTTTAAGAACGCCCGCGCGTTTGAATACCTGATGACCCGCTTTTCCACCCCGGAAGAAGTGTTTGGCCCCCTTTCCATTCAGGCGCTGAAAGATGAAGGGCGCTACGAGCGCCTGACAGCGGGGTATCTGCCTGAGGCAGAAATTGTCTTCCTTGATGAGATCTGGAAAGCCGGCCCGGCCATTCTGAACACCCTGCTCACGGCGATAAACGAACGTCGGTTCCGCAACGGCGCCAGTGAAGAGAAAATCCCGATGCGCCTTCTGGTGGCCGCCTCAAACGAACTGCCTGAAGCCGACAGCAGCCTGGAAGCGCTGTATGACCGTATGCTGATCCGCCTGTGGCTGGACAAAGTGCAGGATAAGTCCAACTTCCGTTCCATGCTGGTCAGCCAGCAGGATGAGAACGAGAACCCGGTAGCAGCGTCATTGCAGGTATCAGACGAGGAGTATTACCAGTGGCAGGAAGAGATCGGTAAAATTAAGCTGCCTGATTCCGTCTTCGAGCTGATCTTCATGCTGCGCCAGCAGCTTGATTTACTGCCCTCTGCCCCCTATGTCTCCGATCGCCGCTGGAAAAAAGCGATCCGCCTGCTGCAGGCCAGCGCCCTGTTCAGCGGTCGCGATGCCGTTGCGCCCATCGATCTGATCCTGCTGAAAGACTGCCTCTGGCACGACGCGGAAGGCATGAATCTGATGCAGCAGCAGCTCGACGTTTTGATGACCGGACACGCCTGGGGACAGCAGGCGATGCTCAATCAGCTGGGGGCGATTGCCCAGCGGCGCATCCAGCTTCAGCAGCAGCAAAGTGATAAAACCGCGCTGAAAGTGAATCGCTTGGGGGGGATGTTCGCCCGCAAACCGCACTATGAATTACCCCCTGAACTCACCAGCCCGACGCTGACCCTGCTGCTTCAGCAGCCGCTCAAGCTGCATGATATGCAGGTGGTGCACGTGACGATTGAGCGCGAGACGCTGGCGCAGTGGCTGGATAAGGGCGGAGAGATCCGCGGAAAGCTCAACGGCATCGGTTTTGCGCAGCCGCTGAATATGGAAGTAGACAGCAGCCAGCACCTGGTGATCCGCGACGTCAGCCTGCAGGGCTCGCGTCTTGCGCTTCCGGGAACCGCCTCTGAGAGCGTCCCCGAAGAGATTAAGCAGCAGCTGGACGCGCTGGACACCGAATGGCACCAGCAGCACACCCGCTTTAGCGAACAGCAAAAATGCCTCTTTATCCATAGCGACTGGTTAGGCCGCATCGAAGCCAGCCTGCAGGACGTCAGCGCGCAGATCAAACAGGCGCGTCAATGCTAACCCTGGATACGCTTAACGTCATGCTGGCCGTCAGCGAGGAAGGGTTGATCGAAGAAGTGGTGATCACCCTTCTGGCTTCACCGCAGCTGGCGGCCTTCTTTGAAAAATTTCCGAAGCTCAAAAAGGCGATGACCGACGATCTTCCGCGCTGGCGGGATAACCTGCGTCAACGGTTCAAAGAGACCGAAGTCCCCCCTGAGTTAACGGAAGAAGTGGCCTGCTATCAGCAGTGCCAGCGACTTTCCACGTCGCAGTTTATCGTCCAGCTTCCGCAAACCCTGACGTTGCTCGACAAGGTCCACTCCCCGTTTGCCAGCCAGGCCCGGGGGCTGGTCACGGACAACGCCACGTTCACTCCCGCACTGCACACCCTCTTCTTACAGCGCTGGCGCCTCAGCCTGGTGGTGCAGGCCACCACGCTAAACCAGCAGCTGCTGGATGAAGAGCGCGAACAGCTGCTCAGTGAAGTTCAGGAACGCATGACCTTAAGCGGCCAGCTTGAGCAGGTGCTGGTGGAGAATGAGAACGCGGCAGGGCGTCTCTGGGACATGAGCGCGGGCCAGCTCCAGCGCGGGGACTATCAGCTGATCGTCAAGTACGGCGATTTTCTGGCGCAGCAGCCCGAGCTGATGAAGCTTGCAGAACAGCTGGGACGTTCAAGGGAGGCAAAGTCGGTTCCAAAGAAGGACGCCCCGATGGAAACCTTCCGCACCCTGGTGCGTGAGCCGGCCACCGTTCCGGAGCAGGTCGACGGGCTCCAGCAGAGCGATGATATTCTGCGTCTGCTGCCCACGGAGCTGAGCACGCTGGGGATGACCGAGCTGGAGTATGAGTTTTACCGTCGGCTGGTGGAAAAACAGCTCCTCACCTACCGGCTGCACGGCGAAGCCTGGCGCGAGAAAATCAGCCAGCGGCCGGTCATTCATCAGGATTTTGACGAACAGCCGCGCGGGCCATTTATTGTCTGCGTGGATACGTCCGGCTCCATGGGCGGGTTTAACGAGCAGTGTGCAAAGGCGTTCTGTCTGGCGCTGATGCGCGTGGCGCTCGCCGATCGCCGCCGCTGCTTCATCATGCTGTTCTCCAGCGAAGTCGTGGGCTATGAGCTGACGAACCAGCAGGGGATCGAGCAGGCAATCCGCTTCCTGAGCCAGCGCTTTCGCGGCGGAACCGATCTGGCCAGCTGTTTTCGCAGCATCGTAGAGCGGATGCAGGGCGGCGACTGGTATGACGCTGACGCGGTAGTGATATCCGATTTTATTGCCCAGCGGCTGCCGGATGACGTGGTCAATAAAGTTAAGGAATTACAGCGTGTGCATCAGCACCGTTTTCATGCGGTGGCGATGTCCGCCCATGGAAAACCCGGCATCATGCGCATCTTCGATCATATCTGGCGCTTTGATACCGGGTTGCGTAGCCGCCTGCTCAGACGCTGGCAGCGTTAATTACAGAAGAGAACCGACGCTTTCACGCACCTGCTGCGGCCAGACGCCACACTGCACCTGACCAATATGGGGCAGCTGAAGCAGCAGCATGGTCAGACGGGACTGGCCGATACCGCCGCCAATCGTCTGCGGCATTTCCCCACGCAGCAGCGCCTGGTGCCACTCCAGTTTGAGACGATCTTCATCGCCGGTCACCGCCAGCTGGCGCTTCAGCGCATCAGCATCCACGCGGATCCCCATAGAAGAAAGCTCGAATGCGTCTTCCAGTACCGGGTTCCAGACAAGAATATCGCCGTTCAGACCGGCAAATTCCCCCTCACCGGTGGTGCTCCAGTCATCATAATCCGGCGCACGAACGTCGTGGCGTTTGCCATCAGACAGTTTGCCGCCGATCCCAATCAGGAACACCGCCCCGAGCTCTTTGGCGATCGCCCGCTCGCGGCCTTTGGCATCCAGATCCGGGAAACGGGTCAGCAATTCCTGGCTGTGTACAAAGTGGATCGTTTCCGGCAGGAACGGTGCCAGACCAAACGCTTTGCTTACGGCCGCTTCGGTCGCTTTGATCCCGGCGTAGATCGCCTCAACGGTAGACTTCAGCGTGCCAACGTGGCGCTCACCATCGCCCATCACGCGCTCCCAGTCCCACTGGTCAACGTAAACGGAATGAATGGGAGACAGGCGGTCTTCATCGGGGCGAAGGGCTTTCATGTGCGTGTAGAGCCCTTCGCCCGCGCTGAAGTCATGTTGTCCCAGGGTCTGACGCTTCCACTTCGCCAGGGAATGAACCACTTCGAACTGGGCGTCTGGCAGCGTTTTCACTTTTACCTGTACCGCTTTTTCGCATCCAGAGAGGTTATCCTGCGTCCCGTCACCCACGCGGCTGAGGATCGGGGCCTGGACTTCAATCAGCCCAAGCTTCTCTTCCAGCTGGCGGGAAAAATGGGATTTTACGAAACTGATCTGGCGTTGTTTTGCGATGTAAGCGGTTTTCATTATTTATACTCCTGCGTCCTGTTGATATTGATTAAGCAACAGAAATGGCACCTTATTCAATAACCCATCAACAAAAAGCCGCCTTCACTTTTGATTCGATAAAATAAGGCGCTAGAATAGAGTGATTCATTAATCTTCATAAGAAAAAGCTATGGAAAATTATCAGATCGACAATCTCGACCGCGGCATTCTGGAGGCGTTAATGGCCAATGCCCGTACCGCCTACGCCGAACTGGCGAAACAGTTTGGCGTCAGCCCGGGAACCATTCACGTTCGCGTAGAGAAGATGAAGCAGGCGGGGATCATTACCGGCGCGCGCATTGACGTCAGCCCGAAGCAGCTGGGTTACGACGTCTGCTGCTTCATCGGCATCATTCTTAAAAGCGCCAAAGACTACCCTTCCGCCCTGGCGAAACTGAACGCGCTGGATGAAGTCACCGAGGCGTACTACACCACCGGACACTACAGCATCTTTATTAAGGCCATGTGCCGATCCATCGACGCGCTCCAGCAGGTACTTATCAACAAGATCCAAACAATCGATGAAATTCAGTCCACCGAGACCCTGATCTCCCTGCAAAACCCGATCATGCGTACCATCCGCCCGTGATCGGGCAAATCCATTCCCACATTTTCCACAGGTAGATCCCAGCTCGTTCACAGCGTACAATGGCCGTCTCTTTATCTGGGCGAGCGATCAATGGCGGACATTACCCTTATCAGCGGCAGCACCCTTGGCGGTGCAGAATACGTAGCGGAACATCTGGCTGAAAAGCTGGAAGAGGCGGGCTTTTCTACGGAAACCCTGCACGGCCCGTTGCTGGAAGATCTCCCGACTGACGGGGTCTGGCTGCTGATCACCTCCACGCACGGCGCGGGCGATCTGCCGGACAACCTGCAACCTTTATATGACGAACTGCTGGAACAGCAGCTCGACCTGTCAAACGTCCGTTTTGGCGCAGTGGGGATCGGCAGTCGTGAATATGACACCTTTTGCGGGGCAATAGAGAAAGTCGAAGCCGCTGTGACCTCCTGCGGAGCAAAACAGCTGGGTGAAACGCTCAAGATCAACATCCTCGATCATGACATTCCGGAGGATCCAGCCGAGATCTGGCTCGCGGAATGGAAAAATTTACTCAAAAACGATTAAAGATCGCGCGAACAGATGTGGATAACTCTGGTTAAAAGCTCGTATTAACCCGTAGTTATCCAAAGAACAACCGTAGCGCCGTTTTTGGCCTGTGTATAAAGTCGCGATCTGATCCCAGCTTATACGGTCCAGGATCACCGATCATTCACAGCAAACGATCCTTTCTAACTGCATGATCTTCTTTATGAGATCGGACTTATCCACACGGGTTCGCGATCCTAATAAGAGATCACAATAGAACAGATCTCTAAATAAAAAGATCTTCTTTTTAATAGCCCAGGATCCCAATGCTTTCTCGAAAGACTAAAGTTGAGTAGAATCCACGGCCCGGGCTTCAATCCATTTTCTTACCGCTTTACGCGAGGCAGACCACCATGTTTTATCAGGATCCTTTTGACGTCATCATCATTGGCGGGGGTCACGCAGGCACTGAGGCCGCAATGGCCGCAGCGCGAATGGGTCAGCAGACCCTGCTTTTGACACACAATATCGACACGCTGGGACAAATGTCCTGTAATCCGGCGATTGGCGGCATTGGGAAAGGACACCTGGTAAAAGAAGTGGATGCACTTGGCGGCCTGATGGCGAAGGCGATCGATCACGCAGGCATTCAGTTTAGGATACTAAACGCCAGTAAAGGCCCCGCTGTGCGTGCGACCCGTGCTCAGGCAGACCGCGTACTTTATCGCCAGGCGGTACGTACCGCGCTGGAGAATCAGCCGAACCTGATGATCTTCCAGCAGGCGGTTGAAGATCTTATCGTTGAGAACGATCGCGTCGTGGGCGCCGTGACCCAAATGGGCCTCAAATTCCGCGCTAAAGCCGTGGTGTTGACCGTGGGTACCTTCCTTGACGGTAAAATTCATATTGGTCTGGATAACTACAGCGGCGGCCGTGCAGGCGATCCGCCGTCTATCCCATTGTCTCGCCGTCTGCGCGAGCTGCCGCTGCGCGTCAGCCGCCTGAAAACCGGTACGCCGCCGCGTATTGATGCGCGCACCATCGATTTCAGCGTGCTGGCGCAACAGCACGGTGATAACCCAATGCCGGTCTTCTCGTTTATGGGCAATGCGGCACAGCATCCGCAGCAGGTGCCGTGCTACATCACGCACACCAACGAGAAAACCCATGACGTGATCCGCAATAACCTCGATCGCAGCCCGATGTACGCCGGCGTGATCGAAGGGATCGGTCCACGCTACTGCCCGTCGATCGAAGACAAAGTGATGCGCTTTGCCGATCGCAACCAGCACCAGATCTTCCTGGAGCCGGAAGGGTTGACCTCAAACGAAATTTACCCGAACGGCATCTCCACCAGCCTGCCGTTCGACGTACAGATGCAAATTGTTCGCTCAATGCAGGGTATGGAGAACGCAAAAATCGTTCGCCCTGGCTACGCTATTGAGTACGATTTCTTCGATCCGCGTGACCTGAAGCCGACCCTGGAGAGCAAATTCATCCACGGTCTGTTCTTCGCGGGTCAGATTAACGGCACCACCGGCTACGAAGAAGCGGCTGCACAGGGCCTGCTTGCCGGTCTGAACGCCGCGCGCTTCTCTGCTGAGAAAGAGGGCTGGGCTCCGGCGCGTTCTCAGGCTTATCTGGGCGTGCTGGTTGACGATCTCTGCACGCTGGGTACCAAAGAACCGTACCGTATGTTTACCTCTCGCGCGGAATATCGCCTGATGCTGCGTGAAGATAACGCCGACCTGCGTCTGACCGAAATGGGCCGCGAGCTGGGTCTGGTCGATGACGAGCGCTGGGCGCGCTTCAACGAGAAGCTGGAGCGCATTGAGCAGGAACGTCAGCGTCTGAAAACCACCTGGGTGAATCCGCAGGCGGAAACCGCTGCTGAAGTGAACGCTCACTTAACCGCGCCGCTGTCGCGCGAAGCCAGCGGTGAAGATCTGCTGCGCCGTCCAGAAGTCACCTACGAGAACCTGGTCAAACTGACCGCGTTCGCGCCGGGCCTGGAAGACGCTGAAGCGGCAGAGCAGGTCGAGATCCAGGTGAAGTACGAAGGTTACATCGCCCGTCAGCAGGATGAGATCGAAAAACAGCAGCGTAACGAAAACACGCTGCTGCCGGAAATGCTGGACTACCGCCAGGTGACGGGCCTTTCCAACGAAGTGATCGCCAAGCTGAACGACCACAAACCGGTGTCGATCGGTCAGGCATCCCGCATCTCGGGCGTGACCCCGGCGGCGATTTCGATCCTGCTGGTGTGGCTGAAAAAGCAGGGCATGTTGCGCCGTAGCGCGTAATTGACATTGCTTTTGGCGGGTGGCGCTTCGCTGACCCGCCCTACTTATTCGTAGGCCCGGTAAGCGGCAGCGCCACCGGGCAAAAAAACTCTCAACAGGTATTCACCGTGCTCAACAAACTCTCTCGTCTGCTGGATCAGGCAGGTATTTCGCTCACCGATCACCAGAAAAATCAGCTGGTGGCCTATGTCGATATGCTGAACAAATGGAACAAAGCGTACAACCTGACGTCTGTTCGCGACCCCAACGAGATGCTCGTTCGCCACATTCTCGACAGCATCGTGGTTGCTCCCTGGCTGAAAGGTGAACGCTTTATCGACGTGGGGACGGGCCCTGGTCTGCCGGGTATTCCGCTGTCGATTGTTCGCCCTGAGAGCCATTTCACGCTGCTGGACAGCCTTGGCAAACGCGTGCGCTTTTTACGCCAGGTACAGCATGAGCTGAAGCTTGAAAACATCACGCCCGTGCAGAGCAGGGTAGAGGAGTTCCCGGCAGAGCCGCCGTTTGACGGGGTTATCAGCCGCGCATTTGCGTCGCTCAACGATATGGTGAGCTGGTGCAAGCACTTACCTGCAGAGAATGGCCGCTTTTATGCACTGAAAGGGCAGTTGCCAGGCGATGAGATTGAACAGCTTCCGGACGGTTTTGCTGTCGAGTCTATTGAGAAATTACAGATTCCTCAGCTCGAAGGCGAACGACACCTGGTGATAATTAAGCCAAACAATTTTTAAAAAATTAATAAAAAATGTGGAATTCGTGCTGTTCTTATCATGTTAAAAAACAGCACAACTACCGGGGATTTACCGAGGAGCTTTTAACCTCTGCTTCACTAAGGTTTTTCTTCCGGTTAACGAAGCAATCGTTATTCACCGAGAAGATAGTCATCTTTGAAAATATAAGTCTGCTAAAAGTGGAAGGCAGTAACCAGAACGCAATGTTAATTATTTATTAAGAATGTCAATAAAAGGTTTTTATTGTGTACTGGGCTGTTTTGAAAATAGTTGCGACATTTTGCGTTTAATTTCATAAAGATAAATTTCTGCGATTTGCGCCTTTGATAAATACAACCTTATCGCAAATGTGTGTTTTGTGATCTCGTGCACGCTTTATCGACAACGTTTTCGCGCTGTTTGCAGTTTTGGTCGAAGGTTGACGCTTTCAGCGAAAGTTAAAAAATAGCGGTGGGGAAAAATATTTAAACATTTATTCACCTTTTCGCTACTTAATGTTTGAAATCACGGGTGCGCACCGTATAATTTGACCGCTTTTTGATGCTTGACTCTGAGCCTTAAAGGACGTTTTATACGACACGCGGCATACCTCGAAGGGAGCAGGAGTAAAAACGTGATGTCTGTGTCGCTCTTGAGTAGAAACGTTGCTCGTAAGCTTCTGTTCATTCAGTTTCTGGCTGTGATAGCAAGTGGACTGCTGTTTAGCCTCAAAGACCCCTTCTGGGGCATCTCCGCCGTGTGCGGGGGTTTGGCGGTTGTGCTGCCAAACGTGTTGTTTATGATTTTTGCCTGGCGTCATCAGGCGCATACACCTGCCAAAGGCCGCGTGGCCTGGTCCTTCGCCCTCGGCGAAGTGTGTAAGGTGTTGCTGACCTTTGCTCTACTGGTGATGGCGCTGGCGGTTTTGAAAGTGGTCTTCATGCCGCTGATAGCAACGTGGGTTTTGGTGCTGGTGGTACAAGTTCTGGCTCCAGCTGTAATCAATAACAAAGGGTAAAAGGCATCATGGCTTCAGAAAATATGACGCCGCAGGATTACATAGGTCACCATCTGAATAACCTTCAGCTGGACCTGCGTACATTCTCGCTGGTGGATCCACATAACCCCCCGGCCACCTTCTGGACGATCAACATCGACTCCATGTTCTTCTCGGTGGTTTTGGGTCTTCTGTTCCTGGCCATGTTCCGCGGTGTTGCTAAACGAGCGACCAGCGGTGTACCAGGGAAATTCCAGACCTTCATCGAAATGATCATCGGCTTCGTCCATGGCAGCGTCAAAGACATGTACCATGGCAAGAGCAAGCTGATTGCTCCGCTGGCGCTGACCGTGTTCGTTTGGGTCTTCCTGATGAACCTGATGGACCTGCTGCCAATCGATCTGCTGCCGTTTATTGGCGAGCACATCTTCGGCCTGCCAGCACTGCGCGTGGTTCCGTCTGCGGACGTGAACATCACCCTGTCGATGGCGCTGGGCGTGTTTATCCTGATTCTTTTCTACAGCATCAAAATGAAAGGCGTAAGCGGCTTTGTGAAAGAGCTTACCTTGCAGCCGTTCAACCACTGGGCGTTTATTCCGGTCAACCTGATCCTGGAAGGCGTTAGCCTGCTGTCCAAACCTGTTTCACTGGGTCTGCGACTGTTCGGCAACATGTATGCGGGTGAGCTGATTTTCATTCTGATCGCGGGTCTTCTGCCGTGGTGGTCACAGTGGGTTCTGAATGTGCCGTGGGCCATTTTCCACATCCTGATCATTACGCTGCAAGCCTTTATCTTCATGGTTCTGACGATCGTCTATCTGTCGATGGCGTCTGAAGAGCACTGATTTTTTACCAACACTACTACGTTTTAATTGAAACAAACTGGAGACTGTCATGGAAAACCTGAATATGGATCTGCTGTACATGGCTGCCGCTGTGATGATGGGTCTGGCGGCTATCGGTGCTGCGATCGGTATCGGCATCCTCGGGGGCAAATTCCTGGAAGGCGCTGCGCGTCAACCTGATCTGATTCCTCTGCTGCGTACTCAGTTCTTTATCGTTATGGGTCTGGTGGATGCTATCCCAATGATCGCTGTAGGTCTGGGTCTGTACGTGATGTTTGCTGTCGCGTAGTAGTAGTTTTAAAACCCTAAGCCACAGATATTAAAGAGGTATTGTGCTGTGAACATGAACGCAACAATCCTCGGCCAGGCCATCGCGTTTATTCTCTTTGTCTGGTTCTGCATGAAGTATGTATGGCCGCCTTTAATGGCAGCCATCGAAAAACGTCAGAAAGAAATTGCTGACGGTCTGGCTTCTGCAGAACGCGCTAAGAAAGATTTGGACCTTGCACAGGCCAACGCGACAGACCAGCTGAAAAAAGCGAAAGCGGAAGCTCAGGTTATCATCGAACAGGCTAACAAACGCCGTTCGCAGATCCTGGACGAAGCGAAAGCTGAAGCAGAACAGGAACGTACTAAGATCGTGACACAGGCTCAGGCTGAAATTGAAGCTGAGCGTAAACGTGCTCGTGAAGAACTGCGTAAGCAGGTTGCGATTCTGGCTGTTGCTGGCGCCGAGAAGATCATCGAACGTTCCGTGGATGAAGCTGCTAACAGCGACATCGTGGACAAACTTGTCGCTGAACTGTAAGGAGGGAGGGGCTGATGTCTGAATTTGTTACGGTAGCTCGCCCCTACGCCAAAGCAGCTTTTGACTTTGCTATCGAACACCAAAATGTCGATCGCTGGCAGAATATGCTGGCGTTTGCCGCTGAGGTGACGAAAAACGAACAAATGGCCGAGTTGCTTTCCGGTGCGTTAGCACCTGAAACTCTCGCCGCGTCGTTTATCGCCGTGTGCGGAGAGCAACTGGATGCCAACGGCCAGAACCTGATTAAGGTGATGGCAGAGAATGGTCGTCTCCGTGTTCTCCCGGATGTTCTAGAGCAGTTTGAGCACTTACGTGCCCTTAGTGAAGCTACCGCTGAAGTCGAAGTGACTTCTGCGACTGAACTGAGTGACGAACAGCTTGCGAAAATTACCGCCGCGATGGAAAAACGTCTGTCACGCAAAGTTAAGCTGAATTGCAAAATCGATAAGTCTGTAATGGCAGGCGTAATCATCCGTTCGGGTGATATGGTCATTGATGGCAGCGTACGCGGCCGTCTTGAGCGCCTTGCAGACGTCTTGCAGTCTTAAGGGGACTGGAGCATGCAACTGAATTCCACCGAAATCAGCGAACTGATCAAGCAGCGCATTGCTCAGTTCAATGTTGTGAGTGAAGCTCACAACGAAGGTACTATTGTTTCTGTAAGTGACGGTGTTATCCGCATCCACGGCTTGGCCGATTGTATGCAGGGTGAGATGATTTCCCTGCCGGGTAACCGTTACGCTATCGCACTGAACCTGGAGCGCGACTCCGTTGGTGCAGTTGTGATGGGTCCATACGCTGACCTCGCCGAAGGCATGAAGGTTAAGTGTACTGGCCGTATTCTGGAAGTGCCGGTTGGCCGTGGCCTGCTGGGTCGCGTTGTTAACACCCTGGGTGCGCCAATCGACGGTAAAGGTCCGGTTGAGCACGATGGCTTCTCCCCAATCGAAGTTATCGCACCAGGCGTTATCGACCGTCAGTCCGTAGATCAGCCTGTTCAGACAGGTTATAAGTCCGTTGACGCCATGATCCCAATCGGTCGTGGTCAGCGTGAACTGATCATCGGTGACCGTCAGACCGGTAAAACCGCGATGGCAATCGACGCCATCATCAACCAGCGTGATTCCGGCATCAAATGTGTGTACGTGGCTATCGGCCAGAAAGCGTCCACCATTTCTAACGTGGTTCGTAAACTGGAAGAGCACGGCGCGCTGTCTAACACCATTGTTGTTGTGGCGACCGCTTCTGAATCTGCTGCACTGCAATACCTGGCACCATACGCCGGTTGCGCAATGGGCGAATACTTCCGTGACCGCGGTGAAGATGCGCTGATCGTATACGATGACCTGTCTAAGCAGGCTGTTGCTTATCGTCAGGTTTCCCTGCTGCTCCGTCGTCCACCTGGACGTGAAGCGTTCCCTGGCGACGTATTCTACCTCCACTCTCGTCTGCTGGAGCGTGCTTCCCGCGTTAACGCGGAATACGTCGAGAACTTCACCAAAGGTGAAGTGAAGGGTAAAACGGGCTCTCTGACCGCGCTGCCGATCATTGAAACCCAGGCGGGTGACGTTTCTGCGTTCGTTCCGACCAACGTAATCTCCATTACCGATGGTCAGATCTTCCTGGAAACCAACCTGTTTAACTCCGGTATTCGTCCGGCGGTTAACCCGGGTATCTCCGTATCCCGTGTGGGTGGTGCTGCTCAGACCAAGATCATCAAGAAACTGTCCGGTGGTATCCGTACCGCGCTGGCACAGTATCGCGAACTGGCTGCGTTCTCTCAGTTCGCATCCGATCTGGACGAAGCAACCCGTAAACAGCTGAGCCACGGTCAGAAAGTGACCGAGCTGCTGAAGCAGAAACAGTACGCACCAATGTCTGTTGCTCAGCAGGGCCTGGTACTGTTCGCGGCTGAACGCGGTTACCTCGAAGATGTGGAACTGGCGAAAATCGGTAGCTTCGAAGCCGCTCTGCTGGCTTACGTCGACCGTGATCACGCTCCGCTGATGCAAGAGATCAACCAGACCGGTGGCTATAACGACGAAATCGAAGGCAAGCTGAAAGCTATCCTCGATTCCTTCAAAGCAACCCAATCCTGGTAATCGTCCGGCGGCTTGTCTCAGGACAAGCCGCCTGGCATTGAGGAGAAGCTCATGGCCGGCGCAAAAGAGATACGTAGTAAGATCGCAAGCGTCCAGAACACGCAAAAGATCACTAAAGCGATGGAGATGGTCGCCGCTTCCAAAATGCGTAAATCGCAGGATCGCATGGCGGCCAGCCGTCCTTATGCAGAAACCATGCGCAAAGTGATTGGTCACCTTGCAAACGGTAATCTGGAATATAAGCACCCTTACCTGGAAGAACGCGACGTTAAGCGCGTGGGCTACCTGGTGGTGTCGACCGACCGTGGTCTGTGTGGCGGCTTGAACATTAACCTGTTCAAAAAACTGCTGGCGGATATGAAAGCATGGTCTGAAAAAGGCGTTCAGTGCGATATCGCAATGATCGGCTCTAAAGGCGTCTCTTTCTTTAACTCCGTTGGTGGCAACATTGTCGCTCAGGTGACCGGTATGGGTGATAACCCGTCCCTGTCCGAACTGATCGGCCCGGTTAAAGTGATGTTGCAGGCCTATGATGAAGGCCGTCTGGACAGACTGTACGTTGTCAGCAACAAATTCATTAACACCATGTCTCAGGTTCCAACGCTCACTCAGATGCTGCCGTTACCGGCATCAGAAGATGACGAGCTGAAGCAAAAAGCCTGGGATTACCTGTATGAACCCGATCCGAAACCGCTGCTGGATACCCTGCTGCGTCGTTACGTTGAATCTCAGGTTTATCAGGGCGTTGTAGAAAACCTGGCCAGCGAGCAGGCCGCACGAATGGTGGCGATGAAAGCCGCGACCGATAATGGCGGCAGCCTGATTAAAGAGCTGCAGTTGGTTTACAACAAAGCTCGTCAGGCCAGCATTACTCAGGAACTCACCGAGATCGTCTCGGGGGCCGCCGCGGTTTAACCAGGTTTACGAATTACGTAGAGGATTCAAGATGGCTACTGGAAAGATTGTCCAGGTAATCGGCGCCGTGGTGGACGTCGAGTTCCCTCAGGACGCCGTACCACGCGTGTACGACGCGCTTGAGGTACAGAATGGTAACGAGAGCCTGGTGCTGGAAGTTCAGCAGCAGCTCGGCGGCGGTATCGTGCGTACCATCGCGATGGGTTCTTCCGACGGTCTGCGTCGTGGTCTGGAAGTAAAAGACCTTGAGCACCCGATCGAAGTCCCGGTAGGTAAAGCAACACTGGGTCGTATCATGAACGTATTGGGTCAGCCAATCGACATGAAAGGCGACATCGGTGAAGAAGAGCGTTGGGCTATCCACCGCGCGGCACCTTCCTACGAAGAGCTGTCCAGCTCTCAGGAACTGCTGGAAACCGGTATCAAAGTTATCGACCTGATGTGTCCGTTTGCGAAGGGCGGTAAAGTGGGTCTGTTCGGTGGTGCGGGTGTAGGTAAAACCGTAAACATGATGGAGCTGATCCGTAACATCGCGATCGAGCACTCCGGTTACTCTGTGTTTGCGGGCGTAGGTGAACGTACTCGTGAGGGTAACGACTTCTACCACGAAATGACCGACTCCAACGTTCTGGACAAAGTATCCCTGGTTTACGGCCAGATGAACGAGCCACCTGGAAACCGTCTGCGCGTTGCGCTGACCGGCCTGACGATGGCTGAGAAGTTCCGTGACGAAGGCCGTGACGTTCTGCTGTTCGTTGATAACATCTATCGTTACACCCTGGCCGGTACTGAAGTATCTGCACTGCTGGGTCGTATGCCTTCAGCGGTAGGTTATCAGCCAACGCTGGCGGAAGAGATGGGTGTTCTTCAGGAACGTATCACCTCTACCAAAACCGGTTCTATCACCTCCGTTCAGGCGGTATACGTACCTGCGGATGACTTGACTGACCCATCTCCAGCCACCACCTTTGCGCACTTAGATGCAACCGTGGTACTGAGCCGTCAGATCGCGTCTCTGGGTATCTACCCAGCCGTTGACCCGCTGGACTCCACCAGCCGTCAGCTGGATCCACTGGTTGTTGGTCAGGAACACTACGACACCGCGCGTGGCGTACAGTCCCTGCTGCAGCGTTACCAGGAACTGAAAGACATCATCGCCATCCTGGGTATGGATGAACTGTCTGAAGAAGACAAACTGGTGGTAGCACGTGCGCGTAAGATCCAGCGCTTCCTGTCCCAGCCGTTCTTCGTTGCGGAAGTATTCACCGGTTCTCCGGGTAAATACGTTTCCCTGAAAGACACCATCCGTGGCTTTAAAGGCATCATGGAAGGCGAATACGATCACCTGCCAGAGCAGGCGTTCTACATGGTTGGTTCCATCGAAGAAGCTGTGGAAAAAGCCAAAAAACTTTAACGCCTTAATCGGAGGGTGATATGGCAATGACTTACCACCTGGACGTCGTCAGCGCAGAGCAACAAATGTTCTCTGGTCTGGTCGAGAAAATCCAGGTAACGGGTAGTGAAGGTGAGCTGGGTATTTTCCCGGGTCACGCACCGCTGCTCACCGCCATTAAGCCTGGTATGATCCGCATCGTTAAACAGTTCGGTCACGAAGAGTTTATCTATCTGTCCGGCGGCATTCTTGAAGTGCAGCCTGGCAGTGTGACCGTTCTGGCCGATACCGCTATTCGTGGCCAGGATCTCGACGAAGCGCGAGCCCTGGAGTCGAAGCGTAAGGCTGAAGAGCACATTAGCAGCTCTCATGGTGACGTGGATTACGCTCAGGCGTCTGCGGAGCTGGCCAAAGCGATCGCGAAACTGCGCGTTATCGAGTTGACCAAAAAAGCGATGTAACACCGGCTTGAAAAGCACAAAAGCCAGTCTGGATACCAGGCTGGCTTTTTTTTCGTCCTTAATTCATGTTGAAAAAGATGTAGAATTTTAAGCATCAAACGTTTTTACTTCTCACTCAAACTACCGTCAGGATGCGTATGTCAAACAGTGCGATGAGCGTGGTGATCCTTGCCGCAGGCAAAGGGACCCGCATGTATTCCGACCTGCCTAAAGTACTTCACACGCTTGCAGGAAAGCCAATGGTGCAGCACGTCATTGATGCAGCGAATGAATTGGGTGCCAGTCAGGTCCACCTGGTCTACGGCCACGGCGGCGATCTGCTTAAAAAGACGCTGAGCGACGACAAGCTCAACTGGGTGCTTCAGGCCGAGCAGTTGGGTACAGGCCATGCCATGCAGCAGGCAGCGCCCTTCTTTGCGGATGACGAAGACATTTTGATGCTCTACGGCGATGTCCCGCTGATCTCCGTTGAAACGCTGACTCGCCTGCGTGAAGCCAAACGGCAGGGCGGCATCGGTTTATTAACCGTTGTGCTGGACGATCCAACCGGTTATGGCCGTATCACCCGTGAAAACGGCAACGTTACGGGTATTGTTGAGCATAAAGATGCCAGCGAGGCGCAGCGTCAGATTCAGGAGATCAACACCGGTATCCTGATTGCCAATGGTGCGGATATGAAGCGCTGGCTGTCGAAGCTCAATAACAATAACGCGCAGGGTGAATACTACATCACCGACATCATTGCGATGGCATACCAGGAAGGGCGCGAGATTGCGGCGGTCCATCCGGCGCGCATCAGCGAAACCGAAGGGGTGAACAACCGCCTTCAACTCTCCCGTCTTGAGCGCGTTTATCAGTCCGAACAGGCCGAGAAACTCCTTCTGGCTGGCGTGATGCTGCGCGATCCGGCGCGTTTCGATCTGCGTGGAACGTTAGCGCACGGGCGCGACGTTGAAATTGATACTAACGTTATCCTCGAAGGTCACGTCACGCTGGGCAACCGCGTCAAAATTGGCGCTGGCTGCGTGATCAAAAACAGCGTCATTGGTGACGACTGTGAAATCAGCCCGTACAGCGTGGTGGAAGATGCCCGTCTGGATGTGGCCTGTACCATCGGCCCGTTTGCGCGTTTGCGCCCGGGAGCTGAGCTGCTGGAAGGCGCTCACGTGGGCAACTTCGTTGAGATGAAAAAAGCGCGTCTGGGTAAAGGCTCAAAAGCCGGTCATTTAACCTATCTGGGCGACGCGGAAATTGGTGACAACGTCAACATTGGCGCAGGCACAATCACCTGTAACTATGACGGCGCCAATAAGTTTAAAACCATCATCGGTGATGATGTGTTTGTCGGTTCCGACACCCAGCTGGTGGCACCTGTTACCGTGGGTAACGGCGTAACGATTGCCGCCGGGACAACCGTTACGCGCGATATCGCCGATAACGAACTGGTATTAAGCCGTGTGCCGCAGGTGCACAAGCAGGGCTGGAAACGTCCTGTGAAGAAGAAGTAACACCAAGGCGGGTGGCGCTACGCTTACCCGCCCTACGATTGAGTAGGCCTGATAAGGCGTAGCCGTCATCAGGCAAACCCGGGTGAGGAGATAAACATATATCTCCCCCCACAAGCAGTACCCATAAAAATAACCCCACTCTCTACAAGGCTCGGGGCGCCTGGTAAGGGCAAATACAGGTCAGCGACAACGCAGGCATTATGCCTAAATTCGGAATCTAAAATTATGTGTGGAATTGTTGGCGCAGTTGCGCAGCGTGATATTGCTGAAATCCTTCTCGAAGGTTTACGTCGTCTGGAATACCGTGGTTACGACTCTGCCGGTCTGGCTGTCGTCGATGCAGAAGGTCATATGACCCGTCTGCGCCGTCTCGGTAAAGTGCAGATGCTGGCCCAGGCCGCGGAAGAGCATCCGCTGCACGGGGGAACCGGTATTGCGCACACCCGCTGGGCGACGCACGGCGAACCGTCTGAAGGCAACGCGCACCCGCATGTGTCTGAACACATCGTGGTCGTGCACAATGGCATTATCGAAAACCACGAACCGCTGCGTGAAGCACTGAAAGCGCGCGGCTACACCTTCGTCTCTGAAACTGACACCGAAGTGATTGCTCACCTGGTGCACTGGGAACTTGAGCAGGGCGGTACGCTGCGTGATGCGGTGCTGCGTGCTATTCCTCAGCTGCGCGGTGCGTACGGTACGGTGATCATGGATTCCCGCGACCCGTCCACGCTGCTGGCCGCGCGTTCCGGTAGCCCGATGGTTATCGGCCTGGGCATGGGTGAAAACTTTATCGCGTCCGATCAGCTGGCACTTCTGCCGGTCACCCGTCGCTTTATCTTCCTCGAAGAGGGGGATATCGCCGAAGTGACTCGCCGCAGCGTAACCGTGTTCGATACCAAAGGCGAGCAGGTGAAACGTCAGGAGATCGAATCGAATCTGCAGTACGACGCGGGCGACAAAGGCGCTTACCGTCACTACATGCAGAAAGAGATTTACGAGCAGCCAAACGCCATCAAAAACACCCTGACCGGGCGCATCAGCCATGGTGAAGTGGATCTGAGCGAGCTGGGCGCAAACGCGAACGAACTGCTCAGCAAGGTTGAGCATATTCAGATCGTGGCCTGCGGCACCTCCTACAACTCCGGTATGGTCTCTCGCTACTGGTTTGAATCTCTGGCGGGCGTGCCGTGCGACGTAGAAATTGCGTCTGAGTTCCGCTATCGCAAATCTGCCGTACGTCGTAACAGCCTGATGATCACCCTTTCCCAGTCAGGTGAAACGGCAGATACCCTGGCGGCGCTGCGTCTCTCTAAAGAGCTGGGTTATCTGGGTTCTCTGGCCATCTGTAACGTCCCGGGCTCATCGCTGGTGCGTGAATCCGATCTGGCGCTGATGACCAAAGCGGGTACCGAAATCGGCGTGGCCTCCACCAAGGCGTTTACCACTCAGCTGACGGTTCTGCTGATGCTGGTGGCGAAACTGGCGCGTCTGAAAGGTGAAGATGCCTCTGTTGAGCATGACATCGTTCACGGTCTGCAGGCGCTGCCGAGCCGTATTGAGCAGATGCTCTCCCAGGACAAACGCATTGAAGCTCTGGCGGAAGATTTCTCTGACAAACATCACGCCCTGTTCCTGGGCCGTGGCGATCAGTATCCGATTGCGCTGGAAGGCGCGCTGAAGCTGAAAGAGATCTCTTACATTCACGCTGAAGCCTATGCGGCAGGCGAGCTGAAACACGGTCCGCTGGCGCTGATTGACGCGGATATGCCGGTTATCGTCGTGGCTCCGAACAACGAACTGCTGGAAAAACTGAAGTCCAACATCGAAGAAGTCCGCGCCCGTGGCGGCGTGCTGTACGTCTTTGCTGATAAAGATGCCGGTTTCGCCAGCAGCGACAACATGCACATCATCGAGATGCCGCATGTGGAAGAGGTGATTGCGCCGATCTTCTACACCGTTCCGCTGCAGCTGCTGGCCTATCACGTGGCGCTGATCAAAGGCACCGACGTTGACCAGCCTCGTAACCTGGCGAAATCGGTCACTGTAGAATAAACCCTTCAGGCTCCACCTTCGGGTGGAGCTTTTTTATCCTGCCTGGTTTGTTTTTCATCAATCCTTTCTCATTTTTAATAATGACAATTTGTCATCTTCAGCTACTTTTTTCAGTGTCACATAAAGAAAATATTTCTGAAAACAACCTGTCATAAAAGTGGCTAACTCGATGAAAATTAAGCTTTGTTTTGTTTAATTTTAAGTTAAATTTTCATTGTCATAAAACTGTCATAATTCGTACATTTATCTGTCACCTGTTTGTCCTATTTTGCTCATCGTAGCCACTAAACAACGATTTACGAAAATCTTGCAGGAGACATTATGAAAGTTATGCGTACCACTGTCGCAACTGTTGTCGCCGCGACCTTATCTCTGAGCGCGTTCTCTGTATTTGCAGAAGCAAGCCTGACTGGCGCTGGTGCAACCTTCCCTGCGCCGGTGTATGCCAAATGGGCGGATACCTACCAGAAAGAAACCGGTAACAAGGTTAACTATCAGGGTATCGGCTCCTCCGGTGGCGTAAAACAAATTACCGCGAACACGGTTGATTTCGGCGCATCAGATGCTCCGCTGTCTGATGACAAACTGGCTCAGGAAGGCCTGTTCCAGTTCCCTACCGTGATCGGTGGCGTGGTTCTGGCGATCAACCTGCCGGGCGTGAAGTCGGGTGAGCTGGTGCTGGACGGCAAAACCCTGGGTGACATCTACCTAGGCAAAATCAAAAAATGGGATGACGAAGCGATCGCCAAACTCAACCCAGGCCTGAAGCTGCCTTCCCAGAACATCGCCGTGGTTCGCCGCGCGGATGGTTCTGGTACTTCTTTCGTGTTCACCAGCTACCTGGCGAAAGTGAACGAAGAGTGGAAATCTAAAGTCGGCTCCGGCTCTACCGTTAACTGGCCTACCGGTCTGGGCGGTAAAGGTAATGACGGTATCGCCGCGTTCGTACAGCGTCTGCCTGGCTCCATCGGCTACGTAGAGTATGCGTACGCGAAGCAGAACAACCTGTCCTACACCAAACTGGTGTCTGCCGACGGCAAACCGGTTAGCCCGACCGAAGAGAACTTTGCTAACGCCGCAAAAGGCGCTGACTGGAGCAAATCCTTCGCGCAGGATCTGACTAACCAGAAGGGCGAAGGGGCGTGGCCAATCACCTCTACCACCTTCATCCTGGTGCACAAAGAGCAGAAGAAACCTGAACAGGGCGCTGAAGTGCTGAAGTTCTTCGACTGGGCATACAAAAACGGCGGCAAACAGGCTAACGCTCTGGATTACGCCACCCTGCCAGACAACGTGGTTGAGCAGATTCGCGCTGCATGGAAAACCAACGTGAAAGACAGCAGCGGTAAAGCGCTGTACTAACAGGATATATTTAACGAAGATGGCGGGTGGCGCTGCGCTTACCCGCCCTACGGTTTACTCTGTAGGCCCGGTAAGCGTCAGCGCCACCGGGCATATTCGTAAAAACGTCTCAAACAGAAGAGTAATTTATGGCTGCAACCAAGCCTGCATTTAACCCTCCGGGTAAAAAAGGTGACATGATTTTCAGCGCGCTGGTCAAACTGGCTGCGCTGATTGTGCTATTGCTGCTGGGCGGCATTATCGTGTCTCTGATTTTCTCCTCCTGGCCGAGCATCCAGAAATTCGGTTTCTCCTTCCTGTGGAGTAAAGAGTGGGATGCGCCGAACGATATCTACGGTGCACTGGTGCCGATTTACGGCACGCTGGTGACCTCGTTCATCGCCCTGCTGATTGCGGTTCCGGTAAGTTTCGGTATCGCCCTGTTCCTGACGGAGCTGGCGCCGGGCTGGCTGCGTCGCCCATTGGGTATCGCCATCGAACTGCTGGCGGCCATCCCAAGTATCGTCTACGGCATGTGGGGTCTGTTTATCTTTGCGCCGCTGTTCGCCACGTACTTCCAGGAACCGGTGGGTAACGTCCTCTCTGCCATTCCGTTTGTGGGGGCCCTGTTCTCTGGCCCGGCTTTTGGTATCGGCATTCTGGCGGCGGGTGTGATCCTCGCCATCATGATTATTCCGTACATTGCGGCGGTCATGCGCGATGTCTTCGAACAAACGCCGGTGATGATGAAAGAGTCGGCCTACGGCATCGGCTGCACCACCTGGGAAGTGATCTGGCGCATTGTCCTTCCGTTCACCAAAAATGGGGTGATCGGGGGCGTGATGCTGGGCTTAGGTCGTGCGCTGGGTGAAACCATGGCGGTCACCTTCATCATCGGTAACACCTATCAGCTCGACAGCGCGTCGCTTTATATGCCGGGTAACAGTATTACCTCTGCGCTGGCGAATGAGTTTGCGGAAGCGGAATCGGGTCTGCACGTCGCGGCGCTGATGGAGCTGGGTCTGATTCTGTTCGTTATTACCTTCATTGTTCTGGCGATTTCCAAGCTGATGATTATGCGTCTCGCTAAAAATGAGGGAGCACGCTAATGGCCACTCTCGAAATGCAAGCTACTGCTGAACTGGCGGAATCCCGCCGCAAAATGCAGGCCAGACGCCGCATGAAAAACCGCATTGCCCTGACGCTCTCTATGGCGACGATGGCATTCGGTCTGTTCTGGCTTGTCTGGATCCTCTTCTCAACGGTCGTTCGCGGGATTGACGGAATGTCACTCTCGCTGTTCACCGAAATGACGCCGCCGCCGAACACGGCGGGTGGTGGCCTGGCGAATGCCCTGGCGGGCAGCGGATTGCTGATCCTCTGGGCCACGGTCTTCGGCACGCCGCTGGGCATCATGGCGGGTATCTACCTGGCGGAATACGGTCGTAAATCCTTGCTGGCGGAAGTCATTCGCTTCATTAACGATATTTTGCTGTCAGCCCCGTCTATCGTCGTGGGTCTGTTCGTTTACACCGTGGTGGTGGCGCAGATGGAACACTTCTCCGGCTGGGCGGGTGTGATTGCGCTGGCGCTGCTGCAGGTGCCGATTGTGATTCGAACCACCGAGAACATGCTGAAACTGGTGCCGGACAGCCTGCGTGAAGCGGCTTACGCGCTGGGTACGCCAAAATGGAAGATGATCTCTGCGATTACGCTGAAGGCGTCGGTCTCCGGGATCATGACCGGTATCCTGCTGGCGGTGGCGCGTATTGCGGGTGAAACGGCGCCGCTGCTGTTTACGTCCCTCTCCAACCAGTTCTGGAGCACGGACATGATGCAGCCGATCGCCAACCTGCCGGTGACGATCTTTAAATTTGCGATGAGCCCCTTCGCGGAATGGCAGCAGCTGGCCTGGGCCGGGGTGCTGATCATTACCCTTTGCGTACTGTTGCTGAACATTCTGGCGCGCGTCATTTTCGCGAAGAAGAAACACGGTTAATTTTTTACGGCGCGGCAGCTCGCGGCGCCGAATGAGGAAATGAGTCAATGAGTATGGTTGATACTGCCCCGGGTAAGATTCAGGTTCGTGATTTGAACTTCTACTACGGCAAATTCCATGCCCTGAAGAACATCAACCTGGATATCGCGAAGAACCAGGTCACGGCATTTATCGGTCCGTCCGGCTGTGGGAAATCCACGCTGCTGCGTACCTTTAACAAAATGTATTCGCTCTATCCGGAGCAGCGCGCTGAAGGGGAAATCATCCTCGACGGTGAAAACATTCTGACCCAGGCTCAGGATATTGCCCTGCTGCGCGCGAAAGTGGGGATGGTGTTCCAGAAACCCACGCCGTTCCCGATGTCCATTTATGACAACATCGCCTTTGGCGTTCGCCTGTTTGAAAAGCTCTCCCGTGCCGATATGGACGAGCGCGTGCAGTGGGCTTTGACCAAGGCCGCATTATGGAACGAAACCAAAGATAAGTTGCACCAGAGCGGGTACTCTCTCTCCGGTGGTCAGCAGCAGCGTCTGTGCATTGCGCGCGGTATTGCGATCCGCCCGGAAGTGTTGCTGCTGGATGAGCCGTGTTCAGCGCTGGACCCGATTTCAACCGGTCGTATTGAAGAACTGATCACCGAGCTGAAGCAGGATTACACCGTGGTTATCGTGACCCACAACATGCAGCAGGCTGCGCGTTGCTCCGATCACACGGCGTTTATGTACCTGGGTGAATTGATTGAGTTCAGTAACACGGACGATCTGTTCACTAAGCCCGCGAAGAAACAAACCGAAGATTATATTACTGGCCGCTACGGTTGATTTGCCTTAGTGCATGTGGAGAAACCATGGACAACCTCAATCTTAATAAACACATTTCCGGCCAGTTCAACGCAGAGCTGGAAAGCATTCGCACCCAGGTGATGACCATGGGCGGCATGGTCGAGCAGCAGCTTTCTGATGCGATTACGGCGATGCACAACCAGGACAGCGAGCTGGCGAAGCGCGTCATTGAAGGCGATAAAAACGTCAACATGATGGAAGTGGCTATCGACGAAGCCTGCGTGCGCATTATCGCGAAACGTCAGCCGACGGCGAGCGACCTGCGTCTGGTGATGGCGATCATCAAAACCATCGCCGAGCTGGAACGTATTGGTGACGTCGCCGATAAAATCTGCCGCACCGCGCTGGAGAAGTTTTCGCAGCAGCACCAGCCGCTGCTGGTGAGCCTCGAGTCGCTGGGCCGCCACACCGTGCAGATGCTGCACGACGTGCTGGATGCCTTTGCGCGGATGGATCTGGACGAAGCGGTGCGTATCTACCGTGAAGACAAGAAGGTCGATCAGGAGTATGAAGGCATCGTGCGCCAGCTGATGACCTACATGATGGAAGATTCCCGCACGATCCCGAGCGTGCTGACGGCCCTGTTCTGCGCGCGTTCTATCGAGCGTATCGGTGACCGCTGCCAGAATATTTGCGAATACATTTTCTACTTCGTGAAGGGTCAGGACTTCCGTCACGTGGGCGGCGACGAGCTGGACAAGCTGCTGGCGGGTAAAGATCCGAAAGAGTAATCCTGTCATCTGATAACAACGCCGGTACTCACCGGCGTTGTTATTTCTAGTGTAATCACAATTTTCCCCTTCATCCGTTGCCTGACGTTCGAAACGCGCTAACGTGAGACGAAAAAACAGCAAAGGATGGTATATGAAAAATTCATTAGCGTGCCTGGCGATGGCCATCAGCATCGGGATCGGTACTGGAACAGACGTGATTGCCGCACCGTTGCCGGTCACACCTGACCAGACTACCCCGGTCAGCCACTATGTGACCCAGGTTAATGCGGATAAAAGCATTACGTTTCGCCTGTTTGCACCCGGCGCAACGCGAGTCTCCGTGGTGACGGGGTCAATGCCTGAAAGCCAGGTTTCCCATGATATGACGAAAGAGAAAAATGGCGTCTGGTCATGGAAAAGCGAGCCGATGGCACCGAATCTGTACGAATATTATTTCGACATCGATGGTTTCCGTTCAGTTGACACGGGAAGCCGCTATCAAAAACCCCAGCGGCAGGTGAACACCAGCCTGATTCTGGTTCCGGGCAGTATTCTCGACGATCGTCCTGTACCGCATGGCGATCTGACGACCTTGACCTGGCACTCGCCGTCGCTCAAGTCAGAGCGCCGCGTCTATGTATGGACTCCCCCTGGCTACAACGGCACAGGGGAACCCTTACCGGTGCTCTACTTCTACCATGGCTTTGGGGATACCGGGCTCTCTGCCATCGACCAGGGCCGTCTGCCGCAAATCATGGATAACCTGATGGCCGAAGGGAAAATTAAACCGATGCTGGTGGTGGTACCAGACACCGAGACGGAGAGCACTGAGGCCATCCCCGAGAACTTCCCACCGGCAGAACGACGGAAGTCTTTCTATCCGCTCAATGCGAAAGCCGCAGACCGTGAACTGATGAGCGAGATTATTCCGCTGGTGGATACACGCTTCAACGTGCGTAAAGATGCGGCAGGCCGGGCACTGGCGGGATTGTCACAGGGCGGTTATCAGGCGCTGGTCTCCGGGATGAATCATCTGGAGAGCTTCGGCTGGCTGGGAACGTTCAGCGGCGTTACCACGACAACCGTGCCTGACGAAGGCGTGGCCGCACGCTTTAAGCAGCCTGAGGCCATTAACCGGCAGCTGCATAACTTCACCGTCGTTGTGGGAGAGCGCGATTCGGTGACCGGCAAAGATATCGCCGGTCTGAAGGCGGAGCTGGAAAAGCAGGGCATCAAATTCGACTATAAAATGTACCCCGGTCTGAACCACGAAATGGACGTCTGGCGTCCGGCGTATGCTGAGTTTGTTCAAAAGCTCTTCAGATAAACCTGTCGCCCTCCCTGCCGGGAGGGGCGGCTTAACGCGTAATATTCCACCCGCGCGCCTTCCACAGCGCGGGTAGCTGCGCCAGATCGGTGAAGGTCGTGACTTTTGGATGATCGATCGGCTTGTTGTGCGGGTCGGCGCAGAAGTAAAACACCTCCATCCCCGCATCAATCCCCGACTGCGCGCCCGCAGACGAGTCATCCACCAGAATGCAGTGCTCTACGTTAACGTTCATCGCCTTTGCCGCATGGAACATCAGTGCCGGGTCCGGCTTCCAGCGCTGGATATCGTAGCCGCTGAACAGTTTTTCCGGGAAGTGGTGCAGCATCTCAAGCTTGCCGAGCGAGTGCTGCATTTTGCTGACCGGTCCGTTGGAGACCACGCAGATCGGCACCGTCATGGCATCCAGCAGCGCGTTTGCGCCCGGAATCACCTCCAGCTCCGAATCGAAAAGGCGCGCAACCTCGGCGCGGTACACCGGTTCCAGAGCCGCTTTATCCAGAACGACGCCGTGTTCTTCGTTAATGATGTCGATGATCTCGTAGAGCTTCACGCCCTTAAAGCGCTTAAACACCTCGTCGAGTTCCAGCGTAATGCCAAATTCCTGGAACATGGCGACATACGCGCGGGAACAAATGACCTCACTGTCGACCAGCGTACCGTCGCAGTCGAAAAATACCGCTTCAATTCCGGACATGCCTTTCCCTTTTAACCAGTTTAACGTTTACGTACGGCAGTTCACCGGAACGCAATCGTTGCCGTATAAGCAAATTCAATGAAAAAAGTATCACGTAACCGCCACTATTGTCGCATTTTGGTATAGGATAGCGACGAATTTTCCCTCCTTGTTCGGAAATTGATGATGAGTCAACAACACACTACCCAGACATCTGGTCAGGGTCTGCTTGAGCGCGTGTTTAAACTGCGCGAGCACGGCACGACGGCACGCACCGAAGTGATCGCCGGTTTCACCACCTTCCTGACGATGGTCTATATCGTTTTTGTTAACCCTCAAATTCTGGGCGTTGCTGGCATGGATACCAGCGCCGTCTTCGTGACTACCTGTCTGATCGCGGCCCTCGGCAGCATTCTGATGGGTGTGTTCGCTAACCTGCCGGTCGCGCTGGCCCCGGCGATGGGTCTGAATGCGTTCTTTGCCTTTGTGGTGGTTCAGGCGATGGGGCTGCCGTGGCAGGTGGGTATGGGCGCCATCTTCTGGGGCGCGGTTGGCCTGCTGCTGCTGACCATTTTCCGCGTGCGTTACTGGATGATTGCGAACATTCCCGTGAGCCTGCGCGTGGGCATCACCAGCGGTATCGGTCTGTTTATCGGGATGATGGGGCTGAAAAACGCCGGCGTGATCGTGGCGAACCCGGATACGCTGGTGAGCATCGGCCACCTGACCTCGCATAACGTGCTGCTGGGCGTGCTGGGCTTCTTTATCATCGCCATCCTGGCTTCCCGCAATATTCATGCGGCGGTGCTGGTCTCCATCGTGGTGACCACGCTGCTGGGCTGGATGCTGGGCGACGTTCACTATAACGGCATCGTTTCCGCGCCACCGAGCGTCTCTACCGTTGTTGGCCATGTTGATCTGGCGGGTTCCCTGAACCTGGGCCTGGCGGGCGTGATTTTCTCCTTCATGCTGGTTAACCTGTTCGACTCCTCCGGTACGCTGATCGGCGTGACCGACAAAGCGGGTCTGGCAGATGAGAAAGGCAAATTCCCGCGCATGAAGCAGGCGCTGTTTGTGGACAGTATCTCCTCTGTGACCGGTTCATTTATCGGGACCTCGTCTGTGACCGCTTACATCGAATCCTCTTCCGGCGTCTCCGTGGGCGGCCGTACCGGCCTGACGGCGGTTGTAGTGGGTATTCTGTTCCTGCTGGTGATCTTCCTCTCGCCGCTGGCGGGCATGGTGCCTCCGTACGCTGCAGCCGGCGCGCTGATCTATGTGGGTGTGCTGATGACCTCCAGCCTGTCGCGCGTGAAGTGGGATGATTTAACCGAAGCGGTGCCGGCGTTTATTACCGCCGTGATGATGCCGTTCAGCTTCTCGATTACCGAAGGTATCGCGCTGGGCTTTATTTCTTACTGCGTAATGAAGATCGGTACCGGCCGCTTCCGCGACCTCAGCCCGTGCGTCATCGTTGTGGCGCTGCTGTTTGTGCTGAAGATTGTGTTTATTGACGCGCACTAAGGTGCGGTTTGTGGTGTCAGGTGGCGCTTCGCTTACCTGACCTACTGACGAGTGTAGGCCCGGTAAGCGCTAGCGCCACCGGGCTTTTTTATCAGGCTTTGACCCGCTTAATATAATCCCCGAACGCCGTCAGCTGGCCAGAGAGATGGTCGCGCGTGCTCTGATCCACCACTTCACCCGTTTGCGGGTCGACCTTGTTCTGAATCACTCCGCCCATAAATTCCGGCTTGTTCATCACCATCGCATCGAGGAAGACCAGGATCTGACGCAGGTGATACTGGCAGCGCGCGCCGCCAATCGCGCCCATGGAGCTGGTCTGGATCAACACCGGTTTGCCTGACAGCGGCTGCTCAGGTAAACGGGACAGCCAGTCGATGGCATTCTTCAGACCACCGGGTACAGAGTAGTTGTACTCTGGCGTGACGATGACCACGCCGTCAGCCTGGCGAATCTGCTCTGCCAGCGCCTCAACGCTCTGCGGGAACCCTTCTTCCTGCTGTACGTCAGCATCATAAAGCGGAATATCGCCAATAGACGGCAGGGCGCTAATTTCCATACCTGCAGGTGCCAGCTGTGGCAGCGTGCGGGCTACCATCCCGTTAAATGAACCTTTGCGCAGGCTTCCCAGTAACGTAACAACTTTCAACGTATCAGACATGATTACTCCTGTTTCATCATGATGACCCTGATTGGATCAGCTAAGGGTGAATGCTTTTTCTGCCGGTAAACTGGTTAATCGCATCAGACGTGCGGCGGGCTCGTTGGCGCGCTCGGGCACATCAGGAAGGCTACGCCATCCCTGTTGACTGTCAAATTCCCAGATTTTCATGCGTTCGATGGCGGGGGTCACCGCGATGGACCAGATGAGCACATCCTCCGCGTCGCAGAGCGCTTCTACCAGCGTGGCCTGGGTGGCGCGCAGACGTCCGGAGCCAGGCAACAGCTGCAGCAGGCTGGCGTCGTCTGAGGCGCATCCGCAGAGCTTGCGAATGCTCTGGCGCAGGGTAATGAGCTGGGCTCTGGCTTCAACAGGATCGTTCTGGTTGCGTACCCACAGCTTCTCATTGCTGGAGAGCGGATAGCCTTCATGCGCGTTACCACCGTGGAAGCTGCGCGTCGCGCGCTGAAGCTCCATATCAAGCCCACAGTCCCCTTCGGTGGTCAGCGCGACCCCAATGATATTGCCCGTGTAGGCAATGGAAAAACGAGGGAGCTCCGGGTCCGCAAAGACCGGGCGGCCTTCTGGCTGGGTAATGATGTCCGGCAGCTCGCTGGTGCCGTACAGCATAAACATCAGTTCCGCGAGAAGCGCTCGGGACGCTAAAAACCGCGACCTGCGATGCTCCGGAAGCGTGAGTGCTTCACGGTGACAGGCTGAAGAAATTCTTGCCGATACGAGACGTCCTTCTGTAAGTATCCCTCTTGCAAAGTGCGTAGCCATTTTTCGCTCCTTGATAATGGTCGTAATCGGTTAAACGGTTACATGATTATCGCTTAACTTGCCTCCTGTTTTAATCAGTAAATGGAAGTAAGAGAAGCCTTAGGACCGAACTTTACATTTTCTTAGGCAAAAATTGGATCGCTCGCACCGTACAGCGCCTTGATGGTCTCCCGCAGCCAGAGAATTTTGGGATTATGGCTGTTCCGTTTATGCCAGATCAGCGTGAAGGGCACGGTCAATTTATCCGCCTGCTCCTCATCAATGGGGATCGGAAGCGCGATCAGCTTACGCTGGTGGAGTTCATTGTAGTGGTGACAGTAGTGCGGGGCGGTGGCGATATAGTGATGGCCGGGCTGCGCCGCCATAAACATCGCCTGTTCGAAGCCCGGCAGGCTCATGGCGATAGTGCGATCGCGTCCCATCTCCTTTAACACCTCATCAAGCGCCCAGGTATCGCTGCGTTCCCAGAAGATGCTGATGTGGGGATAGCGCAGGAAGGTCTCCAGATTCCATTCTTGCTGAAGCGCCGGATGATCCTCGCGCAGATAGACGCAGGGGCGGTCGCTGAACAGGATTTCGTAGTCGATAAACCACGGCATCAGCTTAAGCAGCTCGCGGGATCGCGGATGCGTTTCACGCCCGGTGAAGCCCAAATCCACCTCGCCACGCGTAATCGCGTCCAGCGAGTCGTAATCCCACTGGTGCATTTTCACCGTCGCCTGTGGATAGCGCTGGTTCACCTGCTCCAGCAGGGTATTGAAGCGGATCAGCATCAGCGGCGTTTCCGCGGCCAGCACGAACGTCAGCCCGCCCGGAGAATCATGATGGAATTTATCGAGGATCTGGTTGCCGATTTGCATCCAGTCAGCCAGATCCTGCTCCAGGCTCACCGTCAGCGGCGTCGGCAGCAGCCCTAGCGGCGTTTTGACAAACAGCGGGTCGTCAAACCAGTCACGCAGCTTGGCCAGTGATTTACTCACCGCCGACGGCGTCACGTTCATCCGCTTCGCCGCTTTGGTAACGCTGCGCTCCTGCAGCAAAAGCTGCAGGCACAGCAACAGGTTAAGATCGAGACTGCTGATGGGCTTCTTCATAGTGCGCCGCGGGCTGGATGACCATAAGTAAGGTAATGCAGACTATGCTACAGCCAATCAGAACCCCGATCAGCATATTCAGCGCGTTCAGGCCAACTACGGCTGCCAGCCAAATCCACAGCGACGAGCCGCAGACCTGCGCGATCCCGAGTACCGAACTCGCCACGCCTGCCCGCAGCGAGAAGGGACCAAGCGCCTGGCTCATCGCCACGCCAAAGCCAACCGAGAACCCGGCGCAAATGAGCGTAATGCCCACCAGCATCACCGCATGTGAGCTGGTGGTCGCCAGGATCGCGCCTGCGGCCATGAATAAAACCTGTGAGGTCAGCATCAGCGTGCGCTGGCGAAAGATATTCAGCGCAAACGGGGTAGAGAACGAAACGGCCATACTGACCATCGCGGTTAAAGCCATCACCGTTGAATACTCACCGCGATCGAAGCCCATGGTCTCCATCAGCAACACCGGGGAAACGTTTACATAGGTCAGGATCACCGCCACGCTTAACGTGGTCACGGTCAGACGGCTGAGGAAAAAGCGGTTGAGAAGCTTCTCTGCCGGGTGAATGGTCGCGGTATGGCCGGTATTCTGCGAGCCCGGGTGGGTCTCTTTCAGCACGGCAATCGACAGGACAAACACCAGCGCGCCCATCGCCGCCATGGTCCAGAACAGGCTCTGCCACGGGAACTTCAGCATGATCAGATAGCCCACGACCGGGGCCAGCACCGGGATGATGCAGGTAATGCCGTTCAGCATCGAGAGCACCTTAGCGCGACGCTGGGCGCTTAAGGTGTCGCGCAAAATGGCAAACGCCACCACGTAGCAACCGCCCGCACCGATGCCCTGGATAAAGCGCCCGGCCAGAAACACGGTGCTGTTTTGCGCCTGTGAGCAGAGAAGGGATGCCAGGGCAAAAACGATGGCACCGGCGATAGCTACAGGCTGACGGCCTGCTTTATCCGCGATCTTCCCGGCAAAGACCATCGACGACGCCATCCCCGCGAGGTAGGCCGAAAAGGCAATATGCAGCTGCGCTTCGCTGGCGCCCAGATCGCGGGCGATATGCGGTAGTCCCACCAGATACATATCAATGCCGGACGGATAAAGCAGAACTAATGCGAAACTACAAAACAGAAAACGCGCCATAAACCCCCCATAGATGCAGGCATGCAGGATAGGGGGTGAAAAGGGATTAGGCGAGTTGCCATTTGGACAATGGTGATTTCCCAGGAGGAAATCACCATGGATTAGCGGGAATTACTTGCCAATGCAGAAGCTCGAGAAGATCCGTCCCAGCAGATCGTCCGACGTAAACTCCCCGGTGATCTCGCTCAGATTCTGCTGCGCCAGACGCAGCTCTTCCGCCAGCAGTTCACCTGCCCACGCGCCAATCAGCTGCGCTTTGCCCTGGTCAAGATGGCGTGCCGCCTCTTCCAGCGCCTGCAGGTGACGGCGACGCGCCAGAAAGCCGCCTTCCATGCTGGTATCAAAGCCCATGCTCTGCTTGAGATGGTTACGCAGGTCGTCCACGCCTTCACCGGTCCGCGCCGACAGGCGAATCAGTGAGTGACCATTCACATCGCTGATACCGAGCGTTTCGCCGGTCACGTCCGCTTTGTTACGCACCACGGTGATCGGCAGTTTGGCCGGCAGACGGGCAATAAAGTCCGGCCAGATCTCCGCCGGGTCAACGGCGTCGGTGGTGGTGCCGTCCACCATAAACAGCACGCGGTCGGCCTGCTCGATCTCCTGCCAGGCGCGTTCGATACCGATGCGCTCAACTTCGTCGCTGGCATCGCGCAGACCGGCGGTATCGATGATGTGCAGCGGCATGCCGTCGATGTGGATGTGCTCGCGCAGCACGTCGCGAGTGGTGCCGGCAATGTCGGTTACGATTGCCGCTTCACGGCCCGCCAGGGCGTTCAGCAGGCTCGATTTACCGGCGTTCGGGCGTCCGGCAATCACCACCTTCATCCCTTCGCGCAGCAGGCTGCCCTGGCGCGCTTCGGCACGAACGGCGTCGAGATCGGCCATTACCTGGTTGAGCTGGGCTTCGATTTTGCCGTCAGAGAGGAAGTCGATCTCCTCGTCCGGGAAGTCGATAGCCGCTTCAACGTAGATCCTAAGGTGAGTAAGTGCTTCCACAAGGTGATTCACACGCGCGGAGAATGCGCCCTGCAGCGAGTTCAGAGCAGAGCGGGCCGCCTGTTCAGAACTGGCGTCGATCAGGTCAGCAATGGCCTCAGCCTGCGCCAGGTCGAGCTTGTCGTTGAGGAAGGCACGCTCGGAGAACTCGCCCGGCTTGGCAATGCGCAGGCCCGGCAGGGTCAGGATACGTTTTAACAGCAGGTCGAGGATAACCGGGCCGCCGTGGCCCTGAAGCTCCAGCACGTCTTCACCGGTAAAGGAGTTCGGGCCGGGGAACCACAGCGCAATGCCCTGGTCCAGCGGCGTGCCGTCGGCATCTTTAAACGGCAGGTAATCAGCGTAGCGCGGCTTTGGCAGTTTACCCAGCACCGCTTCGGCCACCTCGCGTGCCTTCAGGCCGGAGATACGCAGAATGCCTACACCACCGCGTCCCGGTGGGGTTGCCTGGGCGACGATAGTGTCGTTATGGCTCATGGTTGCTCTCGTTCAATACAAATAAAAAAGGCGGTCAATCGACCGCCCTTATTTTAGCGTTAACTTATCGGATCAGGACTTTTTCTTTTCGCGGCTATGCAGGCCACGTTTTTCCAGACCACGGTAAATCAACTGCTGCTGGATGATGGTCACCAGGTTGCTGACGATATAGTACAGCACCAGACCTGACGGGAACCACAGGAAGAACACGGTGAAGATGACCGGCATAAAGGTCATGATCTTCTGCTGCATCGGGTCGGTCACGGTGGTCGGCGACATCTTCTGGATGAAGAACATCGTCACGCCCATCAGGATCGGCAGGATGTAGTACGGGTCCTGTGCGGACAGGTCATGGATCCACAGTGCGAACGGCGCGTGGCGCAGCTCAACGGAACCCATCAGCATGTAGTACAGCGCAAGGAAGATTGGCATCTGAATCAGCAGCGGGAAGCAGCCACCCAGTGGGTTCACTTTCTCTGCTTTATACAGGGCCATCATTTCCTGGCTCTGGCGCTGTTTGTCATCGCCCAGACGCTCACGCATTGCCTGAATCTTCGGCTGCAGCATGCGCATCTTCGCCATGGAGGTGTACTGCGCTTTAGTCAGCGGGTACATGATGCCACGAACGATGAAGGTGATAACGATGATAGAGAAGCCCCAGTTACCCAGGAAGCTGTGGATGAACTTCAGCAGCTTAAACAGCGGCTGAGAGATGAACCACAACCAACCGTAATCCACGGTCAGATCCAGGTGCGGCGCAACAGCGGCCATTTTGTCCTGAATTTCCGGGCCAACCCACAGGGTGCTGGCCAGCTTACCGGTTTGACCCGGCTGTACCAGAACCGGCTGAGATTTGTAGCCGATGGCTGCAAGGCCGTTACCGAGGTTCGCGGTATAGAAGTTGTTGGTACCGTCGTTATTTGGCACCCACGCCGTCGCGAAATACTGCTGCAGCATCGCCACCCAACCGCCTTTAGCGCTGACGTTCAGGTTTTCGTTATCGGCAATGGTGTCGAATTTGTATTTCTCGTACTTCGCGTCAGGCGTGGAGTACGCCGCGCCACGGAAGGTGTGCAGCGCAAAGTTGCTGCTTCCGGTGTCACGGTGAGACGGCAGATTGATGGACTGCTTCAGCTGGCCAAAGGTCGACAGCTCCAGCGGTTTCGCGCTGGCGTTCTGTACGCTGTAGCCCACGTTCACCGCATACTCACCGCGCTTCAGGGTGAAGGTTTTGGTGAAGGTGTTGCCTGCGGCGTCGGTATAGGTCATCGGGATAACGAGTTCGTTCTGGCCATCAGCCAGCACAAAGGTGTCGTTCTCGACGTTATACAGTGGACGCGCACCGTTAGCCGGGTTATCCGGGCCGTCACGACCGGTCAGGCCGCTCTGCGCCTGGTAGATAAACTCAGGCGTGGTTTCCAGTAACTGGAACGGTTCGTTAGACTTCAGCTCTTTCGGGTAGGTCAACAGCAGCGCCTGCTCAACATCACCACCACGGGTGTTGATTGTCAGCTCAAGCACATCGGTCTTAACCGTAATCTGTTTCCCCTGGCCACTGGCCGGTACGCCCTGGTCGGCGGCGCTACCCGCTGCGGTGGTCGTAGTCTGCGTGGTCTGCTGCTGGGGTTGAGGATTTTTATCCTGCTCCCATGCCTGCCAGATCATGAAAGACACGAACAACAAAGCGATGATAAGAAGATTGCGTTGCGAATCCATCGTTAGTGTTCTCTGGTATCAAAGGGTCCTGGGGGGACGGGGTCGTCTCCACCGGGGTGTAAAGGGTGGCATTTTAATACGCGTTTCACCGTCAACCAACTGCCTTTTATCACTCCAAACCTGCGCAATGCCTCAATTCCGTAGCTTGAGCATGTTGGTGTGAAACGGCAGTGCGGCCCGAGTAGCGGACTAATCAGGCGTTGATAGACCCGAATGAGGGCTATCAGGACCCGGGAGCCAGGCGACAGTGGCGGCGCCATAATTTTTCCAACGCTTCCGAGAGAGCACGGTTATCGAGGTCGGCAACCCCTTTCTTCGCCACCACCACGAAATCCATTGAAGGCAGTTCGTGCTGACGTAAACGGAAGCTTTCACGCGTCAGACGTTTAATCCGATTGCGTTCATGCGCACGCTTAACATTTTTCTTGGCGACTGTGAGACCGATGCGGGGATGCCCCAGCGAATTTTGGCGGCCGAGGATGGTGATTTGCGGCGTGCCAGCCCGTTGTGGCTGCTGGAAGACGAAAGTGAAATGAGCGGGAGTTAACAAACGTAACTCCCTGGGAAATGCTAGCTTAACCACTCAGGGGTTAGCTTTATTACTTGGAAACGGTCAGACGAGCGCGGCCTTTAGCACGACGACGTGCCAGAACCTGACGACCATTTTTAGTAGCCATACGAGCACGGAAGCCGTGAGAACGGTTGCGCTTCAGTACAGACGGTTGAAAAGTGCGTTTCATGGCGATTTCTACCTAAACTTGAAAAAATTCATGACTTTTGCGGATGCCCGACCGAGTTTCGAATGACGGACGCCGAAGCCGTGGGTGATTAAAGAGGCCGGATTGTAATAATTGTACACTCCGGAGTCAATTCTCTTTCCTTATTTCCCGCGTATTTCCGCACGTTTTCGCGTGGAAAATGAGCAACGGACGACGCAGGAAGATGAGCATCACGCGCCGGGTCGAGGATTATACGGGCTCACCGATAAAGCGCAAGGATCGTCCCGGATCTTCGTTAGATCATTTAAGCAATAAATTGGCTGTGCTCATTAATTTTTCCAATATGCGGGCTAAATCGTGGGGCACTCGCGCCAGGATCGTTTACACTTAACCGGTTTCTGATCTTCCTGTGGATAAATCGGGAAGAATCTGTGAGAAACAGAAGATCTCTGGCTCAGTTTAGGCTATGATCCGCGGTCCCGATCGGGATCCCAGGATCCTGGTCAGGATAAATTGCAGATAGCAATTCGCACGTCCCCCTTTACACAGGGTCATGCCGATGTGCGCCAACAATCATGAATATTCAATAGTTTTCTTTTATTGTTCGAGTGGAGTCCGCCGTGTCACTTTCGCTTTGGCAGCAGTGTCTTGCCCGATTGCAGGATGAGTTACCAGCCACAGAATTCAGTATGTGGATCCGCCCGTTGCAGGCGGAACTGAGCGATAACACGCTGGCTTTGTACGCGCCAAACCGTTTTGTGCTCGATTGGGTAAGGGACAAATACCTTAATAACATCAATGGACTGCTGAACGATTTCTGCGGGTCAGATGCCCCACAGCTGCGCTTTGAAGTGGGTACAAAGCCGGTCACCCAAACCGTTCGTGAAACCGTGAACGTCGCAGCGCCTGCTCAGGCCGCTCCTGTTCCGGCCCCTCGCGTCGCACCCGCTCGTCAGGGCTGGGATAATGTTCCCGCACCGGCTGAGCCAACCTACCGCTCTAACGTAAACGTCAAACACACGTTCGATAACTTCGTTGAAGGTAAGTCGAACCAGCTGGCGCGCGCGGCGGCTCGCCAGGTTGCTGATAACCCCGGCGGGGCCTACAACCCGCTATTCCTGTATGGCGGCACGGGTCTCGGTAAAACGCACCTGCTGCACGCGGTGGGCAACGGCATTATGGCGCGCAAGCCCAATGCCAAAGTGGTGTATATGCACTCCGAACGCTTCGTTCAGGACATGGTAAAAGCCCTGCAAAACAATGCGATCGAAGAGTTTAAACGCTACTACCGTTCCGTTGACGCGCTGCTGATCGATGACATTCAGTTCTTTGCCAATAAAGAACGATCGCAGGAAGAATTTTTCCACACCTTCAACGCCCTGCTGGAAGGCAATCAGCAGATCATTTTGACCTCGGATCGTTATCCAAAAGAGATCAACGGTGTGGAAGATCGTCTGAAATCCCGCTTCGGCTGGGGCCTGACCGTGGCGATCGAGCCACCGGAGCTGGAAACCCGCGTCGCGATCCTGATGAAGAAAGCCGATGAAAACGACATTCGCCTGCCGGGTGAAGTGGCGTTCTTCATTGCCAAGCGTCTGCGCTCCAACGTGCGTGAGCTGGAAGGGGCACTGAACCGCGTTATCGCCAATGCCAACTTTACCGGTCGTGCGATCACCATCGATTTTGTGCGTGAAGCGCTGCGTGATTTGCTGGCATTGCAGGAAAAACTGGTCACTATCGACAATATTCAAAAGACGGTGGCTGAGTATTACAAGATCAAAGTGGCAGATTTACTGTCTAAACGTCGTTCCCGCTCGGTGGCGCGCCCGCGTCAGATGGCGATGGCGCTGGCAAAGGAGTTAACCAACCACAGTCTGCCGGAAATCGGGGATGCGTTTGGTGGCCGTGACCATACGACCGTGCTGCACGCCTGTCGCAAGATTGAGCAGTTACGCGAAGAAAGCCACGACATAAAAGAAGATTTTTCCAATCTAATCAGAACATTATCATCGTGACGCTATGAAATTTACCGTTGAACGTGAACATTTATTAAAACCGCTGCAACAGGTGAGTGGCCCATTAGGCGGCCGCCCAACGCTGCCTATTCTCGGAAACCTGCTGCTTCAGGTCGCGGACGGTACGCTGTCGCTGACCGGTACAGATCTGGAAATGGAAATGATCGCGCGCGTTACGCTGACGCAGCCGCACGACGCGGGCGCGACCACGGTTCCGGCACGTAAATTCTTTGATATCTGCCGCGGGCTGCCGGAAGGTGCTGAAATCGCCGTGCAGCTGGAAGGCGACCGTATGCTGGTGCGCTCTGGCCGCAGCCGTTTCTCGCTCTCCACGCTGCCTGCAGCGGACTTCCCGAACCTGGACGACTGGCAGAGCGAAGTGGAATTCACCCTGCCGCAGGCGACGATGAAGCGTCTGATTGAAGCCACCCAGTTCTCCATGGCGCATCAGGACGTTCGTTACTACTTAAACGGCATGCTGTTCGAAACCGAAGGTGAAGAGCTGCGTACCGTGGCGACCGACGGCCACCGTCTGGCGGTCTGTTCCATGCCGATTGGCGACTCGCTGCCAAACCATTCGGTGATCGTGCCGCGTAAAGGGGTGATTGAGCTGATGCGTATGCTCGACGGTGGCGACACGCCGCTGCGCGTGCAGATCGGCAGCAATAACATCCGCGCCCACGTGGGCGATTTTGTCTTCACATCGAAGCTGGTTGACGGCCGTTTCCCGGATTATCGCCGCGTATTGCCGAAGAACCCGGACAAAACGCTGGAAGCCGGTTGCGACAGCCTCAAGCAGGCCTTTGCCCGTGCCGCGATCCTCTCCAACGAGAAATTCCGCGGCGTGCGCCTGTACGTGAGTGAAAACCAGATCAAAATCACCGCCAACAACCCGGAGCAGGAAGAGGCAGAAGAGATTCTGGACGTCACCTACGCCGGGGCTGAGATGGAAATCGGCTTCAACGTTAGCTACGTGCTGGATGTGCTGAACGCGCTGAAATGCGAGAACGTGCGCATCCTGCTGACCGACTCCGTTTCGAGCGTACAGATTGAAGATGCCGCATCACAGTCGGCTGCCTATGTTGTCATGCCAATGAGACTGTAATGTCGCTCACCCGTCTGTTGATCCGCGACTTTCGCAACATCGAAAGCGCGGATCTCGCTTTATCCCCTGGCTTTAATTTCCTGGTTGGCGCGAACGGCAGCGGCAAAACCAGCGTGCTGGAAGCCATCTATACGCTCGGCCACGGTCGGGCGTTTCGCAGTTTGCAGATTGGTCGCGTGATTCGCCACGAGCAGGAATCTTTTGTTCTGCACGGGCGTTTGCAGGGCGAGGAGCGGGAGACCGCCATCGGCCTGACCAAAGACAAGCAGGGCGACAGCAAGGTGCGCATCGACGGTACCGACGGCCACAAGGTGGCCGAGCTGGCGCTGCTGATGCCGATGCAGCTGATCACGCCCGAGGGGTTTACTTTACTCAACGGCGGCCCCAAATACAGAAGAGCGTTCCTCGACTGGGGATGCTTTCACAACGAAGCCGGATTCTTTAACGCCTGGAGCAACCTGAAGCGTCTGCTCAAGCAGCGTAACGCCGCGTTGCGCCAGGTGACGCGCTACGCCCAGCTGCGTCCGTGGGACATGGAGTTAATCCCTCTTGCGGAACAAATCAGCAACTGGCGTGCCGAATACAGCGCAGGTATTGCCGAAGACATGGCCGACACCTGCAAACAGTTTTTACCCGAGTTCTCTCTCACCTTCTCCTTCCAGCGCGGCTGGGAGAAAGAGACGGATTATGCCGAAGTGTTAGAGAGAAGCTTCGAGCGCGACCGCATGTTGACCTACACCGCGCACGGCCCGCACAAGGCGGATTTCCGCATTCGTGCCGACGGTGCGCCGGTGGAAGACACGTTGTCGCGCGGGCAGCTCAAGCTCCTGATGTGTGCGTTGCGCCTGGCACAGGGGGAGTTCCTCACCCGCGAAAGCGGGCGACGCTGCCTGTACCTGATAGATGATTTTGCCTCGGAACTTGACGACGCGCGGCGCGGGCTGCTTGCCAGCCGCTTAAAAGCCACGCAGTCGCAGGTTTTCGTCAGCGCCATTAGCGCTGAACACGTTATGGACATGTCGGACGAAAATTCGAAGATGTTTACCGTGGAAAAGGGTAAAATAACGGATTAACCCAAGTTGAAATGAGCGAGAAACGTTGATGTCGAATTCTTATGACTCCTCCAGTATCAAAGTCCTGAAAGGGCTGGATGCGGTGCGTAAGCGCCCGGGTATGTATATCGGCGACACGGATGACGGCACCGGTCTGCACCACATGGTATTCGAGGTGGTAGATAACGCTATCGACGAAGCGCTCGCGGGTCACTGTAAAGACATCGTGGTCACCATCCATGCGGATAACTCCGTCTCCGTCACCGATGACGGCCGTGGCATCCCAACCGGTATTCACCCCGAAGAGGGCGTCTCCGCGGCGGAAGTGATCATGACCGTCCTGCACGCAGGCGGTAAGTTCGACGATAACTCCTATAAAGTTTCCGGCGGCCTGCACGGCGTAGGTGTTTCGGTAGTAAACGCCCTGTCGCAGAAGCTGGAGCTGGTTATCCAGCGCGAAGGCAAAATTCACCGTCAGCTTTACACGCACGGCGTGCCGCAGGCACCGCTGGCCGTTACCGGCGACACCGACAAAACCGGTACCATGGTGCGTTTCTGGCCGAGCCTCGAAACCTTCACCAACGTCACCGAGTTCGAGTACGACATCCTGGCGAAACGCCTGCGTGAACTGTCGTTCCTGAACTCCGGCGTCTCGATTCGCCTGCGCGACAAACGCGACAACAAAGAAGACCACTTCCACTACGAAGGCGGTATCAAGGCGTTTGTTGAGTATCTGAACAAGAACAAAACGCCTATTCACCCGAATATCTTCTATTTCTCCACCGAAAAAGACGGCATCGGCGTTGAAGTGGCGCTGCAGTGGAACGACGGTTTCCAGGAAAACATCTACTGCTTTACCAACAACATTCCACAGCGTGACGGTGGTACCCACCTTGCAGGCTTCCGTGCGGCGATGACCCGTACCCTGAACGCCTACATGGACAAAGAAGGCTACAGCAAGAAAGCGAAAGTCAGCGCCACCGGTGACGATGCCCGTGAAGGCCTGATTGCCGTGGTTTCCGTGAAGGTGCCGGATCCGAAGTTCTCCTCACAGACCAAAGACAAGCTGGTCTCTTCCGAGGTGAAATCGGCGGTTGAGCAGCAGATGAACGAACTGCTGAGCGAATACCTGCTGGAAAACCCGTCCGACGCGAAAATCGTGGTGGGCAAAATTATTGATGCGGCGCGTGCCCGTGAAGCGGCGCGTAAAGCCCGTGAAATGACCCGTCGCAAAGGCGCGCTGGACTTAGCCGGCCTGCCGGGCAAGCTGGCTGACTGCCAGGAACGCGACCCGGCGCTGTCCGAACTGTACCTCGTGGAAGGGGACTCCGCGGGCGGTTCTGCGAAGCAGGGCCGTAACCGTAAGAACCAGGCGATTCTGCCGCTGAAGGGTAAAATCCTCAACGTTGAGAAAGCCCGTTTCGACAAGATGCTCTCTTATCAGGAAGTGGCGACACTCATCACCGCGCTGGGCTGCGGCATTGGCCGTGACGAGTACAACCCGGACAAACTGCGCTACCACAGCATCATCATCATGACCGATGCGGACGTCGACGGCTCGCACATCCGTACGCTGCTGTTGACCTTCTTCTATCGTCAGATGCCAGAAATCGTTGAGCGTGGCCACGTCTACATTGCCCAGCCGCCGCTGTACAAAGTGAAGAAAGGCAAGCAGGAACAGTACATCAAAGATGACGAAGCGATGGATCAGTACCAAATCGCAATCGCGCTTGATGGCGCGACCCTGCACGCGAACTCGCACGCCCCTGCACTGGCCGGTGAGCCGCTGGAGCGTCTGGTGTCCGAGTTCAACGCCACGCAGAAAATGATTACGCGTATGGAACGCCGTTATCCGAAAACGCTGCTGAAGGAGCTGGTTTATCAGCCAACCCTGACCGAAGCCGATCTGAGCAGCGAGCAGACCGTCACCCGCTGGGTGAACGCTCTGGTGACCGATCTGAACGAAAAAGAGCAGCACGGCAGCCAGTGGAAATGCGATGTTCAGCAGAACGCTGACGGGCAGTTCGAGCCGATCGTTCGCGTGCGTACCCACGGCGTCGACACCGACTACCCGCTGGAGCACGAGTTTGTCACCGGTCCGGAATACCGTCGTATCTGCACGCTCGGCGAGAAGCTGCGCGGCCTGATCGAAGACGATGCGTTCATCGAACGTGGCGAACGTCGTCAGCCGGTAGCCAGCTTCGAGCAGGCGCTGGACTGGCTGGTGAAAGAGTCCCGTCGCGGCCTCGCGATCCAGCGCTATAAAGGTCTGGGCGAAATGAACCCGGAGCAGCTGTGGGAAACCACCATGGATCCGGAAAGCCGTCGCATGCTGCGCGTGACCGTTAAGGACGCGATTGCTGCAGACCAGCTGTTCACGACCCTGATGGGCGATGCGGTTGAACCACGTCGTGCCTTCATCGAAGAGAACGCCCTGAAAGCGGCAAATATCGATATTTAATCGACGTGATACCGCACGATAACTGGCCGCGCGTTTAGCGCGGCTTTTTTATGGGCGCGGGCATATCCTGCGACAGCACTGACGGTAAGCGACTGGCGAGCGTATCGACGGCAATCCTCACCCTCAGCGGCAGGTGCGGCGTTTGCTGCCAGACGGCATGAACGTCAAAATGGACATCGGGCGCCTGTTTCAGGAGCGGGACGAGCTTTCCCTGATGAATTTCTTTAATGGCCATCCAGCAGGGGAGCCAGGCAATCCCGTGCCCGGCCAGCGCCGCGTCGCAGATGGCCTGCAAATCATCCATATTGAGCGATGAACGGGGAGTAAAGGTGTGCGAGGTCCCTTCGTTATCCATCAGTTGCCAGGGTAACACTCTGCCTGCGCGCAGATAGTTAATCGCCGTATGATGGGGTAAGTCAGCCACGCTTTGCGGCTGGCCTTTGTTCTGCAGATAATCCGGCGCAGCGCACAGCACCATGCGGTGTTCCCCCAGCTTTCTGGCGACCAGCATGCTGCTGTCCTGCAGCGTGCCGTTACGCACCGCCATATCAAACCCTTCCTCCACCAGATCCACCACGCGGTCGCTGAACGACATTTCAAGCTCAAGCCCGGGGTGTTCCTGCGCCAGTTCAATCAACAGCGGCGCGACGCACTGGCGGCCAAACAGTACCGGCATGGCAACGCGCAGGCGGCCGCTGACCTGCTGTTTCCCCGTTTCAAGCAGCGACTCTGCGCCCCGAATTTCCTCCAGCGCACGCAGGCACCGTTCATAAAAAAGGGCGCCGTTATCGGTCAGGCTCTGGCTGCGGGTGGTGCGCTGAAACAGCCGTACCCCCAGTCGCTCCTCGAGACGAGCGATGCTTTTTCCTACCGCCGAGCGTGACAAATGCAGACGAATGGCGGCCTGAGCGAAACTTCCCGCCTCTACGGCAGCGACAAAAACAGGGATATCCTTCAGCGTGTCGGTCATGAATTGTATCTTTTTTGGCGTCAATATAGAGAAAACTTATCGCCACTGGCGACCATGCGTCAACGGTAGACTGTCAGTACTAAAGCTTACTTGATGGCCGGAGAAAAAAATGACCGAGACAATGCAACGCTGGACGATGAGCGCCCTTGGGCGCGAGAGCCTTACGCTTATTCAGGAGCCCATTCCCCAGCCAGGTCCGGGTGAAGTTCGCGTAAGGGTGAATGCCGTCGCGCTCAACTATCGCGACAAAATGGTGATTGAAGGCACGATGCCGATTCCGCTTTCCTTCCCGTTTACCCCGGCGTCTGACATGGCGGGCGTCGTCGACAGCATTGGTGAAGGCGTCACGCGTTTCCAGCCCGGTGCCCGCGTTATCTCAACCTTCTTTCCGGAGTGGATCGACGGTAAGCCGCAGGCGGACGCGCGCAATTTGCCCTATAAAACGTCCGGTGGATACTTCCAGGGAATGCTGGCCGAGTACGTGATTGTGAAGGAAGACGCGCTGGCGGCATCGCCGGAAACCCTGGATGACGCAGAGGCCAGCACCTTACCCTGCGCGGGGCTTACCGCCTGGTTCGCACTGGTGGAACGCGGTCAGCTGCGCGCCGGGCAATCGGTGCTGGTACAGGGAACGGGCGGCGTGGCGATTTTCGCCCTGCAAATCGCAAAAGCGCACGGCGCAGAGGTCATTGTTACGTCCGGGAGCGATGAAAAGCTGGCGCTGGCCAAAAAGCTGGGGGCCAGCCAGGGCATCAACCGCCTGAAAGGCGACTGGGCTGAAGAGGCGCTGGCGCTGACGCAGGATCGCGGCATCGACCATATTATCGAAACCGTGGGGGGCGAGAACCTGAAGCACTCCCTGCGCGCCGTTGCTGTTCATGGACGTATCTCGGTCATTGGCGTGCTGGCCGGGTCTGACATTTCGCTCTCTGCTGGCGAACTGTTGCTGAAATCTCCCGTCATTCAGGGGATCGGCGTGGGGCACCGCCGGGCGTTGGAAGATTTCGTCCGCGCCGTGGATGTCACCGGGTTGAAACCCGTGATTGAGCATCGCTACCGTTTTAACGAGCTTAAACAGGCTCTTGAGCATCTGGATCGCGGTGCGTTTGGTAAAATCGTTCTCACCCGCGAGTAAGTCTTTGTTCCTCGGGATAGGCGTAAAAGGGGGCTTTTGTTGCGCAAGGTAGCTCTATTTTTGTGTGCTTAATCGCGTTAGCATGAGGCAGCACTCATTTATCCCGGGGAACTCATGGCTATCAAACTTATTGCAATCGATATGGACGGCACGCTGTTGCTGCCAGACCACACTATCTCTCCAGCCGTTAAGAACGCGATCGCCGCGGCACGCGCAAAGGGCGTGAATGTGGTCCTCACCACGGGGCGTCCGTATGCGGGCGTGCACAGCTACCTGAAAGAGCTGCACATGAATCAGCCTGGCGACTACTGCATTACCTATAACGGCGCGCTGGTGCAGAAAGCCGCAGATGGCAGTACGGTTGCGCAAACCGCGCTAAGCTACGATGACTACCGGTTCCTGGAAAAACTGTCCCGTGAGGTGGGTTCCCACTTCCACGCTCTCGATCGCAATACGCTTTACACCGCCAACCGTGATATCAGCTACTACACGGTACATGAATCCTACGTGGCGACCATTCCGCTGGTGTTCTGTGAAGCCGAGAAGATGGATCCGGCCACCCAGTTCCTGAAAGTGATGATGATCGACGAGCCGGAGATCCTGGATAAAGCGATTGCGCGCATTCCGGCCGAAGTGAAAGAGAAATACACCGTGCTGAAAAGTGCGCCGTACTTCCTTGAAATCCTCGATAAACGCGTCAATAAAGGCACCGGCGTGAAATCGCTGGCCGACGCGCTGGGCATCAAGCCGGACGAAATCATGGCGCTGGGCGATCAGGAAAACGACATCGCGATGATTGAATTCGCGGGCATGGGCGTAGCGATGGATAACGCTATTCCGTCAGTGAAAGAAGTGGCTAATTTTGTCACCAAATCCAACCTTGAAGACGGCGTGGCTTACGCCATTGAGAAGTTTGTGCTGAACTAAACACCCGCTTGCGATACCCTGATGCGAAAACCGCGCATCAGGGTATCCTCATGAAACAAATCACCTTCGCTTCCCGCAACCACCAGCTTACTAACATCAATACCTGGACGCCGGACAGCCAGTGGCTGGTCTATGACGTGCGCCCGTCAGGTGCATCGTTCACCGGTGAAACCATCGAGCGGGTTAATGTTGTTACGGGCGAGGTCGAGGTGATTTATCGCGCCACTGACGGTGCGCACGTTGGCGTGGTGACCGTTCATCCCGCGCAGGAGAAATACGTCTTTATCCACGGCCCGAAAAACCCGGATGCGGACTGGCACTACGATTTTCATCATCGCCAGGGGGTAATTGCGCATCACGGGCAGATGAGCAACCTGGACGCAATGGATATCACTTCACCGTTCACCCCGGGCGCGCTGCGCGGCGGCAGCCACGTCCATGTCTTCAGCCCGAACGGCCAGCTTGTCAGCTTTACCTATAACGACCACGTGCTGCACGTGCGCGATGCGAAGCTTGATTTACGCAACGTCGGCGTGGCGGCGCCTTATGGCCCGGTGAATCCGCCGGGAAACCATCCTCGTGAATACCCGGGGACTTACTGGAGCGTGCTGGTCAGCCGCACGACGCCCAACCCGCAGCCGGGCAGCGACGAGATTAACCGCGCCTACGAAGAGGGCTGGGTGGGCAACGACAGACTGGCGTTTATCGGCGATACCCTGTCTGCAACGGGCGAGAAAGTGCCTGAACTGTTTATTGTTAACCTGCCAGAAGATGAACAGAGCTGGAAACGGGCGGGCGATGCGCCGCTTCAGGGCACCGCAGAGACCCTGCCAGCCCCGCCTGCTGGGGTGAAGCAGCGTCGTTTGACCTTTACGCATCAAAGGGCCTATCCGGGCCTGGTGAACGTGCCGCGTCACTGGGTTCGCAGCAACCCGGAGGGGACACAGATCGCGTTTCTGATGCGCGACGATAACGGCATTGTGCAGCTGTGGCTGATCTCACCTGATGGCGGCGAGCCGCGCCAGCTGACGCGTAACGGGAGCGATATTCAGTCTGCGTTTAACTGGCATCCGGCGGGTGATCGGCTTGGGTTTGTGCTCGAAAACCGGATCGCCTGCTGTGACGCGCAGACCGGACAGGTGACGTTTTTGACGTCCGATCACGGCAATCCGCCGTCTGCGGATGCCGTCGTATTTTCCCCGGACGGGCGCTTTATTGCGTGGATGGAAGAGACGGACGGTTTACGTCAGCTCTGGTTAGCGGAAACCGCGCAGAACTAGCGCGGCGGCATCTCTGCGGGCGGAATGACGGCGTTTGTCGCCAGATTTTCCTGCTCGCTTTTCTCTACCCGTGAGCGCACGGAGTCGTCCTTACGGAATAAATCCCACGGCAGCAGAAGCGTGTCCGCCACAGCCGTAAACGGCATATCCAGGATAACCAGGGATTTGGTGCCCCAGTTTGTATCGTCATCGGAGATCATCGCCGCGCTGGCGCGCGTCCCCGGATATGTTCCTTCTTTACCGCCGGTGTGAGACATCACGCTCGAACACCCGCAAAGTAAAACTACCCCGCTGAACGTCGTCAGCTTTATCAGAACATTTTTCATCATCACTCAGTCATCGTTAATGGCACTGCATAGACCTGCAACTCAGGGTTATAGCGAGCCTTATCCAAAATGGATAGCCCGATAACCCCGCACTGTGGCAGCCATCGCAATTTAACCCTTTGTGCTGTTGTCCCAGTCTATGCGAGATGCAGGAAAGTGCAAAAAAAAGTGCAGTTGTCATGCTTGAAAAGCCCGGTTGCAGACCCATTTTAAGAATACGACCCGATAACGAACTCGCCTGATGGGTGTTCGGGGGGCGTAAAGGCCTGTCCATGGTGGAAGGCTTACTTTTCTCGCTGATTTCAGGAGTTTTATTTATGCGTAACTTCGATCTTTCTCCGCTGTACCGTTCTGCAATTGGTTTTGACCGCCTGTTTAACCATTTAGAAAATAACCAAAGCCAGAGCAACGGCTACCCTCCATACAATGTTGAGCTGGTTGACGAAAACCACTACCGCATCGCCATTGCCGTCGCCGGTTTTGCAGAAAACGAACTGGAGATCACCGCGCAGGACAACCTGCTGGTGGTGAAAGGTTCCCATACGGCCGAGCAGAAAGAACGTACCTACCTTTACCAGGGCATCGCTGAGCGCAACTTTGAACGCAAGTTCCAGTTAGCCGAGAACATTCATGTGAAAGGTGCAAACCTGGTCAACGGCCTGCTGTTTATCGAACTGGAACGTGTGATTCCGGAAGAGAAAAAACCGCGTCGTATCGAAATTAACTAATTATGCGGGTCGCGCGAGCGGCCCACCCAGACCTGCTTGCCGTAACGGGAGCATATGCGAATCCATCAGGATTTGCAGGAACAACTGCGCACAAAATTAAACTGTGCCGAACTCGCTTCTCAGAAGGAGATTTAGTATGCGTAACTACGATTTATCCCCCTTACTTCGTCAGTGGATTGGTTTTGACAAACTGGCTAATGCCCTGCAAAACACCGCTGAGCAACAGACGTTTCCGCCGTACAACATCGAAAAAAGCGACGATAACCACTATCGCATCACCCTGGCGCTGGCTGGCTTCCGTCAGGAGGATCTGGATATTCAGCTCGAAGGCACGCGTCTGACCGTGAAAGGTACGCCGGAGAAACAAGAGACCGAGACCAAATGGCTTCATCAGGGGCTGGTTAATCAGCCGTTTAGCCTGAGCTTTACCCTGGCAGACCATATGGACGTCTCCGGCGCAACGTTTACCAACGGGCTGCTGCATATTGACCTGACCCGTAACGTACCGGAAGCCATCGCGCCGCAGCGTATCGCCATTAGCGACCGGCCGGCGTTGAATAGTTAACAAGCCCGCCGAACCTGTAGGTCGGGTAAGGCGCAGCCGCCACCCGACACTGCTCACAGACCGCACAAGGCCCTGCCCCGGCAGGGCTTTTTTGTGCGCCATCGCCCATACAACCGCCCACGGCTCTGAGAGAATCCTTAGCATAACTAAGGTTATGCCAAGGAAGTGGATCATGAGTGATATCGCGTTAACCGTCAGCGTGTTGGCCCTGGTCGCTGTTGTTGGCCTGTGGATAGGGAATATCAAAATCCGCGGCGTCGGGTTTGGGATAGGCGGGGTGCTGTTCGGCGGCATTTTTGTCGGCCACTTTGCCGACCAGCTCGGGCTGGTGCTGAGCGCCGAAATGCTCCACTTTACCCAGGAGTTCGGCCTGATCCTGTTCGTTTATACCATCGGGATTCAGGTGGGGCCGGGTTTTTTCGCCTCACTTCGGGTCTCCGGCTTACGGCTCAACCTGTTTGCTCTCGGCATTGTGGTGATGGGCGGGCTGGTCACCGCCATTCTGCATAAAATCTTTGCTATCCCGCTGCCCGTGGTGCTGGGCATTTTCTCCGGGGCGGTCACCAACACGCCTGCGCTCGGCGCGGGGCAGCAAATCCTGCGCGATTTGGGCATCGAACCCGGCATCGTCGACCAGATGGGGATGAGCTACGCCATGGCCTATCCGTTTGGTATTTGCGGCATTCTGCTCTCCATGTGGCTGGTCCGCGTCCTGTTTCGCATTAACGTCGATAAAGAGGCGAAGGACCACGAAACCACGCTTACCAACGGCCATATGCCGATCAAAACCATCAACATTCGGGTCGATAACCCCAACCTGAACAATATGGCGATTCAGGACGTGCCGATCCTGAACAGCGCCAATATTATCTGCTCCCGCCTTAAGCGCGACGATATGCTGATGGTGCCTGCCCCCGGCACCATTATTCAGCAAGGCGATCTGCTGCACCTGGTGGGCCAGCCTGGAGATTTGAACAATGCCCGTCTGGTGATTGGTCAGGAAGTGGATACCTCGCTCTCAACGCGCGGCACCGATATGCGCGTTGAACGCGTTGTGGTAACCAACGAGCACGTCCTTGGCAAAAAAATACGCGATCTGCAGGTAAAAGAGCGTTATGACGTCGTGATCTCCCGCCTTAACCGTGCGGGTGTCGAGCTGGTCGCCAGCCCGGAGGCCAGCCTGCAGTTCGGGGATATCCTCAACCTGGTGGGGCGCCCGTCTTCCATTGACGCCGTCGCGGATATGGTGGGTAACGCGCAGCAAAAACTGCAGCAGGTGCAGATGCTACCGGTGTTCATCGGTATCGGGCTCGGCGTGCTGCTCGGCTCCATCCCGCTGTACGTGCCGGGCTTCCCGGTGGCGCTCAAGCTGGGCCTGGCGGGCGGGCCGCTGATTATGGCGCTGATCCTCGGGCGTATCGGCTGCATCGGTAAGCTCTACTGGTTTATGCCGCCGAGCGCCAACCTGGCGCTGCGCGAGCTGGGCATCGTGCTGTTCCTGGCGGTGGTCGGGCTGAAGTCCGGCGGGGATTTCGTCGACACCCTGGTCAAGGGTGAAGGGATGAGCTGGGTCGGCTACGGCATCTTTATCACGGCGATCCCGCTGCTGACGGTGGGCATACTGGCGCGGATGTTCGCCAAAATGAACTACCTGACGCTGTGCGGCATGCTGGCGGGTTCCATGACCGATCCGCCCGCGCTGGCCTTTGCCAATAACCTGCACACCACCAGCGGCGCGGCCGCGCTCTCCTATGCCACCGTCTACCCGCTGGTGATGTTCCTGCGCATCATCACCCCGCAGCTACTAGCGGTGCTGTTCTGGGGGATGAGCTAGTAAATCTTCCGGGTGTATGCGCCGCAGATGGTAGTCCACCTGGTAATCACTGGTATTTCGGAACATCACGGAATAGTTGAGGAACTCGCCGCTGTCGCTGTAGGAAAGGGAGGTGATACGCAGCAGCGGCGTCTGTTCCGGCAGGTTCATATAACCGGCCAGCTGCTTATCGGCCAGCACCGGCGTCAGGCTCTCGTAGTTGCCGCTGATGGTGATCCCGCACTCCTTCTCGATGTAATCAAACTTTGACCCTTCAAGATGCGCCAGCGACAGATTGCGAAACAGCTTCACCGGCATAAAACTGTCCTCCAGCATCAGCGGTTTTCCGTCCACGTAGCGCACCCGCCGGGAAAAGTAGATCCGCTCATCCACCTGAATTCGCAGCTGGCTGGCGATGGCGGGCGGGGCGGGCATCACTTCAAACTGCAGCACCTTGCTCTGCACCTCTTTTCCCTGCTGACGCAGCACCTCCACCAGCCCGGTCAGGTTGGTGGTTTCGTGGTGAACGTCTTTGCGTGACACAAACGTGCCGCTGCCGTGCCGCCGTTCAACCAACCCCCAGCTCACCAGCAGATCCAGCGCCTTGCGGATGGTCATTCGCGCCACGCCGAACTCCTGCGCCAGCGCTTTCTCGCCCGGCAGCGGACTGCCGATATTGTAGTCCGACGAATTCAGCCGCAGCCGCAATCTGTCAGCAATGGATTTGTAGATCACCAGTAGACCTCTCTGCCCTTATCAGGGCGTGGATGGCGTCCTGACATGTCCATATTTACCGTAAAAAGTAGACCTGATTGGTCAAAATAAAACCATGAATGCGATCACGAATCGCAGCGGCACGCCATGTTCGCGCATCAGTAAGTTCTTATGCTCACCTCAGGCCAGCAAAAAACCATAAAGGCCTCTACCCCTACAGGTTGTTTCATGAGGATTTAAAAATGCTCAGTCAAATACAACGTTTTGGCGGTGCCATGTTTACCCCGGTGTTGCTATTTCCGTTCGCCGGGATCGTGGTGGGAATCGCCATCATGCTTCGCAACCCGCTGTTTGTCGGCGAAGCCTTAACGGCCCCCGATCATCTTTTCGCGCAGATTGTTCACATCATTGAAGAGGGCGGCTGGGCGGTGTTCCGCAATATGCCGCTGATTTTTGCCGTCGGCCTGCCGATTGGCCTGGCGAAGCAGGCCCAGGGCCGCGCCTGTCTGGCGGTGCTGATTAGCTTCCTGACCTGGAACTACTTCATCAACGCGATGGGGATGACCTGGGGCCACTTCTTCGGCGTCGACTTCTCCGCCGAACCGACGGCGGGAAGCGGGCTGGCGATGATTGCCGGGATCAAAACGCTCGATACCAGCATCATCGGCGCTATCGTGATTTCAGGCATCGTCACCGCCATCCACAACCGCTATTTTGACAAGCCGCTGCCGGTGTTTCTGGGGATTTTCCAGGGCAGCTCGTTTGTCGTTATCCTCGCGTTCTTCGTCATGATCCCCTGCGCCTGGCTGACGCTGCTGGGCTGGCCGAAAGTGCAGATGGGCATTGAGTCCCTGCAGGCGTTCCTGCGCTCTGCCGGTGCGCTGGGCGTATGGGTCTATACCTTCCTGGAACGCATTCTGATCCCAACCGGATTGCACCACTTCGTCTACGGTCCGTTCATCTTTGGCCCGGCGGCGGTGGAAGGGGGGATTCAGGTCTACTGGGCGCAGCACCTGCAGGAATTCAGCCAGAGCACCCTGCCGCTGAAAACCCTCTTCCCGGAAGGCGGGTTCGCGCTGCACGGCAACTCCAAAGTGTTTGGCTCGGTCGGGATTGCGCTGGCGATCTGGTACACCGCGTCGCCGGAAAACCGCGTCAAGGTCGCGGGGCTACTGGTCCCGGCCACGCTTACCGCGGTGCTGGTGGGTATTACCGAACCGCTCGAATTTACCTTCCTGTTTATCTCGCCGCTGCTGTTTGCCGTTCACGCCGTGCTGGCGGCCACCATGGCAACGGTGATGTACACCTTCGGCGTGGTCGGGAACATGGGCGGCGGCCTGCTGGACCAGTTCCTGCCGCAAAACTGGATCCCGATGTTCCACAACCACGCCTCGACGGTGTTCACCCAGATCGGCATTGGCGTCTGCTTTACCGGAGTTTACTTCGTGGTCTTCAAAACGCTGATTGCGCGTCTGAACCTGAAAACCCCGGGCCGGGAAGAGAGCGAAATCAAGCTCTACAGCAAGGCCGACTATAAGGCGGCGCGCGGGCAAACTACCGCCCCGGCCGCGGCCAGCCAGCAGGTCGGGCAGGCCGCCGGGTTCCTGCAGGCGCTGGGCGGCGCGGCCAACATCGACAGCATCAACAACTGCGCCACCCGCCTGCGCATCGCCCTGGTCGATATGGCGAAAACACAAAGTGATGACGTCTTCAAAGCCCTTGGCGCCCACGGTGTGGTGCGACGCGGCAACGGCATTCAGGTGATTGTCGGCCTGCACGTTCCTCAGGTGCGCGACCAGCTGGAATCGCTGATGAAAACTTCCTTAACGAATGAACAAACCACCCTGACAGAGGCTATATCATGAAAAAATTCTCAGTTGTCATTGCAGGCGGCGGCAGCACCTTTACGCCTGGTATCGTCCTGATGCTGTTAGCCAACCGTGACCGTTTCCCGCTGCGCGCCCTGAAGTTCTATGACAACGACGGCGCGCGTCAGGAAACCATCGCCGAAGCGTGCAAAATCATCCTTAAGGAGCAGGCCCCGGAGATTGAATTCAGCTACACCACCGATCCGAAAGCGGCCTTTAGCGATGTCGATTTCGTGATGGCGCATATCCGCGTGGGCAAATACCCGATGCGTGAAAAGGATGAAAAAATCCCGCTGCGCCACGGCGTGCTGGGCCAGGAAACCTGCGGCCCGGGCGGGATCGCCTACGGCATGCGCTCTATCGGCGGCGTGCTGGAGCTGGTGGATTACATGGAGCAGTACTCTCCGAACGCGTGGATGCTGAACTACTCCAACCCGGCGGCGATTGTTGCGGAGGCCACGCGCCGCCTGCGTCCGAACGCCAAAATTCTCAACATATGCGATATGCCGATCGGCATTGAAGGGCGCATGGCGCAGATTGTCGGCCTGAAAGACCGCAAAGAGATGCGCGTGCGCTACTATGGCCTGAACCACTTCGGCTGGTGGACGTCGATTGAAGATCTTAACGGCAACGATCTGATGCCGAAACTGCGCGAATACGTGGCGAAAAACGGCTATGTACCGCCGTCTGACGATGCGCACACCGAGGCGAGCTGGAACGATACCTTCGCCAAAGCCAAAGACGTGCAGGCGCTGGATCCGGACACCATGCCGAACACCTATCTGAAGTATTACCTGTTCCCGGACTACGTGGTCGCGCATTCCAACCCGGAACGCACCCGCGCCAATGAGGTCATGGACCACCGTGAGAAGCATGTATTCAGTTCATGCCGGGCGATTATCGAGGCGGGCAAATCCTCCGCCGGCGAGCTGGAAATCGACGAACATGCGTCGTACATCGTCGATCTGGCGACCGCGATTGCCTTTAATACCCAGGAACGCATGCTGCTGATTGTGCCCAACAACGGGGCCATCCATAACTTTGATGCCGACGCGATGGTGGAGATCCCTTGTCTGGTCGGCCATAACGGACCGGAGCCGCTTACGGTGGGCGATATTCCGCACTTCCAGAAAGGGCTGATGAGCCAGCAGGTGGCGGTGGAAAAACTGGTGGTGGATGCCTGGGAGCAGCGTTCGTACCAGAAACTCTGGCAGGCGATCACCCTGTCGAAAACCGTGCCGAGCGCGTCCGTCGCGAAAGCGATTCTGGATGACCTGATCGAGGCCAACAAAGAGTACTGGCCAGCGCTGCACTGATCGTCCTGACCGGCATCGCCCGATGCCGGTCTCCTTGTCCTTGTCGATTTACGCTATGCTGAAGCCTGCCCGTAGCTCGACAAGGAACCTTCATGAAAATTTCCCGCCTCGGCGAAGCGCCGGACTACCGCTTCTCGCTGGCTAATGAACGCACGTATTTAGCGTGGATCCGCACCGCGCTGGGATTCCTTGCCGCCGGGGTGGGGCTCGACCAGCTCGCGCCTGATTTCGCCACGCCGTTGATTCGCGAGGTGCTGGCGCTGCTGCTGTGCCTGTTCGCGGGCGTGCTGGCGATTTACGGCTACCTGCGTTGGCTGCGCAATGAGAAGGCGATGCGTCTGAAGCAGGATCTGCCCTATACGCGTGGGTTACTCATCATCAGCGCGATTTTGCTGGCGGTGGCGGGCGTGGTGATGGGGCTGGTGTTCTATGGCGGATAGCCGCAAAGCGCGACGCGAAGCGGACCCCGGCCTGCAGCCGGAGCGGACGTCACTCGCCTGGCTGCGCACGCTGCTGGGGTATGGCGCGCTGATCGCCCTGGCGATTAAGCACAACTGGCACCGCACCGGGGTGCCGTTCTGGATCTCGCTTGTTGTGCTGGCGCTGGTGGCAATCGTTTTATTGCGCTATACCCGCAGTCGTAACCTGATGGACGTAGCGCAGGACGACTTTGTGCAGCCGAAGGCGGTGCGGGATAAGTTCCTCATCGCGCTGGCTGTGCTGTCGCTGTCTTTACTCTTCGCAGTGACTCACATTCAGCAAATTGTGAGCTTTTAAAGCCCGGTGGCGGCTACGCCTTACCGGGCCTACAACTGCCGCGAACCGTAGGCCGGGTAAGGCGCAGCCGCCACCCGGCAGAATTACTGCCCTTTAGCCAGATACTTCGCCATCTCGTCTTCCGGTACCATGCCGCCGCCGGTCGCCCACACCAGGTGGGTAACGCTGGCATCTGAAGGCACGCGCAGCGGCCCGGCCATCCCCGCCAGCGCGGACGGTTCCAGCCGAATGCCTTCCTCCTGCGCCAGCCAGCCGAGCATGTCGTACATGCTCTGATCGGAAAGCGTATAGAACCCGTCGAGCAGGCGCTCCATCGCGCGGCCCACGAAGCCGGAGGCGCGTCCTACCGCCAGCCCGTCCGCCGCCGTCACGTTATCAATGCCCAGGTCCTGCACCGCGATCTCATCGTGCAGGCCGGTGTAAACGCCCAGCAGCATGCACGGGGAGTGCGTGGGCTCCGCGAAGAAGCAGTGAACGTTATCGCCAAAGGCCAGCTTCAGGCCAAACGCCACGCCGCCGGGGCCGCCGCCGACGCCGCACGGCAGGTAGACGTACAGCGGATGATCGGCATCCACCACGCGGCCCTGAGCGGCAAACTGTGCCTTCAGGCGCTCGCCCGCCACCGCGTAGCCCAGGAACAGGGTGCGGGAGTTTTCATCGTCAATGAAGAAGCAGTTCGGATCGCTTTCCGCCGCTTTGCGTCCCTGCTCCACCGCCACGCCGTAATCCTGCTCATATTCCACGACGATGACGCCGTGGCTGCGCAGTTTGGCTTTTTTCCACTCGCGGGCGTCGGCGGACATATGCACCGTCACCTTAAAGCCGATGCGTGCGCTCATGATGCCGATGGACATCCCCAGGTTGCCGGTTGAGCCTACCGCAATGCTGTACTGGCTGAAGAAGTCCTTAAAGCGCGGCTCCAGCAGGATGCTGTAGTCGTCTTCAACGCTCAGCAACCCGGCATCCAGCGCCAGTTTTTCCGCGTGGGTCAGCACCTCATAGATACCGCCGCGCGCTTTAATCGAGCCGGAGATCGGCAAATGGCTGTCTTTTTTCAGCAGCAGCGTGCCGGGAATGGATTTGCCAGATTCTTTCTCCAGCCGCGCCCGCATTGCCGGAATGGCGACCAGTTCAGATTCAATAATCCCGCCCGTTGCGGCCGTCTCCGGGAAGGCTTTCGCCAGATACGGCGCGAAGCGGTTGAGGCGCGCATGGGCATCGTCCACGTCGGCTTTGGTCAGCCCGACATAGGGCAGCCCTTCTTCAAGCGTGGTGGTGTTCGGGTTAAGCCAGGTGGTTTCTTTCAGGGCAATCAGATCCTCAACCAGAGGAAACTGTGCGGTTAAAGTGGTGATAGTTGCGTTTTCCATAATACGTCTCTTCGCGCTCAGATAATGAAAGAAAGCAGGAATGTGCCGCCAAGTGCAAGCACCGAGGCGATAAACGTCGCCGTCGTATAGTATTTGAAGGTCTCATTCAGGGTCGCGCCGCAGTATTGCTTCACCAGCCAGAAGAGGGAATCGGTCACGATCGTGCAGCCAATGGCGCCGGAACCGATGGCAATGGTGATGATCTCCGGGCTGACGTTCGGGTAGAGCTGCAGCATCGGCGCGACGATGGCCGTGGCGCCCATCATCGCGACCGTGGCGGAGCCTACGGCGGCATGCAGCACCAGCGCCACCAGCCAGGCGAGCAGGATAGGGTGCATGTGCAGGTTCGAGAGAATTTGCGCCAGCGAGTCCGCCAGTCCGCTGGTTTTCAGGATGGCGTTGAACGCGCCGCCCGCGCCGATAATCAGCAAAATGTTGGCGATAGAGCCAAAGCCGTGCTCCGTATGGGTCAGCATCGCGCCCATGCCCATATGCTGGCGGATGCCCAGCAGGTAGTAGGCGACAAACACGGCGATAAACATGGCGGTGATGGGGTTGCCGATAAACTCCAGCAGCGTATACAGCGTGCCGTCTTTTGCCATATTCAGTTCAGCGATGGTCTTCACCAGCATCAGGGCAATCGGCAGCAGCACCGTAAACAGCGTGGCGCCCAGCGACGGCAGGGTATGCTCCTCCCGCACCTTCAGGTCTGAAAATTCCGCCGGAACCGGTTTAAACGGCAGACGATTGCCGAGCAGCTTCAGGAACAGCGGGCCGCCGACCAGAGAGGCCATCAGGCCCACCAGCAGGCCGTAGACGATTACCGTCCCAACGTCCGCCCCTAATTTATTGGTCACAAACAGCGCGGCCGGATGCGGCGGCACCACGCAGTGCACCGCCATCAGCGCGGTACAGAGCGGAATGGCCAGCTTAAGCAGCGACGTGTGGGTCTTTTTGGCGATGGAAAACGCCAGTGGGATCAGCAGGACCACGCCCACTTCCACGAACAGCGTAATGCCGCAGATCAGGCCCACCAGCACCATAATCACGTCTGCTGACAGCCAGCGGCAGCGCTGCAACGTAATCCCGATGCGCTCTGCCGCGCCGGAAACCTCCATCATCTTGCCGAGAATGGTGCCCAGACCAATCACCGCTGCCAGGAAGCCCAGCGTACCGCCAATCCCGCTCTCAATGGCGTTTACCATATCCAGCGGGCTCATTCCCATCATTGCGCCGACGAAAAAGCTCGCCAGCAGCAGCGCGAGGAACGGGTGAAACTTCAGCTTAACGATGGTTAAAACAATCAACACAATGCTGACCAGCAGCGTTGCCACAACCCAGACCTGAGATCCCATATCTCACCTCACCCTTATGTCATCTGGGGATATTGGACGAAAAAGCGGCGTGGGCTGACAAACGATATAAATTGGCGTTCAGGTGAGCCAGATTGAATCAACTGAGTGACTGCGCTCTAAAAAACGCACTTAATCCGCATTAGGTTCACATAAATTCACCCTTAAACAGTATGCTGAGCGCAGAAACCACGCGTGAGAATTGTGATGACCGATGCAAATGAAGCCAGAAACCGGCTATTAAACGGCTGGCAGCTGTCGAAAATGTACACCTTTGAAGTGGCGGCTCGACATGAATCCTTCGCGCTGGCGGCGGAGGAGCTGTCGCTCAGCCCCAGCGCGGTGAGCCACCGCATCAACCTGCTCGAAGAAGAGCTCGGTATTCAGCTGTTTGTCCGTTCGCACCGTAAAGTTGAGCTGACGCAGGAGGGAAAGCGCGTTTACTGGACGCTAAAATCGTCCCTCGACACCCTGAATCAGGAGATCCTGGACATCAAAAACCAGGCGCTGTCCGGCACGCTGACGGTCTACTCCCGGCCGTCGATCGCTCAGTGCTGGCTGGTACCCATGCTGGGCGACTTTACCCGCCGCTATCCGTCAATATCGCTTACCGTCCTTACCGGCAATGATTACGTCAATATGCAGCGAACGGGCGTCGATCTGGCGCTCTATTTCGACGATAAGCCGCCAAACCATCTGTCTCATCACTTCCTGATGGACGAAGAGATTTTGCCCGTCTGCTCGCCGCAGTATGCCCGCGAGCATGAGCTGCTGAAAAACCCCGATAACCTTAGCCACTGCACGCTGCTGCATGACCGTCAGGCCTGGAGCAATGATTCCGGTACGGATGAGTGGCTGAGCTGGGCGCAGCACTTTGCGGTGAATATGCCGCCATCGTCGGGTATTGGTTTCGATCGTTCCGACTTAGCGATTATTGCGGCCATCAACCACGTCGGCGTCGCGATGGGGAGAAAGCGGCTGGTGCAAAAACGGCTTGAACGGGGCGAACTGATCGCCCCGTTTGGTGACAAGACCCTGAAATGCCATCAGCACTACTATGTTTCGACGCTTTCGGGCCGACAGTGGCCGAAAATAGACGCCTTTATCGGCTGGCTGAGAGAACTGGCAGGTTGAAGAATTATTACGCTTTCGCGCTACACCAAATGTGAAAAAGCGTGCTAAATACAGGTAATGCTTTCGATTTATCCAGGGTAAACCGTGTTAAAGCCTCTTATAGCGACCGCGTTACTGATCTCTTCCGGCTGGGCCATTGCCGCTGAGCCGCCGCTGACGGCTGCCCGTTATGCGCAGCAGCTTGGCGTCGGGATGGATGTGGACTGGGCGCGCACCGAGCGCGGCATACGCGAATTCGATCCGCTGGTGGTCCGCGATTTTCGGGCTAAAGGCATTACCCACGTGCGCATCCGCGTGGCCGACGAGCCGACGGAAGCGCGGCTGATCCACCTGCGCAAGCTGGTAGAAGCCTGTGAGCAGTATGGCGTGATCCCGATAGTCGCGTATCAGGCTGATGAATATAAAAACGACCCGAAAGCCGATAACGAGAAAGAGACGGTCAACTGGTGGATTGCCGTGGCGCACTATTTCGGTCAAAGCTACCCGCTGCTGGGTTTTGATCTCATCTATGAGCCCGCCGACAAGCTTAACCACAATCTCGCGTCGTTAAACCGCGTGTATGAAAAAACCATTAAAGCGATCCACGACATCGACCCGCAGCGCATGATCTTCATTGCGCCACGCCTGCGTGCCGCGCCGGAGGAGTTATCCAGCCTGAAGCTGCCCGCGCACAGCCAAACCTATCTGCTGGCGGAGTGGCATATTTTCCCGTGGGGGCCGCTGAAAAATGGCGGTAAATACCCGTGGACGTCCGGCACGGCGGCGGAGAAAGCGGCTATCCGTAACCGCATCAATGCCGCGCTGCACTGGCAGCAAAAAACCGGGCACGTTAGCTGGGTCGGGGGCTGGGGCGTGGGAGAATCAAGCCGCTTTACGCCAACCGCCTCGCAAGTCGCGTTCGCCACCTTTATGGCCTGCGAGCTGCAAAAGGCGAAAATTCCGTATGCGCTTAACGCGGACTTCCAGTTTTACGACGGGGAAGAGGGGGCCTGGCGGCCAGCGCCAGAGCCGTTACTGCAGGCGATGATTGCGCCCGTCTGTGAAAAGCCCGGCGAGAAGCCGGGCCATCATGCGGTTAAACCGGCTGCTCGTGATGCGGGACACGCGACGCCAGCGGCAGCCAGCACAGTAAAATCAGCAGCCCCATCAGCGTCATCAGCAGGCCCAAACTAGCCTGCCCGGTCTGCGGCATCATCGCTGAAAGCCAGGCCAGCGCACCGGAACCGATGTTCTGCAAACCGCCCACCAGCGCGCCCGCCGTACCTGCGAGGAACGGGAACGGCTCCATCGCGCCGCTGGTGGCGAGCGGGAACAGCATCCCCGCGCCGAAGAAGAACAGCGCCGCCGGGATGAGCAGCGTCCAGACGGTCATCACGCCAAACAGCCCCGGGATCCACATCATCAGACCCGCCAGCAGACAGCTGATCACCGACTGCCACATCAGGGTGGAGAAGCGCTTGTTTGGTCGACCGGCAAACCACGCGCCGAAGAACGCCGCCGGGATCGGCAGAATAAACAGAATGCTCACCACCATGCTGCTCAGGCCCAGCCCCGCGCCCAGCAGCACGCCGGAGCAGGCTTCGAACACCGCGATGCCCGCCAGGCCGCCGATGAGCATCAGCAGGTAGCAGGTAAACGCGCCGTTGCCGAACAGCGTTTTATAGCTGGCGATCAGCTTCGTGCGCGGCGCGTCCTGCGGACGCGTTTCCGGCATCCAGCGCGCCATGCTGAAGGTGACAATCATGCAGAGCACCAGCAGGAAGGCGTAGCAGGCGCGCCAGGACCACATCGTGTCCAGCAGGCCGCCGATCAGCGGGGCCAGCAGCGGGCTGACCAGAATGCCCATATTCAACAGGCTGTTAGCATGACGGAGCTGGGTGCCCTGATACATATCGCGCGGTAAGGTTCGCGCCATCACCCCGCCAACGCCGGTCCCAACGCCCTGCAGGGCGCTGGCGGCAATCAGTACGGTCAGGCTATGGGTGGTAATGGCAATTACCGTCGCCACCATGAAAATACTCATGCCCACCAGGATCACCGGGCGACGCCCGACGCGGTCGGAGAGCGGGCCGTAGAAGAGCTGCGAAACGCCATAGGTCAGCAGGTAGGCCGCCATTACGCTCTGTACCGCGCCCTCGCGGACGTTCAATTCCTTTGCCATGTCGGCAATCGCCGGAATGTAGATGGTTTGCGCCATCTGACCGACGGCCACCAGTAACACCAGCATCAACAATAAGTTAACGTTCCGTTGCTTTTTCATGTCGCTGAATACTTTTGCCAAAAGAGAAAAATGAAGAATAAGTGACTGCGCATTCCCATAAATGCGCGAGGAATCTACCACAGAGAGATGACAATTTAAGCATTGTCGCGGTGAATGAAAAAACCGGTAAAGGCAGGATTTGTAAACAAGAACGGCAACTAATGTTGCCAGTGCTTTACGCCAGGCGCAGCAGAATGGCGCCGCCGGCAATGCCCAGCGCCGCCGCGATGCGCAGGCCCGCAACCTTCTCTTTTAAAAGCAAAAAAGCGATCAGCGCGCCAAAGAGTATGGAGGTTTCCCGCAGCGCCGCAACCACCGCCAGCGGTGCCTGCGTCATCGCCCACAGCGCCAGACCGTAAGAGCCCATGGTGCCAACGCCGCCGAGCAGACCTTTTTTCCAGTGCAGGCGCAGGTAGCCGGACGCCTCGCGCCGACGCGCCAACATCGCCCAGCCGAGCAGGCAGAAGCCGTTCATAAAGAAGGTCCACAGCGTATAGCCCAGCGCGGTGTCCGACAGCCGCACGCCGGTGCCGTCCACCAGCGTATACCCGGCGATAAAGCAGGCATTCAGCAGCGCCAGCCAGATCCCCTTGCGTGACTTCATGCGCCCGTTCATCGCCATCGCCAGAATAGACAGGCAAATTACCCCGATACCGGCCCAGGCGAGCCAGGAGAGACGATCGCCAAGCGCCAGCACGCTGATCAGCGCCACCAGCAGCGGTGCGGTGCCGCGCATCAGCGGATAGGTCTGGCTCATATCGGAGACCTGATAGGTCTTTGCCACCAGCACGGTGTACACCACCTGTAAGGCACAGGAGACAATCAAAAACGGCCAGCTTTCGGCAGAGGGCTGGGGAGAGAAGGGGAGCAGCACCAGAGCAATCAGCGTGGCGGACCCGCTGACGCTAATCGCGGAATAGAGCTTGTCCGTTCCGGCTTTGACGATGGCGTTCCAGCTGGCATGCAGCAGCGCGGCGAAGAGTAAAATGCAGAATACGGTGAGGGTCATGGCGTGTCGGGTGATGAGTTGTCACTCAACTGTAACATTCACGTCCTGAAGCTGCCAGCCGGTTACACCGCACAAAAAAGGCGGTGCGTCACCCGCGGTTCGTCCGAGACCAGCGTAAACCCTGCCTGGCGATAAAACCCGTAGGCAGCGTCCGGCGCATGGGTATTGAGGAAATCGAACCAGATGCTGGCATCGGCCATCACGACGGTTAAAAGCTGCTTGCCAATCCCCAGCCCACGGCACTTCTCGCTGACGTAGAGATGGCGAATACGCCCGGCGCGCGGCTGCTGGCTGAACGGATCGCGATTCAGACCGCACACGCCAACCAGCTTGCCGTTGAGAAACGCCCCCAGCAGCTTTTCACCCGGCGCGTTAAAGCGGTTCTCACCCCGCTGCCAGCTCTCTTCCAGCCTGCGCAGCATGTTGAAATTCGATGCGATACTTTCCGCCTTCAGGGCGATATACCCCGGCTCGTCGGGCGTGACAGGCTCAATTAACAGACGCGACATAGCATTCCCTCGTTATTAAAGAGGGGCGGTTGCCCGCCCCTCTCAGGTGCGACTTGAACCTGAATTACCGAACGAATTTCAGGACAGCATCAAGCAGTTGCAGTACTGCAACAATGAGTTTGAGGATAAGTATCACCATATCCACTACGCTCATACGCGTCTCCTTTTGGTTAAAAGGAGCACGATGCTGGCGTACCTTTCCGCCGCCTGTTGCCAGCACCTGGATTGACGTAACACAGTGTGCTCACTTCAGGGGTTAAGGCACTGACGGCACCACCCGTTTCAGCCAGGACTTCGTTGCGCCGGTAGAACTGCGGCCCCCTCGCTCACTGCGAACACCCTCAGTATAGATAAATACTGTACGTATGAGGGTCTTCCCTTGTTGTGGTGGCTGAAGGCATGATAATGGTGTATTTAATCGCCAGAGGTCACCGCCATGGACGAAAAGTCCCTCTACGCTCATATTCTCAACCTGTCCGATCCGTGGCAGGTAAAGTCCCTTTCTCTCGATGAAAATGCCGGTTCTGTTACTGTCACTATTGAGATCGCTGAAAACACCCGGCTAGCCTGTCCGACCTGCGGTAAATCCTGTTCTGTTCACGATCACCGTCATCGTAAATGGCGCCATCTTGATACCTGCCAGTTCACCACTATTGTTGAAGCCGATGTTCCACGAATTATGTGTCCGGAGCATGGCTGCCTGACGTTGCCTGTTCCGTGGGCTGGCCCCGGAAGTCGGTATACGTTGCTATTCGAATCGTTCGTTCTCTCATGGCTGAAAATCAGCACCGTTGATGCTGTCAGGAAGCAACTTAAGCTCAGTTGGAATGCGGTTGACGGCATTATGACCCGGGCAGTTAAGCGAGGTCTTGCCCGGATAAAAAAGCCATTATCCGCCCGTCATATGAATGTGGATGAGGTCGCCTTTAAAAAAGGACATCGTTACATAACGGTGATCTCCGATCGCGATGGTCGGGCGCTGGCCTTAACGGATGATCGCGGCACAGAGAGTCTTGCCGGCTATCTTCGCACGCTCACTGATGGGCAGTTGCTGGCTATCAAAACGCTCTCAATGGACATGAACGCGGGCTATATAAGAGCAGCGCGTATCCACTTACCCAGTGCGGTTGAGAAAATCGCCTTTGACCGCTTCCATGTGGCGAAGCAACTGGGCGAGGTAGTTGATAAAACCCGTCAGAATGAACATCCGCACCTCCCTGTTGAAAGCCGACACCAGGCAAAAGGAACCCGCTTCCTGTGGCAGTACAGCGATAAGTGGATGACCGAATCCCGGCAGGAAAAGCTGATGTGGCTGCGTGCACAGATGAAGCTGACGAGCCAGTGCTGGGCGCTGAAAGAGCTGGCAAAGGATATCTGGAACAGGCCATGGAGCGAGGAAAGACGGAGTGACTGGCAGAGATGGTTGGCGCTGGCGGCTAACAGTGACGTTCCCATGATGAAAAATGCCGCGAAAACGATAGGAAAAAGGCTGTACGGGATCCTGAATGCGATGCGACACAGTGTCTCAAACGGAAATGCGGAGGCACTTAACAGCAAGATCAGGCTGCTGAGGATAAAAGCCAGGGGATACCGAAACCGGGAGCGCTTTAAACTGGGGGTGATGTTCCACTACGGAAAGCTGAATATGGCGTTCTGAGCCTTCCCACCATGATCGGGGAAGACCCACGTATGAACAGTATTTTGTAGACAAAATCTGGAAGGCGATCCATACTCAAAAACGTCAAAATCCGTGCCGGAATTGCGCGTTCGTCTTCGATCGCGTATACTTTTTGCGTTGACGTAACACAGTGTGTTCTGCGGCGACCAACCGCAAAACCCTGATAAAAACCTCGCTTCGGCGGGGTTTTTTGTTTTCATCCCCCAACAAACGAAACGTGATCCCTGACGCATTTTTGCGCAGATGAAAATATTTCCATTGTCACGCCCGAAAACCTGTGTTTGTATAAATTCCATCAATGATTCCAAACACAGGTCCCCAATGACTTCATCCATCTTCACTTCGACCCTACTAAAAACTGCGCAACCAGCCGCAGTGGTCGTCGTGCGTGTGGTGGTGGTCGTCGGCAATGCGCCGTAGGGACTGGATCAACACACGAATCCAAAACCCCGCCGGCGCAAACCGGGCGGGGTTTTTCGTTTAGGACCCTCCCCGGATAGTCGGCTCAGAAGAAAAGGACTGGAGCATGGCAAGTTCGGGCACAACATCCACCAAGACGCGTTTTACCGGCGCGCAGCTGATCGTTCATCTGCTGGAGCGACAGGGCATCACCACGGTTGCGGGCATCCCCGGCGGCACGGTACTGCCGCTGTATGATGCGTTAAGCCAAAGCACACAGATCCGCCACGTGCTGGCGCGCCACGAGCAGGGCGCAGGCTTTATCGCCCAGGGCATGGCGCGTACCCAGGGTAAACCGGCGGTCTGTATGGCCTGTAGCGGGCCGGGCGCCACTAACCTGGTGACCGCCATCGCCGACGCGCGTCTCGACTCCATTCCGCTGATCTGCATTACCGGCCAGGTGCCGTCCTCGATGATCGGCACCGATGCGTTCCAGGAAGTCGATACCTACGGCATCTCTATCCCCATCACCAAACATAACTATTTAGTTCGCGACATCGCCGAGCTTCCTCAGGTTATCAGCGATGCGTTCCGCATTGCGCAGTCCGGCCGCCCGGGCCCGGTGTGGATAGACATTCCTAAGGATGTCCAGACCGCAGAGATCGAGATCGACGTGCTGCCGGAGCCGGGCGAGCGTGCCCCTGCGCCGGAGTTCAGCGCTGAGAGCGTGCGCGACGCCGCCGCCATGATTAACGCCGCCAAACGTCCGGTGCTCTATCTGGGCGGCGGGGCGATTAACGCTGCGGATGAAATCCGCCAGTTTGCGGAAAAAGCCAACCTGCCGACCACCATGACCCTGATGGCGCTGGGTATGCTGCCAAAAGCGCACCCGCTGTCCCTGGGGATGTTGGGCATGCACGGCGCGCGCAGCACCAACTATATCCTGCAAGAGGCGGATTTGCTGATTGTGATGGGCGCACGTTTTGATGACCGGGCGATTGGCAAAACCGAGGAGTTCTGCCCGAACGCGAAAATTATTCACGTGGATATCGATCGCGCCGAGCTGGGTAAAATCAAGCAGCCGCACGTGGCGATTCAGGGGGACGTAGCCGAAGTGCTGGCGCAGCTGATCCCGCAAACCGACGCGACCGATCGCGCCGACTGGCGCCAGCTGGTGGCCGATCTGCAGCGCGAGTTCCCGGGCGCGATCCCAACTGAAGGCGACCCGTTGAGCCACTACGGCTTGATCAACGCCGTGGCCGCCTGCGTGGACGACAGCGCGATTATCACCACCGACGTGGGCCAGCACCAGATGTGGACCGCCCAGGCCTACCCGCTGAACCGTCCGCGCCAGTGGCTGACCTCCGGCGGCCTCGGCACCATGGGCTTTGGCCTGCCCGCAGCTGTGGGCGCGGCGCTGGCGAATACGGACCGCAAGGTCATCTGCTTCTCCGGTGACGGCAGCCTGATGATGAACATTCAGGAGATGGCGACCGCAGCCGAAAACCAGTTAGACGTGAAAATCATCCTGATGAACAACGAGGCGCTGGGGCTGGTGCACCAGCAGCAGAGCCTGTTCTACAAGCAGGGCGTGTTTGCGGCGACCTATCCGGGGATGATTAACTTTATGCAGATTGCCGCCGGCTTTGGCCTGCACACCTGCGATCTGAACGCGGAAGAGGATGCCCACGCGGCGCTGCAGGCGGCGATCTCGCGTCCGGGCCCGGCGCTGATCCACGTGCGTATCGACCCTGAACAAAAAGTGTATCCGATGGTGCCGCCGGGTGCGGCAAATACTGAGATGGTGGGAGAATAAGCCATGCAGAAACAACATGATAACGTCATTCTGGAACTCACCGTCCGCAACCACCCTGGCGTCATGACCCACGTCTGCGGGCTGTTTGCCCGCCGGGCGTTTAACGTGGAAGGCATTCTCTGTCTGCCGATTCAGGGCAGTGAGCACAGCCGCATCTGGCTACTGGTCAACGATGACCAGCGTCTGGAGCAGATGATGGCGCAGATCGACAAGCTGGAGGACGTCACCAACGTGGCGCGCAACCAGTCCGATCCCACCATGTTTAACAAAATTGCGGTGTTCTTCGAATAGATCGCTTAAGGTAAGCGTCTTTCGCTCTTGTAGGCCGGATAAGCGCAGCGCCATCCGGCTTTTTCAGACCGCAGGAACACACATGACCACCATCGCCCTTATCGACGACCACCTTATCGTCCGCTCTGGCTTTGCCCAGCTTCTCAACCTCGAACCGGATTTCCAGGTCGTGGCCGAGTTTGGCTCCGGTCGCGAGGCGCTGGCGGGCCTGCCGGGGCGCGGGGTGCAGGTCTGTATCTGCGACATTTCAATGCCGGATCTCTCCGGGCTGGAGCTGTTAAGCCAGCTGCCGAAAGGAATGGCGACCATTATGCTCTCGGTCCACGACAGTCCGGCGCTGGTCGAGCAGGCGCTCAACGCGGGCGCACGCGGCTTCCTCTCTAAACGCTGCAGCCCGGACGAGCTGATTGCCGCCGTGCGCACCGTCTCCACCGGCGGCTGCTACCTGACGCCGGAAATCGCCATCAAGCTGGCGGCCGGACGACAGGATCCGCTCACCCGGCGCGAGCGTCAGGTGGCTGAGAAGCTCGCGCAGGGGATGTCGGTAAAAGAGATTGCCGCCGAGCTGGATCTGTCGCCGAAGACCGTGCACGTCCATCGCGCCAACCTGATGGAAAAACTCAACGTCAGCAACGACGTCGAGCTGGCGCGCCGCATGTTCGACAGCTGGCAATGAGTCCCGTCTTTTCGCGGCTGATCGCCGTCGTTGCCAGCTTTTTTATCTTCTCCGCCGCGTGGTTCTGCCTGTGGAGCATCAGCCTGCATCTGGTGGAACGTCCTGAGCTGGCGGTACTGCTGTTCCCCTTCGGCCTGCGTCTGGGGTTAATGCTCCAGTGCCCGCGCGGCTACTGGCCCGTTTTGCTGGGCGCAGAGTGGCTGCTGCTGGTCTGGCTGGCGCAGGAAGTGGCCCTCGCGCATCTGCCCTTATTGATGACCGGAAGTCTGCTCACGCTTCTCCCCGTTGCGCTCATTTCCCGCTATCGTCACCAGCGCGACTGGCGCACGCTGCTGCGCCAGGGGGCGGCGCTGATTGCCGCCGCGCTGCTGCAGTCCCTGCCGTGGGTTGGCGACAAGGAGATGCTCAACGCTCTGCTGCTGACCCTCACCGGTGGCCTGACGCTGGCACCCACCTGCCTCGTGATCTGGCACTACCTCACCAGCACCGTCTGGCAACCGCTTGGTCCGGGGCTGGTGTCCCAACCGGTGAACTGGCGCGCCCGGCATCTCATCTGGTATCTGCTGCTGTTCGTGGTGAGCCTCTGGCTTCAGCTGGGTTTGCCCGCCGAGCTTTCACGCTTCACGCCGTTTTGCCTTGCGCTGCCGATTATTGCTCTGGCCTGGCACTATGGCTGGCAGGGGGCGCTGATCGCCACCCTGATGAACGCCATCGCGCTGATCGCCAGCCAGACCTGGCACGACCATCCGGTGGATCTGCTGCTCTCGCTGCTGGCCCAGAGCCTGACCGGGCTGCTGCTCGGGGCGGGCATTCAGCGCCTGCGCGAGCTGAACCAGTCCCTGCAGACCGAGCTGGCGCGCAACCGGCGTCTGGCTGAACGCCTGCTGGAGACGGAAGAGAGCGTGCGGCAGGAGGTGGCCCGCGAGCTGCACGATGACATCGGCCAGACGATCACCGCCATCCGCACCCAGGCGGGCATTGTCCAGCGCCTGGCGGCAGAAAACGCAGGCGTGAAGCAGGGCGGGGCGCATATTGAACAGCTTTCGCTGGGCGTGTATGACTCGGTGCGACGCCTGCTCGGCAGGCTGCGCCCGCGCCAGCTTGACGACCTGTCGCTGGAGCAGGCGGTACGCTCCCTGATGCGCGAGATGGAGCTGGAAAGCCGCGGCATTGTCAGCCATCTCGACTGGCGCATTAGCGAACCTGCGCTGAGCGAAGGCCAGCGCGTAACCCTGTTCCGCGTCTGTCAGGAAGGGCTGAACAATATCGTCAAGCACGCCAGCGCCAGCGCGGTCACGATCCAGGGCTGGCAGCAGGACGAGCGCCTGATGCTGGTGATTGAAGATGACGGCTGCGGCCTGCCGCCGGGCTCCGGCCAGCAGGGCTTTGGCCTGGCGGGCATGCGCGAGCGCGTGAAGGCGCTTGGCGGCACGCTGAGCCTCTCCTGCACCCACGGGACGCGCGTCAGCGTCAGCCTGCCGCTAAGGAGCCACCATGTTTAAAACCCCCGCAAACGCCGCGCCGATAGGCAACAAAGCGGAGATCGACGCCCGCTACCGCTACTGGCGTCGTCATATCCTGATCACTATCTGGCTCGGCTACGCGCTGTTCTACTTTACCCGCAAAAGCTTCAACGCCGCCGCGCCGGAGATCCTCGCGAGCGGCGTGATGACCCGCACCGACATCGGCCTGCTGGCGACGCTGTTTTATATCACCTACGGCCTGTCGAAGTTCTTCTCCGGCATCGTCAGCGATCGCTCAAATGCCCGTTATTTCATGGGCGTTGGGCTGATCGCCACCGGCGTGGTGAATATTCTGTTTGGCTTCTCCACCTCGCTGTGGGCCTTTGCCCTGCTGTGGGCGCTGAACGCCTTTTTCCAGGGCTGGGGCGCGCCGGTCTGCGCGCGTCTGCTCACCGCCTGGTACTCGCGCAACGAACGCGGCGGCTGGTGGGCGATATGGAACACCGCACATAACGTCGGCGGGGCGCTGATCCCGATGGTGGTGGGTGCCGCGGCGCTGCACTACGGCTGGCGCGCGGGGATGATGATTGCCGGTGGCCTGGCGATTGTCGCCGGGCTGTTCCTCTGCTGGCGCCTGCGCGACAGGCCGCAGACCGTGGGCCTGCCTGCGGTGGGCGACTGGCGGCACGACGAGATGGAGATTGCCCAGCAGCAGGAGGGCGCGGGGCTGACCCGCAGGGAGATCCTCACCAAATACGTGCTGAAAAACCCCTACATCTGGCTCCTCTCGCTCTGCTACGTGCTGGTCTACGTGGTGCGCGCGGCTATCAACGACTGGGGCAATCTGTACATGTCCGAGACGCTCGGCGTGGACCTGGTGACCGCCAACTCGGCGGTGACAATGTTCGAGCTGGGCGGGTTTATCGGCGCGCTGGTGGCGGGCTGGGGCTCGGATAAGCTGTTCAACGGCAACCGCGGCCCGATGAACCTGATTTTTGCCGCCGGGATTTTGCTCTCTGTTGGCTCGCTGTGGCTGATGCCGTTCGCCAGCTACGTCATGCAGGCGGCGTGCTTCTTCACCACCGGCTTCTTCGTCTTTGGCCCGCAGATGCTGATCGGCATGGCGGCGGCGGAGTGCTCGCACAAGGAGGCGGCCGGCGCGGCGACGGGCTTTGTCGGGCTGTTTGCCTACCTCGGCGCATCGCTCTCCGGCTGGCCGCTGGCGCGGGTCATCGACATCTGGCACTGGAGTGGCTTCTTCGCGGTGATCGCCATCGCGGCGGGCATTTCCGCCCTGCTGCTGCTGCCGTTTTTACATGCGCAGGCCCCGCGTGAAGCCAGCGTGATGTGATGCGCCTCACCTTTTCACCCCGAGTGGCGCAAAACTAGGAAATTTTCCCGGTTTTACCTGGACGCTGTCTCAGGCATCTCTCCCGGCTGATTTTTACAATGCTGCAAAAATCAGCTCAGGAGTAAACCAACCATGCTGGCCTTCTTAAACCAGGTGCGCAAGCCGACTCTGGATCTGCCGCTCGACGTGCGGCGCAAGATGTGGTTCAAACCGTTCATGCAGTCCTATCTGGTGGTCTTCATCGGCTACCTGACCATGTATCTGATCCGCAAAAACTTTAACATCGCGCAGAACGACATGATCTCGACCTACGGGCTGAGCATGACGCAGCTGGGGATGATTGGCCTGGGCTTCTCCATTACGTACGGCGTGGGGAAAACGGTTGTGTCCTACTACGCGGACGGCAAAAACACCAAGCAGTTCCTGCCGTTTATGCTGATCCTCTCCGCCATCTGTATGCTCGGCTTCAGCGCCAGCATGGGCGCGGGCTCCGTCAGCCTGTTCCTGATGATCGCCTTCTACGCCCTGAGCGGTTTCTTCCAGAGCACCGGCGGGTCGTGCAGCTACTCCACCATTACCAAATGGACCCCGCGCCGCAAGCGTGGTTCCTACCTCGGCATGTGGAACATCTCCCACAACCTCGGCGGGGCGGGCGCGGCTGGCGTAGCGCTGTTCGGCGCAAACTACCTGTTCGACGGCCATGTGATCGGTATGTTTATCTTCCCGTCGATTATCGCCCTGATCGTCGGCTTTATCGGCCTGCGCTACGGCAGCGACTCCCCGGAATCGTACGGCCTCGGCAAAGCGGAAGAGCTGTTCGGCGAGGAGATCAGCGAAGAGGACAAAGAGACCGAAGAGAACGAGATGACCAAATGGCAGATCTTTGTTGAGTACGTGCTGAAAAACAAAGTGATCTGGCTGCTCTGCTTCTCAAACATCTTCCTCTACGTGGTGCGTATCGGCATTGACCAGTGGTCAACCGTGTATGCTTTCCAGGAGCTGAAGCTTTCTAAAGAAGTAGCAATTCAGGGCTTCACCCTGTTCGAAGTGGGCGCGCTGGTCGGCACGCTGCTGTGGGGCTGGCTCTCCGACCTCGCCAACGGCCGTCGCGCACTGGTGGCCTGCATCGCGCTGGCGTTGATTATCGCCACCCTCGGCATCTACCAGCACGCCAGCAACCAGTACGTTTACCTCGCATCCCTGTTCGCGCTCGGCTTCCTGGTGTTTGGTCCGCAGCTGCTGATCGGCGTGGCGGCAGTGGGCTTCGTACCGAAAAAAGCGATCGGCGCCGCCGATGGGATTAAAGGCACCTTCGCCTATCTGATCGGCGACAGCTTTGCCAAGCTGGGTCTGGGGATGATCGCCGACGGCACGCCAATTTTCGGCCTCACCGGCTGGGCGGGCACCTTCGCGGCGCTGGATGCGGCAGCGATCGGCTGTATCGTCCTGATGGCGATGGTCGCGGTGCTGGAAGAACGTAAAATTCGCCGTGAAAATCGTGCGCAGAAATTAAAAACAGCCTGAGTGTGCAGGTAACTTCTTTGCCCGGTGTGTGATGCCGGGCTTTTTTATTTGCGCCGACGGCGTTAATACCTGATCCCCCATTCCGCAACGTCTTTTCAGAGCACTATTCTGGTTATGCCCGCTGTTGACGCCGTGCGTTTCCCGCTATGATGAGCGGCTAGTCAAAGGAGAACGCATGGTCTGGATAATGCTGGCAACGCTTGCCGTGGTGTTTGTGGTGGGATTTCGCGTCCTGACCTCAGATTCCCGCCGCGCCATCAAACGTTTAAGCGAGCGTCTTGGCATCACCCCGATGCCGGTTGAGTCGATGATCGATCAGTTCGGTAAAACGCCGGGCAATGAGTTTATCCGCTACCTTGAACGGCCGGACGAGGCGCATCTGCAAAACGCCGCGCAGGTGCTGCTGATCTGGCAGGTCTGCATTGTCGACGGCAGCGAGGAGAACCTGCACGCCTGGCACCGCATGCTGCGTAAAGCCCGCCTGGCCGCGCCGATCACCGATGCGCAAATCCGTCTGGCGCTCGGCTTCATGCGCGAGATGGAGCCCGATCCGCAGGAGCTGAACGCCTTCCAGCTACGCTATAACCAGCTCTTCCTGCCGGAAGAGGGCGTGTTTTACCTGCACTGATCCCCTCTAAAAACCACAAAAGTTGTCTAAACGTTAAATTCGTCACACTTTTGATGATAAACTGCGCGACTTTTCCGCACGTTTTTATCTTCAGGTGACGCCATGACAGAACATATCCAGCCCACGACCCGACCGCAGACCAAAGAGGTTACTCGCCCCAACTGGTCGGCGGTTTTCTCCGTGGCGTTCTGCGTCGCCTGCCTGATTACCGTTGAGTTTCTGCCGGTAAGCCTGCTGACGCCGATGGCGCAGGATCTGGGCATTTCCGAAGGTGTGGCGGGTCAGTCCGTTACCGTCACCGCCTTCGTGGCGATGTTCGCCAGCCTGTTTATCACCCAGGTGATTGGCGCGATTGACCGCCGCAAGGTGGTCATTCTGTTCAGCGTGCTGCTGACGCTCTCCTGCCTGCTGGTCTCGTTTGCGGAAAGCTTTACCCTGCTGCTGCTGGGGCGCGCCTGTCTGGGGCTGGGGCTCGGCGGCTTCTGGGCGATGTCGGCCTCGCTCACCATGCGCCTGGTGCCCGCGCGGACGGTGCCGAAAGCGCTTTCCGTTATCTTCGGTGCGGTCTCCATCGCGCTGGTGATCGCCGCGCCGCTGGGCAGCTTCCTCGGTGGGATTATCGGCTGGCGTAACGTCTTCAACGCCGCGGCGGTGATGGGCCTGCTCTGCATCATTTGGGTCTGGAAAGCGCTGCCGTCCCTGCCGGGCGAAGCGGCGCACCATAAGCAGAACATGTTCGCGCTGCTCAAGCGCCCCGGCGTGCTGGCGGGGATGACCGCCATCTTTATGGCCTTTGCCGGGCAGTTTGCCTTCTTTACCTATATCCGCCCGGTGTTTATGACCATGGCGGGCTTTGACGTAGACGGCCTGACGCTGGTGCTGTTGAGCTTCGGTATCGCCAGCTTTGTCGGTACCTCGCTGTCGTCGCAGTTCCTGAAACGCTCCCTGAAGGTGGCGCTGGCGGGTGCGCCGCTGGTGCTGGCGGCGAGCGCCACGGTGCTGGTGCTGTGGGGCAGCGATAAGTGGGTCGCGTCTGCCATTGCGATTATCTGGGGCTTTGCCTTTGCGCTGGTGCCGGTGGGCTGGTCGACGTGGATCACCCGCTCGCTCGCCGATCAGGCGGAAAAAGCCGGGTCGATTCAGGTGGCGGTGATCCAGCTGGCGAACACCTGCGGCGCGGCCATTGGCGGCGTGGCGCTCGACCATCTGGGGCTGACGTCACCGCTGGTGATTTCCGGCACGCTGATGCTGCTGACGGCGCTGCTGGTGGCAGGGAAGGTTAAAGCGAAGTAGTGTTTTTCTCCCTCTCCCGTGGGAGAGGGTTGGGGTGAGGGCATCAGGCTACGCCGATGCCTTAACCCTTCTACGCGAATCCATCGAAATCAGCACCACCGACGACACGATCAGCAGCGTCCCCAGCCAGTCCGGCAGGGTGAACGCCACGCCCAGCAACACCACCGATAGCAGCGCGCTGCTCAGCGGCTCGGCGCAGCTCAGGATGCTCGCCTTCGGCCCGCCGATCATCTGTGCGCCTTTCAGATACAGGCTGAACGTCAGCGCGGTGCCAATCACCACCAGGTAGAAAAACGCCAGCAGCAGGCCGCCGTCGATCACGAAGGTGGTGCCGCGTCCGGCGTAGAACGGCGTCAGCATTAATCCGGCAATCAACATACTCCAGCCGACAATCGGCAATGTGCCGTAGCGGGCAATCAGCGTTGACGGATAGGTGGTGTAAAACGCGGCGGCAAACGCCGAGGCGATGCCGAAGAACAGGGCGGCAGGCGAGATGGAGAGCGAGGTTGGGTCGCCGTGGGTGACCAGCAGGAACGTCCCGACAAGCGAGGTCACAATCGCGGACAAAACAAACACGCCGGGGCGCTTTTTCCGCGCCAGCGCGAACCACGCCACGATAATCGTTGGCGACAGAAACTGCAGCACGGTGGCCGTCGCGGCGTTGGATTTTTCAATCGTCAGCAGGAAGGTGAGCTGCACGGTGAGCGCGCCGACCAGCGAGAAAAAAAGCAGGCTGAGGGCATCTTTGCGATGCTTGATGACCGAGAAAATCTTGTCGCCGTGAACGAAGGAGAGCGTCAGCAGGATCACGCCGGTAAACAGCAGGCGAACCATGGTCAGGTAAGGCGAAGAAATGTGGCTTTTCTCCATGATGTACTGCGCGCAAACGCCGGAACTGCCCCATAAAACGGCGGCGATCAGGACGTTCAGCATCCCTTTACGTGTGGAACCCATTTTCTCCCCTGTTATGTTGGTTTTTTTGTAGCATAACATGGGATCTTGCCGGGTGGCGCTACGCTTACCCGGCCTACAAAACCTTGTAGGCCCGTGCAAGCGCAGCGCCGCCGGGCGAAACAAACGACGCTTTACTAGAACCACGCCTCCCACATCGCGCCGACGTTAAAGTCGTCGAGCGTCTCGTCTTTGGTGTTGTTCACGCGCGCGGTGCGTGCGTTATCCACCTTGCCGCCGGTCACGTAGAAGCGCAGCATCGGACGGAACTCCGGCCCCATGGCGATAGACATGTTCTGCGACAGGGTCAGCTTCCAGCCCTTGTTGTCGCCGCCGTTGTCGTAATCCACGTGCTGCCAGCCCGCTTCCAGCCAGGTGGAGTGAACGTCGTTCCACCAGTGCATCGGGCGCACGATGGCGTTGTAGTTCTTACGGTTGTCGGTCTTATCACGGCTGTTGTCGTAGTCGTGGAAGGCGAGGATGTACTCCACCTGCGTGGCCTGGGTGAATTTGTACAGCCCTTCGAAGCTGGCGTAGACCGTGGTCAGGTCTTCGGTTTTATTGAACACGCTGTTGTCCGAGTTATCGGAGTAGCGGGCAATCACCTTGTTCACGCCGCTGTCGTTGGTGTGGCTCAGCACCACGCCACCCTGCCAGGCGTTCAGACGCTCGTCGCTCTCCACCGCTTTTGAATCAAAGCCGTAGTTGGCGTACAGCTCCAGATCCAGCGGACCGAGCTTCATACCGTGGATTTTAGAGGTGGCCGCGTAGTTACCTTTGTCGCCCGTGCCGGACCCGCCGGTACAGGTGATGCGTGACGGGTTCGCTTCGTCTTCCATCACTTCCGGGCTACAGGATTCCACTGCCGCCACGGCAGCGACGTCAAACTGCACGCCGCCGATATCGAAGTTCTTCACCCCGGCGCCCTGGCCGTCGTGGTTCATCCAGAAGTAATCGTTGATGCCCTGCTGCGGACGCTGGTGGAAGTCGCGACCGGCCCAGAAATAGGCGTTCGGGTTGGAGGCCATAATGTTGGTCACCCCCGCGTAGGCCTTTTTCAGGTTAACTTCGTCGCCCCAGTGGTCGATCATCACGTTGATGTCCCAGATGGCGCCGTTTTCGCCCTTGAAGGCCTTGGAGAGCTGGAACTCGCCGCCGTTGCCTTCGTTACCCAGACGACCGATCGCGGACGCGCCGTTGTAGGAGCCATCCACCGCCACATATTTCTGATCGGCGGCCTGGAAGTGCGCGCCGTAGCGGGCGTAGCCGGTAAATTTAATCCCGAACGGAATCGCCATGTCCGGGGATTGCGCCGCGCTCTGCGGCTCGGTCACCACGTCCGCTTTTTTCGCGACGGCGGCATCCATTTTGGCCTGACGTTCGGCCAGGGCTTTATCCACCGCTTTCGCCACAATGGCGTCGATTTGCTCCTGCGTGAATTCCTGGGCGAGCACGGAAATTGGGCAAAGCGCGGCGATAACCGCCATGGTTAATGGAAGTTTTTTAATCGTATTCATGGTTATCTCAATATAGTTTAATTTTATTCAGACAATAACCATCCCGCTCCGATCTGACAGAATATGTCGCTATCATCAGAACAAGTGGATTTCTAGTTTTAGGTACAGAGGTATTGCAGTAATTTATTTCGCCATAGACTATCTCTGATATAAATGAATAATTTCTTCGGATAATTCACGCGCTAATAAGGAGTTCATTAAATGATCCTGCGCGTGCACCATGATTAACGTCATCGGCTGGCGGCCTTCGCCCGCGTCCTGCTCAATCAGTTTGGTCTGCATCTTATGCGCCTGACGCGCGTAGCCGTCGGCTTCGCGCAGCAGGCTTTTAGCTTCATCAATGTTGCCTTGGCGCGCCGCGTGCAGCGCTTCAAAGCACAGGCTGCGGGACTGCCCGGCGTTGACGATAATTTCCATTACGGCTTCTTCTAGTGCGATCATCATCATTACTCTTTATCAAAGCTATTATTTAAGGCGGTGGCGGCAAACCACTCCCCGCTTTTCTTAATGGTGCGCTGCTGCGTCTCCAGATCGAGCTGGATAAATCCGTAGCGATTTTTATACGCGTTACACCACGACCAGTTATCAATAAATGTCCACATATGGTAGCCAAGACAATTACACTCTTCGCTTATGCCTTTATGCAGCCACGTTAAATGCTCAGATATAAAATCAATGCGGTATTGATCGTTAATCTGGCCATTTTCAATAAAACGTTGCTCGTTTTCGACGCCCATGCCGTTTTCAGAAATAAAGCAGCGGGGGTTGCCGTAATTGTCGCGCAGGTTAATCAGAATATCGTAAATACCCGGCGCGTAGATTTCCCAGCCGCGGTAGGGGTTCATCTTGCGGCCCGGCATCTCGTAGCTATCAAAGAACCATTCCGGCATAAACGGCGCCTGCGGGTTCACCGCGCTGTCGCGACACTTCACGCGACGCGGCTGATAGTAGTTAATGCCGAGCAGGTCGATTTTCCCTTCCGCAATCAGGAAACCGTCTTCCGGCTTGCAGGCGGGCAGCTGGTCGTAAGATTTCAGCAGCGCCACCAGATCCGCCGGGTATTCGCCGCGCAGGACCGGGTCGAGGAAGCTGCGGTTAAACATCAGATCCGCAACGTGCGCCGCCTTCACGTCTGCCGGGTTCTGCGAACGCGGATACGACGGCGTCAGGTTCAGCACGATGCCGATCTCCCCCGCGTAGTGCCCGGCGCGGTAGGCCTGAACCGCCTTCGCATGGGCCAGCACCGTGTGATACGCCACGGTGGCCGCCCGGCGGAAATCCACTACGTTGGGGTAGTGGAAGTCGTACAGATAACCGCCTTCCACCGGCACGATCGGCTCGTTAAAGGTAAACCAGTGCAGCACGCGGTCGCCGAACAGCTCGAAGCAAATCTGCGCATAGCGGGCGTACGCGTCCACCACGTCACGGTTTTCCCAGCCGCCAATTTCCTGCATCGCCATCGGCATGTCGAAATGGAACAGGGTGATAAACGGCGTGATGCCCTGTTCATTCAGCTCATCAATGACCTGATTATAAAAATCGACCGCGTCCGGGTTCACTTCACCGATACCGTCGGGGATCAGGCGCGCCCAGCTAATCGAGGTACGAAAGCTGTTGTGGTTCAGCTGTTTTAACAGCTGAATGTCCGTTTTCCAGTGCTGATAAAACGTGGAGGTGTGCTGCGGCCCCACGCCGTTGTGAAAACGGTTCGGCTCGCGGGCAAACCAGTAGTCCCACGTGGTTTCACCCTCTCGTGTCCCTTCCGTCTGGAGAGCGGAGCTTGCGCTGCCCCACCAGAAGTTATCGGGAAATGCGTATTTCATGACCCTTCCTCTTTGACTTAGTTACTTGTGGCTTCAGCGGCACCCACGGTTGCAGCCTGGGCTTTCTGCTCTTCGTTTTTAATCAGCGTACGCTCATAGGCGCGCAGGAAAGGCAGGTACATCAGCGCCGACATCACCATGCAGACGAGGCACATCACCACCGGGCTCAGCGCCCAGTTCGCCGCCCACGAGGCGCCAATCGGCGCGGGCGTAGTCCACGGGGTTAACGAGACCACCTGTGCCAGCCAGCCGAGCTTCGTGGCGCCGTACGCCAGGCAGGCGTTGACCAGCGGAACAAACACAAACGGGATAAACAGCATCGGGTTCATGATGATCGGCGCGCCGAACAGAATCGGCTCGTTGATGTTAAAGAAGCTTGGCACCACGCCCATTTTGCCGATGGTGCGCAGGTGGGTAACGCGGCTGCGCAGCAGCAGGAAGGCCAGCGGCAGGGTGGAACCGACGCCGCCAATCAGCAGGTAGTGATCCCAGAAGCCTTGCAGATAAACGTGCGGCAGCGCCGCGCCTGCGGCCAGTGCCGCCTGGTTTGCCGAGAGGTTCGCCATCCAGAACGGGTTCATGATGCCGGTAACAATCAGCGAGCCGTGGATACCCGCGAACCAGAAGATCTGGCACAGCAGCACGGAGAGCAGAATGGCGGGCAGGGAGTCAGACGCGGACACCAGCGGCTCCAGCAGGTGCATGATCGCCTGCGGGATAATCATCCCGGTCTGCGCTTCAATGAACAGGTTCAGCGGGTGCAGCGTGCCGATCACCACCATCACCGGGATCAGGATCTCAAACGAACGCGCCACGCCGGTGGGCACTTCCTTCGGCAGGCGGATGGTGACGTTGTTCTGCTTCAGCCAGGCGTACACGCGGGTTGAGTAAATGGCGGCGATCAGGGCGGTGAAGATGCCCTGGCCGGAGAGGTACTGGGTTGAGATTTTGCCGTCGGTATACGGCGCGGCGACCAGCAGGAAGGCCATAAAGGCCAGCAGGCCGGACATCACCGGGTCGAGGTTAAACTGACGCCCCAGGCTCGCCCCAATCCCTACCGAGATGAAGAAGGTCATCACGCCCATGCTGAGGTTAAACGGCAGCATCAGCTGTTCGCGGTAGGTTTGGGAAAAATCCAGCCAGCCGCGGGCGAAGCTGTTAGTGGTATCCGCCGAGAACGGCGGGAAGATGAACACCAGCATAAACGAGCCGATGATCATAAACGGCAGCGCGGCGGTAAAGCCGTCGCGGATGGCAATCACGTACTTTTGCTGACCGAGCTTCGCGGCCAGCGGGGTAATTGACTGCTCAATCACCGCAACCATGGATTGATATAACGAACTCATGTGAACACCTTTTAGTGTGCCGCTTCGATGAGCGACAGAGCAAAGTCCAGTACTTTATCGCCACGCTGCATGCCGTAGTCCATCATGTCGATGGGCTGCACCGGAATGCCATGCGTCGCCGCCTTGTCTGAGAGTGTCTGTAACATGTATTTCACTTGCGGTCCGAGAAGTACCACCTGGTATTGCGGAAACTGCGTATCAAATTCGGAAACACCGTACGCATCAATCTTCACCGGCAAACCACGTTCTTTCGCGACATCGACCATTTTGCTGACCAACAGGCTGGTGGACATCCCGGCAGAGCAGCACAGCATAATCTTGAACATCGACAACCATCCTCTAAATGTAAAAAGTTATTGCGAGGATGATTGGACATGATACGGAAACCGGTTTCCATTCATAAAAGACAGAACTGTGACAACCATCAAGATCCAATGCTTATGAGGCTAATTAACCGGATGCAGGTCACATAATTTGGCTGTTTTGACATCATTTGGAGTGGAAACGGAAAATCGGTTTCCATGGAAAACGGAAACGGATATACTCCGCTCTGGCTATAATGTGAGCCGAAGCGGTCATGGAATTTGCAGGCGCGAGGTAAGCCTGCCAGGGGAAAGAGATGTCGACAATCAATGATGTATCACGTCTTGCCGGGGTGTCTAAAGCCACGGTATCGCGAGTGTTGAGTGGGTCGCGTGGCGTAAAGGAAGCCAGCCGTCAGGCCGTTCTGAAGGCAGTGGATGAGCTTAACTACCGGCCTAATGTGATTGCCCAGTCGCTGCTGAGCCAGTCGACGGGCTGTATCGGGGTGATTTGCGCCCAGGAAAACATTAACCAGACCACTGGTTATCTCTACGCGCTGGAAAAACAGCTCAGCCAGCATCAAAAACACCTGCTGCTGCGTTTCGCGCACAGCAAAGCGGAAGTGATGCACGCTCTTGAGGAACTCTCCTGCGGGCTTTGCGATGACATCCTGGTGATTGGCGCGCGTTTCCCGCTGGACGTCGACATGGACAACGTCATTCTGGTGGACTGCATGGAGTCTGATAATTCCAACAGCATCCAGTTCGATCACGCCTTTGCCGCCGAAACCGCCTGTAACTACCTGACCAGCCAGGGGCGACGCCAGATTGCCCTGATCCATCCGCACGGCAGCGGTTTTGCTGACCAGGTGCTGCTCGGCTACAAGCACGCGCTGGAGAAAAATTTCCTGCCCTTTAATCGCAACCTTGTGTTCATGGACGCGACCTCGTCGTCCGTTGCGCTACAGGAGCTGCTGAATAACGCCAGCACGCTGAACTTCAACGCGCTGCTGGTGGCGGACGAGCAGGAAGCCCAGCGGGTGATCCCGCAGCTGCAGGCGTTTAATAAATCCGTGCCGGACGACATTATGGTCTTTAGCCTGGCCGGATCGCTGCACCTGCCGGGTATTCCGGTGATCCCGGCGATTGAATATTCTATGGATGCGATGGCGGCGCGTATTGTAAGCTGGCTGACGGAGAAAACGCAGATGCTGGGCTCGTATGTGCTGCGCGGGGATTTGATCATTCCAGACGTGCGTAAGCGTTAAACATGTTGTGTAGGCCGGGAAAGGCGCAGCCGCCACCCGGCGAGAAGCAGGTTTCCAGCCCTCAATAATCTTCCATACAATCCACCTGACCAATCGCCGCCCAGTAGGCGTCCAGGTTGTCACGCTTCACGGCGGTAACGGCATTTTTGATCAGCAGCTGATTGGCCTCTGACGACAAAATCATCGCCTGCCAGGCCTTATCGCTCTGCTTTTTCTGTGGCGTACAGGTTTTCTTAATATCTTTCAGGACCTGTTGCTTAATCTGCGCCTCTTTCGCCGGATCGTCCTTTTCCTGAGCGTGGACAAACGCGGCGAACAGCAGACAAACCAGCAGGCAGACAAGGTGTGCAGCTTTCATCAACAACCCCCTTTTGACGTCACAGGCTTCCCATGAAATATATCGTTACATTCAGTGTAGCGACGCCAGCCGAAAGTATGAATTTTCTCCACGTTGCGTGTGTGAGATAGTGAAACGGCACAGATAACAAGGAGAAAAATATGCACCTGAGCATTACTCATGCGGTTACGGCGCAGGAAAAAGAAGAGTTACTCACGGGCCTGAGAGCCTACAATGCGCAGTTTCTGGATCTCTCCACATTCAGCGGGGATATTGGCGTTTACGTGCGGGACGACATCGGCACCATGCTCGGCGGGCTCATTGGGGTGCGTAAAGGCGACTGGCTGAATATCGACTTTCTCTGGGTGAGCGATGCCGTACGCGGATCCGGCGTGGGCAGCCAGCTCATCAAAACGGCGGAAGATGAAGCCAGACGCAAAGGCTGCAAGCACGCGCTGGTGGATACCGTCAGCTTCCAGGCGCGTCCGTTCTATGAAAAACAGGGGTACCAGCTGCAGATGTCTTTGCAGGATTATCCGTACCCGGGCATGCAGCGACATTACCTGGCGAAAGCCCTTTAAGCCCGTTTCTGTCATTATGCATTCTGCTATTTATTGCGAGCCGCTTTCCTAATTTAAAACGTGTTGCTTGTCTTCTTTTCGGGCCGTGGCGCATGCTTTGGCCTGGTCAAGTCATCCATGGAGATAGCAATGGAACGCACAGCAAAACTATTCAAAAAGGGTCAGAATCAGGCCGTTATGCTGCCTGCTGAATTCGCGTTTGATACGGAGAGCGTCTACATCCGACGGGATGAGGAGGGGAATGTCGTTTTGGCGGCAAAACCTGTTCGAATAAAGAGCTGGGATAATTTTCTCCGCATGCTGGCAGAAACGGACGTACCAGATACGTTTTTGAGCAAGGAGGAACGCAATCAGAGTGTTACGACAAGAGACCCTCTGGATGGAGCATGCTCATGAGACATATGCTGGATACGAATATTGTGAGTCACTTGTTTAAACGACACCCGGAGGTTGTAAGCAGAATGACATGTCTGGCGCCGGGTGACGTTTGTATCTCAAGCATTACCGAAGCGGAATTGCTGTATGGTGCTGACAAGAAGAAAAGCAGTAGATTGAAAGAAACAATCCGGGAGTTTCTCAATACCATCACGATTTGCGACTGGGACAGCGACGCCGCAGCAACGTACGGTGAACTCCGTGCAACCCTGGAAAAGAAAGGGAAAGTGATGGGGGATCTCGATCAACTGATCGCTGCACATGCTATCAGTCGGGGAACAACGATTGTTACTAACGATCGTGCATTCAGAATGGTGCAGGAGCTTGCCGTCGAGGACTGGACGACAACGTTGTGATCCCTGATGCCCGGTGGTGCAGCGCCACCCGGCCATACCCGCATATAACTTATCCTTCTTATTGATTCTTTTTCGGTTTTTATTTCACCGCCTCGTTGTCGATATAGTCACTACAACATTCAGCAAAAGGAACTGTCTTGTGAAACGTCGATTGGGTGCTCTGGTACTGGCTGGCCTGCTGCTGGCAGGGTGCGATCAAAGTGGCAGCGATGCCAAACACATTAAAGTCGGCGTCATCAACGGCGCCGAACAGGACGTGGCGGAAGTTGCCAAAAAGGTGGCAAAAGAGAAATATGGCCTGGACGTGGAGCTGGTGGGCTTCAGCGGCTCGCTGTTGCCTAACGATGCCACCAACCAGGGGGAACTGGATGCCAACGTCTTCCAGCATCGCCCGTTCCTTGCAGAGGATAATAAGGCGCATGGCTACAAGCTGGTGGCCGTGGCGAACACCTTTGTCTTCCCGATGGCAGGCTATTCCCGCAAAATCAAATCCGTCTCGGATCTGAAGGACGGGGCAACCATTGCCATTCCAAACGACCCGACCAACCTGGGACGTGCGCTGTTGCTGCTGCAAAAAGAGAAGCTCATCACCCTGAAGCCAGATACCGGGCTGCTGCCGACGGCGCTGGATATTACCGCCAACCCTAAACAGCTGAAAATCATGGAGCTGGAAGGGGCGCAGCTGCCGCGCGTGCTGGACGACCCGAAAGTGGATGTCGCCATCATCAGCACCACCTATATCCAGCAAACCGGGCTGTCGCCGGTGCATGACAGCGTCTTTATCGAAGACAAAAATTCGCCGTACGTGAACATCGTGGTGACGCGCGAAGACAACAAAGACGCCGAGAACGTGAAGGAATTTATCCAGTCGTATCAGTCGCCTGAAGTGGCGAAAGCGGCGGAGACGATCTTTAACGGCGGGGCGGTGCCGGGCTGGTAAGGAACCCGCAGAAAGCGCGGTGACGAAAATTGGCCCGATTCCATCGGTAATCGCCCTTTAACCCACAGCGTGACGCGCGACGGCTGGCTATCCTCCTTATCACACCAACCGGAGGATAGCCCATGAACATCACCCACATTCGCAACGCCACCCAGCTGATTACCTACGCCGGAAAACGTCTTTTAATCGACCCGATGCTGGCTCCGCAGGGCGCTTATCCGGGCTTCCCCGGCACGGCCCATGCCGAACGCCGTAACCCGACGGTCGAACTCCCCGTAGACGTCAACACGCTGCTGGACGCCGACGCGGTGATCGTCACCCATACCCATGACGATCACTGGGATCGCGCCGCGGCGGAACTGATCGCCAAAGACAAACCGATCTACGTGCAAAACGACCGTGATGCCGCGCTGCTGCGCAGCCAGGGGTTTAGCAACCTGACGGTCATGACCGACGCAACCACCTTTGGTGATATCCGGATAGCGAAAACCCACGGCGGCCAGCACGGTACCGATCGCGCATACGCCGTGCCCGAACTGGCGGAGCGGCTGGGCGAGGCCTGTGGCGTGGTGCTGCGTCATCCTGATGAGAAGACGCTCTACCTTGCCGGGGATACCGTCTGGCGTGACGAGGTGGCGGCCGATCTGCAAAAGCACCAGCCGGACGTGGTGGTGCTGAACGCTGGCTATGCCCACGTCATTGGTTTTGGGCCCATTATTATGGGGCAGGAAGATGTGCTTAACGTTCATTTCCTGCTGCCGCAGGCCAACATTGTGGCGAGCCATATGGAGGCCATTAACCACTGCCTGTTGACCCGCAGCGCGCTGCGTGAGTATGTAGAAGCCAACCAGGTGAGTGACGCGGTGAGTATTCCTGAGGATGGCGAAACCGTTATATTCTGAGTGTCTGAAAGGGAAAGGAGAGACAAATGTCGCTAGTCAACGTCGCGATTGTCGCGGTAGACGGGTTCAGCCCGTTCCACTACTCCGTTCCCTGTATTCTGTTTGGCGACTCGGTCTCCGGAGAAAAGCGCTTTAACGTGACGATCTGCGCCGAAACGCCAGGGTTCCTCACCTCAAAAGACGGATTTTCCCTCAACGCCACGCAGGATTTTACCGCCATTGGGCAGGCCGATATTGTTGTCGTTCCCTACTGGCAGCACGTTCTTGAACGCCCGCCCCAGACGCTGCTCGACAGCCTGGTACAGGCGAGAGACCGCGGCGCAGAAATCGTCGGGCTGTGTCTGGGGTCGTTTGTGCTGGCCTGGGCGGGGATCCTCGACGGCAAACGTGCGGCCACCCACTGGGAGTTCGAACGTCAGTTTCAGTCGCTCTTCCCGAACGTTCAGCTGGATATTAATGCCCTTTACGTGGATGACGGCAATATCATCACCTCCGCCGGGACTGCCGCAGCCCTCGACTGCTGCCTGTATATCATTCGCCAGCGCTTTGGCAGCGTGGTTGCTAACCAGATTGCCCGCCGGATGATTGTTCCGCCCCACCGCGAGGGCGGGCAGGCGCAGTTCATCGCCCAGCCGGTGCCTAAAGATACCCGCGACGGACGCATTAACTGCCTGATCGACTACCTGCAGCAGCACATCACCGAACAACATAGTCTGGACTCGCTGGCTGAGGTGGTCTCGATGAGCCGCCGCACCCTGACCCGTCACTTTGTGAACGCTACAGGGATGAGCGTCGCCGACTGGTTGACCGCCGAACGCCTGCGGCGCAGCCAAATCCTGCTGGAAGCCGGAAATATGCCGATTGAACGCGTGGCTGAGCTGGTGGGATTTAATTCCGCCGTCACCTGGCGACAGCAGTTTAAGGCGCGTTTTGGGGTGAGTCCGGCGGAGTGGCGAAAGACGTTTCGGCTTCATGCCTAGTGTATTACGGCTAACTCAAGATTTAAGGGTGAGTTAAATCCTTTCTTATTTTCTCTTAATATCCTTCTCACTCTTCTGAAATAACTATTAATTTTAGGAGCCCTAATTCAAATTAGATATACTCGCTTTAAGAAAACTCTTATATTACAAAAATAATCATTGCGGACATTTTTGTGGCATGGATGAATAGCGCCGAAATAAAAATTAGAATAATTTCATTAGTAAATTATGCCGTTGCTATCTTATTGTTTTCGCTTTTTTCAGCGAGGGTGAGTGCTGCACCTTTATCGCCAGCCGATCGCGATTCCATTCAACAGCAACAGCAGCAGCTTTTATTACAGAACCAGCAACAGCGTGAGGAGCTGGAGCGGAGTATTCCTCGCCCCGCGCCCGCCAGACCGCTGCCGGTTACCGGCTCCGGACCCTGTTTCACCATTCATACCATTACCCTTTCCGGTGCGACCTTAATCTCCCCGAAAACCCGGCAGACCCTTGTCGCGCCGTGGCAGGGCCGCTGTCTGGATATGGCGAAAATAACGGAGCTTCTCGCCCATATTTCTGACTGGTATATCAGCCGGGGATATATCACCAGCCGCGCTTTTCTTACCGAGCAGGATCTCTCCGGCGGCCATCTGAATATTGTTGTGCTGGAAGGCAGACTGGAAGCGATCCGTCTGGAAGGCGAAACGCCGCGTATGCTGAAAATGGCGTTTCCGGGGCGGGTGGGCGGCATCCTTAATTTACGCGACATCGAACAGGGCATGGAGCAAATTAACCGTTTGCGCGCCGAGCCGGTTCAGATTGAAATTCTTCCGGGAACGCAGGCCGGATATTCCATTGTTAATCTTACGGCAAAGCCGGAATTTCCCTTAAGTGCATCGGTAAGCCTGGATAATAGCGGGCAGAAGAGTACCGGCGAAGATCAGCTGAGCGGCGTGCTCACCGCTAATAATATGCTGGGGCTGGCGGATAAATGGTTTGTCAGCGGCGGGCGCAGCAGTGATTTTGCCAGCGCGTACGATGCGCAGAATTTCCAGGCGGGCGTCAGCGTGCCGTTTGGCTACGGATTACTGGACTACAGCTACGCCTGGAGTAACTACCGGACCACCATCAGTAACCAGGGATTCAACTGGCTCTCCACGGGCGATACCAAAACCCACCGCCTTAACGCGTCCTGGGTGGTCTTCCGCAACGGGGAGGTGAAAACCGGCATTGCGGCAGGCGTGGTTCAGCGATCCAGCCGCAACTGGCTCAACGACGCGCCGCTTCAGAGCAGCACGCGCAACCTCTCCAGCCTGATTCTGGGCATTACGCACACGCAAAAAATGCTGGGCGGCGTGGCGACCTTCAACCCGACCTGGAGCCACGGCATGCCGTGGTTCAATGCCGAAACCGACGAAGATAAGTCCGGGGATATGCCGCGCGCGGAATTCCGTAAATGGAGTCTGAACGCCAGCTTCCAGCGGCCGATTACCCGTAATGCCTGGTGGCTGACCAGCGCCTACGGCCAGTGGTCGCCCGACCGGCTGTACGGTTCCGAGCGCCTGACGCTCGGCGGCGAAAGCTCCGTGCGCGGTTTTAAAGAGCAGTACTTGTCCGGGGATAACGGCGGCTACTGGCGTAACGAGCTGGGGTATTCCCTCTTCACCCTTCCGGTGATTGGCGCGGTGAGCGCAACGGTCGCCGTTGACGGCGGCTGGCTGGAAAAAGACCGTCAGGACCGCTTTGCCTCCGGCACGTTGTGGGGCGCTTCGGTGGGGCTGAACAGCGCAGGGCGCGGGTACAGCAGCCAGATTTCGGTCGGTACGCCCCTGCACTACCCCGACTGGCTCGGCCCGGATCATGTGAGCGTTAACTGGCGCATTGCCTTCATGCTTTAAGAGACTCTACGACTATGGATACCCGTCACCCACCCGTTCGTTTCTCGCAGCGTCTGATCAGCTGGATTGTCTGCGGCCTGATGGTCTGGCAGCCGATGGCACCTGCCGTCGCGGCGGCGCTTACGCCGACCGGGCAGACCACGGTCGATCGGGCGGGGAACGGGGTGCCGGTCGTCAACATCGCCACGCCTAACGGGGCGGGTATCTCGCATAACCAGTTCGGTGAGTATAACGTCGGCAAAGAGGGGCTTATCCTCAACAACGGCACGGTCCGTTTAACCCGGACCCAGCTGGGCGGGCTTATCCAGAACAACCCCAACCTGCAGGCCGGGCGGGAAGCGAAAGGCATTATCAACGAAGTCACGGGCGCCAGCCGCTCGCAGCTGCAGGGCTATACGGAAGTCGCCGGTAAAGCAGCAAACGTCATGGTGGCCAACCCGTACGGCATTACCTGTAACGGGTGCGGATTTATCAACACCCCGAACGTCACCCTGACCACGGGGAAACCGCAGTTCGACGCCAGCGGTAACCTGCAGGCGCTGGAGGTGACGAAAGGCGCCATCACGGTTGAAGGCCAGGGGCTGGATGCCAGCAGGAGCGACGCGCTGTCGATTATTGCGCGCGCAACGGAAGTGAACGCCGCGATACATGCGAACGACCTGACGGTGACGGCAGGGGCGAACCGCGTGGGCACGGACGGCAGCGTCAGGCCGATTGCCGGTGAGGGTGCCGCGCCCGTGGTGGCCGTGGATACCGGCGCGCTCGGCGGGATGTATGCGAACCGTATCCGCCTGGTCTCCAGCGAGACGGGCGTAGGGGTGAACCTCGGCAACCTCACCGCGCGCCAGGGCGATATTCAGCTGGACGCGGGCGGGAAACTGACGGTCACGAACAGCCTGGCCAGCGGATCGATTACCGCGAACGGCGCGGGAGTGGCCCTCAACGGCAGCCATCAGTCCGGTGGCGCGCTGAATGTGGCCAGCTCGCAGGATGTGGAACTCAATAACAGCACGCTCGCCAGCCAGGGCGATATGCGCCTTTCCGCTGCGGGGAAAGTGCAGACGACGGGCGGCGGGACAAACAGCGCGGGCGCGCTGTCGGTGAGCAGCGGGCAGGGGATGACGCTCAGCAATACCTCCCTGGTCTCCCGCGGCGCGGCGACGCTGGACAGTAAAGATACCCTGACCGTCAACGGCGGCGGCGTGTCGGCACAGGGCGGGGCGCTAACCGTCACGAGCAAACAGGGAATGGCGCTTGCGGATGCGACGCTGACGGGTCAGGCCGACACCACGCTGTCCACCGACGGCAGCCTGACGCAGCGCGGCGGCAGCGTCACCACCAAAGGCGCGCTCAGCGTGGCGGCCGGGAAAGATATCACGCTGGCGAATACCCGCAGCGGTAGCGATACCCGCGCGACCCTCAGCAGCGGCGGCACGCTGTCATCCACGGCCAGTGCGGTCTCGGCAGGAGAGAATCTGGCCCTGAGCGGCGGACAGCTGGTGATGGACGGCCAGAGCCGGGCCGATGCCACGGGCGATGTCCGCCTGACGGGCAGCGGCGTCAGTAATCAGGGGCAGGTGAATGCGGGGCGCGACATTGCCCTCTCCGGCGACAGGGTGTCCAGCAGCGGCCAGCTGGCAGCGAAAGGCCACCTTGACGTGAGCGCAGGAGAGCTGACAAACGGCGGCACGGTGCAGGGTAACGACGTCACCCTGAAGGGGCAGACGGTCACTAACAGCGGTACCCTGCAGAGCGCCGGCAACCTGGCGCTGAGCGTTGGTACCCTGGAGCAGCGGGGCACGCTGAGCGCGAAAGGCAATGCGAACGTCACGGCGCAGCAGGCCCTGCGTAACAGCGGCAGCCTGCTGGCTGACGGGGCGATGAGCGTGACGGCAGGCGCGCTTGAACAGAACGGCACCCTGTCCGGCGCGACGGCGCTGACGGCGCAGGCCGGCACCCTGACCAGCGGTCAGGCGTCCCGTACCACCAGCCAGGGCAATGTACAGATTTCCGCGACCCGCAGCGCCAGCCTGAACGGGCAGACGGACGCGGCGGGGGCCTTAACCGTCAGCACCGGCGACCTGACCACCGGCCGGGATGCGCATCTGCAGAGCGGGCAGGGGCTTACCCTGCAGGCGCAGAATGCCGCGCTGAACGGCACGCAGGCGGCGAAAGGCGCTCTGTCGGTGACGGCGGGCACGATTGCGCACGCCGGGAAATCCACCGGTAACGCGCTGAGTTTTAACGCGACCGGCGACCTGACCAGCGGCGGAGAGCTTACCGCCAGCGCCATCGCGCTCAGCGGACAGAACATCCTCCAGTCCGGCGTCGCAAAAGCGGAACGCATGACCCTGACGGCTCCTGAACGCATCACCAGCAGCGGTACGCTGGTTGCCGGTGCGCTGGCGCTGGACGCTGCCTCGGTGGAGAACAGCGGACTGCTGCAGGGGACCACCCTGCTCGGCCTGAAGACCGGGTCACTCACAAACCTCGCGGGCGGATCGGTCTACAGCACGCAGGATTTAACGCTGAACGTTCCGGTGCTGTCTAACAGCGGGCTTATCACTACCGACGGCACGCTGCACCTCCGGGGCGACACGCTGACAAACCAGGGGGAAATCAACGGCGTCAGCCTGAGCAGCGACTACCTCAGCCTGACCAACACCGATACCGGACGCCTGCTGGCGGACGACCGGCTCACCCTGAACGGCACTGCGTTTGCTAACGCGGGCAATATTGCGGCCAGCGACCTGCACATCACGGCGGACAGCCTGCAAAACCAGGGCACCGTCGAGGGGGACTCGGCGCTGACGCTCGGCGTGGCAGACCTCACTAACCGTGGCGCGCTGCGCAGCAGCGGAACGCTGACGCTCGGCGGTGAAACGCTGGCCAACAGCGGCGAGCTCAGCGCCACCGCGCTGCTGCTGAACCTGACCCGACAGGCCAGCAACGATGCCGACGGGCGGGTGATTGCCCGGAACGGCCTGACGCTGACCACCGCCAGCCTGACGAACAGCGGGCTGATGGCCGGCACCGACGCGCAGTTTAACAGCGCGTCGGTGACCAACGGCGGCACGCTGCAGGGGACACATTCCCTCACGGCGACCGGGACACAGCTCAGCAACCAGCAGGCGGGCATGCTGCTCTCCGGCGGCGCGCTCGACCTGCACCACACCACCCTGAACAACGCCGGGCTGCTGCAGGGCAACACCCTGAACCTGGCCACCGGTGAGTGGATGAACACCGGCAACGCGCTGGGGGAAGCGGGCGTGACGGCGGCGGTGACCGGCACGCTGACCAACAGCGGTAAGGTGCTCAGCCAGCAGGCGCTGGACGTCCAGGCCGACAGGACCGATAACCGGGGCCAGCTGCTGGCGAAAGTGCTGACCCTGCGGGGCGACCTGCAAAACAGCGGCCTGCTTCAGGGCAGCAGCACGCTGGCCTGGTCCGGGAACACCTTCACGAACCAGCCTCAGGGGCAGGTGACGGGCGGCGAGACCCTGACGCTCAGCGGACAAACCCTCAGCAACGCGGGCAGCCTTCAGGGGCGCAGCGCGACGCTTGACGCCGGGAGCCTGAATAACAAGGGCAGCGTTCAGACGCTGGATGCCCTGACGCTTTCCGCGACCGGCAGGCTGGATAACACGGGCGTCCTGCTCAGCCAAAATCTGTTCACGCTGACGGCGGCGCAGCTGTTTAACGACGGCCAGCTGGCCGGGAAAGCCCTCACGGTGAAGGCTGCGCAGCTGAACAACACCGGGATCCTTCAGGGTAACGACACGCTGGCGCTGACCACCCGTGCGCTGAGCAACGGCGCCACCGGGCAGCTGGTGAGCGGCAGTCCTCTGGACTTATCCCTCGACACGCTCGATAACGCCGGCCTGCTGCTGGTGAAGGGCGGGTTCACCCTGCGGGGCAGCGACCTGACGAACCGGGGCGATATTCAGGCGCAGAGCCTGGATTTGGGCCTGAGCAATGCCCTGACCAACACGGGGAACATCATTGCCACCGACGATGCCGCGCTTAACGCGACGACGCTGACCAGCAGCGGCACGGTGGCGGGCAAAACGCTGACAGCAGGCGGTACTGAGCTGCGCAACAGCGGCCTGATGCAGGGCAGCAACGCGGTTAACGCCACCGCCGACCGCTTTATCAACGAGCTGAACGGTAAATGGCTCTCCGGCGGCGGCTTCACGCTGGCGGGCGGACAGCTGACGAACGCCGGTACGCTGCAGGGCGCCACGCTGGGCATGACCGGCACCACCCTCACCAACAGCGGCACGGTGAACGGGCAGACGGGACTCAGCGGCACGCTCAGCGGAGCGTTAACCAATACCGGGCTGCTGCAGAGCGGCGGCGCGACCGCCTTCACCGCGGACACCCTGGCGAACCCGGGGCGCATCACGGGCGGTACGCTGTCCCTCACCGCCCGCGATATGAACAACGGCGGGCTGATGCAGGGAACGAACGGCCTGGCGCTCACCGGCACCACGCTGACCACGGGCGCGACCTCGCGCACCCTCTCCGGCGGCATGCTGACGCTGGATGCAGGCCAGCTGACCACGCAGGGCACGCTGCAGGGGAACGGCGCGGACATCCGCGCCAGCGACTGGACGCACGGCGGGTCTCTGCTCAGCCAGGGAACGCTGACGGCCACGACCGGCGGCACGCTGACCTCAACCGGCTCGCTGATGAGCCAGGGCTGGGCGGATATCACCGCACAGACGCTGGATAACCGCGGGCAGCTCCTCAGCGAGGGCGATGTGACGCTCGGCGGCAGCACGCTTAAAAACAGCGGCACCGTGCAGGGGAACACCCTCGCGCTGCATCAGAACAGCATTAACAACCAGGGCACCTTAACCGGTCTGCAGAGCCTGACCGTTCAGGGGCAGCAGCGGCTGATGGCGCGCATGGCGATGGCCGCGCCGCAGCAGGAGCTGATCAACGGCGCAGGCGGCAAACTTCTTACCCAGGGCGCGCTGACGATTGCGTCCGGGGCAGTGACCAACGCCGGCAGCTGGCAGGCACAGAACATCCTGCTTAACGCCCGGTCGCTCACCAACAGCGGCGCGGTGCAGAGCGCCGACGCGCTGCAGATGACGCTGGCCGACACGCTCACCGGAACCGCAGGCAGCAGGATCACCGCGCTGGGTGCGGCAACGCTGCAGGCCGCGACGCTGGCGAACCAGGGCCAGTGGGCGGCGAAAAACCTGACGCTGACGGGCGGCACGCTCAGCAACAGCGGCGCCATCAGCGGCGTGAATGGCCTGACCCTCAGCCAGACCGGCGCGGTCAGCCAGCAGTCTGGCGGCACCCTGCTGTCCGGCGGGGCGCTGAACGTCACGGCGGCCTCCGTCACCAGCGACGGCAAAATGCAGGGGGGCACGCTCGGTATCACCACCGGGGCGCTCACCAACAACGGACGTCTGCAGGGCGATAACGGCGCGACGCTGGCCCTCAGCGGGACGCTGACCAACAACAGCGGGGGTGAAATCGTCAGCCGCGATGCGCTGACGCTGACCACGCCCGCGCTGTTTAACTACGGCCTGATCCAGGGCGGCGGCGAGACGCGCGTGACCGCCTCCTCGCAGGCGCGTAACGACGGCAGACTCCTCTCCGGCGCGCGCCTGACGCTCGGCACGCCGCAATTCACCGGCACCGGCTGGCTGCAGGCCACCGACCTGATACTCAATGCGGCAAACGCCACCAACGGCGGCACGTGGGTGGCCGATCGCGCCACCCTGATCGGCACCAATTTCGCCAGCCAGGGCACCACCCAGGCGGGACAGCTGACGGTTAACTACAGCCAGCTGAACAACAGCGGCACGCTGCTCGGCAACACGCAGCTGAATATTGGCGCGGACCAGGTAACCCAGAGCGCGGGCGGCAAGCTGCTGAGCGGCGGCAACCTGTGGCTGCAGAGCCGGGGGCTGGACCTTACCGGCCAACTGGTGTCCCTGGGGGACTTAACGCTGCAGCTGACGAACGCGTTTACCAGCCGAACCGCTGTGGCGGCAGGCAGAACCCTCACCATCAACAGCGGCAGCGACATCGATAACCGCAGCGTGCTGCAGGGGCAGGCGGTCAACCTGAATGCGGGCGGGCAGCTCAGCAACAACGGACAAATCACCACCGGCGGCGGCTCCAGCACGCTCTCCGGCGGCAGCGTGGCGCTGAACGCCGCGGGCTCGGTGCAGGGCGGGGGCGATATCACCGTGGCCAGCCGGAGCAATATTACCGTCGACGGCTTCACCGGCACGCGCGGCTCGCTGACCCTGAGCGCGCCGGGCGCCATCGTCAACACCGCGCTGCTGTACGCGGCGAATAACCTGGCGCTGTTTGCCGACAGCATCACCAACCAGCGCGGCGACATCATGGCGGGAAACAACCTGTGGATGCAGCGGGATGCGGCAGGGAATGCGAACAGCCAGGTGGTGAACACGTCTGGGAATATTGAGACGCAGGGTGGAAGTCTTAATATTAAAACCATCAACTTACGAAATGAACGGGAAGGGCTTAAAGCTTCAACTCAGAGTCAGGTACAACCAGTTGATGACTGGATGACAGGTGAGTCAACAATAGATGTGCCTGTTACGGCTCTGCCAAATGGAAGTTATGGTTTTTATTCGCGAGAAGTCATTACTGGTCCGGGTGCTGGTAACTGTGGAGCTAATAGTGCATGTAATATCCATCGCTCCACATACTATTATCTGGCTCCTTTTAAAAATACAGTCAGGCAGCGTTTTTCCGGAAGATACAGCACAACTGTTATCACAGGGGGCGATTCTCCATCAGGGCGTATCTCTTCAGGTAGTGACCTGACTATTCAGGCTTCCAGACTTGATAATAATGCCAGCAATATATTGGCAAACGGTGATATTCACCTGTCTGGAAATCAATTAAATAACCAGAGCTGGCAGGCAGGTAGTGAGGTTGATTACCTGATTTATGAATATAAACCGTTATCTGCGTCTGTTGGTTACGCAACAAGTAAGTTAGGCGTGGCTGGTAGTAAGAATATCAAATTCCAGAATGATACTATTGAGTACAATCTGGTTGGGCATGAAACAGAATTCCAACCGGGTGAACTCTACCGCGCCGTCATCCAGGCGGGCGGTAACGTCACCGCAAACTTCACCAGTAACATCAGCAACACCAATACCACTGCGAACGCGGGCGGCGTTAGCAACGTTATCTCCGCGCCGTCGCTGAACACCCTCAGCAACCAGAGCGTCGGCAGCGGCGTACAAAAACAGGGGCTGAGCAATACCGGCACCGTGGCGGTGAACTCGCCGCAGTGGAACGATCAGCTCCAGGGTGCGCTGCAGCAGCTTAACGGCGGCGGCGCGCTGGAAAACGGCGGCGCGTCCGGCACGCCTCTCAGCAACATTGGCACCACGCAGAAAGGCAACGCGAACCTCGGCCAGCTGGGCGCGCTGGCGAACGCCGGGGTCACCACCGCCGATCTCAGAACCGCTCAGGGCGGCGCCGTCGGGCATTATCAGGGCCAGCGCGTCGATACCAGCGCTTACCCGCTGCCGTCGGGCAACAACGGCTATTTCGTCTTCTCCGATAACCCGAAAAGCCCGTACCTGATCAGCATCAACCCGAAACTGAACGGTCTCGGACAGCTCGATCCCGCCCTGTTTGCCGACCTGAACGCAATGCTCGGGGTCAAACCGTCGTCCACGGCGCCTCAGGAGACGCGGCTGGCGTTTACCGATGAGAAGCAGTTCCTCGGCTCGTCTTACATGCTCGGCCGACTCAACCTGAACCCGGATTACGATTACCGCTTCCTCGGTGATGCGGCGTTCGATACCCGCTATGTCTCCAACGTGGTGCTCAACCAGACCGGTAACCGCTACCTGAACGGCATCGGCTCCGATCTGGATCAGATGCGCTATCTGATGGACAACGCCGCGGCGGCTCAGCAGTCGCTGGGCCTGCAGTTTGGCGTCTCGCTGACCGCCGATCAGATTGCCGCGCTCGACCACAGCCTGCTGTGGTGGGAGAAAGCCACCGTCAACGGCGAAACCGTGATGGTACCGAAACTCTACCTGTCGCCGAAGGACGTCACCGTCAATAACGGCAGCGTAATCGCGGGTAACAACGTTACCCTGAAGGGCGGCGACATCACCAACGGCGGCAGCTCGCTGCTGGCGAAAAACAGCCTGACGCTCGACAGCCAGAACAGCATCAGCAACCTCAACAACGGCCTGATGAAAGCTGGCGGCGACCTGAACCTGAGCGCCATCGGCGATATCAATAACATCAGCTCCACCATCAGCGGCAAAACGGTCGCGCTGGAGAGCCTGGACGGCAGCATCAACAACCTGACCCAGGTTGAGCAGATTGATATCAACGCCGGCGGGAAGTACGGCAAGATCGGCCTGAAAGACACCCTGCTGGGCAACACGGCGTCTATTACCGCACAGGATGGCCTGTCGCTTGAGGCGGGGAAAAACATCACCGTTACCGGGGCGAACCTGGCCTCCGGTGGCGATATGCTACTGAACGCGTGGGGCGATATTGCCGTCAACGCGAATCAGATCAACGACGCATTCAGCTCAAGCCGGGCGAAAACCAGCCGTTCGTCTGTCACGTATCAGGGCAGTAACGTCACCGCGGGCGGCAACCTGCTGGTGAACGCCGGGCACAACCTTGACGTGACCGCCAGCGACCTGAAGGCGGGCGGCAGCGCGGGGCTGAGCGCGGGCAACGATCTCAATCTGAACGCGGCACAGACCAGCGAAAGCAGCCGTAAAGGGAAAAGCGAGTCCCACAGCACCGGGCTCGACCGCACCACGATTTCCGCAGGCGATAACCTGGTGCTGAAGGCCGGGCAGGATATCAACGCCCAGGCCGCCGCGCTGGCGGCGGAGAAAAGCGTCGGGCTGCAGGCGGGTCGCGACGTGAATCTGGCGGCGGAAGAGACCACACAGGGCGATAGCTATAAGTCAGGCAAGAAAACCGTCATCAACGAGTCCGTACGCCAGCAGGGAACCGAGATCGCCAGCGGGGCGAATACCCAGATCCTCGCGGGGCGCGATGTCACCACCGAAGCCGCGCAGGTAACGGCGAAGGGCGATATCGGCGTGGCGGCGGGCCGCGACGTCAATCTCAATACCGCAACCGAAAGCGATTATCACTACAAAGAGCAGACCAAAACCAAAAAAGGGTTCCTGAGCAAGAAAACCACCCACACCATCGAGGAGAACAGCGCGACGCGTGAATCCGGCTCATTGTTGAGCGGCGATAACGTGCAGGTCGTTGCGGGCAATAACCTGCTGGTGAACGGATCCGCCGTGGCGGGCGATGGCGACGTGAAGCTTAAGGCGGGCAACAACGTCGATATTGTGGCAGCGACGAACAGCGATACCTCCTGGCGCTTTAAGGAAGAGAAAAAATCCGGCCTGATGGGCTCGGGCGGGATTGGCTTCACCATCGGCAGCAGCAAAAGCACGCACGATCTCCGTGAGAAAGGCACTACCCAGAGTCAGAGCTTCAGTACGGTGGGCTCGACGGGGGGGAGCGTTGATATTGCCGCCGGTAATCAGCTGCATGTCGGCGGCGCGGACCTGGTGGCTGGCAAAAATATGGCGCTCACTGGCGACAGCGTGACGATCGAGCCGGGTCATGACAAACGCGCCCGCGATGAGAAGTTTGAACAAAAATCCAGTGGCCTTACGGTGGCTCTGTCTGGCGTAGTGGGTGGCGCAATCAACAGCGCTGTTACCACTGCACAGGAGGCGTCTAAAGAAAGTGATGGACGTCTGGCTGCCCTGCAGGCAACGAAAGCGACACTCTCGGGCGTACAGGCGGCACAGGGAGCGGTTGTTGCCCAGCAGACTGGCGATCCGGCGAACGGATTTGGTGTCAGCCTCTCTCTGACTAGCCAGAAATCGAAATCTCAGCAGCATGCCGATAGCGACACGGTAGCGGGCAGCACAATCAATGCCGGAAACGATCTTTCTATTACCGCCACGGGCAAAGGTAAGAGTACGAATAGCGGCGATATCCTGATCGGCGGTAGCCAGCTGAAAGCGGGCGGTGACGCCACGCTGAATGCTGAAAACGACATCCTGCTGACGGGAGCGGCCAACACGCAGAAAACCACCGGCAAAAACAGCAGCAGCGGTGGTGGTGTGGGCGTAAGTATTGGGGGCGGCAGCGGCGGGATGGGGATCAGTGTTTTCGCCAATGTGAATGCGTCTAAAGGTAATGAAAAAGGTAACGGCACCGCCTGGACCGAAACCACGCTGGACAGCGGCGGCACGGTCTCCATGACCAGCGGTAGAGATGCCATTCTGAACGGGGCGCAGGTCAACGGTGAGAAGATTGTCGCTGATATTGGCCGCGATCTTTTGATGAGTAGTCAGCAGGACAATAATGATTACAAATCTAAGCAGACCAGCGTAGCGGCGGGCGGCAGCTTCACGTTCGGAAGTATGACTGGCTCCGGTTACATCAGTGCCAGTCAGGATAAGATGAAGAGCACGTACGACTCCGTTCAAGAGCAGACGGGGTTGTTTGCCGGTAATGGTGGATTTGACGTCACGGTTGGCCGTCACACGCAACTGGATGGCGCGGTTATTGCCTCCACGGCGACGGCTGACAAAAATTCGTTAGACACGGGAACGCTGGGCTTTAGCGACCTTCACAACGAGGCGGATTATAAGGTCAGCCAAACGGGTGTGAGCCTGAGTGGGAGTGGCAGTTTTGGCGATACCTTTAAAGGCAAAATGCCGGGCGGCATGATTTCAGGCGCAAGCCACAGCGGCCATGCGGAAGGTACCACCCAAGCGGCGGTGGCAGACGGCACCATTATCGTTCGCGATCGGGATAATCAGAAGCAGGATGTGGCAAACCTGAGCCGCGATACCGAACATGCCAACGATAGCATCAGCCCAATCTTCGACAAGGAGAAAGAGCAAAATCGCCTGAAAGCGGTCGGGCTTATCAGTGATATCGGCAGCCAGGCTGCGGATATCGCGCGGACGCAAGGAGAGATAGCGGCACGGAATGCCATGACCGATCCAGAGGCGCTGAAGGCGGCCAAAGAGAAGCTGAAATCGGAAGGTAATGCTAACCCAAGTGATAAGCAAATCGTGAATCAGGCTGGCCAGACGGCAATGGAGAAGTACGGTACTGGCAGCGATATTCAGCGCGGTATTCAGGCGGCAACGGCGGCACTTCAGGGACTGGCGGGCGGTAATATTGCGGGTGCGTTGGCAGGCGCGTCGGCGCCTGAGCTGGCGCATCTGCTTAAATCAACCGAAGGCGATCCTACCGTCAATACCGTTGCGCACGCTATTCTGGGCGGCGCGGTGGCGGTTCTTCAGGGTAACAGCGCCGCTGCGGGAGCTGCGGGGGCGGCAACGGGCGAGCTGGCTGCGCATGCGATAGCCAGCCTGCTCTATCCGGAGGTGAAAGACCTGTCGAAACTGAGTGAAGATCAAAAGCAGACGATCGTTACGCTGGCTTCTGTATCGGCGGGGGTGGCTGGTGGGTTGGCGGGAGGGAGTACGGCTTCGGCGGCTGCTGGGGCGCAAGGAGGAAAGAACGCAGCTGAGAATAATGCTACCTCAAACTGGGGTGGATTAGTGCCTCCAGCAACGCAACAGGATGCTTCACTGGCTTTCGATCTCGGCGGTAAAGGTGTATCTCCCGACAAAATTAACAAGGCTATTACAGACTCTCATATTGGTCCATCAGTAGGGGATACGGCAAAAATCCATGGTGATGTAAAAGGTCAGGTGGCTGTTGGTTATGTCGGCGGGGGCTATCTGGAGGGGGTCCTTTCAGAAGATAAATTCGCAATTAATGGCGGGATAACAAAGGTGTTTGGCTGGCGCGCGGATGCGTCGGCTGGATTAACTTTCGGGCCTTATCCAATTAAGGATTTCAATCCGGCTTATGATTATTCCGGTTCCATATCCGCTGGTATTTTTTCAATTGAAGGATCTGTTGGTAAAGATGGTGTTGGTGGTGCTTTTAGAATTGGCGGAGGCATTGGTGCCAGTATCCGACAAAGTGAAAATCATAACAACCTGCCGGAGATCGATGGCGCTGGCAGTACCGAACTCGTATCCTGGCCCTTCAAAAAGGATTAATTAAATGATTTATCTTCTATTAGGAATTGCGCTTTTCGCATTTTTCATCGGAACTGTCGTGTTTGTCCGTTTTAGTAAAGTGACGGGAAGAAGCGTTCAGTCACCTCTTACCACGATGTTTTTCTTTGATGCGCTCTTTTTTGGTCTGGGTAGTAAGCGAGACATGAACATCGCGGCATGTTCATTTATCGTCTTTCTAGTCAGTATCTGGGGATTAACTTATTTAAAGTTAAGCACTCATTTTTGGGGAAGTCGCGAAAGTTATTTTGGTTTTGCGATCGCCGGAATTTTATTTCTGATTATGCATTGCCGCTATTGTGCAAAAAATGTCGTTATCAAAAATGATGGCCTGGCCCCCATGAGAGAGTTGATTAATATCCGGCGATCCGGCCTTACCAGCCCCTTTATATGGTTAAGCAGGGCCGGGTATCTGGGGTTCTTTATTGGCATGCTTCACTGAAGCGAGATGCGAAAAAAGTGTCTCCGTGCCCCGGGAGACTACCCCAGCCTCTCCACCCGCGTCTCCCCCTCCGCCATCGAAGCTGGTAAGGCAGATCTGCGAGTAGAGACTGGTCTCGGCGATTAAGCTCGCGAGGGCGGGCAGCATCTGCGGGGGCAGGCTGTTTTCCGGTTCGTTCAACGCGATATTCAATTGATAAACTAAAAGTGGCTGAAATATTCTATTTCTACGACCTAAAAAGAGGTTAGCACCAACAACACGGGTGAGGCGACCACTGGTCGAATAAAGAGTTTGTCATGGGGTTTCAGTATCCACAGAGCTTTCTGAATGTTATAGATGAAGACTATCTTATTGATCTGGAACCTTGGTGGTTCCTGTGCGAGTTCGAGGGATATTCTCAGCAGTGGTTTGATGAAATTAAAAAGCAATACCCAGAACGAAATTTGATACCGTTTGCAAAAAAGAGTGACTCTGACGATGTTGCTTGTTTTGACGGCCACTCTACATCAGGCGATCCTAACGTTTACTAAGTTCATGCTTTTGCATCACCGGGGTGGGCGGACCATGATGCAGTAGCTAACTTTAGCGCGTGGTTTGCAGCTGCAGAGAATGAGTCTGCTGTGTATAAATCAGGGTAGAGAACTTAAATTCACTAACCACACACTGCTATCGGAAAGATAAAAATTATAGCCCTGTTCGTACATTTGCAGGCCTTTCATATCAACCACTGTTTAGCCCTGTACCAGACTCGGGAAAGGTATATATTGATGATATTTTTGGTTCTCTGAGAAGGGCGTTTTCGATAATGCCGATAAAGATGATGTGAACAAAATGACAAAAAATAAACCTACTCTCGCCAGGTTATTCTTCAGCATTGCCTACCTGTTTGTTTGCTGCCTGGCGTTTTTCTCTCTGGCCCTGATTGTCGTTAAATTCATCATCAGCCATGACGTTGTTTTTGACCGGTCAGATATTAAGCAGATTGTCGTTGTAAGCGCTATTGCAGCAACCGCGGCAGGCGTCAGATCGTGGCTATATGCCTTACTCGATGAGCGCAAGATACGAAAGAAGCCCCCGGAGTAATGTCGATTTTGGGACTGTGTTTCTTTTTGTTGGGCTTCTAAGGAAGAGAATGCGGCTTACCCCAGCCTCTCCACCCGCGTCTCCCCCTCAACCATCGACAGCTGATACAGCGAAAACGATCGCTGCTTCTCAATCAACGTCGCCAGCTCCGGCGAGTGGCTGGTGAGCCAGATCTGCGAGTAGCGGCTGGCCTCGGCGATTAAGCTCGCCAGCGCGGGCAGCATCTGCGGGTGCAGGCTGTTTTCCGGTTCGTTCAACGCGATAAACGCAGGCGGACGCGGGCTGAGCAGCGCCACCGCCAGGCACAGAAAGCGCAGGGTGCCGTCGGAGAACTCCGCGGGTTCCAGCGGCCTGCTCAATCCCTCGCGCTGCATCATCATGCGAAAACGTCCGCCGGTGTTGTCGCTGTAAAACACGCAGCCGGGGAAGGCCTGGTCGAGGATGCGCATCAGCAGCAGCTCGTCGCCAATCTCCACAATGGTCTGAAACGCCGCCGCGAGATTGGCGCCGTCGCTGGCCAGCACCGGCGAGCGAAAGCCGACCTGTGGGGCCCGCATCGCTGAGCCGATTGATACAGAAAACTCATGATAAAAGCGCCAGTTACGCAGGGACTCGCGCATCTGCGACACTTCCGGGTAAAGGTGCGGTTCGCCGAGCTGGCCGAATACCGATTCGTTCTCGTACAGCGTGCCGCTGTGGGTCACTTTCTCGTGATGCACGTTATTCAGAAACACCGCCTGATTCCTGCGCTTCATCAGCTGCGACGAGGGGCGGCGGTGCTGGCCGCTCAGCCAGAGAGATTCTTCTTTGATCACCGGATCGAGCTGAAACTGCGAGGGATAGGGCAGCTTCTCCACAAACCCGACCTGCAGCTCGTATTCATAGGTCTCTGTTTCTACCGCCAGATTCATCCGCCGCAGCTGGTCGCTACGGGTTTTGCCTGCCCAGAACACCTTCAGAATGCCGCCCTCGTTCGCCAGCGCCTGGGAAAACTGCCCCTGCGCGGCGCTGTGCATCAGGTGTATCGCCTTGTAGATATTCGATTTTCCGGTCCCGTTCGGCCCGAAGACGATATTGAGCTGCTCCAGCTCCAGCGACATCTCGCGGATGGAGCGGTAATTTTGAATGTGCAGGGTGTGGATCACAGGCAGGCCCCTTTCGCAGAATAAGCCTGTATATAATCACAGTCTTTGAGATGAAATGCAAAAAAGAGACGACAGTGAGGATGTCGTCTAAACGGGGTACTGCTTTGGGCCTCTACGGGTCAATGGGGCCTTCGCATTTTTTTCATCACTTGACTGCCAGACGCAGACCCAAATCATCAGGATAGGGATCAAAGTAGTTTTGCGTCATCAGATACCGGTCGGGGTATTCGGCCAGGTAGTGCTTCAGCAGCGTGATCGGGGCGAGGATAGGCAACTGTCCGTTGCGATAATGCAGGATCACGTCGCGCAGTTCGCCGCGCTGGCGGGTGTTCAGCTGGTTACGAAAATACCCCTGAATATGCATCAGCACGTTGGTGTGATTCTTCCGCGAAGCGGGTTTTTTCAGGATGGTCATCAGCTTTTCCCGGTACGCCACAAAGAAGGCGTCCAGGTCTTCCCACTCGTGCAGCGAGGCAACGAACGGGCCGATTTCACGGTAACCCGCCTGATGGTGCGCCAGCAGCTGGAGTTTGTAACGGCTGTGGAAGTCCAGCAGCGCGCGGCGCGTGAGGCCATTTTTACGCAGCGTGTTCAGTTCGTGCAGGGCAAAAACACGTTCGACAAAGTTTTCCCGCAGCACCGGGTCGTGCAGGCGTCCATCCTCTTCCACGGGCAGCCACGGCCAGGTTTCAAGGAGGGCGGCGGTGAACAGCCCGACCCCCTCCTTGCGGCCCCGGTTGCCGTTTTCATCATACAGCCGCACGCGTTCCATGCCGCAGCTTGGGGATTTAGCGCAGACGATAAACCCGGCGAGATCGCCGATTTTCGGCAAAAAATCTGCCGTAAAGTCCGCCATTTTCTGCGTAACGTCTTCGTGAGGCGCGTGGCTAAAGCGCATCTGCGTTTCACCGCTGGTGGTCATAATCAAACGCAGCGCAGGGCGAGGCGTCGGCAGGCCGATGGCCATTTCCGGACAGACGGGCCTGAAGTTCACCCACTGGGCCAGCTCATCCATGACGAAGCTCATACGCTTGTGTCCGCCGTCAAAGCGAACGGCGGATCCGGTCAAACATCCGCTAATACCGAGCACAGGTTTCGTTGTCATGGTGTGGTCCTCCCGTTCATATAATTAAAACTTACACAACATGACTAATTTGTCCAAGTATTAGCGGAACTATTTTTTTTATTCCTTTAGAATCAATGCGTCTTAGCTGCCCTTATAGGTCGAGTAACCGTACTGGCTCAGCAGAAGCGGGATGTGCAGCTTCTCGTTGGTGCGGGTCACGGTAAACAGCACCGGGATCTCCGGGAAGAAGGAGTCCAGCTTTTTGCCGTGGAAGTACTCAGCGGTTTTGAAGGTCACTTTATACACGCCAGGCTGCATGTCCTGATCCTGCGGATAAAGCGATTTGATGCGTCCGTCATGGTCGGTTTTACCGCTGGCAATCGGGGTCCATTTGTCCTGCTGCTGCTTCTCCAGCGTAACGCTCACGTCTGATGGCGGCATCCCGGTTTGCTGGTCGAGAATGTGGACGCTCAGCGTACCGGCAGGGGCGCTAAAGGCGGCGGGGGCAAAGGCCATTGAGGCCAGGATCAGCAGAGGGGCAGTTTTTTTCATGGTGTTTTCCTGTGGAGTTATTCGTCACAGGAAAACGTTAGCATTTGCGGCGCGGGAAAATATTCAACTTTTCGTGAAGATTCCCGCAGGAGAAAATGATCAGAGGATAATCACTTCAAGCGATACCTGCTGCTGCCACTGCTCCACCTGCTTTTTCCGCCCGGCGGTGAGTTTACCGCTGGTGACCAGCAGCCATTTTCGCTCCGGGAAAATGTCCGGAGCCAGGGCGTCTGGCGGAACTGGCAGAATGTCGATGCGGTGGCCCTGCCCGGTGCGCGTTAGGGCTTCGAGCCAGATCTCGCACGGGTCGTTCAGGTGCCAGCCGCTAAGCAGAATGTTATCGCCCGGCGCTTTTTTATCGCCTTCGAGGCAAAACGAGGTATAGGCGATGATGATGCCGTCGAGGATCGCGCGCAGGGTCATGGCGGCGGCCACGTTAGCCGAGACCTGGCGGCGCAGCGGGCGCAGCACGTTCGCGACCAGTTCCGGCCTTGGGTATTCGCGCCCGGCGTCGTAAATCATCTGGCGCAGGGACTCGACTTTGCCGTCCTGCAGGCGTTGCAGCATGTTCTGCTGCAGGGTTTGCCAGTTGTTGGTTCGGCCCGGCGTCGGGCGTTCCAGCAGCGGTTTGACCTGGCCGATCGGGACGCCTTTTTTTACCCAGTCGAGGATTTTGAGCGCCTGCTGGACGTCCTCATCGCTGTACTGGCGATGGCCGCCTTCCGTGCGCTGTGGCTTGAGTAAACCATAGCGACGCTGCCACGCCCGCAGGGTGGTGGCGGTGATGCCGCTGAGTCTGGCGAATTCGCCGATGGAGTAAGCCATGTCCGTGTCCAGAGTGGAGGAATACTCTCAATATACTACGAATTTTCCCGAACGGGATGAAGCGCCGAAACGGTGCACTACACTTAACATCCAACCGTGCAAATGAAAGGAATTCTCATGAAGCTATGGCCCGTTGTGACCGGTGTTGCGATTGCTTTGACGCTGGTCGCCTGTAAATCCCCCACGCCGCCGAAAGGCGTGCAGCCTATTACCAACTTCCAAGCCAGCCGCTATCTCGGCAAATGGTACGAAGTCGCCCGTCTGGAAAACCGCTTCGAACGCGGCCTGGAGCAGGTGACGGCGACCTACGGCAAGCGCAGCGACGGCGGTATTAGCGTGCTCAACCGGGGCTACGATCCGGTGAAGAACAAGTGGAATGAGAGCGAAGGCAAAGCGTACTTTACCGGCGAGCCGACCACGGCCGCGCTGAAGGTCTCCTTCTTCGGCCCGTTCTACGGCGGGTATAACGTGATCAGGCTGGACGATAAGTACCAGTACGCGCTGGTAAGCGGCCCGAACCGCGACTATCTGTGGATCCTGTCGCGTACGCCGACCATCCCGGATGCGGTGAAGCAGGATTACCTGAACACCGCGCGCAGCCTGGGCTTCCGGGTTGACCAGCTGGTGTGGGTGAAACAATAAAAATCGTGCTTTCTTCCTGGGGCATTACTGGCACGCCTGGATAGACTTCCGTTAAAAGCCTAACGGAGGGAAGACGACATGAACTGGCAGCCTTTTCGCGGCGATGCACCGGAAAATATGACGATTTTCAGCGCGTCATTTCCCGACGTCAGCGACCAGTGGCCGATGAAAGACGATGCTGCCCGTGAGATCGCCTCCCTTGACCGCGCCCTGAAAGCCGAGCCAGCGCTCCGGCCGCCGAGGGTGGAATACGACGAAGGGGGGCAGGCCGTGCTTGTTCCGCAGAACCGCTATTCCGAACAGGCTTTCCGCAACCGTCCGGCGCTCACCGCGTGGCGCACCCGGCTGGTCCCCTCCGCGCTGGCGCTGTTTGTGGTGCAAAACCCGCTGGAGGACCGCCTGCCCGACGGCACAAAAATGGACAGCGACAGCCGCCAGTGGTTTATCCACGCTAACGATGCGATTGGCGTGCGCTCCCGCGCCCGGGTGCTGGCCGCACTGGTGGATAAGTACATTCGCAATGCGAGCGAGAACAACTGGGTCAGCCTGGCGAGCGGTGCCGCCATTCCGGTGCTGGAGGCGTTGCGCGAAGCAAAGCTCGACGGTCAGCAGGTCTATCTCACCCTGGTGGACAAAGATCCCGTAGCGCTGAGCTGGGCGGAAACCATGGCGGCGCAGGAAGGCATTGTGGTGGGCGAACAGCTGACGCTGCTCAGGCGCAACCTGCTCCATACGCTGGTGCGTAACGAGGACCTGCTGCTGGAGCTGGGCGAGCATCAGGCCGAACTGGTCGACGCGCTGGGGATTTTCGAATACTTCAACGATACCGACGCGGTGATTTTTCTCCAGCGCGCGCTGCGGCTGGTCAAACCCGGCGGCGCGGTGATTGTGTCGAACATGCTCACCAGCAGCCCGCAGATTGACTTTGTGCTGCGGGGTATCGGCTGGGAGGATATTCACCCGAGGTCGTTACAGCAGCTGCAGGACATCCACCTCGCGGCGGGCGTGCCGGTGGAAAACGTCACCGTGGTGGTGCCGAAGGACGGGGTGTATGCGGTGATGGAGATCAGGGTAGGGGATGAAAAACCGCACGGTCAGTTCCCTCTCCCTGTGGGAGAGGGTTAGGGTGAGGGGGAACAGGCCGCATAGCGTGATTTGCATTAGTAGGATTTTCCAATCATGATCTCCCCCATGAAAATTGAAACCGCACTCCCCACGCACTTCGAGCGTCTGGTCACGATCTGGGAATCCTCCGTCCGCGCCACCCATCACTTTTTACAGGAAAGCGATATTGCGGCGCTGCGCCCGCTATTGCTCAACGCGTATTTGCCAAACCTCACCGTCGTGATGGCCCGCGATGACGCAGGCGTTATTCACGGCTTTTTAGGCGTGGATGAAAACCGCATTGAAATGCTGTTTGTTGACGATGCGAGCCGGGGGAAGGGCGTCGGGAAATTGCTGTTGAAATACGCCATCGCAGCGTTCGGCGCGAACGAAGTGGACGTGAACGAGCAGAACCCGCAGGGCGTCGCGTTTTATCGCCATATGGGGTTTGAGCAGGTCGGACGCTCGGAACTGGACGGGCAGGGGAATCCGTTTCCGTTGTTGCATATGAAGCTGAGCAGGAATACCGGGATTAGCGCTTAGCCTGCTTATCCCATTTTAATAAGCCGATGATATCTTTCTCACCTTCGGCTTCTTTCAGCAGGCGCTGCTTTTTTTCAAACTCAATGTATTCTGAGCACGCCTTTTCATCAGCCGCTTTCTTGCTGATTTTGCCTGCTCCTTTTAAAACGCCCCGATCGCTAAATTGAAGGAACTGATCGAGTTTGGTTTGCCAGTCTCGTAAAAATACCTACTCCATCGCTGGCAGTTGTTCGGTAAAACCGAACAACTGAATTTTCGACCAGCTCACCCTCATCAAAAATATTCTTGATATGCCCACTGATCGTGGCTTTGGCTTTGCCGTATAACTCACAGATCGTGGCCTGTGAGAGCCACAACGTATCGCTTTCGAAGCGGCATTCAATGCGAACTTTTCCATCTTTGCTGGCAAACATGACAAACTCACCGGCTGGTGAATTAATTAATTCTTCATATGTCATGCTGCATCCGCGTCATAAGGTGATGCCTTTAAGTTCGTAGTATGCCAGAAACAGCCGCTAAGCCAGGTGGTTTGTATTTGATTTTGCGAGGCGCTTTTCAGGACGCGGAGCTTGGATCGCTGCAAGCGCGTCCTCTATCTCAATAAGCTTTGCCTTAGTCCGCTTATAATCGTCCTGCAAACGCTGTTCCTGCTCGTTATACGCCACTAGAACGATGCAACCCTTCATGACCTTTACCGTGACCTGCTGTCCGGTATCAAAACCCGCCGCGCGCAGCCACTTGCCGGAAAGGATGATATTTGGCGTGGATTTGTCGAAAACATTCGGGCGGTATCCCACAATTAACGAACGCTCGGTTCCGGATTGGTCGGTGTCTGGGGTAGAATGCGAATCAGCCATAATCAACTCCTTGATAGTTGGTGAGGTTAGACGCCCTTTAGTGCTCCAACACTGCTGGGCGTTGTCAGAATTCCAAACTCATGTGGTAGGTACCATGTGAGGATAAATTAACCGAAGTGGTACCTACCGTGCAAGAGAAAAAGAAACCAAATTTTGACCGCACCAAAAGCACGATGAAGAACATCCGGTTCGAGGATGAGCTTTTGGAACAGATTGAGAAGGCTGCGGGGAAAGGGAATTTTAGTAAGTGGGTTAAGGAGGCATGTAAACTAAGGCTCAAAGAAGAAAAAAGTAAATTCTAAGAATATGCTTCAGATTGGCCTTTAGAGATTGGACTTATTAATCCAACTTTTGACAGAATATCTAAAACCAATGGATCACTATAGTAATTGCCATTTACATGATAACGTCTTGAAATCTCATCAAAAAAAAAGTAATATTTCTCTAAACTTTCTTTTTGGAGAGCGTATTTTATACGTTTTGTATTTATAAGGTATAGAACTTCATTGGCGTTTAAGTTTTTTAGCTTTAAATACTCTGAAATATATTTCTTTGAGAATACAGGTTTTTTTTCTTCTGCTGAAATTGCAATGACAACTGTTCTTAGACACCAGGCTAGTTTTTTATTAACAATCGCTTTGTTAATAATTGAAGCGTAGTTTTTGATAAGGATGTTACCAATAAACAAGGCGGTACCTATTTCATAGGAATAATCTTTTTTGTATCTGAAATTGCTAAATATTTCTTTAAAATATTCAGTGCCATATATTGGGATGGCTTCTTTGACAAGATGAAGAGCAAACAAATCACCCGACACCATTTTTTTAATGATTATCTCTTCTGGATATAAATATAGATTAACTATTGATTCAGAACTACAATGAATAGTAGCTTTATCGTACACTCCTAATAAATCAATATCTGAGTCGATTTCACGTTCATAACGTGCGGTACTACCAAATAATGCTAATGCTTTCATATAATGTCCAAAAAAAGGGAGGTATAATCACACCTCCCATGAGCTATTACTATGACACATTGATTGATGAACGTACAGAGCCGGGATAACCACCAAGATCGACAGTTAAATGCCAGTGCCCATTGTTGGGGATTGATAAACTTGATATGGTCTTGGTCACATAGCCCCCATAGTAGGTGTGGCGTCTGCCATTTCTATAATTGTCAAAGTTGACAGAATCCATCAATTTAACATTAGCAGCGCTACCAGCAAGTTGAACATGAACAACTTGACCTGCATTAAGCTGCTTTAAATCATAATGCGTATATTGCATTGGAATTAGCCTCACATTTTTTAATGAGACTGTTGACCTGAGTTAGAAAAGCTGCCACTCTTCGCAACAGTTTCACCTGTTTAGCGCCATCTCTTCGACGGCGCGGTGTCAAAGTTAAGCGGGTCTGATTTGAGCGTCTCCCCGCTTACTTTTTTTTTCTTACGCCTTTAAAAGGTGTGCCGTCTGCTTTTCCATCCATAAATCTTCCTGTGTTAGTGTCACGTTTTGTCCATATTTCAGTCGTTGGGTTAAACACCTGAGACCGTTCTTTAACCATACCATTACGGTGGTTATCTTTTGGTGGATTTGTAGCCATTCGAAGTGCCTCTCGAGTTGGTTAAGAAGGCCCAGGATTGAACCCTCTGCTATCCAATCTATAGACATGATGGATTCTTGTCAACACTGGCTATCTGATCATGCTTTTTTTTGATGTTTTTGGGTGTCTAGTTGGTATCAAAATGATATGTACTTTGGTGTGGTTATGAGTTAGAATTGTCTCATAAGATAGATGGTGGAGGTGACTTTATGGATTTCAAAAATATAATTAATGATGATTATGATTTAGCACTGCGGCTTGCATTCATAGATTTTAGATTATTTTTCACAGGAACGCTAAGTCGATTAGATATAATAGAAGAGTTTGCTGTATCTGAAATTACGGCGACACGTATTCTGAACGAATATAAAAAAATAAGGCCTAGGAACTTAGTATATAGTAATAAAACTAAAAAATTTACTATCTCACCTGAATTTATTGAGCTAATTAATATATCGGCTGAAGATGCACTTGATATGTTGTCGTCAGGTTTTGATAAAAATAAAATTCTTCGTGGGCGAAATGTTGTAGTCTTTGAAAGGATTGGGTTATATATGCCTCCACTTGACAAGCTCAACGTTGCGAAAATAACAAGAGCGATTTTTAATAAGAAAAAATTAAAATGTGTATATAATTCAATAAGAAGTGGTGATGTTAGTGAAAGAATTCTATCACCATTGGTAATTCTATTTGATGGGCGAAATTGGATATTCAGGGCTTATCAAGAGGATAGTAAAAACGATATTAATTATAAAAATTTCAACTTTGCTAGAGTTTCTGAGGTAAGTGAATTAGCGGATTCTATTAACAATGAATTTGGTCTTGATTACGATGATTTATGGAGTAAATTTCTTCCAGTGGAGTTGGAAATAAACCCCAAACTTAATGACGATGTTAAGAATGAAATAAGACGAGATTATAATATTCAAGATGGGCAGAATAAAATCCTATTCACCGAAAGGGCTGCTTTTCTTTGGATTATATTTAATGAATGGTCAGTCGATTTTCAACAGAAAAATCATGATGGTTTCAAGTTTAAACTGAATAATGCAGATATGTTAAGATCACAAGGAGCATTGGGTTGATAGTTAACCGCTGAATTTTGGCGGAAGATCACAGGAGTCGAACCTGCCCGGGAACGCTGGCGTCCCCAACTGGATTTGAAGTCCAGCCACCTCACCGGAGATGACGATCTTCCGCGCCTGCATTGCTACATGGAGGCGGGGCGCATTATAGCTACTTTCAGGCATTTACCACATACCCCACACCACTTTTTTCACCTCTCTTTTGACCTGCACCCCCCTGTTTCAGTTAATTCTTAAGAAAATCCTCAGGTTAGCCTTTCGTGCTCTCCAGTATTTACCGCGATCACAAAAAACAAGAAACGTAATCTGCTAACCAGAAAACGCAATACCCCCATCTGAAACAATGGTTTAAAACCAATGCAACCGGTCTCAGCGCCCCCTACAGCGTGAAGGATAAAAAAAGATGAGCGAAGTACTGTCAGTAAAAGAGAAGATTGGCTACGGCATGGGAGACGCCGCCAGCCACATCATTTTTGATAACGTCATGTTGTACATGATGTTTTTCTACACCGACATTTTCGGCATTCCCGCCGGGTTCGTCGGCACCATGTTCCTGCTGGCCCGCGCGCTGGATGCGATCTCCGACCCGTGCATGGGGCTGATTGCCGACCGCACCCGCAGCCGCTGGGGCAAGTTCCGCCCGTGGATTTTGTTCGGCGCGATCCCGTTCGGTATCGTCTGCGTGCTGGCCTACACCACGCCGGACCTCAGCCTTAACGGCAAAATGGTTTACGCCGCCGTTACCTACACCCTGCTGACCCTGCTCTATACCGTGGTCAACATTCCTTACTGCGCGCTGGGCGGCGTGATCACCAGTGACCCGACGCAGCGTATCTCCCTTCAGTCCTGGCGCTTCGTGCTGGCGACGGCGGGCGGCATGCTCTCCACGGTGCTGATGATGCCGCTGGTGAAGTTGATTGGTGGAGATGACAAAGCCTTCGGCTTCCAGGGCGGGATCGCCGTGCTGTCGGTGGTCGCGTTCCTGATGCTGGCGTTCTGCTTCTTTACCACCAAAGAGCGCATCCAGGTGCCGCCGAGCACCACCTCCATGCGGGAAGACCTGCGCGATATCTGGCAAAACGACCAGTGGCGCATCGTCGGCGTACTGACCATCCTCAACATCCTCGCCGTCTGCGTGCGCGGCGGCGCGATGATGTACTACTGCACCTGGATCATGGGCTCGCCGGAAGTGTTCGTCGCGTTCCTGACCACCTACTGCGTCGGCAACTTGATTGGCTCCGCGCTGGCGAAACCGCTCACCGACTGGAAGTGCAAGGTCAGCATCTTCTGGTGGACCAACGCCGCGCTGGCGGTGGTCAGCATGGCGATGTTCTTCGTGCCGATGCAGGCCACCGTGGTGATGTTCGCCTTTATCTTCGTCATCGGCGTGCTGCACCAGCTGGTGACGCCGATCCAGTGGGTCATGATGTCCGATACCGTCGACTACGGTGAATGGACCAACGGCAAGCGCCTGACCGGCATCAGCTTTGCTGGCACGCTGTTCGTGCTGAAGCTGGGTCTGGCGCTGGGCGGGGCGATGATCGGCTGGATGCTGGCAGGCGGCGGCTACGATGCGGCGGCCAAAACCCAGAACAGCGCGACCATCAGCATCATTATCGGCCTGTTTACCCTGGCCCCGGCGGTCTGCTACGTGCTGAGCGCCATCATCGCCAAACGCTACTACACGCTGAAAACCCCCTTCCTGACCAAAATCCTGGCCGAGCTGGCGCAGGGCGCGCGCCGCAATCAGCAGGAGTTTGAAAACCTGCCGGTCAGCAAAGAATTGCAGAACTAAGAGGACGAAAGCATGAAAATCAGTGATGGAAACTGGCTTATTCAACCGGGCCTGAACGTGACCTGTCCGGTGCAGGTGTTTGACGTGGAGCAGCAGGGCAATGACCTGGTGGTGTACGTGGCGCCGCGTGACGTGCGTGAACGCACCTGGCAGCTCGACACGTTGATGTTCACGGTGCGCCTGTTTGCCCCGCAGGAAGGGATTGTCGGGGTGCGCATCGAGCACTTTCAGGGCGCGCTAAACAACGGCCCGCACTATCCGCTGAACGTTCTGAAAGACGTGAAGCTAGAGATCGAAAACAACGCCGATTTTGCCGAGCTGAAAAGCGGCAGCGTCAGCGTGCGCGTTACCAAAGGCGAGTTCTGGGCGCTGGATTTCCTGCGCAACGGCAAGCGCATTACCGGCAGCCAGCTGAAAAACAACGGCTACGTACAGGACAGCAATACCGATCGCAACTATGTGTTTGAACGTCTGGATCTGGGCGTGGGGGAAACGGTCTACGGCCTGGGCGAGCGCTTCACCGCCCTGGTGCGCAACGGCCAGACGGTCGAAACCTGGAACCGCGATGGCGGCACCAGCACCGAGCAGTCCTACAAAAATATCCCGTTCTACCTGACCAACCGCGGCTACGGCGTGCTGGTGAATCACCCGGAAAACGTCTCGTTTGAAGTGGGCTCCGAGAAAGTCTCTAAGGTGCAGTTCAGCGTGGAAGGCGAATATCTTGAGTACTTCGTTATCGACGGCCCGACGCCGAAAGAAGTGCTGAACCGCTATACCCGCTTCACTGGGCGTCCGGCGCTGCCGCCTGCCTGGTCGTTCGGCCTGTGGCTCACCACCTCGTTCACCACCAACTACGACGAAGCCACGGTGAACAGGTTTATCGACGGCATGGCCGAACGGGACCTGCCGCTGCACGTGTTCCACTTTGACTGCTTCTGGATGAAGGCCTTCCAGTGGTGCGACTTCGAGTGGGATCCGGTGACCTTCCCGGATCCGGAAGGCATGATCCGCCGCCTGAAAGAGAAAGGGCTGAAGGTCTGCGTGTGGATTAACCCGTATATCGGCCAGAAATCCCCGATCTTCCGGGAGCTGAAAGAGAAGGGCTACCTGCTCAAGCGCCCGGACGGATCCCTGTGGCAGTGGGACAAATGGCAGCCGGGGCTGGCGATTTACGACTTCACCAACCCGGACGCGTGCCGGTGGTATGCCGACAAGCTGAAAGGGCTGGTGGATATCGGCGTCGACTGCTTCAAGACCGACTTTGGCGAGCGTATTCCGACGGACGTGCAGTGGTTCGACGGGTCCGATCCACAGAAGATGCACAACCATTACGCCTACATCTACAACGAGCTGGTGTGGAACGTGCTGAAAGAGACGGTGGGAGAAGAAGAGGCGGTGCTCTTTGCCCGCTCCGCGTCCGTGGGTGCGCAACAGTTCCCGGTGCACTGGGGTGGTGACTGCTACGCCAACTATGAATCAATGGCCGAAAGCCTGCGCGGTGGGCTGTCGATTGGCCTGTCCGGCTTCGGGTTCTGGAGCCACGATATCGGCGGGTTCGAAAACACCGCCCCGGCGCACGTCTACAAGCGCTGGTGCGCGTTCGGGCTGTTTTCCAGCCACAGCCGCCTTCACGGCAGCAAATCCTACCGCGTGCCGTGGGCGTACGATGACGAGTCCTGCGACGTGGTGCGCCACTTCACCCAGCTGAAGTGTCAGCTGATGCCGTACCTGTACCGTCAGGCGGCGCTGGCGCGCGAGTTCGGCACGCCGATGCTGCGCGCGATGATGCTGGAGTTCCCGGACGATCCGGCCTGCGATTACCTTGACCGTCAGTACATGCTGGGGGATGCCCTGATGGTCGCTCCGGTGTTCTCCGGGGCGGGCGACGTGCAGTTCTACCTGCCGGAAGGGCGCTGGACGCACCTGTGGCACAACGACGAAATCCAGGGCAGCCGCTGGCATAAGCAGCAGCACGATTTCATGAGCCTGCCGGTCTACGTGCGCGACAACACGCTGCTGGCGCTGGGCAACAATAACCAGAAGCCGAACTACGCGTGGCACGAGGGGACGGCCTTCCAGCTGTTTAACCTGGACGATGGCGCAACGGCGGTAAGCGAAGTGCCTGCGGCGGACGGCGCGGTGGCGTTTACGCTGAAGGCGTCACGTCGGGGCGACATCGTGACCTTTACCGGCGCGGGAGACGCGCAAAACTGGTCGGTGTGTTTGCGCAACGTGCAGAAAGTGCGCGGCGTGAAGGGCGGCTCGCACGCGGGCAGCGAGTGGGGCGTGGTGGTGAAAGCCGAGGGGGATGAGGTGGCGGTTCAGCTCTGAGGTGGAAAATGCCCGGTGGCGCTGCGCTTACCGGGCCTACGGTAATTATGCGGTCTGATGCCCTCACCCACAGGGAGAGGGAACCAAAACCTCGTAGGCCGGGTAAGGCGAAGCCGCAACCCGGCTTTTTACTGTGCCGGCGCCATCGCCGACACCACGCCGCCCGTCATCGTCTGCTCTACCTGCTGCTTATCCATATTCACCGCGCTCAGCTTCCCATTCACCGTTGGCTTCAGCGGCGCACTGGCCTGCACGCTGCCGCTGGCGGTGAGCTGAATATTGCCGTCACCTGCAATCGGCAGCGCAGGCCAGCCCCACTGCTGCAGCACGCTGAGCGGCACGCCGCGCCCGTTCAGGCTCACCGTGGTCTGCCGCTGCGGCAGCTGGGAAACGGTCGCCGTGGCTTCCAGAATACCTTTCTCGGTAAACGCGCTCAGGTCGGTAATGTTCACCGTCGCGGCGTTAGCATTCAGCGCCAGCGACGGACGGCGCACGTCCACGCGGTTAAAGGTCGCCGCCGCGCCGTTCAGGGTTGCGCTGCCGCCCCAGACGCCCCACTGGCGATCTTTCACCAGCTGCAGGTTTGCGCCATAGCCGTCCAGAGAGGTGATCTGCCACGGGAAGGCGGGATCGATGTCGATCACCAGGTTGCGGCTTAGGCCAAATTTTTGCAGCGTGACGCTGTTCAGCCATTCCGGCAGAGGCGCCATCCACAGCGCTTTCCAGTTTTGCGGCAGGGTATACTCCAGCCCGGCAATGGCGACATCGTCCAGCACCAGCGCTTTACCGTCGCGCAGCCAGTTACCGGACGTGCGCACCATGCCGCCTTCCCAGCGGGAGGTGAACTGGCGCAGCGCCATGCCCTGCGGGGAAAACTCCGCATTCAGGATCGGATCAAAAAGATGCAACGAGCCGTAGATAAACTCGCTGGCGTTCATCGACAGGCGGCCTTCCTGGCTCTGCCAGTCACCTTTGCTCAGCGTCAGGTTGCGCAGGCTTAAATCGAGGTCGGTCACCGCCCAGTCCGGGCCCTGAAGCCGGGCGTCGGTCACGTCCAGACGACCAATCTGCAGAGAGGGGATAGTGGCCAGCGGTGCGAAGAACGCGGTCAGCGTTTTATCGCTCTGCAGGCGGATCTCGTTCAGGCGCATCGTGTCGATAATCCAGCTCCCGTCGGCGTTGCGCAGGGCCGAGCCGGTGAGCGAGCCCCGGGCCATATCGGCGCCGATCGTATTCAGCACCACTTCCTTGCCGTTAAGCTGGCCCTCGATCAGCACGTTGGTGGCCGGTACGCCGTTGAGGGTTAGCGAGCCTGCGCTCATCTGGATCTGCGCGTGATTGCCCAGCACGTTGCCCGCTTCCGGCTGCCACGGGCTGACGCCGCCCGTCACCTTCTGCGCGCTCAGATCCCATTCGGTATTCGGGCTGTTAAAGGCCATATTGTTCAGCTGCAGGCGATCCGCCTGGAAGGGCAGCGGCGCGGTCTGCGGGGAGAGATTCAGCGTGCCGTCGAACAGGGTGATGGTGTCCATGTGCAGCGGATCGGTTATCTGGCGGCTGCTGAGGCCGATATCCACTTTTTTGGCCACCAGCGTGGCGGGTTTACCGTCCCGGCCGAAGGTGACGTTTTCCAGAATGATGTGGGATGGTGACGAAAAGCGGTGATTCATCTTGTCGAAACTGAGCTCGTAGTCGGTATTCACCGTTACCCAGCTGCTGACCTGAGTCGCGCCCCAGCGGGTCTGGAGCAGAATATAGAGCGCCAGTATCACAATGAGCAGGGCTACCAGAAGATAGACGAGTAGCTTTCCAATAAATTTCATGGTCTTCCATCCCGCAAAACGCACATAAGGGAGTTATGCACGATTTATGCGCAATCCTCAAGGCGGGAATGGTGTAAATAGATGTCACGGCAGACATTGACTGCCTGCCGTGAAGGGGATCAGTTCTTTTCAGGCGGGAAAACGAGGTTCAGCACGATAGCGGTGATACCGCCCGCGGCAATGCCGGAAGAGAGCAGGTTTTTCACCCAGTCCGGGGCAAACTGCAGGATCAGCGGCTGCTGAGAAACGCCCAGACCGACGGCCAGCGACAGCGCAATAATCATGATTGCGCGGCGGTTCAGCGGCTCGCGGGAGACGATACGCACGCCGGAGGCCGCGATCGTCCCGAACATCACCAGCGTTGCACCGCCCAGCACCGGCTCAGGGATGTGCTGCACAAAGCCGCTCACCGCCGGGAACAGGCCGAGGACGATCAGCATCAGCGCCACCACGAAGCCGACATAGCGGCTGGCCACGCCGGTCAGCTGGATCACGCCGTTGTTCTGACCGAAGCAGGAGTTCGGGAAGGTATTGAAGACCGCAGAGACAAACGAATTCAGACCGTTCGCCAGCACGCCGCCTTTCAGGCGCTTCATGTACAGCGGGCCGGAAACGGGCTGCTCGGAGACGTCGGAGGTGGCGGTGATGTCGCCGATGGTCTCCAGAGAGGTGATCATAAAGACCAGCATCAGCGGCAGGAGCAGACCCCAGTCAATGCCCAGACCGTAATACAGCGGCGTAGGGACAGCGATCAGCGCGCTGTTGGCTGGCGCGGTGTTCTCCGGCAGCATGCCGAGCGCCCACGCCAGCAGGTAGCCTGCCGCCATGGCGATCACCAGCGAGGCGACGCGCAGGTAGGGGTTACGCTGGCGGTTAAGCAGAATAATGATGGCCAGCACGACGCCCGCCAGCAGCAGGTTTTTTGGCGCGCCGAAGGTGTGGTCGCCCATCGCGGCATAGCCGCCGCCGATGGAGGTGAGGCCCACCTGAATCAGCGACAGGCCGATAATCATCACGACGACGCCGGAAACCAGCGGGGTGATGACGCGGCGAGCCAGGTGCAGAACGCGGGAGATCACCATCTCCGTACAGCTCGCCAGCATCAGGGTGCCGAACAGCGCCGCCATCATGGTCGGAACATCCGCACCGCCGGTTTTCAGGGCCGTACCGCCCATGATCAGCGGCGCCACAAAGTTAAAGCTGGTGCCCTGAATCGACAGTAAACCCGAACCCACCGGACCCCACGCTTTAATCTGGATAATCGAGGCCACGCCGGAGGCGAAGAGAGACATGCTGATGATGTGCTGCGTGTCCTGCGCCGGTAAACCGAGCGCCTGACAGATCAGCAGCGCCGGGGTGATCACCGCAACAAACATCGCCAGAAGATGCTGGCAGGCGGCGAAAAGCGTCTGCGGCAGCGGCGGGCGGTCTTCAAGGCGGTAAATCAGTTCGCTATTTTGCTTCTGCGCAATCGGTTGCGCATCAGGCGACTCTATGGTGTTAACGGACATCGGCGGCAATCCCACGGTGGAAAAGCGGGCATTTTATCTGACCACCTGGTAAAAGCAAACGATTGCCAGCAAAAAAAGACAAGAAAATCTGCCGCCGTGAGCAGGTTTTCTACATCCGATGAGGAAAAAAAATTACACTTTTTGCGCCGGAAGCTCATGAAGAGCGCAAACCGGCCCAGGATAACGCCGCGTGTGTATGGAACACGCGCAAAAAAGGAGCCTTCTATGATTCATCTCGATACGTTGTCGACCCTTGTTGCCGCAACGCTGGTGTTACTGCTTGGCCGTAAGCTGGTACATAGCGTTTCCCTTCTGAAAAAATACACCATTCCTGAACCTGTCGCTGGCGGCCTGCTGGTGGCGCTGGCCCTGCTGGTGCTCAAAAAAAGCATGGGCTGGGAAATCGATTTTGACATGTCCCTGAAAGACCCGCTGATGCTGGCCTTCTTTGCCACCATCGGCCTGAACGCCAACCTGGCAAGCCTGCGGGCGGGCGGTAAGGTGCTTGGCGTATTTTTGATTGTGGTGGTGGGGCTGCTGCTGATGCAAAACGCGATTGGCATCGGCATGGCAACCTTGCTGGGGCTGGACCCGCTGATGGGGCTGCTGGCGGGGTCGATTACGCTGTCAGGCGGTCACGGTACCGGGGCGGCATGGAGTAAATTGTTCGTCGAGCGCTACGGTTTTGAAAATGCAACGGAAGTGGCGATGGCCTGTGCCACCTTTGGCCTGGTGCTGGGTGGCCTGATTGGCGGCCCGGTGGCGCGTTATCTGGTGAAGCATTCCACCACGCCGGACGGCAGGCCGGACGACGAGCTGGTACCGACCGCCTTTGAAAAGCCTGACGTTGGACGCAGTATCACCTCGCTGGTGCTGATTGAAACCATCGCGATGATCGCCATCTGCCTCACCGTGGGTAAAGTGGTTGCGCAATGGCTGGCGGGCTCCGCGTTTGAGCTGCCGACGTTTGTCTGCGTGCTGTTTATCGGGGTGATTCTGAGCAACGGTCTGGCGCTGATGGGTTTCTACCGCGTGTTTGAACGGGCGGTGTCGGTGCTTGGCAACGTCTGCCTCTCGCTGTTCCTGGCGATGGCGTTGATGAGCCTCAAGCTGTGGGAGCTGGCCTCCCTGGCGCTGCCGATGGTGGCGATTCTGGCGGTGCAGGCCCTGTTTATGGCGCTGTACGCCATGTTTGTCACCTGGCGCATGATGGGCAAAAACTACGATGCGGCGGTGCTGGCGGCGGGTCACTGCGGTTTTGGTCTGGGGGCAACCCCAACGGCTATCGCCAACATGCAGGCGATCACCGAACGCTTTGGGCCATCGCACATGGCGTTTCTGGTGGTGCCGATGGTCGGGGCGTTCTTTATTGATATCGTCAACGCGCTGGTGATTAAGCTGGGGTCGTTTGCGGGAGGGGGCGGAATCCTACGCTAAGGCTTTGGCCAGCGATATTCTCCGGTGAGATTGATGTGTTCCCATCCGAGCGGCGAAACATGGGCCAAGAGATCGGGCGATAGCAGCTTTCCATCGCGTTTCTGGTTTGCAACGACCTCGCCGAGCTTCATGGTGTTCCAGAAGATGATGATGGCGGCGAGCAGATTCATGCCGGCGATGCGGTAATGCTGGCCTTCGGCGGAACGGTCGCGGATTTCACCGCGGCGGTGGAAGCTGATTGCCCGCTTCAGCGCATGATGAGCTTCGCCTTTGTTGAGCCCGATCTGGGCACGCCGTTGGAGTTCGGCATCCAGAATCCAGTCGATCATGAACAGGGTGCGCTCGACGCGACCGACTTCCCGCAGGGCTGTCGCGAGCTCGTTCTGCCGCGGATAGGAGGCGAGTTTCCGCAGAATCTGGCTTGGCGCGACGGTCCCGGCAGCAATGGTGGCGGCGATGCGCAGGATGTCGGGCCAATTGCGCTCGATCATGGCTTGGTTGACCTTTCCGCCGATCAACGCTCGCAGGTGCGCCGGGGCGGCCGACGGATTGAACGCGTAGAGCCGTTTGGATGGCAGGTCGCGGATGCGCGGAGCGAACCGGTAGCCGAGAATGGCACATGCGGCAAAGACGTGATCGGTGAAGCCGCCCGTGTCGGTGAACTGCTCGCGGATATGGCGTCCAGCATCGTTCATCAGCAGGCCATCGAGGATGTAAGGCGCTTCGCTTGCCGTTGCAGGAATCACCTGGGTTGCGAACGGCGCATATTGGTCGGAGACGTGGCTATAGGCTTTCAGGCCCGGGGTATTGCCATATTTCGCGTTGACCAGGTTCATGGCCTCACCTTGCTCTGTAGCGACGAAGAACTGTCCGTCGCTCGAAGCCGACGTGCCCATGCCCCAGAACCGGGCCATGGGTAACGCTGCCTGTGCCTCGACCACCATGGCCAGCGCCCGGTCATAGGCTTCGCCCTCGACATGCCACCGTCCAATGCGGATCAATTCCCAGAAGGTGTGGGTGTTTGTCGCATCCGCCATTTTGCGCAAGCCGAGGTTGATCCCTTCCGCCAAGATAACGTTCATTAGCCCGATCCGGTCAGCGCAGGGTGCTCCTGTGCGCAGATGGGTGAACGCTTCGGTGAAGCCGGTCGCCGCATCCACCTCCAGCAGGAGATCGGTGATGCGCGTGGGCGGGATCTGCTTGTAGAGATCGAGCACCAGATCTTCGGCGCCTGTCGGCGCGGCGGCTTCGAGTTTCTCGATATGCAGAACGCCGTTTTCAATCGACCCGCCCGGGATCGTGCCTGCGCGAGCGGCACGGCCAAGCTCGCGCAACCGCATGTCGAGGCGAGCTTGCCGGTCTGCCAGCCATTCCTCCGGCCGCAATGGCACAGCGAGACGACCGCCTTCCGCGATGGATTGTGCCGGAACGAGTGCGTGTTTCAGATCGCCATAGCGCCGGGACCTAGTAAGCCAGACATCTCCGGAGCGGAACGCATCGCGCAGATGGAACAGCACCGCGATCTCCCATAGGCGAGCGTCGCCAGCCCTCTGGGCCCGAAGGTGGCGATGCCATTTCGAGCTGGGCCGCAAGAAGCTGGTCATCGCGGCATCGTTCAAACCGGTACGAAGGGCCGTCACCGCTTCCAGAAGCGGCAGTGCAACGGGCGCAGCTCGCAGATCGAGCAGGCGCAACATGCGTGGAGCGTATCGGCGGAAGCGGTGATAACCGTCGAGCACATGATTGAGCGGATCGTCGGCCATGGTGGCGGTCAGCCTGGTTGCCATTGCAACAAGGGTTTTTAAGCCGTCCCACCCTGACCCACTCGCGATGACATCGCCCAGCGGCTGGCCATCATCCTGTGCATCGACCAGGGCGCCCCCGATCTCGGCGAAGGATTTCAGGGTGTCACGCACCACCCCCGCTTCGTCTGCGACCTTTGCATGGCAAATACGCTCCGAAGCACGGTAGAGACGGCCGACGATCCGGTCGTGGGTTTCGACCACTGCGTCGGCCAACATCGCCTGCCATTCCGAGACGCAAACAGCCAAGATCGCAAGCCGCCTGTCCTCCGGGAGATCGCGCATGCCGTCGGCATAATACCGTTCACCCTGCCTGCGCAGACGAGTCACCCGATGGGCAGGAACGCCGGCAAGCAGATCCTCGGGGAGATCGATGCGTTGCAGATATTCGAGCCGGTCGAGCAGCCGGTTGGCCGACGAAGAGTTCGAGCCAGGCTCGAACTGGCGCAGCCACACAAAACGGGTCACCCGATCATCAGCCGTCTCCTCGAGCAATGCCAGCAACTGTTCTCGGATCGACATAGGCAGCCGACTGGCGATCCTCGTCTCGATGCGTCGCTCGGCATCGACGAGAGCCGCGGCACAAAGCCGCTCGATCGTGGATGTCGCGGGAAGGACAGTGCGGGTGCGTCGGCACTCGGCTACGAAGCGACGGGCGATATCCTCGTTCGACACCGCCATCTCGGCTTCTCGGAACAACCATTCCTTCAGCTCGCTCGCACCACGTCCGGAGAAGGTGCGGAAGCCGTAGAGCCCCCGTAACTCGGCAAGATGCTCGTGCCGTGTTTCCTCGCGGGCAGCATAGTCTACGAGATCGTCGGCACCCAGGCCAAGCTGCGCTCCGATAAATTCGATGACCTCTGCAGGGATCAGTTCGCCTGGAGCCAGCACCCGGCCGGGATAGCGCAGGACACACAATTGCAGGGCGAAGCCGAACCTGTTGTGAGCGCGCCGACGCAGCCTGATATGCCCAAGGTCTTCATCACTCAGCGTATAGTGCTTGAGCAAATCCGTCTGTGAAGTCGGCAAGCGCAACAGCGCGTCTTTCTGCCGATCGGTTAGAGTGACGCGACGCGGCATACATGTTCCTTTTTCAAAATCTGATAGCGTTCAAGAGGCACTGTTGCAAATAGTCGGTGGTGATAAACTTATCATCCCCTTTTGCTGATGGAGCTGCACATGAACCCATTCAAAGGCCGGCATTTTCAGCGTGACATCATTCTGTGGGCCGTACGCTGGTACTGCAAATACGGCATCAGTTACCGTGAGCTGCAGGAGATGCTGGCTGAACGCGGAGTGAATGTCGATCACTCCACGATTTACCGCTGGGTTCAGCGTTATGCGCCTGAAATGGAAAAACGGCTGCGCTGGTACTGGCGTAACCCTTCCGATCTTTGCCCGTGGCACATGGATGAAACCTACGTGAAGGTCAATGGCCGCTGGGCGTATCTGTACCGGGCCGTCGACAGCCGGGGCCGCACTGTCGATTTTTATCTCTCCTCCCGTCGTAACAGCAAAGCTGCATACCGGTTTCTGGGTAAAATCCTCAACAACGTGAAGAAGTGGCAGATCCCGCGATTCATCAACACGGATAAAGCGCCCGCCTATGGTCGCGCGCTTGCTCTGCTCAAACGCGAAGGCCGGTGCCCGTCTGACGTTGAACACCGACAGATTAAGTACCGGAACAACGTGATTGAATGCGATCATGGCAAACTGAAACGGATAATCGGCGCCACGCTGGGATTTAAATCCATGAAGACGGCTTACGCCACCATCAAAGGTATTGAGGTGATGCGTGCACTACGCAAAGGCCAGGCCTCAGCATTTTATTATGGTGATCCCCTGGGCGAAATGCGCCTGGTAAGCAGAGTTTTTGAAATGTAAGGCCTTTGAATAAGACAAAAGGCTGCCTCATCGCTAACTTTGCAACAGTGCCCCTGCGTGCGCTGCTGCCATGTCCACTACCTGACGCCGGTGATGGTGATGGCCTCGCCGGAGCGGGAATTTCTTAACCTCGACGAATTTAGACGATCGGCGGGCGAGGGGATGTCGTGGCAAGGTCCGCCTTGCGCTGCTCCGCAAGGGCGACACCAGCGGGTTCGTCGGCGGCCACGCCTAGCGCGACCGCAACCAAGCGTCGAAAAAGTATACGCTCGTCACCCGCCGTCTCCTGTGCTGAGAGTCTCAGGCCGATCGGCCGGCAGGGCTCAATGTCAGCAAACGCGTGATGAGCGGTGGCCTTCAACAGTGATAAGGCGGCACCAGAGAAAAATCACTCAGGGTCAATGCCAGCGCTTCGTTAATACAGATGTAGGTGTTCCACAGGGTAGCCAGCAGCATCCTGCGATGCAGATCCGGAACATAATGGTGCAGGGCGCTGACTTCCGGTGCCAGCAGATATTTTGGCAGTTTGCCTTGGATCAGAGCCATCTGACGCAGGGCTAGTGCAGCCGGATAGTCAATAGCTACCGGCAGCGGTGCGGACTGTTGTAACTCAGAATAAGAAATGAGGCCGCTCATGGCGTTGACTCTCAGTCATAGTATCGTGGTATCACCGGTTGGTTCCACTCTCTGTTGCGGGCAACTTCAGCAGCACGTAGGGGACTTCCGCGTTTCCAGACTTTACGAAACACGGAAACCGAAGACCATTCATGTTGTTGCTCAGGTCGCAGACGTTTTGCAGCAGCAGTCGCTTCACGTTCGCTCGCGTATCGGTGATTCATTCTGCTAACCAGTAAGGCAACCCCGCCAGCCTAGCCGGGTCCTCAACGACAGGAGCACGATCATGCGCACCCGTGGCCAGGACCCAACGCTGCCCGAGATGCGCCGCGTGCGGCTGCTGGAGATGGCGGACGCGATGGATATGTTCTGCCAAGGGTTGGTTTGCGCATTCACAGTTCTCCGCAAGAATTGATTGGCTCCAATTCTTGGAGTGGTGAATCCGTTAGCGAGGTGCCGCCGGCTTCCATTCAGGTCGAGGTGGCCCGGCTCCATGCACCGCGACGCAACGCGGGGAGGCAGACAAGGTATAGGGCGGCGCCTACAATCCATGCCAACCCGTTCCATGTGCTCGCCGAGGCGGCATAAATCGCCGTGAAGATCAGCGGTCCAATGATCGAAGTTAGGCTGGTAAGAGCCGCGAGCGATCCTTGAAGCTGTCCCTGATGGTCGTCATCTACCTGCCTGGACAGCATGGCCTGCAACGCGGGCATCCCGATGCCGCCGGAAGCGAGAAGAATCATAATGGGGAAGGCCATCCAGCCTCGCGTCGCGAACGCCAGCAAGACGTAGCCCAGCGCGTCGGCCGCCATGCCGGCGATAATGGCCTGCTTCTCGCCGAAACGTTTGGTGGCGGGACCAGTGACGAAGGCTTGAGCGAGGGCGTGCAAGATTCCGAATACCGCAAGCGACAGGCCGATCATCGTCGCGCTCCAGCGAAAGCGGTCCTCGCCGAAAATGACCCAGAGCGCTGCCGGCACCTGTCCTACGAGTTGCATGATAAAGAAGACAGTCATAAGTGCGGCGACGATAGTCATGCCCCGCGCCCACCGGAAGGAGCTGACTGGGTTGAAGGCTCTCAAGGGCATCGGTCGACGCTCTCCCTTATGCGACTCCTGCATTAGGAAGCAGCCCAGTAGTAGGTTGAGGCCGTTGAGCACCGCCGCCGCAAGGAATGGTGCATGCAAGGAGATGGCGCCCAACAGTCCCCCGGCCACGGGCCTGCCACCATACCCACGCCGAAACAAGCGCTCATGAGCCCGAAGTGGCGAGCCCGATCTTCCCCATCGGTGATGTCGGCGATATAGGCGCCAGCAACCGCACCTGTGGCGCCGGTGATGCCGGCCACGATGCGTCCGGCGTAGAGGATCCACAGGACGGGTGTGGTCGCCATGATCGCGTAGTCGATAGTGGCTCCAAGTAGCGAAGCGAGCAGGACTGGGCGGCGGCCAAAGCGGTCGGACAGTGCTCCGAGAACGGGTGCGCATAGAAATTGCATCAACGCATATAGCGCTAGCAGCACGCCATAGTGACTGGCGATGCTGTCGGAATGGACGATATCCCGCAAGAGGCCCGGCAGTACCGGCATAACCAAGCCTATGCCTACAGCATCCAGGGTGACGGTGCCGAGGATGACGATGAGCGCATTGTTAGATTTCATACACGGTGCCTGACTGCGTTAGCAATTTAACTGTGATAAACTACCGCATTAAAGCTTATCGATGATAAGCTGTCAAACATGAGAATTCGCGAATGAACAAGCTCCAACGCGAGGCCGTGATCCGAACCGCGCTCGAACTGCTTAACGACGTGGGCATGGAAGGTCTAACGACGCGCCGACTGGCTGAGCGCCTCGGGGTGCAACAGCCAGCGCTCTACTGGCATTTCAAGAACAAGCGTGCGTTGCTCGACGCACTTGCCGAAGCCATGCTGACGATAAATCACACGCATTCGACGCCAAGGGATGACGACGACTGGCGTTCGTTCCTGAAGGGCAATGCATGCAGTTTTCGACGGGCGTTGCTCGCTTATCGCGATGGCGCGCGTATTCATGCCGGGACGCGGCCAGCCGCGCCGCAGATGGAAAAAGCCGACGCGCAGCTTCGCTTCCTTTGCGATGCTGGCTTTTCGGCAGGTGACGCGACCTATGCGTTGATGGCAATCAGCTACTTCACCGTCGGCGCTGTTCTTGAGCAGCAAGCTAGCGAGGCAGACGCCGAGGAGCGGGGCGAAGATCAGTTGACCACCTCAGCGTCTACGATGCCGGCGCGCCTACAGAGCGCGATGAAAATCGTCTACGAAGGCGGTCCGGACGCGGCATTCGAGCGAGGCCTGGCTCTCATCATCGGCGGTCTTGAAAAAATGAGGCTCACTACGAACGACATTGAGGTGCTGAAGAATGTTGACGAATGACAGGGGGCGGCAGGTGCGGAGGGCGCGGTTGCTTCGTCATATGAAGCAAAGTCACCTAGCTGAATTAATGGGTGTGGATCAGGCAACCGTGTCGCGCTGGGAGCGGGGCACCCTTGCATTGTCGGATGGGAGGTGGTCAGCGGTTCTTCAATTGCTTACCGGGCCTTCCGATTCATCGTACGACGCTGCGCTGAAGCGTCTGGTGCAATCCTCCGCCCACAAAGTCCATCTGGTAGCGACCGGACACATTGTTTGCTCGCGGCATCTCCGGCCAGGCAAAGGGAATTGCGGATTGACCTAGCCGAACTCCTTGGTAAATCGCTGCGTGTTTATGCGTCCCCGAGATAGTTGCGGCCGACTCTGCGCTTAATGGGCTCGGTTGGCATGAGGGGCGGCTGGGGTCACTCGAGGTGGATACCGGCCCGAACTGGAGCGAGGAACTTCCATACTGCCAAGGCGAATGCTGTGGGAGCGCATCATGCTCGCTGATGGTAGCCCGGCACTACTTGTTACCACCACAGCTTAATGCGAAGGGTGCTCCTGTTCTTGTGCATATTTTATGCGCTGCTGATTGTGCATCGAACTGATAACCTCAACGGGTCTGCTTTGTAGTTCACCACACCCCTGACGCGCGCGTGCCGGATAAGCAGAACTATGGTGCCGATGGATGTCAGGAACACTCGGCCTGGTTCGTAACTAGGTCGTCCTGCGCGATCCTGCGGCTAGGGCCGGAATCGTGCTCGCCAGTCAGGCGCTGATGAAGCCTATGCAGATGAGCGTGAAGATCAGGACGATCTGCAGGCGTTACGAAAAGAAGGGGGCGAGCCATAGGAGTAGGCGTCACAACACAAAAGTGGTGAATCTGTCCGGCGGAGTGATCAGGCAGTCAGCATGGCGTTTCGCGCCGAAGCGGGCTGAGTTCGGGACTGTCGGTCGGAGTCCAGATGGCAGGGCTTGCCGGGATCGACGCCCTTTGGCGCAAATTGGCACAAGCCAATCCGTGCGGCGTGAAGGTATTTCGCGTCGGAGTGACACTATTCGACCTGACGCCAGCCAGCTTGATTTGCTGTTCGACGACGATGCCGGGCGGCAACGCAGGGAACGGGCATCAGCAGCGATCGACGGACTCATTGCGCTCTCGGGGCGCACCGTCATCAGCCTGAGCGAACGGAAGCCACCGGCTGGCGGACATGTCGGCGGCAAGATTCCCTATACGCGGATACCGAGTTGAGAGGATTTCGGGTGATGAGCTGGAAGCGGAGCCTGAAGGTCGGCGATCTCGACGACGGCCAGAAACTGGAAATGACCTGCGTGCGCTGCTGCCATGTCCACTACCTGACGCCGGTGATGGTGATGGCCTCGCCGGAGCGGGAATTTCTTAACCTCGACGAATTTAGACGATCGGCGGGCGAGGGGATGTCGTGGCAAGGTCCGCCTTGCGCTGCTCCGCAAGGGCGACACCAGCGGGTTCGTCGGCGGCCACGCCTAGCGCGACCGCAACCAAGCGTCGAAAAAGTATACGCTCGTCACCCGCCGTCTCCTGTGCTGAGAGTCTCAGGCCGATCGGCCGGCAGGGCTCAATGTCAGCAAACGCGTGATGAGCGGTGGCCTTCAACAGTGATAAGGCGGGTAACCGCGTAGTTGACAGGAATTTTATTGCAAATTACATTGACCGTCGGTCGGTGGATGTCGAGAGTTGACTAGATGCAAGACATCTGTCTTGGAGCCGCATTCTCGGTATCTGCCACGAGCATGGCGAGTTGCTCCAAGCGGCCGCGATGTGCGGAACAGTAATTGACCTTGCAGAGTCTTATCGCCTACTTAAGAAAGTGCCAAAAATTTCATGACAACGCGTACGTCCGATTTGGGCACTGTTGCAAATAGTCGGTGGTGATAAACTTATCATCCCCTTTTGCTGATGGAGCTGCACATGAACCCATTCAAAGGCCGGCATTTTCAGCGTGACATCATTCTGTGGGCCGTACGCTGGTACTGCAAATACGGCATCAGTTACCGTGAGCTGCAGGAGATGCTGGCTGAACGCGGAGTGAATGTCGATCACTCCACGATTTACCGCTGGGTTCAGCGTTATGCGCCTGAAATGGAAAAACGGCTGCGCTGGTACTGGCGTAACCCTTCCGATCTTTGCCCGTGGCACATGGATGAAACCTACGTGAAGGTCAATGGCCGCTGGGCGTATCTGTACCGGGCCGTCGACAGCCGGGGCCGCACTGTCGATTTTTATCTCTCCTCCCGTCGTAACAGCAAAGCTGCATACCGGTTTCTGGGTAAAATCCTCAACAACGTGAAGAAGTGGCAGATCCCGCGATTCATCAACACGGATAAAGCGCCCGCCTATGGTCGCGCGCTTGCTCTGCTCAAACGCGAAGGCCGGTGCCCGTCTGACGTTGAACACCGACAGATTAAGTACCGGAACAACGTGATTGAATGCGATCATGGCAAACTGAAACGGATAATCGGCGCCACGCTGGGATTTAAATCCATGAAGACGGCTTACGCCACCATCAAAGGTATTGAGGTGATGCGTGCACTACGCAAAGGCCAGGCCTCAGCATTTTATTATGGTGATCCCCTGGGCGAAATGCGCCTGGTAAGCAGAGTTTTTGAAATGTAAGGCCTTTGAATAAGACAAAAGGCTGCCTCATCGCTAACTTTGCAACAGTGCCGCCTTGCGCGCCGCAGGTGTCGAACGGGACAATATCTATGATGATCTTGCTTCCGGCGGTCGTGATGATCGCCCTGGCTTGACTGCCTGCCTCAAGTCATTGCGTGACGGCGATGTGCTGGTGGTCTGGAAGCTCGATCGCCTCGGACGATCGCTTGCCCATCTGGTCAACACGGTGAAGGAGCTGTCAGACCGCAAGATCGGCCTGCGGGTTCTGACTGGAAAGGGCGCTCAGATCGACACCACGACTGCGTCCGGTCGCATGGTGTTCGGAATCTTCGCCACCTTGGCCGAGTTCGAGCGGGATCTGATCCGAGAGCGCACCATGGCGGGTCTCGCCTCCGCGAGAGCGCGCGGTCGCAAGGGCGGACGAAAATTCGCGCTCACCAAAGCTCAGGTGCGTCTCGCGCAAGCCGCCATGGCCCAGCGCGATACTTCAGTTTCCGATCTCTGCAAGGAACTCGGCATCGAGCGCGTCACTCTCTACCGATATGTCGGTCCCAAAGGCGAGCTCAGAGACCATGGAAAGCATGTTCTCGGACTTACGTAGTGGACTTGCCTCGGTTTCGTTCCGGTCTTTTTGAGAGCATTATTTGTTATCAAGGAGACCATATATGTCATTAAAGCATAGTGATGAATTTAAGCGTGATGCAGTTCGCATAGCACTCACTAGTGGCTTAACACGCCGTCAAGTTGCGTCAGATTTAAGTATTGGGCTTTCCACGCTTGGGAAATGGATCGCATCAATTTCCGATGAAACTAAAATTCCTACCCAAGACACTGATCTTCTGCGTGAGAATGAACGTTTACGCAAAGAGAACCGTATCCTTCGGGAGGAGAGGGAGATATTAAAAAAGGCAGCAATATTTTTCGCAGTACAAAAGCTGTGAGATTTCAGTTTATTACGGATTACCGTGGCTCTCTCTCACGTTCACGCATATGTCGTTTGATGGGCGTAACAGATCGTGGTTTACGTGCATGGAAACGCCGTCCTCCATCACTGCGCCAGCGTCGTGATCTTATACTTCTAGCGCATATACGTGAGCAGCATCGGTTGTGTTTGGGGAGCTATGGTAGGCCGCGTATGACAGAAGAGTTGAAAGCGCTGGGCCTGCAGGTTGGGCAGCGTCGGGTTGGACGTTTGATGCGCCAGAATAACATTACAGTTGTTCGAACGCGTAAATTCAAACGGACAACGGATAGTCATCATACCTTCAACATTGCACCGAACCTATTAAAACAAGACTTTAGCGCAAGCGCACCCAACCAGAAATGGGCAGGCGATATCACTTATGTTTGGACCAGAGAAGGATGGGTCTATCTTGCTGTTATCCTTGACCTGTATTCCCGTCGCGTGATTGGCTGGGCAACAGGTGATCGATTAAAGCAGGATCTTGCATTAAGGGCACTGAATATGGCGTTGGCTTTACGCAAACCACCACCGGGTTGTATTCAACACACAGACCGTGGGAGCCAATATTGCGCTCATGAATATCAAAAGCTACTGCTCAAACATCAATTGCTGCCGTCCATGAGCGGGAAAGGCAATTGTTTTGATAACTCCGCAGTAGAAAGCTTCTTTAAATCATTAAAGGCTGAGTTGATTTGGCGCAGACACTGGCAAACAAGGCGAGATATTGAGATTGCAATCTTCGAATATATAAATGGCTTTTATAATCCACGCCGAAGACATTCAACACTCGGCTGGAAATCGCCGGTGGCATTTGAGAAAAAAGCCGCTTAAAATGAGAGATAGACCGGAACACAACCGGTGCAAGTCCATAGCAACTCGTTTCTTTTCGCAGGTTGAGCCACCTCCGCGCTTCATCAGAAAACTGAAGGAACCTCCATTGAATCGAACTAATATTTTTTTTGGTGAATCGCATTCTGACTGGTTGCCTGTCAGAGGCGGAGAATCTGGTGATTTTGTTTTTCGACGTGGTGACGGGCATGCCTTCGCGAAAATCGCACCTGCTTCCCGCCGCGGTGAGCTCGCTGGAGAGCGTGACCGCCTCATTTGGCTCAAAGGTCGAGGTGTGGCTTGCCCCGAGGTGATCAACTGGCAGGAGGAACAGGAGGGTGCATGCTTGGTGATAACGGCAATTCCGGGAGTACCGGCGGCTGATCTGTCTGGAGCGGATTTGCTCAAAGCGTGGCCGTCAATGGGGCAGCAACTTGGCGCTGTTCACAGCCTATCGGTTGATCAATGTCCGTTTGAGCGCAGGCTGTCGCGAATGTTCGGACGCGCCGTTGATGTGGTGTCCCGCAATGCCGTCAATCCCGACTTCTTACCGGACGAGGACAAGAGTACGCCGCAGCTCGATCTTTTGGCTCGTGTCGAACGAGAGCTACCGGTGCGGCTCGACCAAGAGCGCACCGATATGGTTGTTTGCCATGGTGATCCCTGCATGCCGAACTTCATGGTGGACCCTAAAACTCTTCAATGCACGGGTCTGATCGACCTTGGGCGGCTCGGAACAGCAGATCGCTATGCCGATTTGGCACTCATGATTGCTAACGCCGAAGAGAACTGGGCAGCGCCAGATGAAGCAGAGCGCGCCTTCGCTGTCCTATTCAATGTATTGGGGATCGAAGCCCCCGACCGCGAACGCCTTGCCTTCTATCTGCGATTGGACCCTCTGACTTGGGGTTGATGTTCATGCCGCCTGTTTTTCCTGCTCATTGGCACGTTTCGCAACCTGTTCTCATTGCGGACACCTTTTCCAGCCTCGTTTGGAAAGTTTCATTGCCAGACGGGACTCCTGCAATCGTCAAGGGATTGAAACCTATAGAAGACATTGCTGATGAACTGCGCGGGGCCGACTATCTGGTATGGCGCAATGGGAGGGGAGCAGTCCGGTTGCTCGGTCGTGAGAACAATCTGATGTTGCTCGAATATGCCGGGGAGCGAATGCTCTCTCACATCGTTGCCGAGCACGGCGACTACCAGGCGACCGAAATTGCAGCGGAACTAATGGCGAAGCTGTATGCCGCATCTGAGGAACCCCTGCCTTCTGCCCTTCTCCCGATCCGGGATCGCTTTGCAGCTTTGTTTCAGCGGGCGCGCGATGATCAAAACGCAGGTTGTCAAACTGACTACGTCCACGCGGCGATTATAGCCGATCAAATGATGAGCAATGCCTCGGAACTGCGTGGGCTACATGGCGATCTGCATCATGAAAACATCATGTTCTCCAGTCGCGGCTGGCTGGTGATAGATCCCGTCGGTCTGGTCGGTGAAGTGGGCTTTGGCGCCGCCAATATGTTCTACGATCCGGCTGACAGAGACGACCTTTGTCTCGATCCTAGACGCATTGCACAGATGGCGGACGCATTCTCTCGTGCGCTGGACGTCGATCCGCGTCGCCTGCTCGACCAGGCGTACGCTTATGGGTGCCTTTCCGCAGCTTGGAACGCGGATGGAGAAGAGGAGCAACGCGATCTAGCTATCGCGGCCGCGATCAAGCAGGTGCGACAGACGTCATACTAGATATCAAGCGACTTCTCCTATCCCCTGGTAACACATCAATCTTACCGGAGAATATCGTTGGCCAAAGCCTTAGCGTAGGATTTCGCCCTCTCCCGCAAACGACCCCAAGCTGTACCTGATGCTGCCGATGTTCGCCTGAAATCAGGCGTTGGAATAGCGTTCGGTTTCCGGCATCCAGCGCTCAATTAACGCTGCCGCCTGCTCGGGGTAGCGTTCATGAATGTGGCGGGCGAGGCGCTGAACCTCGGGGATCATGGCCTGATCGCGCAGCAAATCCGCGACTTTGAATTCCGCATTTCCCGTCTGACGCGTGCCCAGCAGTTCACCGGGGCCGCGGATCTCCAGGTCTTTTTGCGCAATCACAAAACCGTCGTTGCTGTCGCGCAGCACCTGCAACCGCATCTGGGCGGTTTTCGAGAGCGGCGCTTTGTAGAGCAGAACGCAGTGGGACGCTACCGCGCCACGGCCGACGCGCCCGCGAAGCTGGTGGAGCTGGGCAAGGCCCAGGCGCTCCGGGTTTTCGATGATCATCAGGCTGGAGTTCGGCACATCCACGCCCACTTCGATGACCGTAGTCGCGACCAGCAAATGCAGCTCGCCCTGTTTGAACGACTGCATCACCGCCTGCTTTTCAGCGGGCTTCATGCGTCCGTGAACCAGACCCACGTTTAGCTCCGGCAGGGCGAGCTTTAACTCTTCCCACGTGGCTTCGGCAGCCTGCGCTTCCAGCAGTTCCGACTCTTCAATCAGGGTACAAACCCAGTAGGCCTGACGCCCTTCGTGGGTGCAGGCGTTGCGCACGCGGTCGATGATATCGCTGCGACGCGTGTCAGGAATGGCAACCGTCGTGACCGGCGTACGGCCCGGGGGGAGTTCGTCGATGGTGGAGGTATCCAGATCGGCGTAAGCCGTCATCGCGAGCGTGCGCGGGATCGGCGTGGCGGTCATGATCAGCTGATGCGGGTGGAAGCCCTGCTGCAGTCCCTTTTCCCACAGCGCCAGACGCTGATGCACGCCGAAGCGGTGCTGTTCATCGATAATCACCAGCGCAAGGCCGTTGAACTGCACCTGCTCCTGGAAGATAGCGTGCGTGCCGACAATCATCTGCACCTGCCCGCTGGCGATGGCTTCCTGCTGCGCAAGGCGCGCTTTGCCCTTTTGTTTTCCTGCCAGCCAGCCTACTTCAATCCCCAGCGGCGCGAACCAGGCGCGGAAATTGTTGGCGTGCTGTTCCGCCAGCAGCTCGGTCGGCGCCATTAACGCGACCTGTTTACCGTGGGCAATGGCGCGCAGGGCTGCAAGGGCGGCAACCAGCGTTTTACCGGAGCCTACATCGCCCTGTACCAGGCGCATCATCGGCACGTCGAGCGCCATATCGCGTTCAATCTCGGCGGTGACGCGCGCCTGCGCGCCGGTGGGTTTAAACGGCAGAGAGGCCAGCAGCTTATCTTTGAGCGCATCATTCTGGCTTAAAGGCTGAGCGTGGAAACGCTGCGCGCCCGCACGAAGCGCCAGCATGCTCAGGTTATGCGCCAGTAATTCCTCAAGGATAAGACGCCGTTGGGCGGGGTGTTGCCCGCTTTCTAAGTCGCTGAGCTGCAGCGTGGGTGGCGGACGGTGCAGGGTACGCAGCGCTTCGGGAAGGCTCATCATGCCCTGCGCCAGCTCGGGTGGCAGCAGCTCGGTAATGGCGCAGGTGTCCAGCAGCTCCAGCGCCTGATCGGTAAGCTTACGCAGCGTCGCCTGCTTGATGCCTTCGGTCGTCGGGTAAACCGGGGTAAGTGTCTCCTGCAGTTCCGGCGTGCTGAGATCGCCCTGCACGCGGTACTCGGGGTGGATCATCTCTGCGCCGTACTTCCCGCGTTTGGCTTCGCCATAGGCCAGCACCCTGCGGCCTGTCGCCAGGCTGTTTTTCATCGCCGCGCTGAAGTTGAAGAAACGCATGGTGAGAATGCCGGTGCCGTCGCTGATCTGGCAGGTCATCATCCGGCGTCCGCCGAAGGTGATGTTGCAGTTCAGGACTTCGCCTTCAACGGTGGCGTAAATGGCAGGAAGGAGATCGCCAATCTTATAAAGCTGGGTGCGGTCTTCATAACGCAGGGGGAGGTGAAGCAGGAGATCCTGCACGGTGTGCAGGCCAATTTTGGCCAACTTACTGCTTTGCGCCGCGCCCACGCCCGTCAGGCTGTTGAGCGGGATAGCATTCAGCAGGCGGCCTTTCATCGCTTACCCGGCGTACTGCATGGTGGCCCACCACTCGGCATCGGCTTCAATTTCGCCCTGCGCGTTGACGTGGGGGTAAGGCAATTTTTTCTGCTTCGCAACGCGAGCCAGCACCGGATAACCGCCTTCAAACAGCAGGCGCTGCTGTTCATTTTCCGGCAGCATGCTGTTGCTACGCTCGTACATGCCGGCGTTCTGACGCTGGCGCTGCGCTTCATACAGAATGAGCGCGGACGCCACGGAGACATTGAGAGACTGGACCATGCCGATCATCGGAATGATGATGTCCCGATCCGCCAGATCCAGCGCTTCCTGTGAGATCCCGGTTTTCTCCTGACCCATCAAAATGCAGGTCGGGCGAGTGTAGTCGATCTCGCGAAAATCCACGGCTTTAGCGGACAGGTTAGTGGCAAGGATCTGCATCCCGCGCCCTTTCAGGTGCGAAACGGCATCGCCAATTGTCTGGTGAGATTTGACGGAAACCCAGCTGTTACTGCCTGCCGCCGCCGAGACCATGGTGCGCATCCGGTGACCCGGCCAGACGGCGTGCACTTCATGCACACCGACGGCATCGGCGGTACGGACGATAGCAGAGACGTTATGCGGTTTATGGACCTGCTCCATGCAGACCGTCAGGTCAGGCTGACGCCTGGCGAGCATTTCGCATATCCGCGCGTAACGTTGTGAATTCATACCACTAGTTTCGGTTACGGGTGACTTTAATCACGTCCGGCATGACGCGGATCTTGCGCATGATATTCGCCAGATGCACGCGGTCGCGGGCGGTCAGACGAATAAAGGCGCTGTACACGCGGCCATCTTTTTCTTCCGTATTCAGGCTTTGAATATTGGAAGAGGCCGTGTTGATCGCTGCCGTCAGGTTCGCCAGGGCACCCTGATGGTTGAACATATCCACCTTAATCTCGGTGATAAATTCCTGCGCCGTCTCTTTATCCCACTCGACCGCCATAAACTTCTCGGCTTCTTTCTGGTAGCCGCGAATGTTACGACAGGATTCGTGGTGGATAACCAGCCCTTTACCTGGGCTGACGTGCGCAATAATCGGGTCGCCTGGAATTGGACGGCAACATTTTGCGAAGGTGATTAGCACCCCGTCCGCGCCTTTGATTGGCAGATGAGCATGGCCGGATGCGCCTGGCGCAGAAGGTATTGCTTCGCCCTGCTGCAGGTTTTTCGCCACCACGACGCTCATGGCGTTGCCCAGACCAATTTCCGCCAGCAGATCGTCAAGAGACGTGAGCTTCATACGGTCGAGCTCGCGCTGGATATGCTCCGGTGGGATCTCAGCCAGCTTACGGCTGCCGCCCAACGCGTGGTTGAGCAGACGACGCCCCAGGCTGACGGAATCATCACGCTTGAGGTTTTTCAGCAGCTGACGGATTTTAGCGCGCGCTTTGGAGCTCACGACAAAGTTCAGCCAGGCCGCGTTCGGACGTGCGCCCGGCGCGGTAATAATTTCCACCGTCTGGCCGCTGGCGAGCGGCTGAGACAGCGGGTAAGGTTGTCTGTCGACGCGCGCGCCCACGCAGGCATGGCCGATATCGGTATGCACGGCGTAAGCGAAGTCGACCGGCGTTGCGCCCGCAGGCAGTTCGACAATGCGACCTTCTGGGGTGAAAACGTAAATCTCATCCGGGAAGAGATCGGATTTCACGCTCTCGATAAATTCAAACGAGCTACCCGCACTCTGCTGAAGTTCCAGCAGGCTCTGCATCCAGCGCTGGGCACGGATTTGTGCGGTCGTACTGCTTTCGCCACCGTGCTCTTTATAGGCCCAGTGCGCGGCAACACCCATCTCTGCCATCTGGTCCATGTCTTCGGTGCGAATTTGCACCTCAACAGGCACGCCGTGCGGTCCGATCATCGAGGTGTGCAAAGATTGATAGCCGTTCGCTTTTGGAATGGCGATGTAATCTTTCATCCGCCCCGGACGCGGTTTGTAGAGGCTGTGCATCTGCCCCAGCACGCGATAGCAGGTGTCCGAGTCATGGACAATGACGCGGAAGGCGTAGATATCCATGATCGAGTGAAAACGCTGCTCCTTGAGCACCATTTTGCAGTAGATGGAGTACAGGTGTTTCTCGCGACCGCTGACGCGGCACGGAATTCCCGCTTCCTGCAAGCGCCCTTCGATTTCAGAGAGGATCTTTTGAATCATCTCCTTACGGTTGCCGCGTGCGGCTTTCACCACCTCTTTAATCACGCGATAGCGGTTCGGGTACAACGCTTCAAAACCCAGCTCTTCCAGCTCGGTTTTAATGTGGTGAATACCTAAACGGTGCGCCAGCGGACTGTAGATTTCGAGGGTTTCACGGGCAATGCGGCGACGTTTATCCGGGCGAAGTGAGCCCAGCGTGCGCATGTTGTGGGTGCGGTCAGCGAGTTTGATGAGAATGACGCGGATATCCTGCACCATCGCCATAATCATCTTGCGGAAGTTTTCGGCTTGCGCCTCTTTCTTGTCGCGGAAATTCAGCTTATCAAGCTTAGAGACCCCTTCCACCAGTTCGGCAACGCTTTTGCCAAACAGCTGTTCCATGTCCTGGTAAGTGGCAGGGGTATCTTCAATCACGTCGTGCAGCAGCGCGGCCATCAGCGTTTCGTAGTCGAGTTTCATCTCGGCCAGAATACAGGCCACCGCTACCGGGTGCGTGATGTAGGGTTCACCGCTTGAACGTGTCTGGCCCTCGTGAGCGTCACGTGCAACGAGATACGCCTGCTGAAGACGCTTAATCTGGTCTTCAGGCAGGTAGATTTGAATCAGTTGATTCAGGCTTTCAAACAGATACAAGGGCGACCCGCAGGTTTAATTAACGACGACCTTCAGCAATAGCGGTTACGGCCTGCAGTTCTGCGGCTTCCTGCTCTTGCTGCTCCTGGCGCTCACGCACGTCGAGGATCTGGTTGTTGATCAGACCTTCTTCGATTTCGCGAAGTGCAATAACGGTGGTTTTATCGTTTTCTTCCGGTACCAGCGGATCTTTACCGCCTACCTGCATCTGACGAGCGCGACGCGCGGCGACCAGCACCAGGTCAAAACGGTTACCAATTTTCTCTACAGCGTCCTGAACAGTTACGCGTGCCATACTTAAAATGCTCCACAGGTGAAGAAATGACTGGGCATGATACTGAAAGTGGGTTCAGTCTGCCAACAGTTTGGTGATTAATGCGTCATGTCGCTGCTTCTGGCGGCTCATACGCAGACGTTCTGCACGAAGAATGGTTTTGAGATCGCTCAGTGCGGCATCAAAATCATCATTCACAATAAGGTAATCATATTCCGCGTAATGGCTCATTTCTGCAACAGCCTGTTCCATACGCTTTGCGATGACTTCTTCGCTGTCCTGACCGCGGCCACGCAGGCGGCGATCCAGCTCATCTTTCGATGGCGGTAAAATAAAGATACTGCGCGAGTCAGGCATTTTCTTGCGAATTTGCTGTGCACCCTGCCAGTCGATATCCAGGAACACATTCACGCCCGTGGCCAGAACCTGCTCAATGGTTTCACGCGAGGTACCGTAGTAATTACCGAATACTTCCGCGTGTTCAAGAAACGCGTCTCTGCCGATCATCGCTCTGAACTCGTCGTGATCCACAAAGAAATAGTGTTCGCCGTGCACTTCACCCGGACGCGGTTGACGCGTGGTGTGAGAAACAGAAACCTGTGTGTCGTACAACGGTTGGGTTTTTAACAGTGCCTGAATAAGGCTGGATTTACCCGCGCCACTAGGGGCAGAAACAATATAAAGCGTGCCTTGAGCCATGAGAGTCTTTTGTATGTGTTAACGAAGAAGTCCTACATACGGGCTTATTATACACGTCACTGCCGTGTGACGTAGCCTTTGTCACACTTTTTCCCCTGGATTATTGAATTTTGCGTGCCGTTTTCAGGTTATATCTGAGGTTTTCAGCAACCCAAAGAAATACCGGATAGCGTCTCGCATTGTGAATCGTTGCCGTTAGCGTTGTTTCAGGCATCGGGATATACCTCCTGCAACACAAAGGAGGAGTAGCAATGTGGCGATGGATAAGCGGGTTAATGCTCTTGTGGAGTGGCTATGGCGCGGCGGTGTGCCCGGTGTGGTCGCAGGCAAAAGCTGAGAAAGAGATGGCGTCGTTAAGCGCGCAAATCAAACGCTGGGATGACGCTTACTGGAAGCAGGGCGTGAGCGAGGTCAACGACGAAGTTTACGACCAGCTTAACGGGCGCTTAATGCAGTGGCAGCACTGTTTTGGCAGTGAGCCTTCAGAGGAGAAACTCCCTGCGCTGGTGGGAAGCGTAAAACATCCTGTTGCCCATACGGGCGTACATAAAGTGGCCAGCAAAGAGGAGTTGAGACAGTGGATGCGTGCGCGGCAGCATCTGTGGATGCAGCCCAAAGTTGACGGTGTGGCGGTAACGCTGGTCTATCGTGACGGAACGTTAACCCAGGCCATCAGTCGTGGTGATGGCCTGAAAGGGGAAGACTGGACCGGGAAGGTGCGTTTGATCCCGACTATTCCGCAAAAGCTCACCGGCAAGCTCGCGAACAGCGTCTTACAGGGCGAGCTTTTCTGGCTAAGCGACAATCACATTCAGCGGCAAATGGGCGGGATGAACGCTCGCGCAAAGGTGGCGGGGGCGATGATGCGGCAAAAGGATAACTCAGTTTTGAGCAAGATCGGCGTGTTCATCTGGGCCTGGCCGGATGGGCCGAAAGATATGCAGACATCTTTAGCTGAACTGTCTCAGGCCGGTTTTACGCTGTCGGCACGGTATACACTACCCGCCGATTCTGTTGATGCCGTCGAGAAACAGCGCGCCGCCTGGCACGTAACCGGATTACCCTTTGCCACGGATGGCATTGTGGTGCGTTCGGAGGATGCGCCCGCAGGGGAAGGCTGGTTACCGGGCGAAGGCAACTGGCTGGTTGCGTGGAAATATGCGCCTGCATCCCAGGTGGCCGAGGTGAGTGATATTCATTTTTCCGTGGGGCGAACGGGCAAAATGTCCGTTGTAGCCGCACTGGAACCTGTGCAACTGGACGATAAACAGGTACGGCGGGTGAGTCTGGGCTCGGTTGAGCGCTGGCAGAGGCTGGATATTGCCTCAGGGGATCAGATACAGGTCAGCCTGGCCGGGCAGGGTATTCCCCGGTTTGATAAGGTGGTCTGGCGCGGGACGGACAGACATAAACCCGAGCCTCCAGCCTCGCGTTATCATGCGCTGAGCTGTTTCTATGCTTCTCCGGAATGTATGGAACAGTTCTTTGCCCGACTGACCTGGCTCAGCTCAAAGCAGGTACTTGATATTGAAGGATTAGGCGAGTCAGGCTGGCGCACCCTCTGGCAGGCACATCATTTTGAACACCTCTTTTCGTGGCTGTTATTAACGCAGGCGCAAATGCAGGCTACGCCTGGGTTTTCCTCCGCGCGCGGGCTGGCGCTCTGGCATCGATTTAATCTGGTGCGCGAGAAGCCATTTATTCGCTGGCTCATGGCATTGGGTGTTCCGCTGACACAGGCTTCGCTGAAGGCGATGGGGAACGTAACCTGGCAGACGTTGAGCGAACGTAACGCAAAGGACTGGCAAAGCCTGCCGGGAACGGGAGAGAGGAAGGCGCGACAAATTGTTGCCTTCATCCACGACCCTGGCGTTGCCGGGCTGGCATCCTGGTTAGGCAAGCAGGGCCTGCCTGGATTTTAGAGCGAGCTTGCTTTAGCTTTGCGCCAGGGGGTATGTCTGTCTGGTGAACTGAAGGTTTCGCGTAGCTGATCGTAGTCATAGATGTGGCGGCCACCATCAATTACCGGGATAAGTGTAGGAGCCTGATAGCACGCCGCAAGCACCGAGCTGCATTGATCAACACCCGTTGTGATTCCAAGCCACGTCAACATCAACTCATAATTGCTTGCTGTGGGCCACGCTTCATGCACCCACCCCACCGATCTTTTTTGAGCATTCAGGGCTTGCTGGCTATACCAGATAAACTGGGGGACCTGGTAAGCCTCTTTGCTTGGGTTGCGTGAGCCATGCATATAGATGGAGTTCAGCTGCGGGTTTTTTTCCAGCCCATGGTCTGAAAAATAGAGCAGAGAGGATGCGCTGCCCTGCAGACGTTTAGCTACTTCGCCAATGAAGTAGTCGGTAAACAGAATCGCATTATTGTAGCAATCTTCATACTTGTTGCCGGTATGCAGAATATTTGCGGATGGCGGATACCGATCGCAGGCCATCTCATGACTACCGTTGATATGCAGGAAAATTAACTTCCTGCCGGGTGCTTTAAGCGCCTCATCCAGGGCAGGTAAAAGTTCGGTGTCATAACGGGTGTCAATCCACTGGGCTTTATGGCTAATAGAAGCAATCGCCACAATATAGTTATTGCTCTTGCCTGTATTACCCTGGGCGCTAATCCATTCGGTGTGATAGCCCGTTTTTTTAGCGACGCTAACGATATTGTCTGCAAGCTTATCGGTGGTGAAGTGGTCTGGATCAGCTTTACTTAATATCATCGGCACGGAAAGCACGGTGGCTGACGCAGGGGCAATAGCATTGCTAAAAATGAGGGAGTCCTTCGCCAGCAAGGATTCCACTGGCGTGGTATCCTGGTGAAAACCGTAGAGCTTCATATTGCTGCGACGTGCGGATTCACCCACGATAACAACATAGTTTTCGATGCCCGTTTCATGATACTGCAACGCAGGATAATTGACGCTGTGCTGGCTAATTTTCTCCGCCAGCGCGTTATCGCGATGGGCAATAATGAACTCTGCGCCGGTGTAAAATGGCGTATTGGTTAAAATCCGGGAGCTTAGCGGATAATAAACTTCAAGGTCATGGCGTTTTTTTAGCCAATTTGCCGTCGAATACCAGCCAAAATAAACGGCAAGCAGAACGAAGCCGATAGTTTTGACGCGGAAAGAAACATGCTCGCTAGCTGCTTTGATTGCGAACCAGGTGACAATAAAGTAAGCAAACGCGGCTGGTAAACAGTGCAGGTATAAACCTGACATGCTTTTCGCTTCGGCAACGTGAGTGCCGAGAATACTCATCGCGAATACCGTGTTAAATTCGCTCTGGTAGACGCTCCAGGTACTGTAAGCAATCGCAAAATTTAACGTGAGCAGGGCGGTTAAAAAAAATGCGAGGATCTTGCCGGGAAGCGAGCGAAAGATCGCTGCGGCGCAAACCAGTAAAAGCGCATTACAAATCGCAATGCGCACTGCGAATCGTGCAGGTTGCGTTAAAAATACTGGCCATAACTGAATCAGCACGGAAACGAGCAGCAAAATTAAAAAATGGCTGCTGAGTTTTTTATTAATAATCAGGGCTGACGTTTTGGCAAAGGACATTGTTTTAACGCAAGTTTATGGGGACAAAGATGCGACAGTTTATCGCGTTTGGCCCGGTTATATGAGATAACAAAAAGTGCTTTTTACTACTTTGTTGTGGTTTTGTTGAGAATTCAATGTGTGTCCTGCGTGTAATGAAAAACAGGCAATCCCAGTTTTAAGCGCAGTGCCAGCAAGCGAGCCGTAAAGCCAAATAATAACGTGGCAATGACCACAACATCATGGCTCGAAACATAATGTTGTAAAGCAATATACAGAACGGCAGACGCAAAGGATATTCCGGCGTAAAGCTCTTTCTGGAAAACCAGTGGAATGCGCTTGCAGAACATATCGCGCAGCACACCGCCGAATACGCCCGTGACCACGGCGGCAATGGTAGCGATAACAGGTCCTTCCCCCATATCCAGCGCGATTTGCGCTCCGATAATCGAGAAAACCACCAGACCTAAAGCGTCAAGGACTAAAAACAGGCGGCGAAGATGGGGCATGACGGGCGCCACTATGGTGGTTAACACGGCTGCTGTCGCCACGATAATGACGTACTCAGGGTGTTTGACCCACCCAAGCGGATAATGTCCCAGCAGAATATCGCGTACCGAGCCGCCGCCCAGCGCGGTCGCTGTAGCAATAATGATCACGCCGAAGGTGTCCATACGGCGACGTCCGGCAGCAAGTGCGCCGGTCATGGCTTCTGCGGTGATGCCAATGAGATAAAGGATGTGAAGCAGCATATTTCCTCCGGTGTGAACGCGGGGGAGGTTAGCGATTTGTGCGCAAGATCACGATTGAGTTTTTCTAAGGCAACTGCGTTTGCCCTATAAATTTTTATCAAATGTTGTTGAATAAGCTTGATGAAAGGCGGTGACATGCAAAATCAGGTGCCGGAATGGATTAGAAATAATAATGGGTGATGCCGTCGGCACCACCCGAAAAGGCGTTACTCAATATTCTGGATCTGCTCGCGCATTTGCTCAATCAGTACTTTCAACTCAATCGCTGAATTCGTCACTTCCGCATTGATCGACTTAGACGCAAGAGTGTTCGACTCGCGGTTGAACTCCTGCATCATAAAGTCCAGACGGCGGCCTACCGCTTCTTTTTTCTTCAGAATGTTGTAGGTCTCTTTAACGTGCGCTTCCAGACGGTCCAGCTCTTCAGCGACATCAATACGTTGCGCCATCAGCACCAGCTCTTGTTCCAGACGGGTGTTTTCCAGCTGAACTTCTGCCTCTTCCAGTTTGGCGACCAGGCGCTCGCGCTGCCACTGCAGCACTTCCGGCATATGGGTGCGAACCTTAGCCACTTCCGCACTCACGCCTTCAAGGCGCTGCTCAATCATCGCTTTCAGCGCCTGACCTTCGGTTTCGCGGGCAACGATAAAGTCATCCAGCGTGCCGTCGAGGGCGGCCAGAATTTCAGCGGCAATCGCGTCCAGATCCTGCTCACCGGCGGCCATGACGCCAGGCCAGCGCAGAATATCAACCGGGTTGATTTCGCCTTCATCGCTCTGCATTTTGACCCAGTTCGCCGCATTCACGAGCTGTTTCGCCAGTTTTTCGTTGAGGATCAGCTCGCCCTGTGCGCTGGCATCAGGCTCAAAGCGCAGGTTACATTCCACTTTACCGCGCGTCAGACGCGTACGGATACGCTCGCGAACAACAGGCTCAAGGCTGCGGAACTGCTCCGGCATACGGAAATACGTTTCCAGGTAACGCTGGTTTACCGAGCGCATTTCCCATGTAGCGCTACCCCAGCTACCCTTGATTTCACGCCGGGCGTAGGCGGTCATACTGCGGATCATAGACATTCCCGTTTTTAAAGGAGAGATGGGGGGATTATAGCTTTCGGGGGCTTCTCAGGATAGGAATAAGCGTCCTTTATCCGTATAATGCGCAGCCACATTCGTTTCAAGCCGGAGAATCCATCATGCGTCCATCAGGTCGTAGCGCCAATCAGGTGCGTCCCGTCACCCTGACCCGTAACTATACAAAACACGCTGAAGGCTCCGTGCTGGTTGAGTTTGGTGACACCATAGTGCTGTGTACCGCATCCATCGAAGAAGGCGTTCCGCGCTTCCTGAAAGGTCAGGGCCAGGGCTGGATCACCGCCGAGTACGGCATGCTGCCGCGCGCGACCCATACCCGTAACGCCCGTGAAGCGGCAAAGGGTAAGCAGGGCGGTCGTACCATGGAAATTCAGCGTCTGATCGCGCGTGCGCTGCGCGCCGCCGTTGATCTGAAAACCCTCGGCGAATTCACGATTACCCTGGACTGCGACGTGATTCAGGCCGATGGTGGCACGCGTACGGCCTCTATTACCGGCGCCTGTGTAGCGCTGGCCGATGCTCTGAACAAGCTGGTTGCTGCCGGTAAGCTGAAAACCAATCCAATGAAAGGCATGGTTGCGGCGGTCTCCGTAGGCATCGTTAACGGTGAAGCGCTTTGCGATCTGGAATACGTTGAAGATTCCGCTGCAGAGACAGACATGAACGTGGTGATGACCGAAGACGGTCGCATCATTGAGGTGCAGGGCACGGCAGAAGGCGAGCCGTTCACCCACGAAGAGCTTCTCTCCCTGCTGGCGTTGGCCCGAGGGGGAATCGAATCCATTGTCACGACGCAGAAAGCGGCGTTAGAAAATTGATTTTAAAGGCGACCAATGAGTCGCCTTTTTTTTGCCTGTAAGACAGAAAAACCAAAGGAGCTAATCCATGAAATCGTATCAGCGCCAGTTTATTGAGTTTGCGCTTAACAAGCAGGTACTTAAGTTTGGCGAATTTACGCTGAAATCCGGGCGTAAAAGTCCTTATTTCTTCAACGCCGGGCTGTTTAATACCGGGCGCGATCTGGCACTGTTAGGCCGTTTCTATGCCGAAGCGCTGGTGGATTCCGGGATTGATTTTGACCTGCTGTTTGGCCCGGCCTATAAGGGCATTCCGATTGCGACCACTACCGCGGTGGCGCTGGCGGAACATCATGATCGCGACGTGCCGTACTGCTTTAACCGCAAAGAAGCCAAAACCCACGGTGAAGGCGGGAATCTGGTCGGCAGCCCGCTGCAGGGCCGCGTCATGCTGGTGGACGATGTGATCACCGCGGGCACGGCGATCCGCGAATCAATGGAGATTATCCAGGCCAACGGTGCAACGCTGGCTGGCGTGTTGATTTCGCTGGATCGTCAGGAGCGTGGTCGCGGAGAAATTTCCGCCATTCAGGAAGTGGAGCGGGATTACAACTGCACTGTGACGTCAATAATCACCCTGAAAGATCTGATTGCGTATCTGGAAGAGAAGCCTGAGATGGCGGACCATCTGGCAGCGGTAAAAGCGTATCGCGAAGCGTTCGGGGTTTAAGTGCATTGCCCGGTGGCGTTGTGCTTACCGGGCCTACCCGTTCGTAGGCCGGATAAGGCGAAGCCGCCATCCGGCGATGGCGTTACTGTAATTGTGCCGCCACTAACGGCCAGCGGGCGTCAAAATCGTCCGTTGGACGGTATTTAAACTCGCTGCGCACAAAGCGGGAAAGCATCCCTTCACAAAACGCCAGAATCTGGCTCGCCAGCAGCGTTTCATCAATGCTGTATCCTTCACCTTCACGCATTTTCTTCTCGCGCAGCACCTGGCGCAGCTGCGCTTCAATGCGTTCGAAAAGCTGGTTAATGCGGCCCTGGAGTCTGTCCTGCTCAAACATCAGCGCGTGGCCGGTCAGGATACGGGTTAAGCCCGGATTGCGTTCACCGAAGCCCAGGATTAACAGCACTATCAGACGCAGACGCGCGGTAGTGTCTTTTTCGTCTTTCAGAATCAGGTTGATGCGCGTGATCAGGCTGTCTTCAATAAACTCGATCAGACTGTCGAACATCCGGGTCTTGCTCGGAAAATGACGGTACAGCGCCGCCTCAGACACGCCTACGGAGGCGGCCAGTTTAGCGGTGGTGATGCGTTGACTGCCATCGCTGGATTCAAGCATTAGAGCCAGAGATTGAAGTATTTCTTCGCGACGATTCCTTTTCGCGGTTTGTTTTTCTGCCATGTTACAAAATACCCCTGAAAATAAGCACTTGCCAGGCTGGCATCCACACAGCGACCGCAAACGGACGTTTGCGGTTTGTTATTGCATTATGACGCTGTGAGATACGTGTTTGTCGGGCCGTTATTTGCGCCCGGAATGGCCGAAGCCGCCTTCGCCACGGTCAGTGGCGTCAAAGTCTGCCACCAGGTTAAATTCTGCCTGTACCACCGGTACAAAGACCATCTGTGCGATACGCTCGCCCGGTTCAATGGTGAAGCTGTCCTGACCACGGTTCCAGACGGAGACCATCAGTTGACCCTGATAGTCGGAGTCGATCAGGCCCACCAGGTTACCCAGCACAACGCCGTGCTTATGGCCCAGGCCAGAACGCGGCAGGATAACCGCTGCCAGCGACGGGTCAGCAATGTGAATCGCCAGGCCAGTCGGAACCAGGGTCGTGGCACCCGGAGCCAGTTCTACGGCGTCATCGAGACAGGCGCGCAGGTCAAGACCGGCAGAGCCGGAGGTGGCATAGGTTGGCAGCGGGAATTGCTCGCCAACACGCGGGTCCAGAATCTTAACGTCGATTTTTTTCATCATAACGGGTAACGATCTCGTCGAGTAAATGTTGGCCCAGGAGTTCCTTGCGCTCAAGCGGTAAGACTTTATCTCCATCCTGCCAGAAAAGGTGCAGTGCGTTGCTGTCGCTGTTAAATCCTTGTGTGGCCAGCGATACGTCGTTCGCGCAAATCAAATCGAGGTTTTTGCGGGTACGTTTTTGCCGGGCATATTCTTCCACATTATTCGTTTCTGCGGCAAACCCAACAACGTATGGCCGGTGGCTTTTTAGTGCGGCGACACCGGCAACAATGTCCGGGTTTTTCACCATTTTTAGTGTTAATTCATCGCCTTGCTTTTTAATTTTAGCCTCGGCGATCGTCTCAGCACGATAGTCTGCAACGGCCGCACAGCCAATAAAAATCTGCTGGCTTTGCGCATGTGCCTGCACGGCGGCTTCCATCTCCAGCGCGGTGGTAACGTCAATTCGCTTCACACACGCAGGCGTAGGCAGAGAGACCGGGCCGCTCACCAGCGTGACGTTCGCACCACGCTTCGCGGCGGCGGCGGCAATCGCAAAGCCCATTTTGCCGGAACTGTGGTTGGTGATGTAGCGCACCGGATCCAGCGGCTCGCGCGTGGGGCCCGCGGTTATCATGATGTTGAGATGTTGCAGATCGTTGACAGGCGAAAAGTGGGCCGCGGCCATATCAACAATCGTCAGCGGATCAAGCATGCGGCCCGGGCCAACATCGCCGCAGGCCTGACTACCGCTGTCCGGACCCCAGATAAGCAGGCCGCGTGAGGCCAGGGTCTCAAGATTGTGCTGCGTAGCCGCGTTACGGTACATCTGCTGGTTCATGGCAGGCACGACGGCAACAGGCGCAGGTGTGGCCAGACAAATGGTGGAGACCAGGTCGTTTGCCATACCGGCCGCTACCCGGGCGATTAAATCAGCCGTGGCGGGGGCGAGGATAACCAGGTCTGCCCATTTCCCAAGCTCAATATGGCCCATCGCGGCTTCGGCGGCCGGATCGAGCAGACTGTCAGATACCGGGTATCCTGAAACGGCCTGCAGGCTCAGAGGAGTGATAAAGGCTTTACCGCCTTCGGTTATCGCGACCCGTACATCTGCCCCGCGCTCGCGCAGACGACGCACCAGCTCCGGCGCTTTGTAGGCAGCAATACCGCCGCTCACGCCAAGAACGATTTTTTTACCGGCCAGGCTCATCATGATTCTTTCCTGTTGGGGTTCACCAGAGAGCGGGCATTTTATCACAATCCCCAAAACGGGGTGATTTTGTCCTTCGACCACTTTGCGAGGCGCTACGCAAGAACGCAACGTGGTCGTCGAGTGCCTGACTGGCCTGTGGCAGCATGCGGTTAAAAAAGGGAGAAAGAGCATGGAAGAAGAGGATGAGCCGCTGCTGCCGCGCGAAAAACTGCTGCGCTATGACGTCACCCTGTTAAAAGATGATGAACTGCTGGCGCTCTTTTTACGTACCGGAACGCCCGGTAAAACGGTATTTACGCTGGCAAAAGAGCTGATCTTACATTTCGGTTCTCTGCACGGTTTGCTGACCGCCGAACTGGCGCAGTTTAAGCACGTAGAAGGGATCGGTGTGGCGAAATATGCCCAGTTGCGGGCCATTGCTGAACTTGCCCGCCGTTTTTACAATGTCCGCATGGAGAAGGACGATCCGATCCTGACGCCAGCGATGACGCGTGAATACCTGCAAAGCCAGTTAACCGATATCGAGCGCGAGATCTTTATGGTGATCTTTGTCGATAACAGAAACCGGGTACTGAAACATAGCTGCCTCTTTGCCGGTACGTTAAGCCACGTTGAGGTGCATCCGCGAGAAATTGTGCGGGAAGCGATAAAAGTGAATGCAGCGGGCGTGATCCTCGCGCATAATCACCCCTCAGGCTGTGCAGAACCGAGCAGAGCGGACAAAGAAATCACCGAGCGCATTATCAAATGCTGTCAATTCATGGACATTCGTGTGCTGGACCATCTGATAATTGGCCGCGGAGAGTACATTTCTTTTGCAGAACATGGCTGGATTTAGGCTATTTCTCGCGATCCATCGGGATCTTTGTCTGTTCGGGACTTGAGCACACCGCCGAGTCAGCGTATACTACGCCACCTTTGAGAATCTCGGGTTTGGCATTTGGGCCTGGCAATCGAGAGTTCACTTAGAACTATGCGATGACCGGGCTGTAAAGCCTGACGAGGCGCCGATACCCCATACGAAGCTCGAGCTAATTTGATTTTTGGAGAATAGACATGTCCCGAGTCTGCCAAGTTACTGGCAAGCGTCCGGTGACCGGTAACAACCGTTCCCACGCACTGAACGCGACTAAACGCCGTTTCCTGCCGAACCTGCACTCTCACCGTTTCTGGGTTGAGAGCGAGAAGCGTTTTGTCACCCTGCGCGTATCTGCTAAAGGTATGCGTGTAATCGATAAGAAAGGCATCGATACAGTTCTGTCTGAACTGCGTGCCCGTGGCGAAAAGTACTAAGTACTTAAAGAGGAAATAAATCATGGCTAAAGGTATTCGCGAGAAAATCAAGCTGGTTTCTTCTGCTGGTACAGGTCACTTCTACACCACCACGAAGAACAAACGTACTAAGCCGGAAAAACTGGAACTGAAAAAATTCGATCCAGTTGTACGCCAGCACGTACTGTACAAAGAAGCTAAAATCAAATAATTTTAGTCTCCTTGTATCGAAAAACCCCGCAACTGCGGGGTTTTTTGCATTCTGTATCTCAACGGAGGAACCATGCCTGAATTACCTGAGGTAGAAACCAGCCGTCGCGGCATTGAGCCCCATCTGGTCGGCGCGACGATTCTTCACGCGGTTGTCCGTAACGGGCGTCTGCGCTGGCCGGTGTCCGATGAGATCCATGCCCTGAGCGATAAACCCGTCCTTAGCGTTCAGCGCCGCGCGAAATATCTGCTGCTGGAGCTGCCCGACGGCTGGATCATTATCCACCTGGGGATGTCCGGGAGCCTGCGCGTTCTTACCGAAGAACTGCCTGCGGAAAAGCACGACCACGTGGATCTGGTGATGAGCAACGGCAAAGTGCTCCGTTACACCGATCCACGGCGCTTTGGCGCGTGGCTGTGGACGAAGGAGCTGGAAGGGCATAACGTGCTGGCGCATTTGGGCCCGGAGCCGCTCTCAGACGCGTTTAACGCGGAATACCTCAAGGCGAAGTGCGCGAAGAAGAAAAGCCCGATTAAGCCCTGGCTGATGGATAACAAGCTGGTGGTCGGCGTGGGGAATATCTACGCCAGCGAATCGCTGTTTGCGGCCGGGATCCACCCCGATCGGCTGGCCTCGTCGCTGTCGGCGCAGGAGTGTGAGCTGCTGGTCCGCGTGATTAAAGCCGTATTGCTGCGCTCGATTGAGCAGGGGGGGACAACGTTGAAGGACTTCCTGCAAAGTGACGGCAAGCCGGGCTATTTTGCCCAGGAGCTGCAGGTGTATGGCCGTAAGGGCGAACCGTGCAGAGTCTGCGGCACACCCATTATTGCCACGAAACACGCCCAGCGCGCCACGTTCTACTGCCGTCAGTGCCAGAAATAGGGCTACTTGAGCTTTTCCATCAACGCCTGGTGGACGTTAACCGGCAGGAAATGGGTAACGTCCCCGTGATGTCGCGCCACCTCTTTTACCAGCGTGGACGAGATAAACGACCACTCTTTGGAGGGCATCAGGAACACGCTCTCCAGCTCCGGCATCAGGTGGCGGTTCATGTGCGCCAGCTGCATCTCATATTCGAAGTCTGCCACCGCGCGTAAACCGCGGATCAGAATGTTCGCCTGCTGGGCCCGGGCGAAGTTCGCCATCAGGTCGCTGAATCCGACAACCTCAACATTCGGCAGGTGCGAAATGGCATCGGTGGCGAGCTGCACGCGCTCGTGGAGGTCAAACATCGGCTTTTTGCTGGGGCTGGCGGCAATGGCCAGGATCACCTTGTCAAACATGCACGCCGCACGGGTGATGATATCAAGATGACCGTTGGTGATCGGATCGAAGGTACCCGGATAAATCGCTTTTGTGCTCATGGCTCACGTTTTCTCTGAGTAGCCGCGGCAGAGCGCCCACAGCTCGGTGTATTTGTTGAAAGTATACTGGGCATTGACTACCGCAAGTAACCAGCCCTGCTTACCGTCCAGCACGCCACCACGTAGCAGCAGCGTTTTCAGAAACGCGCCCAGCGTGTGGGTGAAGATTCCGGTCAGCGAGGCCTTCTTGCCGCGCTGGTGACGCTCCTGCGCCCATGCGGTGGCATAGTTGAGCTGTTTGCGCTGGAAGCTTGCGAAATCGCGGCAGGTCAGGTGCAGTAAATCGCCCGTCAGGGGGATGATCTGGGCGTTGTCGCAGGCCAGAGATTCATGCACCAGATTGTCGTTGTACTGATACCGCTCGCGCTCGTAGAGGCGCGTCACGCGGTCAGGATACCAGCCGCTGTGGCGCATAAAACGGCCAAGGAAGTAGTTGCGTCGGGCAATGCTGTATACAGCATCAGGTTGAGGTGAGGAAAGCACCGCCTGAATGGCCTGCTGAAGCTCCGGCGTGATGCGCTCGTCAGTATCGAGCATCAGGACATAATCTCCGGTGGCAAACCCCTGCGCGCGCTGGCGCTGGAGGCCATAGCCTTGCCAGTCAGTATCGATAAAGACTTTTGCGCCCGCTGCCCGGGCAACGTCCACCGTGTTGTCCGTACTTCCGGAATCAAGAACGACTATCTCGTCAGCCCAGGCAACCGACGCCAGGCAGTCCGGAAGCAGGTCGGCGGCGTTTTTGGCGATCATCACGACCGACAGACGCGTTGACATCAGTGGCTCCGCTGGGGCAGGTAAGGTTGCAGAAGCTGCAGCAGACGGGTCAGGGCACCCTGGTTCTGGTGCAGCACTTCGACCGCATGTCGCCCGTACCACAGGCGATAATCTTCGTCAGTCAGAAGGGTTGAGACCTCTTTAACTACGGAGTCCGCATCGGTCACGGTAATTAAACCATCGGCCTGCTGTAATTTCGCGCAGATATCTTTGAAGTTAAACGTATGTGGCCCCATCAGCACCGGAATCGCGTGGGCTGCCGGCTCGAGCGGGTTATGGCCGCCGCGCTCCACCAGGCTGCCGCCGACAAACGCGAGGTCAGCAATCCCGTACAGCAGCATCAGTTCGCCCATCGTATCGCCAATCACCACCTGGGTGCTGCCAGACGGGATCTCCCCGCTGCTGCGCAGCGTGAAGCTGAAACCGCCTTTTTGCACCATTTCACGGGCATCTTTAAAACGTTCCGGATGGCGGGGCACGAGGATCAGCAGTAAATCAGGGAAGCTTTCCAGCAGCTTGCGGTGCGCCTGCAGGATGATCTCTTCTTCACCGTCATGGGTACTGGTCGCAATCCAGACCTGACGACGCGGGGCCCACTGGCGGCGAAGCGTGATGGCGCGCGCGGCGAGTTCAGGGGTAACCGAAATATCAAATTTCAGGCTGCCCGTCACCGCAAGCTGGTTGCGTTTGAGGCCCAGAGAGATAAAGCGTGCCGCATCTTCTTCATTCTGCGCGGCAATCAGGGTGATCTTGCTGAGCAGGCGGCGCATAAATTTACCCAGCTTGCCGTAACCTTTCGCCGAGCGCTCTGACAGGCGCGCGTTGGCAATCACCAGCGGAATTTTACGGGCATGCAGGGCGGAAATCATGTTTGGCCACAGTTCGGTTTCCATCACAATCACCAGCTTCGGGCGAACGGTATTCAGGAAACGATTCATGGCGCAGGGGAGATCGTAAGGGAGATAGACGTGATGAACGTCTTTGCCGAAAGCGGATAACGCGCGCTCCGAGCCGGTTGGCGTCATCGTCGTGACGGTAATCGGCAGCGACGGGTAGCGGTGACGCAGGGCGCGAACCAGCGGGATCGCCGCCAGCGTTTCACCGACAGACACGGAATGCAGCAAAATACCGTCCGGTGCGACTTTATTGCGGCAGAAGCCATAGCGTTCAGCCCAGCGTTTACGATACGCAGGCGCTTTCCGGCTACGAAGCAACAGTCTCAGCCACACCAGTGGCTGAATAATGTAGAGCAGGGCGGTATACAACAATTCCAAGCGATTATCCGTTTTTTTAGTTTCGGCGGGCAAATTCTAAGCATTTGAGCCGTCTAAAGCTATCTCTTTGGTGTTTTAAGATACCCATTTGCCTGCGTTACGCTCATTCGCCTGAAAAAAAACGGGCAATTTCTTGCCCGTTTCATGTCTGACCGATTAGCGCTCCGCTTCGGGGAGGGCATTCAGATGGTAGGTTACGCGCTCCGAAAGCCCGCGAATATCACCGCCAGTGATAAAGAAGCTGTCATCTTTTTGATTCGGATTGCTGACGTCGTAGCCCAGCATCTTGTTGATGAGCGTTGCCACCTGGTAATGGTTGAGAGGTACCTGCGGGCTGATCTCCTTCATGGCGTAAGCCGGATCGTTGCTGAAGTAGAGGAACGGTACCTGAGCAATTGGCATTTCAACAACCGAGTGGCCAAACAGACCGTTATCGCCCACGCGTTCACCGTGATCGGAGGTGATAAACACCAGCACCGGCAGTTTGGATTTTGCCAGCGCGGTGCGAATCGCGGACGCGAGTTCTTTGTCATACAGGCGGACCGCATCGTCATACTCATTTTTCTTCTGCGCCACATCATCACTCAGACGCGGCGTAGAGAATTTCGCGAAGCCCTGCGGAATATTACGCTCGTACGGGATATGTGGCGCACGGCTGTTGAGCACCATCAGGAACGGTTTGTTCCAGTCCAGGGTTGCTTTCTCAACGGATGGCGTCAGAACAACGTCTGCGCCGACATCTGGTGCCGGGCGGATCTGGGTATCTTCCCACAGATCGATATCATGGATGCCAATCCAGTTGCTCAGCCCTTCCAGCCCCTGGGCGGAGATAAAGGCGGTCTGATAACCCTGTTTCTTCGCGTTGGCGAAGATATTGGTGGATTTCGATTTATAGGCCCCGTAGTTATCCGGCTCGCGCAGATTATTCACCAGCATCGGGATGGCCACGCGGGTGGACACGGCGTTGGAGACAATCAGGCGGCCCGTACCTTGATACTGCTGGAGCAGCGCTTTCAGCTCGGGTGTGGTATCGCGTTCGTAGCCCAGAGCGCTGACGTGGTGCGGATTAAGGCTTTCACCTATCGCCAGAATAATCGAATATTTACCCGCGCGCGTATCCTTAACAGGTTTGACCTGGTAGGGATCGTAGTGGGTCAGATTCTGGTTTTCGCCTGACATCGCTTCTGGGATCAGGCGTATGGCGCTGAAGCTCATCGCAGACAGGCCGTTACGCAGCAGGGAGTGGCGCAGGTCCGGGTTGAACTTGTACATCTGCCCGTCGATCGCTTTGTAGAACTGACCGACAAACATCACGACAATCGCAAGCAGGCAAGGAAGCGCAATCCATTTGTGCCAAAGCGGCGCCAGACGACGCGCAAAGACCAGCGCAAACACGACCGCCACAATCATGATGGCGAAGTAGATGCCCAGTGAACCCAGGCTGTCGGTGATCCCGCTGGCAATGTCTTTCGTTTCCACGAACGCCAGCCAGACTTCGCTCGGGCCATAGAACTGACCGTAGAACTGGTAGTATACCGCTTCCGAAATCTGAACGATAAACGTGACGGCCAGCAGCAGGCGAGTCAGGAAGAAACGCGCGCTGGCTGCGGCAAGCAGGGAGATGATCAGATACAGCGAGATATCACCGGATTTCGGCTGGTAGACGTGATCTTTCAGCAGAATGATGATTTCTGAGAGCGAGAACAGCAGCAGGAATGCCAGCGTCAACCCCAGGGTGCGCAACAGATTGCTGCGCGGGGTGAACGAAGAGTGTGTCGTTGTTTTGAACATGGAAGGACTCTATTCCGATCAGAACTTTTTAGTCAGCGGGCGAATGGCTTTACCAAAGCCAAAGCGCAGTGCGCGAACTACCGTAGGACGATTGTGCAATCCTTTTCGCCAAATATCCTCAAACAGGGCATACCAGCGTGCAGCGACCGCTTCGCGGGAATAGACCTGTAGACGTTTTTCACCCTGTTCGCGCATCTGACGATACAGTTCAGGGGAGTTTTTAAGACGCATGATGGCATTGAAGGCTTCATCAGGGGTTTTGGCGATCAGGTAGTCCAGCTCGCTTTCGCGGATCGCGCGATAAGACGGCTCGTCATCGCAGACCATCACCGTTTTCCCCAGCCAGTTGTTAATGAGCTTACTGGCAGGCTTACGCGCCAGTTTATGATCGTGTGATTTGCGGAAGCTGATGCACACGTCCACGTCCTGGTAGTTTGTCCAGTTATCGAACGAGATGCGGAGCTCAATACCTTGTTCGGCAAGACGTTGCTTAAAATTCCCTTCGCGGTATTCGTCCGGGAAACTGTCTACACGGCCGAAGAATGCGACGGTTTTGATTGTCTCGTCGGTGCGTTCGCGTGGTTTTACGCCCGGCTGTGGCCAGTTAGGAATAAAGATACGCCCTGGGATGTTAGCAACTTCAGGGTTTTGTTCGACGACGTAATCCGCGCCGATAACCGGCGGACGATCGGCACGAGCAACAACGGTCACGCCGACCCAGGGTTTTACGCGGGAACCATAGTGATCGTTGTGCATCAGATTAATTGCGTCCGGGCGGCATTCAGTGCCCCATGAACATTCAATCTGGCCGTTATAGTAATAGTTAAGGCTGAGCATCGTCTGAAATGTCCAGACGCCTCTTCCCCCACAGTAAAAACGATGCGGAATATCATCCGGATTGATTTTCTGATCAATCAGTTCCTGAAAATCGGCAAAATTCGTCGCGATAAACTCAGGGCGGGAGACAACATGCAGTTTAAGCTTGCTCATATTTCCACTCATTTGACGAGTTTTTTAAGACGGAAGTAGCGACGTCCCAGACGCCACCGTTGGCGGAAGCCGCGCGCATTTTGCCAAATCAGAGTCCAGATACCGCGATCGAAAAGCTCACGGGTGATCTCGCGTTTTTTGGCCATATCGTCAATGTTATTAATGCTATGCAGGATCCCCAGACCCTCTTTGGCGATTTGCCAGCGGCAGGCGGGCACGCGTTTCACCTGTTCCGGATAGCGTTTGTTGATGGCGTCCAGCATCTCCAGAATCTTCATATAATGGCGCGAAGAGCGCATGCGCGTGTCGTCCGTGCCTGGCGTATGGGAAACGGAAGCGGAGTGGATCAGGTAGTCGTAATAGGTCTCATCAATATACTGCACGCGTCTGGCGGTGAGCAGCACTTCCGTAGTCCAGGGGATGTCCTGATGGCGCAGACCCTGTTCAAAGCTGAAGCCCTGCTCTTTGATAAAGGCATGGCGATAGATGTTCAGCCACGTCACGTGCAGGAACTTGCGCGATTCGAGCGCCATCTGCAGCCAGGTCGGGCCGTCCAGCACGTCGGTTGACGCAAGTTTATCTGAAGGGAAAATCTTCTTCGACGGGCGTCCGTCGTCATAAATGTAGGTACCGTTGCAGGTCGCGACGTCCAACTGCCCGGCGAGTGCAATCTCCAGCAGGCGCGGATACATGCCCGGATAGATGACATCATCAATATCCGGGAACGCGATGTAATCGCCCGTTGCTGCGGCCAGACCGGTATTACGGGCCGCAGAGACCCCCCCATTAGGCTGGTCGATGACGTTAAAATGACTGAATTCACTGGCGTAGCGGGCGATGATCTCTGCAGAGCCGTCAGTAGAGCCGTCATTAACAATAATAAGTTCCAGGCTGTGCAGATTCTGTTTCTTTATGCTGTCAAAAAAAGCGCTCAGGAAATTCTCGCCATTATAGACGGCGACAACGAGGCTTAATTGAGGCGTTCCAGACATGCTTACTCCGTAATTTAACGCGGTGAGATGCGGCTAGCGAGCGATACAGCAATGTGCAATGGCTTTTCGACAGCCGGCAGGCAAAAGAGTTCTGATAGGTAACGTTGCGCCGATGCGTATTGTCAACGGCGCTATGTATACGCAATCAGGAGGTTGTTTCTGTTCGTTTAGCGGGCCGTAACGCGCACATTCCCACAAGCAACCCGGTTAACAGCATATATTGTTCCAGGTAGTGATCTTTCAGATTGTGGTCAACCATGGTTCGGGAGAAGAAACCAACCGTAAACAGCAGCAGGAACATGCCCGCCATCATATTGCCATGGCGGAACTCGCGCCAGCCGATGTACCAGCAGCCTGCCAGCAGAATCAGCCAGCCTGCAATGCCCGCGATGCCGTTCTGGATACCAAACTCAATCAGGCCGTAGTGGCTGTGCGGAATGTTAATGCGATTGTCCTGCGTGTCGCGACGCAGCACATAGCGGAAGGCCTCTTTGCGAGGCCCCATTCCCGCAGGGTGTTCACCCACCAGTTTCCAGCCCTGATGGAAGAAGCTGGCACGACAGCCGTTGGAGTGATCCATTGGACGACCGAGATCGTTAGTCGGTACAGTTCCGTCTGTTCTGTTATAGCAAAAACTGGTGAAAGGCGCGTTCCAGCCTGTTACCGCATCATCTTCCAGATTTTGCCAGCGCGGATCGGTTTTCCAGGAGGCATAGCCCAGAAGCGCGGAAATGATAATGATGCTCACAAGAATAACGCCTGTTAACACCACTCGGCTGCGACGCATACTGTGCAGGCTGAGCAGTAGGAAGGTGGAGAACAGGCTACCAACCAGGCCGATCGTTCCCCAGCGGGTATCGACTAACGCCGTGCAGACAAGGTTACACAGCAGCATAAAGGCGAGGAACGGTGTCTTCAGGCGTAAGAAACGCTGATGAAGCAGGCCGCGTGCAAGCAGTTCGGCGATCAGGAAACCGGTGATCATATTGACCTGGAAGCTCATGCGCGTGCGGTTATAAACAATCCGCGTTTCGCCCCAGTGGATCACGCCGTCTCGCCAGTAAAGCCAGACGGTATCAAGGAGATGGATACAGACGACGCCCCAGAAAAAAAGAACGACGAGAGTAAAGAAACGGGCTGCCGATAAAGAGGGGAAGCGCTCCTGAATCACCGGTAATAACACCAGGCCTGCACAGAAAAGCAATACCGGACGTAACCACTGTCCATCCCAGGTCGACACCATTTCTTTAATATCTGGCGCGACAAAAAAGCCGTTAATCAGGATAAAGAAGGTTAATGCCCACAGCACAATAAGCACGAACTTAATTTTGTTTAAGTCCAGCGCTTTTCTCGCCACTGAAGAGCTAAAGAAAAGACCGAGCGCCACCACTATATTAGGATAAATCAGTCCATTACGATGAAAAGGTAGCTGATCGTTTGGGATTGGCCAGATAAAACATAAAGCCAGTACAGACAGTACTAAAAGACCTGTCAGGATGTTACGAGTATTTGTCATAATTTTGGTACTGGTAAAGGATCTCGGCGTTAATACCGGTTAGTTAACAATGCCATATGCAGATTCCACTGATTTTGAGTGGAATAAAAGCCTGAGAAAATTACCACAGAAGCCATTACTACAGAAGGACAATGTTTGTAAGCAAGATTAATCCGCCTGTGCATTATCGTAATACCCACGTATATAATCGGCGGCCTGGACAGCGGTTTCAGCTAAACGACAGGAAATATATGCATATTGTTCACACTGAAGCAGACGGCGGCAAAGGCGGGCAGCCTCTGCGCATTATCAACGAATCGCTTGGGATGATTCAGCGTGGCCATCAGGTGACTCTCCTTTGTCCGGAAACTGCGCCGCTCCACGCGCTGGCACGCAATGCCGGTCTGACGGTGGTCACGATGCCGTTGAAGCGTAAGAACCTTAAAAACCTGCAGGTGCTGCGTCGCTGGATGAAGGATAACCGTCACTCGATTGACGTCATCAACAGCCATAACTCTGCCGATACCTGGCTGGTGGCGCTGGCGAATCTGACGCTGTCCAACCCTGTACCACTGGTGAGAACCCGTCATGCGTCCGGCGTACCGCGCAACAACTGGACGACCCGCTGGCTCTTCCGCACGGCCTGCGCGCATATCGTGACCACCGGCGAGGCGCTGCGCCATCAGGTGGCAAATATTGGCGTGCCGATGTCTCAGAGTACGTCGGTGCCAAGCGGTGTTGATACGCAGCGTTTCCATCCGGGAGATAAGCACCAGGCCCGGGTTCATTGTGGTTTGTCGCAGGACGATTTCTGGCTGGGCGTGGTATCGCATTTGCGCCCGAACAAAGGCCATAGCGTACTGCTGCGCGCCCTGGCGAAAATCGCCAATCCACACATCAAGCTGGCGATTGTCGGCGAAGGTCCGCACAAAGCGACGCTGGAACAGGAAATCACCGCCCTGGGGTTACAGCACCGCGTAGTCATGGCGGGACATCAATCCGATCCGGAACGCTGGTTCCCGGCCTTTGATATTGCGCTCAGCCCTTCGCACGATATGGAAGGTGTTCCGCAGGGCGTGCTGCAATCGTTAGCCACCCGTATTGCCACCATTGCAACGGATGCGGGTGGAACGGGAGATGCGGTGATTAACGGGCTGACGGGAGTGCTGGTCGCGCAGCGCGACGAAAACGCGCTGCACGATGCCATAATGAAACTCTATGACGACTCAGCCCTTCGTGAGACGCTCGCGCAACAGGGATATGATTACCTGAGCACGCACTTTACCCGCGAATGTATGCTGGACGCGATGGAGAAAGTCTTCTCCGATGCCGCTCAGCGCAGCAAATCACGATAAAGCGCCTGTAGCTCTTTCGCCATTCTGTCCAGGGTGAAGGGCTCGGCGGTTGCACGCGCAGCGGCGGAGTAATCGACACCCTGTTCACGGCCTTTCAGCCACAGCGAGATGGCCTGCTGGTAGCCTTCGCTGTCCAGCGCATCGCGCACCCAGCCGTTTTGACCCTCGGTTATCCACTCCGCCGCGCCGCAGCCGTGGCTGGTAAGCAGCGGCAAACCACAGGCCAGCGCTTCCACGCAGACGTTCGGGAAGGGATCGTAGAGCGTCGGCAGGATAAGGGCATCCGCCGTGCCATAGACTTCACGCACGTTGGCAACGGGGCCCAGGAACTTCACTCGTGAGGAAATCCCAGCGCCTGTGCCAGCTTTTCGAACTTCCGCGCATGTTTATCGCGGCCAGCAATCAGCAGCCAGACGTCAGGATGCGCCACAATGGCGCGCAGCGCGGTGGCGACGCCTTTGCGGCTGAAGCCTGACCCAACATACGCCAGCACCGGTGCGTCAGGAGGAATACCCAGGGCATCACGCTGCGAAAGGGCGCGGACCTCAGGGCTAAACTGAACGGTGTCCACGCCGTTGTAGATCACCGTCAGCTTGTCGTCCGGCAGCCCGAAGCGCCGCGCGATATCATCGCGCACCATCTTCGAATTACAGATCACCTTGCGCAGCTGCGGATGGGTAAACATCTGCGCCTCGGCCTGCAGAATGTAGCGGTGATAGCGGCTCAGAGATTGCGCCCAGCGCGCCAGCGGCGACAGAATGCGGCCATATTGCTCAAGCCAGGTGGCGTGAACACCGTCGCCCGCCCGGAAGATGGTGGCTCCCGGTATGCGTTCGTGGCTTTGCACAATATCAAACTGCGCAAAATGCGCGGCGGCTTCGAGGGCAAAACCGGATTCACGCGCGATGCGATTGCGAAACGGCGGATTGACCGTCAGCGTTTTCCAGCCTGCGGCATCCTCCCACTGGCGAGCAATCAGCGTGACATCAAGGGAGGTATCCTGCGCCAGCACGTTTAGCGCACGTGAGACAAAACGCTCTGCGCCACCGTTGGGGTTGTAGGTCTGTCGGACAATAGCCAGCTTCATGCAGGGGTTTCCGTTTCCAGAAGCATCGTATCAATGGCGCTCAGCACCTGCTGTGGGGTGATGGCCGTGATGCAGTCAGAGACACCGCTGTCTCCGCAGCCCGCTTTGCCGCACGGCTGGCAGGTAAACCCGGCCACGATTACGCGATAATTTACCCCCCACGGCGCCCATTTGATGGCGCCGGTAGGACCAAAGATGGCGACGGTTGGCGTACCGACGGCGCTCGCAAGATGCATTGGCATGGAATCCACGCCGAAGTACACCCGGGCGTGCTTCATGAGCGCACCCAGCTCTTTCAGGTTCAGCTGACCGCTTAAATCAAAGACCGGCTGGGTGAGCGCAGCGCGCAGCGCGTCCATATAGGCCTTCTCTTCTTTTGACGGCGCGGCGGAGAGGACGATCGGCAGGCCGCGCGCCGCCAGGTTATCAATGGTCGCTGCCAGCTTTTTGATATCCCAGGCCTTAAACATCCAGCGCGAGGTCGGGTGAACCAGAATGTAGGATTTACTCGTGAGCCCAAACCCGGCCAGCTTTTCGGCCACAGAGGCTTCTGCCGCGTCACCGGGCACAAAAAGCGTATGTTTGTCTTCGTCGGACTGCGGATGAATGCCGATCCGGCGCAGGGCATCCAGATTAACCTCCACCATATGACGGCTGTTGTCCTGAATCGCCGGATAGAGCGTGGTGAACGATTTCACCCAACGGCGACGCGCCAGGCCACCGCGCTTATCCGGCTTAAAGCCGACGGAGACGCGCGGTTTCAGGCGACGCGCCAGACGCGCGCCGTGCCAGTGTTCGGTCAGGTTAATCAGCACGTCATACTGACGGCCTTTCAGGGTGTTCAGCAGGGCGCGGTAGAGGCGGAATTGTTCAAACCAGCCCTTCTTGCGCCAGTTGCGCCCAATAGTGTGCACCTGGTCGATATGCGGGTGGCTGGTCAGCATCGCCTGGGTATCGTCATAAACCAGCGCATCGACTTCCACGTTCGGCCAGTTCTTTTTCAGCACGGTATAAACCGGCGAGGTAAGCAAAACGTCACCGTGGTGACGAAGCTTAATAATCAGCACGCGCTTTGGCGGGCGCTCCGCTGAGAAAAAATCAGACATAGGCTCTCTCTGCTGCCAGCAAAGGCTCTAATTGCGCAAATACCGCAGCGGCGCTGAGATCGCTCAGCTGCGATGAGTGTTCCGGGCGGCAGATATATTGATTTTTTCCATAGCCGCCGATAAGCCCCGGGTCCGTTGGGCCGTAAAGCGTAATATTAGGTCGATCCAGCGCCGCCGTCAGGTGGCTGAGTCCCGTATCCACGGAGACCACAGCCGTCGCGCCTGCCAGCGCCTGAGCGACGCCATCCAGCTTCATGCGCGGCAGAACGTCCACATAATCAAATCCTGCCGCCAGGCGTTTGGCGCGCGCTTCTTCATGGGGAGCGCCCCACGGGAGTTTGATACGCAGCCCCGCGTTTGCCAGCAGGCCGATCAGTTCGCGCCAGTGCGCTTCCGGCCAGTGCTTGTCGTCGCGGGTCGTTGCATGAAGGAAAATCAGGTAGGGTGCGTCTGTTTGTTGCGAACCGTGCAAAAAATGCTGCGAAATGGCGTAATCGCCCTGCGTTTCCGGCTTTGCATAGCCAAGACTCTTTGCAAAAAGCTCGCGGGTACGTTCCACCGCGTGCTGTTGCTTTGCGATGTGATGGCGGCGGTTATAAAACAGGCTCGCCAGCGGTTCTCGGGCGCTGTGCCAGTCCATCCCGTGCTTTACGCCGTGTGCCAGACGCGTTACCAGCGCGGCGCTTTTGACCAGTCCCTGCGCGTCGATGATGGCATCATAACGCTGCGCCTGTACCGCCTCGCGGAAGGCTTTGCGTTCGGCTTTAATCGGCGCGGAGAACCACGCTTTCCGCCAGCGGCGAATCGCCACCGGGATCACGCGGTCGACCGCTTCATGCCAGGTGGGGATCTGCGCGAAGCCCTCTTCCACCACCCAGTCAAAACGGATGCCGGGAATGGCCCGCATGGCGTCCGTCAGCGACGGCAGCGTATGCAGAACATCGCCCATCGACGAGGTTTTAACGATCAGTACCCGCATCCGTTATCCTTCTTCGCTCAACAGCAGTGCGTTGAGTTCTTCAAGAACGCGCTGCGGGGTAATGTCGATCAGACTCTGATGATAACCTTCAGCGGCATCGCCTTTGCGCACCTTGTGGTAGCCGGTGATCAGGCGAATAACGCGCGCTTTATGGGAAAGCGGAGGCGTAAAGTCCGGGCTGCTTGGCCCATACAGCGCCACCAGCGGACGGTTGAGCGCAGCGGCGACGTGCATCAGGCCTGAATCGTTGGTAACCACAGCGTGGCAGGCAGCAATCAGGATAACCGCCTGCTCAAGCTGCGTTTCTCCCGCCAGGTTGCGGCACCAGGCCTGCTGTTCATTACTGAGCGTCGCGAGAATTTCGTTGCCCGCCTCGTGGTCTTTTGCCGAACCGAACAGGACAATCTGGTAGCCTTCGTCGATCAGCTGTTTCGCCAGCTCTGCATAGTGGTAGTGCGGCCAGCGTTTTGCCGGGCCGAACTCGGCGCCAGGGCAGAAGCCAATCATCGGACGTTCAGCCGAAAGGCCAAACGTGCTGCAGGTCTGGGATTTTTCACCGTCGTTAACCTGAAGCTGGGGCCAGAGCAGCGGCTGCGGCAGGTCTTTCGCGCTGCGCATCACGCCTTTGTCATAGGCCAGCGCCACGTAGCGCTCCACCATTAATGGCCAGGCCGCTTTATCCAGCACGCGCGCATCGTTCAGCAGGCCGTAGCGCATTTCGCCGCGCCAGCCGGTGCGATGCGGAATGCCCGCAAAGAAGGGCACCAGGGCAGATTTAAAGGAGTTGGGCAGAACATACGCGCGGTCATACCGCTTCTCGCGCAGGCTATGGCCGAGCTTGCGGCGTTCGCCAATTTCCAGCGCCCCGTGGCCGAGCGGCATCGGGATCGCTTCATTCACTTCCGGCATACGCGATAACAGCGGACGGCACCACGCGGGTGCCATCACGTCGATTATCGCCTGGGGATAGCGCGCCTTGAGCGTGCGATAGAGACTTTGCGACATCATCATGTCGCCCACCCATGACGGGCCGATCACCAGAATCTTCATACTTACGCGTCGCGGTTCAGCCAGGCCATATACTCCGTTACGCCTTCGGCAACGGTTTTGAACGGCTTGTCATAACCCGCTGCGCGCAGGTTAGTCAGGTCAGCCTGGGTGAACGCCTGATAGCGGCCTTTCAGCTTGTCCGGGAACGGAATGTACTCGATGCTGCCTTTTTTGTGGTACGCCAGCGTGGCATCAGCCACCGCCTGGAAGGACTCTGCGCGGCCAGTACCCAGGTTGAAGATGCCGGACACGCCGTTTTCCCAGAACCACAGGTTTACGGCCGCCACGTCGCCCACGTAAACGAAGTCACGCTTAAAGCCGTCGCTGCCTTCGAACAGTTTTGGACTTTCACCGTTATTCAGCTGGGTGTTCAGGTGGAACGCCACGCTTGCCATGCTGCCTTTGTGGCCTTCGCGCGGTCCGTAGACGTTGAAGTAACGGAAGCCGACGATCTGCGAGTTCGCTTCTGGCAGAACCTGACGCACATATTCGTCGAACAGGAATTTGGAGTAGCCGTAGACGTTCAGCGGCTGCTCATATTCGCGGGACTCGATGAAGTCCGAGGTGCGCCCGCCGTAAGTGGCGGCAGAAGAGGCATACAGGAACGGAATTTCACGCTCCAGGCAGTAGTGCAGGATCTCTTTGGAGTACTGATAGTTGTTGTCCATCATGTACTTGCCGTCCCACTCGGTGGTGGAAGAACACGCACCTTCGTGGAAGATGGCTTCGATCTCGCCGAACTCTTCGCCTGCCATAATCTGGATAAGGAAGTCTTCTTTATCCATGTAGTCAGCGATGTTCAGATCCACCAGGTTAACGAACTTGGTGCCGTCTTTCAGGTTGTCAACCACCAGGATGTCGGTGATGCCTTTGTCATTGAGAGCCTTAACAATATTGCTGCCGATAAAGCCTGCGCCGCCGGTAACGATGATCATAACTGTAACCTTTGAAGTGTGGAGCCCGGGGACAATCCCGGACGCTAATGTTTCTATCATATCATTAGTATGGCTGCCCTTCAGCCATTCACCGACATAGCGCAAGGGTACACGTGATTTATGCTGCAAAAACGACAAGAGATGACGTGTCATCTCGTCATGAACTATAGGTTTGGGTAATATGTCCCGAAATTTGCCGAGTCTGGAGAATTGCAATGCGTGGTGATTTTTACAAACAGTTAAACAGCGACCTCGAGACCGCACGTGCGGAAGGGTTGTTCAAGGAAGAGCGTATTATCACGTCTGCACAGCAGGCGGACATCACCGTTGCCGACGGCAGCCATGTGATCAACTTTTGTGCGAACAACTACTTAGGTCTTGCGAATCACCCTGAGCTGATTGCCGCGGCAAAAAACGGCATGGATACCCACGGTTTTGGTATGGCCTCAGTACGCTTTATCTGCGGTACCCAGGACAGCCACAAGCAGCTTGAGCAAAAGCTGGCGAACTTCCTCGGAATGGAAGACGCGATTCTCTACTCCTCCTGCTTCGACGCCAACGGCGGCCTGTTCGAGACCCTGCTCGGCGCAGAAGATGCGATTATCTCCGACGCCCTGAACCACGCCTCCATCATCGACGGCGTACGCTTGTGTAAAGCGAAGCGTTTTCGCTACGCCAACAACGACATGGTTGAGCTGGAAGCGCGCCTGAAAGAGGCCCGTGAAGCGGGCGCTCGCCATGTGCTGATCGCCACCGACGGCGTATTCTCCATGGACGGCGTGATCGCCAACCTGAAGGGCGTGTGTGACCTGGCGGATAAATACGACGCGCTGGTGATGGTCGATGACTCTCACGCGGTCGGTTTTGTCGGCGAAAATGGTCGCGGCTCCCACGAATACTGCGACGTAATGGGCCGCGTGGACATCATCACCGGCACGCTGGGCAAAGCGCTCGGCGGCGCATCCGGCGGATATACCGCTGCGCGTAAAGAGGTGGTGGAGTGGCTGCGCCAGCGCTCGCGTCCGTATCTGTTCTCCAACTCCCTGGCACCGGCGATTGTTGCCGCCTCCATCAAAGTGCTGGAGATGGTGGAGTCCGGCGCTGAACTGCGCGACCGCCTGTGGTCCAACGCGCGTCTGTTCCGTGAAAAAATGAGCGCAGCAGGGTTCACCCTGGCCGGTGCTGACCACGCGATCATTCCGGTGATGCTGGGTGATGCGGTCGTGGCGCAGAACTTTGCCCGCGAACTGCAGAAAGAAGGGATTTACGTCACCGGGTTCTTCTTCCCGGTGGTGCCAAAAGGTCAGGCGCGTATCCGCACCCAGATGTCTGCGGCGCATACGCCTGAACAAATTGAACGTGCGGTGGAAGCCTTTACCCGCATCGGTAAACAGCTGGGCGTCATTGCCTGAGGACGTGTGATGAAAGCGTTATCCAAACTGAAAGCGGAAGAAGGGATTTGGGTGACCGACGTGCCGGAACCGGAAGTCGGTCATAACGATCTGCTGATCAAAATTCGTAAAACGGCTATCTGCGGTACTGACGTTCACATCTACAACTGGGACCAGTGGTCGCAGAAAACCATTCCTGTACCGATGGTTGTCGGTCACGAATATGTCGGTGAAGTGGTGGGTATCGGCCAGGAAGTGAAAGGCTTCAAAATCGGCGACCGCGTCTCCGGTGAAGGCCATATTACCTGCGGCCACTGCCGTAACTGCCGCGGCGGGCGTACGCACCTGTGCCGCAATACCATCGGCGTGGGCGTGAACCGTCCGGGCTGCTTCGCGGAATACCTGGTGATCCCGGCCTTTAACGCCTTCAAAATCCCGGACAATATTTCTGACGACCTGGCCTCCATTTTCGATCCGTTCGGTAACGCCGTGCACACGGCGCTCTCCTTCGATCTGGTTGGTGAAGACGTGCTGGTCTCCGGCGCGGGCCCCATCGGCATTATGGCGGCAGCCGTGGCGAAGCATGTAGGTGCGCGCAACGTCGTGATCACCGATGTAAACGAATACCGCCTGTCGCTGGCGCGCAAAATGGGCGTCACCCGCGCGGTGGATGTCTCGAAAGAGAGCCTGACCGACGTGATGGAAGAGCTGGGCATGACCGAGGGCTTTGACGTGGGTCTGGAGATGTCCGGTGCGCCACCGGCGTTCCGCACCATGCTCGACACCATGAACCACGGTGGCCGTATCGCGATGCTGGGTATCCCGCCGTCGGATATGTCCATCGACTGGAACAAAGTGATCTTCAAGGGGCTGTTCATCAAGGGCATCTATGGTCGTGAGATGTTTGAGACCTGGTACAAGATGGCGGCGTTGATTCAGTCCGGTCTGGATCTGTCCCCGATTATTACTCACCGTTTCTCCATCGATGAGTTCCAGCAGGGCTTTGACGCGATGCGTTCCGGCCAGTCAGGGAAAGTGATTCTGAGCTGGGATTAACCGCGAAAGCGCCTTCGGGCGCTTTTTTTACGGCCTCTTCACGTTTCTTACATCCGCAATCAGATTATTTCGATTTTTCCTTCGCTTTTTTACCCGCACACTTATAAAGTTTGTTGACGATCCGTTTACTTTACAGAGCCTATGTTCAAGCTTACCGTTTGTTTATTGACCTGTAATTCTGCGCGTTTGCTGCGCGAGGTGATTCCTCCGCTGCTGACGGTGGCAGATGAAATTGTCGTTCTGGATTCCGGCAGTACGGATGCCACCCTTTCTATTTGCCGCGAGTACGGCCTCTCCCTTCATCATCACCCCTATGCTATGCATGGCGTGCAGATGAACCATGCAATCGATCTGGCGAGCAATGACTGGGTGCTTTGCATGGATAGCGACGAGATCCTGGACGCGGAAACGGTCGACTTTATTCTGACCCTGAAAGCCGGGGATGAACCTTCCGCCGATCGCGCCTGGCGTATCGCCCGCTACTGGCACGTGCTGGGCGAGGAGGTGCGTACAATCTATCCTGTTTCCTCGCCTGATTTCCCGGTGCGGCTGTTTAATAGTACCCAGGCTCGCTTCAACCAACGACCCGTAGATGACAAAGTTGAAGGTAAGATTGTTGCCGTGAAAATGCCGGGGCGGGTTCGTCACGACACGTTTTATAACCTGCATGAAGTGTTCAACAAGCTCAACAGCTACACCACCCGGCTGGTGAAGTACCAGCCGGCTCGGCCTTCGATCGGACGCGGCATCATCAGCGCCATCGGGGCGTTCTTCAAATGGTATCTGTTCAGCGGAGCCTGGCGTCAGGGCAAGGTTGGGGTCGTGACGGGTCTGTATGCCACAGCCTACAGCTTTTTGAAATATTTCAAATCCTGGTATCAGCATCAGGAGAAAAAGGAGCCCGTTGCGAATGAGCAGACGGACTCTCAGATTGCGAAATAAGCGTCAGGCTTTCTTACCCCATCCCTGCCACTGCTGCTGGACGTATTTCACCAGCGTACTGTTACTGATGCTGTCTCCGATGACAGAGAAGAAGCGGGTCGCGTAGACCGGTTCTAGCGGCTGCTTCGGTACGCAGCGCTTCACGCCGCGGAACGGATTACGCGGCGCCGTCGGGGTGGGCTGCGCAGAATTCGGCGTAGAGGTATCCACCTGCGGCTCATTCAGCAGATCGCTCGGGCGCACCAGCGTGATATCGGAAGGTAAGGTCGGCAGCATTTGCTGCAGGACGCGGACGGTAGACGGGTGGGGGTGACCGATGGCAATGGCCGAACCATTGCGGCGGGCCAGCTGTACCGCGCGATTAAACTGCACGCGAATATCGGCTTCGTTCTGGGTATCATCCAGGAACACCTTGCGCTTAATCACCTTTACGCCCGTTCCCTGAGCGGCGCGCATCGCCTGGCTGTTGCCGATGGTCATGCTGTCGAGGAAGTAGAGATTGTAACGCTCCAGCGCCTGCATCACTTTTAGCATCCCGTACAGGCTGGAGGTCATCGCGCTGCCCATATGGTTGTTCAGCCCTACGGCATACGGCACCTTGTTGTAGGCGTCGCGGATGATGCGCTCGATCTCCTCGCTGCTCATATCCGGGCGCAGGGTATCTTTTTCCAGCGGCTGCTTGCTGAGCGGGGCCATAGGCAGGTGGATGAGAACCTGATGCCCGCTGCTGTGGGCTTTGGTCGCCATCTCACGCGCGTGGGGGGCATTCGGCAGGACGGCAACGGAGATGGCCGACGGCATCGCCAGCACCTGGTTTTCATAATGTGGGCGATAACCGAAGTCATCAATCACGATAGCGAGCTTACCGGCGTATACCGGTGCAGCCAGCGCCAGCGCGCTGACGACGGAGAAAACGATTCGACGAAATTGAAGCAAAACTTATCTTCCCAACCACGGCTGTGGATTGACCGCCTGACCCTGACGACGAATTTCGAAATAGAGTGACGGGCGGCCCTGACCGCCACTGCTGCCCACAAGGGCGATGGGTTGACCAGCACGCACCTGCGTGCCGACGCTGACCAGCGCGCTCTGGTTGTAGCCGTAAAGACTCATGTCGCCTTTACCGTGCTCGACCACTACCACAAGCCCGTAACCCTGCAGCCAGTCGGCCAGAATCACGCGGCCATCGGCGATGGCTTTCACTTCGCTACCTTCAGACGCACCGATAACGATCCCTTTCCAACGTAGCTCACCCTGCAGCTGTTCGCCATAGCGATGCAGAATTGAACCGCGAACGGGCCAGAAAGCCTGACCGCGAGGAGAGCCGAGGCCGCCGGTACGCGACATCAGGGAACGTTCGCTTTCGCTTGGCTTGTAGGTGGTCCCTTTGCGGGACGCTTCCTGCTGCTTGTCGCGAACGGCCTGCGCCTCGCGAGCCTCTTTTTCGGCGCGCGCTTTCGCCGCGGCTTCCGCACGGGCGATGCTGTTACGCAGTTTGGATTCGTTGGCGCGCATTTCGCTCAGCTGGCTCTGACCTTCCTGAATCGAGGACTCGAGACCGGCCAGGGTTTTCTTACGCTCGTTGCGTGCCTGCTCAAGCTTTGCCTGCTGGGCCTGCTGATCGTAGAGCAGCGTCTGCTGCTGGCTCTGCTTCTCTTCCAGCTCGGCTTTTTGCGTGGAAACCTCTTCGCGCGTCTGCTTCAGCTGCGCGATCGTCTCCTGACGCGCCTGGTTCAGATAGCCAAAGTAGGCCTGCAGGCGCTGGCCGCGCTGGCTCTCTTCGCCGCTGAGGATCAGCTGGAGTCCGGTATGTTCACCCTGGCGGAATGCGGCATCAAGCTGTGCGGCAAGGTTGCGCTCCTGCGCATCGCGCTGGCGCTCGAGTTTGGCAATCGACGCGTTCATCTCGCCGATCTGCTTATTCAACTGGGCAAGGGTGTTTTGCGTTTCACGGAGTTTACGCGTGGCAGCGGAGATGGCCTCTTCCTGCTGCTTAAGCTGGGCGAGCAGGGCGGCGCGCTGCTGCTGCTGTTGGCGTACCGCACGCTCTTTGGCGGCGATATCGGCCTGAATGGATTTCAACTGGTCGCGGTCATCCGCGTGGGCGGATGCGGCGCACAGCAATACGCCAGCGCTGAGTGCGCTGGCGTAAAACAGAGGTCTGACTGATAACCTAAGCGGCTTCACGACCCATGTGATTGAAAAAATCGCCTTTCCCCTCATGGGGAGCGATTATTCCACGATGAACAGCGGCTTACCAGTCATCTCTTCAGGGATCGGCATCCCCATCAGCGACAACATGGTTGGCGCGATGTCAGAAAGCTTGCCGCCTTCTACGGCTTTCACTGATTTATCACCCACATAAATCAGCGGAACCGGCAGGTTGGTGTGGGCGGTGTGCGCCTGTCCGGTCGCCGGGTCGCGCATCTGTTCAGCGTTACCGTGATCCGCGGTGATCAGCAGCTGGCCGCCAACGGATTCAACCGCTTTCGCCACCTGCTCAACGCAGTGGTCCAGCGCTTCAACCGCTTTCACTGCCGCTTCCATCACCCCGGTATGACCGACCATGTCGCCGTTCGGGTAGTTACAGATGATAGTGTCGTATTTGCCGCTCTCGATGGCCGCAACCAATTTTTCAGTCAATTCTGCAGAGCTCATTTCTGGCTGCAGATCGTAGGTGGCGACTTTCGGGGAGTTGATCAGAATACGTTCTTCGCCTTTGAACGGCTCTTCAACGCCACCGTTAAAGAAGAAGGTCACGTGCGCGTATTTTTCCGTTTCGGAAATACGCAGCTGCGTTTTGTCGTTCTTCGCCATCCACTCACCGAAGGTGTTTGCCAGCGAGGCGGGTGGGTATGCGCACGGCGCTTTGATGTCTGCCGCGTATTCGGTCAGCTGGATGAAGTCGATGTTTACCACTTTCTTACGGGCAAAACCGTCGAAGTCGCTGTTGACGAACGCACGGGTGATTTCGCGCGCGCGGTCAGCGCGGAAGTTCATGAAGATCAGCGCGTCGCCGTCTTCCATGGCGGCATCGGCCTGGCCTTCAGCGCGAATCACGGACGCTTTTACGAATTCGTCGTTTTCATCGCGTGCATAAGCCGCTTCCAGCGCTTCAACGGCGGTCGCGAACTGGAATTCCCCTTTTGCAAGGGTCAGCAGGTCAAAGGCCTGTTCAACGCGATCCCAGCGGTTGTCGCGGTCCATGGCGTAGTAACGACCAATGATGGAGGCCACGCGGCCTTTACCCAGTGCAGCGAATTTGTCTTCGAAGGCTTTCAGGGAGCCTTCCGCACTGCGTGGTGGCGTGTCGCGACCGTCCAGGAAGGCGTGCAGATAGATTTTTTCCGCACCGCGCTCAGCGGCCAGTTCAACCATTGCCATGATGTGATCTTCGTGGCTGTGAACGCCGCCAGCAGAGAGCAGACCCATGATGTGAACGGCCTTGCCAGCAGCAACGGCTTTATCAACTGCGCCACACAACGTTGGGTTGGAGAAGAAGGTGCGTTCTTTGATTTCAACGTCCAGACGCGTCAGGTCCTGATACACGATACGCCCGGCGCCCAGGTTAACGTGACCGACTTCGGAGTTGCCCATCTGGCGGTCCGGCAGGCCCACTTCCAGGCCAGACGCGTCAATCAGCGTATGCGGACGTTTTGCCCACAGGGCATCCATGACCGGGGTTTTGGCGTTGAAAATAGCGTTATCCTGGCTGTCTTCACGGTAGCCATAGCCATCCAGAATCACCAGTACCATAGGTTTTTTAGAAACCGACATTGCGACAACCTCATGCTCAAGAGTCAAAATTTGCGTAATTTTACTACAGCTGAATCGATCAAATAGCCGCAGAAGATCAAAGAAAGCGCAGGGGCAAGGTACTCGCCAGACCATTTTGAGGCATTTTTTTAGGTGGCATGCCGCAGAAAATGGATTAGGTTAGGGTCGCTGGCTGTATTTGCCAGAACGCACAGGTATACTCCTGTCCTGGTTTTTTTAATCACTAAGTCGGGAGTAGTTACCCTCCATGCAAGAAATTATGCAATTCGTTAGCCGCCATCCGGTTCTGAGCATCGCGTGGATTGGCCTGCTGGCTGCTGTGCTGTTCACCACATTTAAGAGCCTGACGTCTAAGATTAAGGTTATCACCCGTGGTGAAGCGACGCGTCTGATTAACAAAGAAGATGCTGTCGTGGTCGATCTGCGTCAGCGTGACGATTTCCGCAAAGGGCACATTGCAGGTGCGATTAACCTGCTGCCTGCTGAAATCAAAGCGAACAACGTGGGCGAGCTTGAGAAGCATAAAGCCCAGCCGATTATCGTTGTTGACGGTACCGGCATGCAGGCGCAGGAATCCGCGAGCCTGCTACATAAAGCAGGCTTCGAAAACGTATCTGTGCTGAAAGAAGGCATTTCCGGCTGGAGCGGGGAAAATCTTCCTTTGGTACGCGGTAAATAAGGAGTTCAGTCATGGCCCATATTGAGATCTACACCAAAGCGACGTGCCCGTTCTGCCACCGTGCGAAAGCGCTGCTGAACAGCAAAGGCGTCACGTTCCAGGAACTGCCGATTGACGGTGACGCGATTAAACGCGAAGAGATGATCCAACGTAGTGGTCGTACGACGGTTCCACAGATTTTTATTGATGCGCAGCACATTGGCGGCTGTGATGACTTGTATGCGCTCGATGCCCGTGGTGGACTCGATCCGCTGCTGAGCTAAGAGACTTTAGGACAATTAAAAAGGGTATTTCCATGTCAGAACAAAGCAATAATGAAATGATTTTCCAGATCCAGCGCATCTACACCAAAGATGTCTCTTTTGAAGCGCCAAATGCGCCGCACGTTTTCCAGAAAGACTGGCAGCCAGAGGTTAAACTTGATCTGGATACCGCATCAACCCAACTGGCTGATGACGTGTATGAAGTCGTACTGCGTGTGACCGTGACCGCTTCTCTGGGCGAAGAGACTGCTTTCCTGTGTGAAGTACAGCAGGGCGGTATCTTCTCCATCGGCGGTATCGAAGGCAACCAGATGGCGCATTGCCTGGGTGCGTACTGCCCGAACATTCTGTTCCCGTATGCACGTGAATGCATCACCAGCCTGGTTTCTCGCGGTACATTCCCGCAACTGAACCTTGCGCCAGTTAACTTTGATGCGCTGTTCATGAACTATCTGCAGCAGCAAGCTGGCGAAGGTGCTGAACAACATCAGGATGCCTGATGAGCACTGTTAATGCGTCAATGACTGTGATCGGTGCCGGCTCATACGGCACCGCTCTTGCCATCATGCTGGCAAGAAATGGTCACGATGTGGTCCTGTGGGGCCACGACCCAAAACATATCGCGACGCTACAGCGCGACCGCTGTAACGTGGCGTTTCTCCCGGACGTTCCGTTCCCTGACTCCCTGCACCTTGAAAGCGACCTTGCGACCGCGCTGGCGGCCAGCCGCAACATTCTGATTGTGGTCCCGAGCCATGTCTTTGGCGACGTGCTGCGTCAGATTAAGCCGCTGATGCGCCCGGATGCGCGCGTTGTCTGGGCGACGAAAGGACTGGAAGCCGAAACCGGACGCCTGCTGCAGGACGTTGCCCGCGAAGCGCTGGGTGATGCGATCCCGCTGGCGGTCATCTCCGGCCCGACCTTTGCGAAAGAGCTGGCCGCTGGCCTGCCGACGGCGATTTCACTGGCCTCCACCGATCGGGCCTTCTCCGACGATCTCCAGCAGTTGCTGCACTGCGGCAAGAGCTTCCGCGTTTACAGCAACCCCGATTTTATCGGCGTGCAGCTGGGCGGCGCGGTGAAGAACGTGATTGCGATTGGCGCCGGGATGTCCGACGGCATTGGTTTTGGTGCCAACGCCCGTACGGCGCTGATCACTCGCGGTCTGACCGAGATGTCCCGCCTGGGCGAAGCGCTGGGTGCCGATCCGGCCACCTTTATGGGGATGGCTGGCCTGGGCGATCTGGTGCTGACCTGTACCGACAACCAGTCTCGTAACCGCCGCTTTGGCATGATGCTCGGACAGGGCAGCGATGTGAAAGACGCGCAGGAGAAGATTGGCCAGGTGGTGGAAGGCTACCGCAATACCAAAGAAGTCCGCGAGCTGGCGCACCGTTTCGGTGTCGAAATGCCAATAACCGAGGAAATTTATCAGGTATTGTATTGCGGAAAAAATGCGCGCGAGGCAGCATTGACCTTATTAGGTCGTGCGCGCAAGGACGAGCGCAGCAGTAACTAGTCGGAACCGTTGTCACCTGAATGACCCAGCCAGCGCAGAACTGGCTGGTCATTAACTATCGTCTGGAGTAAGCAATGCCGTGTGAAGAACTGGATATCGTCTGGAATAACATTAAAGCCGAAGCCCGGGCGCTGGCCGACTGTGAGCCTATGCTGGCCAGTTTCTACCACGCAACGCTACTCAAGCACGAAAACCTCGGCAGCGCGCTGAGCTATATGCTCGCCAACAAGCTGGCGTCCTCGATCATGCCCGCGATTGCGATTCGTGAGGTGGTGGAAGAGGCTTACGCCGCTGACCCGGAAATGATCGCCTCTGCCGCCTGTGATATCCAGGCGGTGCGCACGCGTGACCCGGCGGTCGATAAATACTCTACGCCGCTGCTGTACCTGAAAGGCTTCCACGCCCTGCAGGCTTACCGCATCGGCCACTGGCTATGGAATGAAGGCCGCCGCGCGCTGGCGATCTTCCTGCAAAACCAGGTTTCCGTGACGTTTCAGGTTGATATTCACCCGGCGGCGAAGATTGGCCGCGGGATCATGCTCGACCACGCCACCGGGATCGTTGTCGGGGAAACGGCGGTGATTGAAGACGACGTCTCGATCCTGCAGTCGGTTACCCTGGGCGGTACCGGGAAAACCAGCGGCGATCGCCATCCGAAAATTCGTGAAGGGGTGATGATTGGCGCGGGTGCCAAAATCCTCGGCAATATCGAAGTCGGACGCGGCGCGAAGATCGGCGCAGGCTCCGTGGTGCTCCAGCCGGTGCCGCCGCACACCACCGCCGCTGGCGTACCGGCGCGCATCGTCGGTAAGCCAGACAGCGATAAGCCGTCCATGGATATGGATCAGCACTTCAACGGCATTCACCATACCTTCGAGTATGGTGACGGCATTTAACTTCTGAGAATGGCGCCCGGATATCCCAGCTGGCGCCATGCTTCATACACCACCACCGACACCGCGTTCGACAGGTTCATGCTGCGGCTGTCCGGCATCATCGGAATACGGATTTTCTGCTCAGCGGGCAGGGCATCCAGAATCGTGGCCGGCAGGCCGCGGGTTTCCGGGCCAAACATCAGATAGTCACCTGCCTGATAGCTTACGGCGCTGTGCGCTGGCGTGCCTTTGGTAGTCAGGGCGAACATGCGCTGCGGCTGCTCGGCTTCCAGAAACGCGGCGTAATCGTGGTGGCGAATAACGGCGGTAAATTCATGATAATCCAGCCCTGCGCGACGCAGGCGTTTGTCGTCCCACGTAAAGCCCATCGGCTCAATAATGTGCAGACGAAAACCGGTGTTGGCACACAGGCGGATAATATTGCCGGTATTCGGCGGAATTTCTGGTTCGAATAAAACGATGTTAAGCATGCTGCCCCCTTAATTGCGGGGGCAGGATAGCAGAAAAGAGAGGAACTACGCGACGCCGGGTTCCTGCGAGCGGCTATAGAGGGCCGTTTGGAAAACGGAAAATATCCTACGCTAAGCCTGTTTTTTGTACAGGCTGCTAACTACTGAGTGTAACGTGCGGTATTTACCCTGTCCCAGCTAGAGGTTTGTTCGCCAGACGTAGTCCCCGCTGAGATTTATGTGCTCACATCCTGGCGGGGAAAGATGCGCAATATGCTGTTCATTTAGCGGGAGTCCTTTCCGCTTCAGAGAATCTATGGCTCTTTCTATATATACCGTATTCCACAGCGAGATCGCCGCAGTCAGCAATGTCAGATTACTGGCCCGGTAGCACTTATTTTCCAGCCCCCGATCTCTGATTTCCCACAGTCGATGCATAAAGACAGCTCGCGCCAGGGCATTGCGGGCCTCACCTTTATTCAACCCTGCCTGCACCCGGCGACGCAATGAAGGATCCCGGAACCAGTCCAGCATAAACAATGACCTTTCGATGCGGCCAATCTCCCTTAATGCCTTTGCCAGACGCAGTACCTCATGCCAGAGTGCTTCAATTTCCTTAAGATTCAGACTGGTTAAGGATATGATTGACTGAAGCCCCGGATACAACTCAGCTTTCCCATGAATAAACAACCGTTTGTCATGAAGATCCCGGATACTTGACGCAAAAGCGAATCCGAGCAGATGCATTAGCGCGAAAACATGCTCAGTGAAGCCTGCGGTATCCACTCTTGAACAGACAACAGAAAACCAGCGTTGTGAAACTGAAGCGGCTGGTTTTACCATCAAACCCCAACGAATGAGTGAAGAGCATATCAGCGGTTCGGTTGCCGCCAGTGAACGCCCTGTTTTTACCAAGCTGTTTGATCGCATGGAAAATGGCAATGTGTTGATTGTCAGCAAACTTGATCGTCTCGGACGCAATGCAATGGACATAAGAAAGACAGTTGAAATGCTGGCTGATTCTGAAATTCGGGTTCACTGTCTCGCATTGGGCGGTGTGGACCTCGCCAGCCCTGCCGGAAAAATGATCATGCAGGTAATCTCGGCGGTGGCAGAATTTGAGCGTGAACTGCTCATTGAGCGCGCACACTCTGGTATTGCACAGGCAAAAGCATCAGGGAAACGCTTTGGACGCCCCTCTGCATTGAATGAGGAACAAAAGTAATTAGTCCTGAAACGCCTTAGCATCGGGATAACTGTGAGTGCTTAGGCTCGTGAATTTAGCACCACACGACAAACTATTCTCAGGGTAAAATAAGCCTGTTCAGGGAGTTAGAGCGCTGCATCTTACAAAATTTTACTTTTGTATTCCTTTACGGAAACGGCGATAAAATGTCCGTCGGTGTATGATGGGTCAGATGTTAACCATATAAACCGTGAGGTTTTTACATGTCACAGCAATACACCAATGAACTGACCCCTGATGTGCTGGAACGGCTGCGTCAGCCGTGGCTGACCGATGAGTTTCTGGCAGGAGTTGATCCGCAGACGCGTCAGTCGCTCGTCGCAGAAATGGAATCAGTGTTACAGCGCGCTGTTCTCCATATTTTCCGGGGGGCAACGGCTGGCAGCCTGACCCGTCATGGTGGCGTGATCCGTGAGGTATCCGGAAAAAGTACCCTTGGCGGGCATTATGCCGCGCGGGTCGGGGATAAAGTGGTGTATTCGGACGGGCGCGAGGCGACCATTATTTGTGGAGCTGGTAAAGGCCAAATGACGCAGGGGGAATCGATGGCGCTCGTGGGCAGCATGCTGGATAACGGCGATGAAATTATTTCCACGCCTCAGGGTAGTCAGATGTGTGTTTTCCGTGAGGGCGATACACTGCCTGATGGCTTTTTAACGGTGCCGGGAGGTAAACACTGATGGCGCTGGAAGGTTATTTTCTTTTCCAGGGAGATCGTACCGTCTGTGGCGGCAAAATTATCACCGGTGCTGAAGACACCCAATTTTTCGGGCGACCACAGGCGCGGGAGTCCGATAAAGTGACCTGCGGAAAACATCCCGGGATCTACCGTATCTGTGGTGGCATGGGCGACATGTACGAAGTGGGCGGAGTAAACCGCCAGCTAGCCGGCTCCATCGAAAGTTACAGTTCCTGTCCGTGTCGGGCGAAATTCATTCCGCAGGATCTGGACAACACCTACGAATATAACTGCAATGCCGGGCTGGCAGCCGAGCGTGATGAAACTGCCCGGAAGAAAAAACTGGCTGAAGAGAAAGAAAAAAAACCTGAGCCAATGCCCCTTCCCGCGCGGATTTATACCACACAGCGCATGATGGATGATTATGGCGCTAAAGATATGCACCACGGCGATCTGAGCGAGGAAGCGCTGAAAGGGCGCTTTGGCCTGACGGACGTCTCGGCGAAAGTGAACCCGTATACGCTGACCCTTTCGCCGCGGGTTGTAGCCAGTCCGTATGATGGATTTTATTCGGGCAGCCTGACGGAGAGTGCGCCGGTTGTAGTCAGTCGGGAGGAAAGCGCGCGACTGATGTTTGATGAGTTTCGTGAACTGGCGAAGGTGTTCTCCTTTCACGGTCCGTATAAGAACATCATCACTGAGATGATCAACCACATGCAGAAGAACAGCGGCACACCGTACAGCAGCCCGCTACTGGATAAGGCGCTGAAAGAGCAGATCCTGAAAGACCGTTCTGGGAAAAGTTCGTTGCTGAGAATCCAAAATGTTCTAAAAGCAGCAATTAACTACGAGTATGGATTTATTCCTCTCGATAAGAAGGACAAGTTGTTTGACGAAAAGGGAAACTTTAAGGAGTTAAGTGGGGCTGTTCTGCCAAAGTTTGACCATCTTATCGACCGTACTAACGGGCTGGTGATAACCGTCCATGATACCTGGTCGACGCATATCACGCTGCAGTCGCTGGAGGTGACGGGCAACAGCTACCGGGCGAAGGTGCATTACCGGATTCAAGATCACTTCGGACTTGATGATGCAGACATTCTGAACCCTGTTTTTCATCAGGGACGAATTTTCCGGATCTGGTTTGTGCTGCAGCGTTATGTGAAATACGGCTACAGGCCGTTTATCACCGAGATGAATACGACCGTGGAAATCAGCGGGAGGCGGGATGAATAAGTGGCTGATAGCGGGCGTTATTGCGGCGGTTGCCGGTGGCTTTCTGCTCTGGCAGTACCTGACGCCGGTTGATATTGTGGCAGTACATGATGGCGATACGATACTGGTCAGGCATTTTCCGTACCTGAAAAGCCGCCAGATAGCCTGGTGGGAAGCCAACAAGGATATGATTCAGGAAAAATACGGTATACCGAATAAAGGCGAAGATTATTATTACTACATATCTATTATGGATTTTGGGAATGGATATCGTACCGAGCCGAATGAAAGCTTGCTTGGGTTTATTGATGAGGTTTCTTGCTTCAATGACATACAGACAGAGAAGCGGTGTATTGATAGAAAGCCACTTTTGGATGTACGATATAGCCAGAATTATGGGCTTAAATATGAGTCGTATTAACGTAAATTTTAATGACTGAACGTTAAATCAAAAAGGATCTTTGAGATCCTTTTTTTCGCGCGTAATCTCTTGCCCTGTATACAAAAAAAACTGCTACCAACGGTGGTTTTTTTCCGGAATTCAGAACTACCAACTCTTTGTTCCGATGGTAACTGGCTTTCACGGAGCGCAGATACCTAAACTGTCCTTCCAGGGTAGCCGCAGTCAGGGCACCACTTCAAGAGCTCTGTAGCACCGCCTACATCATCATTACTCTGCAAATCTGTTACCAATGGTTAACGCGACTGGCGATTCGTCGTGTCTTTTAGGGCTGGACTAAAGAAAACAGTTACCTGAACAAGTGCGTTAGTCGGACTAAATGGGGAGTTCGAGCATATACGTACTTCATTCCGTCAAAACAACCCTAGGGTAGGATATTTTCCGTTTTCCAAGCGGACCCCTTATACCGCATTTTGTAGACAGTTGCCGCCGCGGCTAGCAGGGCGGGCACGCTGAGGATCATTAAAATACTGTCCGCCTGCCACTGCATGGAAAGAAGCTGGGCGCTGGTCATGGTTCCCGCCACGCCGCCAAAGCGGCCGATGCCCTGCATCCAGGCGATGCCCGTCGCGCGGCACTCGGTAGGGTAAAAGGTGGCGGCCAGGGTCTGCATGCCCGACTGCGCACCGTTCATCGCGATCCCCATCAGGAAGATCAGCCCGCCAAACAGGGCGATATGGTTATGCTCAATGCCCAGTACCAGAATAAGGCCCATCGTCAGGACGAAACCACACGCAACCACCCTGTGCGCTTCCCAGCGGTCCATCATCCAGCCTGCGAGCAGAATGCCTGCGGTACCGCCGAAGGTGAACAGCGAAGTCAGCCATGCGGATTCCGCCAGCGCATAGCCCATCCCCTGCATCAGCGTCGGCATCCAGCTCAGCAGGACGTAGTAAATCACCAGCCCCATAAAATAGGTCACCCACAGCATCAGGGTGCCGGGCAGCCAGGGCATGGAAAACAGCTGCGACACGCTCCCTTTTTTAGACGCGACCTTCTCCTCCGCCAGGAAAAAGCCCGTGACGCCCTCCAGCGTGCTGCGCGAGAACCGGCTGGCGATACGGCGGATCTGCATGACATCTTTCCCGCGCTGCACCAGAAACTTCACCGACTCCGGTAAAAGCAGCGCCAGCAGCAGCGTTAAAACCAGCGGCGCAATTGCCCCGGTCAGCAGCACGCTTCGCCAGCCGTGGTGGGGAATCAGCCAGGACGAGATCGCGCCGCCGCCCGCCGCACCCAGAGGGAAGCCGCAGTACATGGTATTGATCGCCATCGCGCGACAGCGCTGGGGGGCAAACTCGGAGATCAGCGTAATGGCGTTCGGCATGGCGGCACCGAGCCCCAGGCCGGTCAGGAAGCGCCACAGCGTCAGGGTATTCAGGCTTTGCGCCCAGGCCGTCCCCAGGCTCGCGAGGCCGAAGAACAGGCACGAAAAGACCAGCACGCGCTTGCGCCCCATCCGGTCCGATACCGGACCGGCAATCAGCGCGCCCAGCGACAGCCCCAGCAGCGCGGCGCTCAGCACCGGCCCCAGATCCTGTTTGTGTATCCCCCATTCTGCCGACAGCGTAGGCGCGATGTAGCCCATCGCCGCCGTATCAAAGCCATCGATCGCCAGAACCAGAAAGCCCAGCACAATGAGCAGCCAGTGAAACCCTGAAAAACGGCTGTCGTCGATCACCTGCTGAATATCCACCTTACCTGAATAGGTCATACGCTCCCCTCTGATGTGATGTTGTTTTTGTGTTCTTGTCTTTGCTTGTCTATACAATTGCGAGCGACAGGTAGATGTCAAATTTTCTTATCCAATATGTTATCTGGATGTTATTTTTGGCGTAAAAAAGCGCCCGAGGGGGAGATCGGACGCGTGAGAAGAGGTGTTAACGTGGGATAATTCAGGCCGCGTTTCCCTGAGCAAGCGGAGCCAGCGCGGCCGGTAATTTGCTTAACTCCTGAACCAGAGAATCCCTGCTGATTTCGCTAATCGTTTTTGCACCGGTCAGCGTCATCGCTACCTTCATCTCTTTTTCGATCAGGTTAAGCAGATTCGCCACGCCCGCCTGGCCCGCGGTCGCCAGGGCGTACAGATACGCGCGCCCCAGCAGCACGCTGTCGGCACCCAGTGCAATCATGCGCACCACGTCCAGCCCGTTGCGGATCCCGCTGTCGGCCAGGATGGCAATATCGCCTTTCACCGCATCGGCAATGGCCGGCAGGGCGCGGGCGGAGGAGAGCACCCCGTCGAGCTGGCGGCCGCCGTGGTTAGAAACCACAATCCCGTCTGCGCCAAAGCGTACCGCGTCGCGGGCATCTTCCGGGTCGAGGATCCCCTTGATCACCATCGGGCCATCCCAGAATTCGCGGATCCACTCCAGGTCTTTCCAGGAGATGGACGGATCGAAGTTGTTCGCCAGCCAGCCGATGTAATCCTCCAGCCCGGTGGGTTTACCCAGATACGCCGAGATATTCCCCAGATCGTGTGGACGACCGTTCAGGCCGACGTCCCACGCCCACTGTGGATGCGTTACCGCCTGCCAGTAGCGGCGGAGCGCCGCATTTGGGCCGCTCATGCCGGAGTGCGCATCGCGGTAGCGCGCGCCGGGGGTCGGCATATCAACGGTAAAGACCAGCGTGGAGCAGCCCGCCGCTTTGGCGCGCTCCAGCGCGTTACGCATAAAGCCGCGATCGCGCAGGACGTACAGCTGGAACCACATCGGTCGCTTGATGGTCGGGGCGACCTCTTCAATCGGGCAGACCGAGACGGTAGAGAGGGTAAACGGAATGCCTTTGGCATCTGCCGCGGCGGCGGCCTGCACTTCACCACGGCGGGCGTACATGCCGCATAAGCCCACAGGCGCGAGCGCGACCGGCATGGAGAGCGTTTCGTTGAACAGTTTCGTCTCAAGGCTGAGGTCAGACATATTCTTCAGCACGCGCTGGCGCAGCGCCACCTCCGACAGGTCTTCCACGTTGCGGCGCAGGGTGTATTCGGCATACGCTCCTCCGTCAATGTAGTGGAACAGGAACGGGGGCAAAATGCGCTGCGCCGCGGCGCGATAGTCACTGGCTGCTGAAATAATCATGCTTTGTTCTCCCTGGAAATATCACTGTCGCCAGGCAGACGGGTAATACGCGCCTGTCGGGCCTGGTCTTCATCGAATCGTTTGATGGTGGTATGCACGAAACCGAGATGCGCCATCATCGCTTTGCGTGCGGCCTCGGCATCACCGGCCAGAATGGCGTTGAGCACCGCCTCGTGTTGTTCGGTCAGCTGGGCAAACACCGGCGGAACCAGATACATCCGCTGGCGGCTCTGCTTCACGGAGGATTGCAGCAGGTCGAAGAACCCGCGCATGGTCTGGAGCAGCACCACGTTGTGCGACGCCTCGGCAATCGCCAGGTGAAAGCGCACGTCCGCCTGGGAGGCGATATCCGGGTCGCTGCTTTGCGTGGCCTCAAAGCAGGCGATGAGTTTCTCTTTGTCGGCGTCGGTTGCCCGCATGGCCGCGTGCCAGGCGGTACTGGTTTCGATGGCGTGACGCGCTTCAAGGATGTCGAAGCTGTAGTCCGGGTCGTTCTCCATCAGCGTTTTCAGCGGCTGAACGATGTTTTGCTCGGACCAGTCGTCATGCTGCCAGCGTACAAAGGTGCCGCCGCCGCGACGGCTCACCAGTACCCCTTCGCTGACCAGCGTCGCCAGCGCCTCGCGCAGTGAGTTGCGCGACACGCCAAGCTGGGCGGCGAGCTGGCGTTCGGCGGGCAACTTCATGCCCGCTTCCAGCTGTTGTTCTTCAATCAGCGCCCGCACGCGAGAGGCAATCTCGTCGGACAGGCGTCTGGGCATCACTATCATGGGATCATCCAGGTTAAGACATAGGCCTGCAGGGTGGTGATGACTCCGACCATACAGGTGAATATCAGGCTGTGTTTCACGGTAAAGCGGAACAGATCCGACTCTTTACCGACCAGTCCCACCGCCGCACAGGCAATGGCAATGGACTGCGGGGAGATCATTTTCCCGGTCACGCCGCCCGTCGTGTTCGCGGCCACCAGCAGGACGTCCGACACGCCAATCTGCTGGGCCGCCGTTGCCTGCAGTGCGGCAAACAGGGCGTTAGACGAGGTATCGGAACCGGTCAGGAACACCCCCAGCCAGCCGAGGAACGGCGAGAAGAAGGTGAAGGCGTGGCTGGTATGGGCCAGCGCCAGTGCCAGCGTTGATGACAGACCGGAGTAGTTCGAGATAAACGCGAACGCCAGCACCATGCCGATGGAGTAAATCGGCAGCATTAGCTCTTTTACGGTCGCCGCAAAGGTCTGTACCGCCGCCGCAGGCTTCATGCGCAGCCACACCACGGAAAGAATAGCGGCAAACAGGATGGCGGTCCCGGTGGCGGAGAACCAGTCGAATTTATAGACCGCGGCATACGGCGTGGCGGCGTGCACCACCGGCGGCATACGGGCGACCATCTTGTCGAGGAACGGGACAGAAACGTTAATGACCATGTCGTACAGCGCGCCGCCCGGGGCGAACAGGGCTTTAAACGGCGGGATGCTCCACAGCGTAACCGTGGCGGTCAGGAACAGGAACGGCGACCAGGCGCGGATCACCTGGCCTGCGGTGTAGCCGGTGCGGGCCAGCGTTTGATCGACCTGCGAAGCGCCCATGTCGGCGAAGCGGAAAATACGAACCGGCTGCCAGCGTTTCAGGAACAGCGTCAGGCAGACCAGCGACACCAGCGAAGAGATGATGTCCGGCAGCTCCGGGCCAAGGAAGTTCGAGCTGAGGTACTGGGCAATCGCGAACGAACCGCCCGCCACCATCACCGCAGGCCAGGTCTCCTTCACGCCGCGCCAGCCGTCCATAATCGCCATGATCCAGAAGAGGACGATAATGGTCAGGAACGGCAGCTGGCGGCCGACCATCTGACCAATCTCAAAGCTGTCCAGACCGGTCACCTGGCCCGCGACCAGAATCGGAATACCCATCGCGCCAAACGCCACCGGCGCGGTGTTCACAATCAGGCACAGGCCCGCGGCATACAGCGGGTTAAAGCCCAGCCCCACCAGCAGCGCGGCGGTGATCGCCACCGGTGCGCCAAAGCCTGCCGCGCCTTCAAGAAATGCCCCGAAGGAGAAGCCGACAATCAGCATCTGCAGGCGCTGGTCCGGCGTGATGGAGAGAATCGACGAGCGGATGATGTCAAACTGCCCGGTTTTCACCGAGATTTTATAGACGAAGACCGCCGCGATGATGATCCACGCAATCGGCCACAGGCCGTAGAAGAAACCGTAGACGACGGAGGCCAGCGCGCGATCGACCGGCATCTTGTAGAAGAACAGCGCCACCAGCAGGGCGATGGCAACGGTGTACGTCGCGGCAAGGTAGCCCTTCAGCTTGAGCTTAATCAGCGCAAAGAAGAAGAACAGGATCGGCAGCGATGCGATCAGGCTCGATAGCCAGATATTTCCGGCCGGGTCGTAGTTTTGTTGCCAGAGGCTCATGCAGGTCTCCTGGGGACCAGACAGCCTGCGCTGCGGGTGAGTCTCCGCTCATCTCTGCGTCACAGTCTGTGTAAAAGTGGTCCTGCCAATGTTGTGTTGTAGGGTTAATGACAATGAATGGTTAACCAGATGTTATGAGCTAGCAATGGTTTTGTGAGCGGAAATAATGGAATTGTGAACCGGGGGAGGATTGATTGCGCTATTGGTTGGACCAATTCACGCGAAGGGGAAAAGAGTAGGCCGGGTAAGCGCAGCGCCACCCGGCATGAAATCAAAACGCGGTCTTACAAAAGCCCGTCATCTCTTTCAGGCCCATTTCGCGGCCAAGCTCGGTCATCGGGTGAACCACTACCAGACCACGAACGCTTTTCTTCAGCTTGCCCATGTCGGCCTGCTCTTTTTTGGTGATCGCGCGGCGGTGCGGTATGTTCATCAGCTTCTGCGCTTCTTTGCTCAGCTTCTGGCCTTTGACTTCGCGCAGGCGCTCAATCTCCGCTTCCAGCTTCGCGGTCTCTTTTTCAAGCTCGGCGTACTTCTCGGCGGAGTCGACCAGCGACAGGCCCGCCATCTGGTGGCGGATCAGATCCAGGCGGTCGCTCAGGCGTTTAATTTCGTTCTTTTCGACTTCTTTCATGACAAATAACTCTGAAAACGGGGAATTTACAGGGAAGGATACACCAATGTGAGCAGGCTTACTTCTGAAACGCTTTTTTTAAGCTGATTCGGGAAATCAGCTCAGTCAGGGAAAGGACCATCGTGGAACGGACAACCTGTTGATAACGCAGCTTTTGCATCGCGTAGAGCTCCGGGTCGCTGTTATCAAACTGCGGTACCGGAGGGAGCGCGGTGACGCAGTGCAGCTCGCCGAACGGCCCCAGGATCTCATCGTCGGTAAAGGTGTATTCGTTACCGTCATGGTTGAGCTCTTCGCGCAGCGCCATTAACAGCTCCGCATCTTCATACTCTTGTCGGTTCAGCACGCCAAGACCATAAATCAGCTTCAGACGCACGGATAAATCGCCCAGCGGTCCGTCTCCGTCCAGTAACGGTTCTACAGCATATTTTACCGCGTAGTCGTCTTTGCGAAACACCTGAAGCACCAGGATATTCACCGCCTCGGTTAACAGCTCGACGGCGGCAATCAGGAAACTTCGTACGGTTTTGCCAGCATTCAGACGCTCAAGCACACGATTTTCAAAGGCCTGGGTTTGTTCCATTATTGCCTGCATATCTGACAATCTGTAATCAGGGCGCAGGATTACCTGCGCCGCATTCTGCATCATTTGGTTGCGTTGTATGCGTTAACCGCCTCAACAACCACGTCGCTGTTGGCGTCCAGACCGGAAATCTGCGCCAGCGCAGCCTGCGCGCCTTTGTTATCAATCAGCTGAGCCAGTTCCTGCGCCTGCGGGTCCTGCTCGCTGCGGTAGTGCATCGCGGCGGCAATTCCTTTCACCAGGTTGGCGTGCGGCAGACCGTATTCCAGCGTGCCCAGCAGCGGCTTAATCAGGCGGTCGCCCGCGCTCAGCTTACGCAGCGGCTGACGGCCCACGCGCTCAACGTCATCTTTCAGATACGGGTTTTCAAAGCGACCGAGGATTTTCTGGATGTATGCTGCGTGTTTCTCAGCATCAAAACCGTAGCGTTTGATCAGCACCGCGCCGCTCTCTTCCATTGCCCCTTTTACCACCGCGCGGATCTTCTCATCGAGGATCGCGTCACGAATGGTCTGATGACCGGCCAATTTTCCGAGGTACGCGGTTATAGCATGCCCGGTGTTCAGCGTGAAGAGTTTGCGTTCGACAAATGCCATCAGGTTATCGGTCAATTCCATTCCCGGAATGGTCGGCAGCGCGCCTTTAAACTGGGTTTTATCGACGATCCACTCGCTGAAGGTTTCAACGGTCACTTCCAGCGGATCGTTGGTCGCGGATTCGGAAGGCGGAACGATACGGTCAACGGCGGAATCCACAAAACCGACGTGCGCTTCCACCCAGGCTTTATCTTCATCTGCCACAGCGTTGAGAACGTGGCCTTTCAGCTGCGTGGTGCCGCGCACCATGTTTTCACAGGCGATGATGTTCAGCGGGGTGTCGATACCCTGCGCTTTACGTTTTGCCAGGCCTTTCGCGACCGCAGGGGCGATGCGCTCAAGCACAACCGGGCCCACGGCGGTGGTGACCAGATCGACGCTGGCGATAAGGTCAATAACGTCGTCGCCGATGCTGCTGACCGCGTTGACGCCAGATACTGTCTCAACCTGCTCGTTTTCGCCCACCACATGGACCTGATAGCTATGACGGGCATTCAGGGCATCCAGGACGACCTGATTCACATCGGCGAATGTCAGGGTAATGCCCGCGTCTGCCAGCAGTTTACCGATAAAACCACGACCGATATTACCTGCGCCAAAATGTAATGCTTTCATAGTGTTAACCTTCATCAATGTTTTTACCCGAGAGGGCTGGGGTGAGGAACGTTTTCCCCTCACCCTAGCCCTCTCCCCGGGGGGAGAGGGAGGAGTACCGTTATTTGTTAAGCAGAGCCAGAACTTCTTCAACGCTGGTGGTGTTCGCCAGACGCTCAATAACCGTTTCATCATCCAGCGCGTTGGTCAGGCTGGTAATCACCTGAATGTGCTCGTTGTTGCGAGCGGCGATACCAATGACCAGACGGGCGATGTCATCTTCTTCTTCACCGAAGCGAACGCCCTGCGGGTACTGACAGAATACGACGCCGGTTTTCAGGACGCGATCTTTCGCTTCAACCGTACCGTGCGGCACCGCGATGGATTCGCCCAGATAGGTTGGCGTCAGTTTTTCGCGTTCCAGCATCGCGTCGACATATTCAGGCTGAACGTAGCCGCCTTTCACCAGCTGCTCACCGGCAAAGCGAATCGCGTCTTCTTTGGTGGCCGCGGTACGGCCGAGGAAGATGTTTTCCGCACCCAGCTTAAACAGGTGGGCATTGCTCTCGTCGAAGCTGTCCTGCAGGCTGGAGCGCACTTTCACTTCGTTGTCTTCGTGACGCTGCGCGGCAACCAGACGTTCGGTCAGGCTGGTGTACAGGCCGCTGTCGAGGAAGTTGGTCAGCGAAATGTGCTGTGCCTGTGGTACCTGACGCATGGCGCGTTCGGTCAGATCGCGGTGCGTGATCACCAGGTCAACATCCGGCGGCAGGCTGTTAATGGCGCTGTTGGTCACGGAGATGTTGGTCAGGCCCGCATCCTGCACTTTCTTACGCAGCACGCCTGCACCCATTGCGCTGGAACCCATACCGGCATCACAGGCAACGATGATTTTACGCACGTGGCTCAGGTCGTTAGAGACATCACCTGCTGCCAGTGGCGTTGCGCCTTTGGATTCGGCTTTCATGTCGTGCATACGACGGGTTGCGGCTTCGATGTCATCATCTTCTTTCACCTTGCTGGTTTTCAGCAGGATAGAAGAGACCACGAAGGAGACGGCCATTGCCGCAAAGATAGCTGCGAGGTTCGCGAAATAAGCGCCTTTTGGCGTCATCGCCAGTACCGCCAGGATAGAACCCGGAGAGGCCGGAGAAACCAGACCGCCGCCCAGCACGCTCAGCGTGAACACGCCGGTCATACCGCCGAGGATAACGGCCAGGATCAGACGTGGGTTCATCAGCACGTATGGGAAGTAAATTTCATGGATACCGCCCAGGAAGTGGATGATCGCCGCACCGCCAGCAGACTGTTTTGCGCTGCCACGGCCAAAGAAGATGTACGCCAGCAGTACGCCCATACCCGGGCCCGGGTTGGCTTCAATCAGGAAGAAGATGGACTTGCCGAGATCGTGTGACTGCTGAATGCCCAGAGGCGAGAAGATACCGTGGTTGATGGCGTTGTTAAGGAACAGAATTTTCGCCGGTTCAACGAAGATCGACGCCAGCGGCAGCATCTCATGCGCCACCATGAAGTTTACGCCTGCCGCCAGAACTTTAGACAGCACTTCAACCGCAGGGCCAATGCCGAGGAACGCCAGAATGGCGAGGATCATCCCGATGATGCCCGCAGAGAAGTTGTTCACCAGCATTTCGAAGCCGGATTTGATCTTACCATCAACCCAGACGTCGAATTTCTTAATCGCCCAACCGCCCAGAGGACCGGCAATCATCGCACCGAGGAACATCGGCATATCCGCACCGACGATAACACCCATGGTTGTGATGGCACCCACGACGCCACCACGGTCACCGCCCACCAGACGACCCCGGTGAAACCGATGAGCAGCGGCAGGAGATAGGTAATCATTGGGCCAACAAGTTTCGCCAGCGTTTCGTTAGGCAACCACCCTGTCGGAATGAACAATGCAGTGATGATACCCCACGCGATAAACGCGCCGATATTTGGCATCACCATGTTGCTGAGGAAACGACCAAAGCTTTGAACTTTGATCTTGAAATCGGATGACATAAAACACCCCTTCTTCTGTTTACGCTTAGGCTTATGGCCCGAGGTTTATTGTTAATGAGGCGGCAGAGGTAGCCGGGCCCTGTTCTGATGCTGTGAAATCTGGCACTGAATCGTTCAACTGTCCAGACAGGGAAAATTTATGTGATGCGTGTCACGTAAAGGCAGGGGGTAGGGATGTCAATGAAGTGATCTCAATCACAAAATAAGTGGGCAAAAAAAATACGATGGCGAGAAAAAAAGCAAAATCCACCCCTTTGTGTGATTACCGTCACGTTTTGTCATGACGTGTTTGTTTCTGGATTGTGACTGATTTCACAAAATATTTTTATGCAGATTTCTCCGGCTGTGATCGGCGGCAAACTCTGCTTCGCGTTTCAGCGCCAGGATGATATGGCACGACACGATAAGCTAAAAAACCACTTTTGATGTGTGGTATGGCGAAAAGTTAAAAGGTGGATTACGCTCATATTGTAAGGTTAAGTCTATTATTATTCAGGATATATTTTGACACGCTTATAAACTTGCATGGAGATATTATAAAAACTCATACTCCCCGGCTCGGAAATAGTAAGCACATCCCCGTGTTTATAAAAAAATTAATTAGGTTGCGTACCGTTTTATTAATTTAATGAGTTGACGTTGTTTAAGTGAGGAGAATATGTTTCTCAACTATTTTGCGCTGGGCGTATTGATTTTTGTATTTCTGGTTCTCTTTTACGGAATCATCGCCATCCATGATATTCCTTATAATATGGCCAAAAAGCGTAACCATCCGCATGCCGATGCCATTCATACGGCAGGCTGGATTAGCCTGTTTACACTCCATGCCATCTGGCCATTCCTGTGGATTTGGGCCACGCTGTACCGCGAAGATCGCGGCTGGGGCATGCAAAACCACATCACAAAGCCTGATGAAGTTCCGGGCATGGATGCGCTGGCCAAACGCGTGGCGGAACTCGAACAAAAGCTGGCTGCAGTACAGCCCACTGCTGATAAGAACACGCTGGAGCGCTAATCATGGATCTGTTGATTATTTTGACCTACGTGGCATTTGCCTGGGCCATTTTTAAAATATTCCGTATTCCGGTCAACCAGTGGACGCTTGCCACCGCAACATTAGGCGGCGTATTTATTGTTGCCGGACTTATTCTGTTAATGAACTATAACCATCCGTATACCTTTACGGCGCAAAAAGCGGTTATTTCTATTCCAATCACGCCGCAGGTGACCGGTGTGGTCAGTGAAGTCACGGATAAAAATAACCAGCTTATTAAAAAAGGCGAAGTGTTATTTAAACTGGATCCTGGCCGCTACCAGGCGCGCGTCGACAGACTCCAGGCCGACCTGGTGACCGCGACGCACAATATCGATAACCTGAAAGCGCAGCTGTCGGAAGCGGTTGCCAATACCACACGCGTCTCCGCTGAGCGCGATCGCCTCTATAAAGATTATCAGCGCTACCTGAAAGGCAGTCAGGCGAAGGTGAATCCTTTCTCTGAAAGCGATATCGACAACGCGCGGCAAAACTATCTGGCACAGGATGCCATGGTGAAAGGCTCCGTGGCTGAGCAGGTGCAGATTCAAAGCCAGTTAGACAGCATGGTGAACGGCGAGCAGTCACAGATTGCTTCGTTACGTGCCCAGCTTGCCGAAGCCAAATATAACCTGGACCAGACCGTAGTGCGTGCGCCGAGCGATGGTTACATCACCCAGGTGCTGATCCGTCCGGGGACCTATGCCGCCGCGCTGCCTCTGCGTCCGGTGATGGTCTTCATTCCTGAGCAGAAGCGTCAGATTGTGGCCCAGTTCCGCCAGAACTCGCTGCTGCGTCTGAAACCGGGCGATGAAGCGGAAGTGGTGTTTAACGCCCTGCCGGGCCAGGTATTCTCCGGGAAGCTCACCGCAATTCTGCCGGTGGTGCCGGGGGGAACCTATCAGGCGCAGGGTGCGCTCCAGTCTCTGACGGTCACGCCGGGCACGGATGGCGTGCAGGCCATCATCGAGCTGAGCCCTGACGCTGAAGTCGATGCCCTGCCGGACGGTATCTATGCCCAGGTGGCGGTCTATTCGGACCACTTCGCCCACGTCTCGGTCATGCGTAAAGTACTGCTGCGTATGACCAGCTGGATGCACTACCTCTACCTCGATCACTAATCCTTCCAGGGCAGGAATGCGACATGCAGACCTGCCCTTTTTTCATCGCTTGATCCATACTGACTTTTTTCCGGCATTAAGGATCAGGCAATGAAACTCATCGGCAGCTACACCAGTCCCTTCGTGCGAAAAATCTCGATTCTCCTGCTGGAGAAGGGGATTGAATTTGAATTCGTGAATGAACAGCCTTACAACGCGGAAAACGGCGTTGCGCAGTACAACCCGCTGGGAAAAGTCCCGGCGCTGGTTACGGACGAGGGCGAGTACTGGTTCGATTCCCCAATAATTGCCGAGTACATTGAGCTGCTGGGCGTTGCCCCGGCTATGCTGCCTGCTGACCCAAAAGCGGCGCTGGCGGTGAAGCAGGTCGAAGCCCTGGCCGACGGTATTATGGATGCGGCGTTAACCTCCGTACGGGAACAGGCAAGGCCCGCTGCCCAGCAGTCGGAAACGGAACTGTTACGCCAGCGGGAAAAAATCAGCCGCAGCCTGGACAGGTGTGAACAGCTTATCCGGGAGGGAAAGATCGACACCGACAGCCTGAACCTGGGGACCATCGCCATCGCCTGCGCGATTGGTTATCTCAACTTCCGCCACGTCTCCCCGGGCTGGTGCGTCGACCGTCCGCTGCTGGTGAAGCTTGCAGACACGCTGTTTAGCCGCGAGAGCTTTGCCCGTACCGAACCACCAAAGGCTTGACGCGGGTTATAACACTTCGCCGTCGGAGGCGGTACAATCCCCCCACATGTTAACTCCCTCTCCCGTCGGGAGGGGGGAAGATATTTACTCGCCAGGCGCCTTCATGACTACTCATCATTCGCTGTACAGCCAGATCCCCGCTACCGACCGTCTTCTTCGCGAACCCCGCATTCATGCTGTTGCTGAGCGTTTCGGCCATACCGCGACGGTGGAAATGTTACGCCTGCTTCAGGACGAAGCCCGATGCGCGATTCAGGCAGAAAACGCCTTGCCCGCCTGGTGTAGCGCGTGGGAGCAGGAAGTTGAACAGCGGCTGGATGAGAAGGCGCAAAGCGCATTACGCCCGGTGATAAACCTGACCGGAACCGTGCTGCATACCAACCTGGGGCGCGCGCAGCAGGCGGAAGAGGCCGTTGCCGCAGTCGTGCAGGCCATGCAAGCGCCCGTAACGCTGGAGTACGATCTGGACGGCGCCGGACGCGGGCACCGCGACCGCGCGCTGGCGGAGCTGCTGTGCCAGCTGACCGGCGCGGAAGATGCCTGCATTGTGAATAATAACGCCGCAGCGGTGCTGCTGATGTTGGCGGCCACCGCCAGCGGCAAAGAGGTGGTGGTGTCCCGCGGCGAGCTGGTGGAGATTGGCGGGGCGTTTCGTATTCCTGACGTGATGCGCCAGGCGGGCTGTACGCTGCATGAGGTGGGTACCACTAACCGTACCCATGCGAAAGACTATCGCGCGGCGGCGAATGAAAATACCGCCCTGCTGATGAAGGTTCACACCAGCAATTACCATATTGAAGGCTTCACCAAAACGGTTGAAGAGGCGGAGCTGGCGGCGATTGGGCGCGAACTGAATATACCGGTGATTGCCGATCTCGGCAGCGGTTCGCTGGTGGATCTGAGCCTGTACGGGCTGCCAAAAGAGCCGATGCCGCAAGAGATGATTGCGGCGGGCGTGAGCCTGGTCAGCTTTTCCGGCGACAAACTGCTGGGCGGGCCGCAGGCCGGGATTATCGTCGGCAAGCGCGAGCTGATTGCGCAGCTGCAGCAGCATCCGCTCAAGCGCGCCCTGCGCGCCGATAAAATGACGCTTGCCGCGCTGGAGGCGACGCTGCGGCTCTATCTCCATCCGGAAAAACTGGCTGAGCGCCTGCCCACGCTGCGCCTGTTAAGCCGGGATGCCGCCTCGATTCGCGCCCAGGCCGAGTTACTGCTGCCGCGCGTCGCTCCTCACTACCCCGATTTTGACGTTCGCATTGAGCCCTGCCAGTCGCAGATTGGCAGCGGTTCGCTGCCGGTGGACAGGCTGCCGAGTGAGGCGCTGACGTTCACGCCGCGTGACGGGCGCGGTAGCCATCTTGACGCCCTGTCGTCACGCTGGCGTGGCCTGCCGACGCCGGTTATCGGGCGGATTTACGACGGCCGAATGTGGCTGGATCTGCGCTGCCTTGAAGATGAAGAGCGATTTCTGGAGATGTTGTTGAAATGATTATTGCCACCGCCGGTCACGTTGACCACGGAAAAACCACGTTACTGCAGGCGATTACCGGCGTAAACGCCGATCGCCTGCCGGAAGAGAAAAAGCGCGGCATGACCATCGATCTGGGCTATGCCTACTGGCCCCAGCCTGATGGCCGCGTGCTGGGCTTTATTGATGTGCCGGGGCATGAAAAGTTTCTGTCTAACATGCTGGCGGGCGTGGGCGGCATCGATCATGCCCTGCTGGTGGTGGCCTGCGATGACGGCGTGATGGCGCAAACCCGCGAGCACCTGGCGATCCTGCAGCTAACCGGCAACCCGCAGCTGACCGTGGCGCTGACCAAAGCCGATCGCGTGGATGACGCGCGCGTCAGCGAGGTGCGCGAAACGGTCCAGGCGACCTTACGGGAGTATGGCTTTGCCGACGCATCGCTTTTTGTCACCGTGGCAACAGAAGGGCGTGGTATCGACGAACTTCGCCACCATTTACAGCACCTTTCATCACGCGCTCACGCCAGCCATCACCGCTTTCGTCTGGCGATCGACCGGGCCTTTACGGTAAAAGGTGCGGGGCTGGTCGTAACCGGCACCGCGCTGAGCGGTGAAGTCAGCGTGGGAGATACCCTCTGGCTGACGGGCGTGAATAAACCGATGCGCGTGCGCGGACTGCACGCACAAAACCAGCCCGCTGACCGTGCCCACGCCGGACAACGTATCGCGCTGAACATTGCCGGGGATGCGGAAAAAGAGCAGCTGAACCGCGGAGACTGGCTGCTGGCGGATGCTCCGCCGGAACCGTCTGAACGCGTGATTGTCTCCCTGCAGACACACATACCGTTGACCCAATGGCAGCCGCTGCATATTCACCACGCGGCCAGCCATATCACCGGGCGCGTGTCGCTGCTGGAAAACGACCTTGCCGAGCTGGTATTCGATTCGCCGCTCTGGCTGGCAGACAACGATCGTCTGGTACTGCGTGACATTTCTGCAAGGGAAACGCTGGCGGGGGCGCGCGTGGTGGCGCTTAACCCACCTCGACGCGGCAAGCGTAAGCCGGAATATCTGCAGTGGCTGGCCGCGCTGGCGCAGGCCAAAGAGGATAACGCCGCGCTGCGGGTGCACCTCGATCGCGGGGCGGTGAGTCTGCGTGATTTTGCATGGGCACGCCAGCTGAGCGGGGAAGGCTTACGCCAGCTGACCCAGGAGCCGGGCTTTATACAGGCCGGAGACAGCCTGCTCAATGCCCCGGTTGCTGCGCAATGGCAGCGTAAGCTACTGAACACGCTTGCGACTTACCACGAACAGCATCAGGACGAGCCAGGCCCGGGCCGTGAGCGTCTGCGACGCATGGCGCTGCCGATGGAAGACGATGCGCTGGTGCTGCTGCTGATCGAAAACATGCGCGAAAGCGGGGTGATTAAAAGCCACCACGGCTGGCTGCACCTGCCGGATCACAAGGCCGGGTTCACCGCAGATCAGGAGGCGATATGGCAAAACGTAGCCCCGCTGTTTAGCGATGAGCCGTGGTGGGTTCGGGATCTGGCCCGCGAAACGAATACCGAAGAGCAGCTGATGCGGCAGGTGTTGCGCCATGCGGCGCAGCAGGGGCTAATCGTCGCGATCGTGAAAGATCGTTACTACCGTAACGATCGCATTGTGGCGTTTGCCAACCTGATCCGCGAGCTGGATCAGGCGCGCGGCTCGACCTGCGCAGCGGATTTCCGCGATCGGCTGAACGTGGGCCGTAAGCTGGCGATTCAGATCCTGGAGTATTTCAACCGCATCGGCTTTACCCGCCGCCGCGGTAACGATCATCTGTTGCGCGATTCGTTATTATTTCCTGAAACTCCGTGACCTCCGTCGTAAACACCGTTACCGGTTGGCGAGAAAATCGCCACCCGGAACTACCCTTGTTGTACACCAACAGCAAGGAGACGGACATGACAAACAATCCTCCCTCATCGCGTATCCAGCCCGGCGAGTATGGTTTTCCCCTCAAGCTGAAGCCCCGTTATGACAACTTTATTGGCGGCGACTGGGTCGCGCCCGTCGACGGCGAATACTATTCCAACCTGACCCCGGTTACCGGCCAGCCGCTGTGCGAGATTGCCAGCTCCGGTAAGCGTGATATCGACCTGGCGCTGGATGCGGCGCACAAAGCGAAAGAGAAATGGGCTCACACCTCCGTGCAGGACCGGGCGGCGATCCTGTTCAAAATCGCCGACCGGATGGAGCAAAATCTGGAGCTGCTGGCGACGGCGGAAACCTGGGATAACGGCAAGCCGATCCGGGAAACGATGGCGGCTGACGTGCCGCTGGCTATCGACCACTTCCGCTATTTTGCCTCCTGTATTCGCGCGCAGGAGGGCGGGATCAGCGAAGTTGACAGCGACACCGTGGCGTATCACTTCCACGAACCGCTGGGCGTCGTCGGGCAAATTATTCCGTGGAACTTCCCGCTGCTGATGGCGAGCTGGAAAATGGCGCCCGCGCTGGCGGCCGGAAACTGTATTGTGCTCAAACCGGCGCGTCTGACCCCGCTCTCGGTCCTGCTGCTGATGGAAATCGTTGGCGATCTCCTGCCGCCGGGTGTGATTAACGTAGTGAACGGCGCGGGCGGGGAGATAGGCGAATATCTGGCTACCTCAAAACGGATTGCCAAAGTGGCGTTTACCGGGTCGACGGAGGTGGGCCAGCAGATCATGCAGTACGCCACGCAGAACATTATCCCGGTGACTCTGGAACTGGGCGGGAAATCCCCGAACATCTTCTTCGCGGACGTGATGGAGGAAGAGGATGCCTTCTTCGATAAAGCCCTGGAAGGGTTTGCGCTGTTTGCGTTTAACCAGGGCGAAGTCTGCACCTGCCCAAGCCGCGCGCTGGTGCAGGAATCCATCTACGAGCGCTTTATGGAGCGGGCCATTCGCCGCGTCGAGTCTATCCGCAGCGGTAACCCGCTCGATAATGTCACCCAGATGGGGGCGCAGGTCTCGCATGGACAGCTGGAAACGATCCTCAACTACATCGACATCGGCAAGAAGGAGGGGGCGGATATTCTCACCGGCGGACGCCGTAAGGTGCTCGGAGGGGATCTGCAGGACGGGTATTACCTTGAGCCGACGATCCTGTTCGGGCAGAACACCATGCGCGTTTTCCAGGAGGAAATCTTCGGACCGGTGCTGGCCGTGACCACCTTTAAAACGATGGAGGAGGCGCTGGCGATTGCCAACGACACGCCGTATGGCCTGGGGGCAGGCGTCTGGAGCCGCAACGGTAATCTGGCCTATAAAATGGGCCGCGGCATTCAGGCCGGGCGCGTCTGGACCAACTGCTATCACGCCTATCCGGCGCACGCGGCATTTGGCGGTTATAAGCAGTCGGGCATCGGGCGTGAAACCCACAAGATGATGCTGGAGCATTATCAGCAGACCAAATGTCTGCTGGTCAGCTATTCCGATAAGCCACTGGGGCTGTTCTAGTCGCCCAGCTCAGGCCGTCCGTGGGCGGCCTGAGCGATTTGCTGGCGCAGGCAGTTCAGTACGCCATCCAGAACGTATTGCACGCGCCAGGGCTGGTATTCGCGTTTGCGGAAGATGGCGGTCAGATCGAGCCACCACTCCTCCTGATGCGGGAAGCAGGGGACCAGCATGCCTTTCGTTAATTCTTTTTTCAGGCTCTCTTTTGGCGCAAAAACAATCCCAAGATTATTTCTTGCCAGCTCCAGGGCCGTCTGCGTATTGTCGCAAATATAATTGCCGGTCACCCGGTAGTCATGCACGTCATCGCTGCCGTGCACGCGGAAACGCCAGATGTTGGCTTCATCGACCAGCATGGAGTCAATGAGAATACAGGAGTGATTAATTAAATCTTCAGGTCCGGTTAAGGGATGCTTATTTAAATATTCTACGGTTGCGAAGGCCGTAACGGAATATTGTGTCAACACGCTGGCCACCAGGCTTTCGTCTTTCGGCTGAGCATAGGTAATTAAAATGTCGCAGTCATCCGGAAAGGTAACGCCTTCTGAAAATTCATTCCGGTCCAGATTGTAGGTTTTCAGGGAGATGCGGATGTCGCCGATGTCTTCTATCTGATGGATCACGTGTCGCGCGAGGTAGGTTACGATACCTGTTGGGGCATAGATCGTCACTTTTCCGCGCTTTTCATGCTTATAATCAGCAATGAAATTAACAAGCTGACTGTTCTTATCCAGCGTGGCATTCGCGTAGGGGAGTAACGCTTCACCAAACTGGGTCAGGGCCAGCTGCCGCGTGGTGCGCTCAAAAACCTTGAGCCCAACCCGCGTTTCAAAATCAGACAGATATTTACTGACGTTGGCCTGCGCCATACCCAGCAGGGCGGCGGCATCACCAATGCTGTGGGTGGCTGCAATGACGGAGATAATTTTTAATTCGCGTGGTTTTAGCTGTAATGTACTCATTATGCACACCCATCTATATGATTTTATATATAATATTATATAAACCGCAGCGTTGCATTGGCAATTTTGTAACCATTATTATGCGCCTCGCTTGTTTGGCATATATATGGATTACATGGAATGACTATTAAATACAATTTACTGATCGCTGCCACGTTATTTGCATCAACGTCTGCCATGGCCGGTGAATTTTCACTTGGTGCGGGGGCTGTATTTAATGAGTCTCCTTACAAAGGCTATAACGAAAATACGACCGCAGTACCGTTGATTAGCTACGAAGGCGATCGTTTCTACGTTCGCCAGACCACGGGCGGATGGATCCTGTGGAAAGATGCAAAAAATGAATTGAGCCTGACCGCAACGTGGATGCCGCTGCATTTCGACCCTGACGATAACGACGATCATCAGATGAAGCAGCTGGATGAGCGTAAAGCGTCCGCCTTCCTCGGTGGGGCGTACTACCGCCACGAAAGCTGGGGGTCGCTGAAAGTGGCGGTCTCTGGTGATGCCACGGATGAAAGCGGCGGCGTGATCGGCGAAGTATCGTACTTCCGTCCGATCAAAATGGAGCGCCTGACCCTGACGCCTTCCGTAGGTGTGTTCTACAGCGACGAAAGCTATAACGACTACTACTACGGCGTATCCGGTAGCGAGTCTCGCCGCTCCGGACTGGATCAATACACCGCCGGCGACAGCTGGACGCCATACGTTGGCCTGGCGGCTAAATATCAGTTAACCCAGAAGCTGTATCTTAACGCCAGCGCGGTCTACACCGTGTTGCCTGACGACGTGAAGAACAGCCCGATGATCGACCGCGACGACAGCTTCGCGCTGATGACCGGCCTGACCTGGCGTTTCTGATGCGTTACAGCCGGGTGGCGGCGTTGCCTTACCCGGCCTACGATCTTGCCTGCACTGCTGTTCCTTAAAGCCCATCTCAATGCCCGATCACTGCCCGTAGTAGGCATTCGCCCCGTGCTTACGCAGATAATGCTTGTCGAGCAGCTCCTGCTGCATAACCGGGATCTGAATCGGCTAGCATATGCCTCTCTACTGCTCAGCAATGGGCAAGATCTTTATGGCGTGTGGCCATCAGGAACAGATCTAACCTTTGACGCGGAACACCATCACTGAACTGAGCGCCATGTATGATGAGCTGGTGTTTGATATCCACGGCCGCGTTCCGTATGCGATCTCAAAAGAGCTGGGTTTTAACGTACGCGAGGCGTAACAGATGAACCGATTTATCATGGCGGATGCGGAAAAATGCATCGGGTGCCGCACCTGTGAAGTGGCCTGTGCGGTCGCGCATCAGGATGAATTCACCGCAGAGGCTTTTACCTCTCGCCTGCGGGTGGTGAAGGGGGACGCCTACACTACGGCGGTGGGTTGCCATCAGTGCGAGGACGCCCCCTGTGCCAATGTCTGCCCAACCCATGCCATCAGCCTTACGGAAGGCGCCTGGCTTGTTGAGCAGACGCGCTGTATTGGCTGTAAAAGCTGCATGGTCGCCTGTCCGTTTGGGGCGATGCAGGTACGGCTGGTGGGAAGCAGCGCACAAGCGCTGAAATGTGATTTATGTGTGCAGCGCGAAGGCGGACCGGCCTGCGTGGAGGCCTGTCCAACCCACGCGCTGCGCTGCGTTGATCCTGCCAGTATTCGGGCTGAAAGGCTTACTGCATTTTATTGAAATTCCACGTAAACGTCAGACTGTAGCGCCAGTCTCTGTTGCGACTGTCTGTCGGAACATCCCCGACGGGTCTTGCCGCCTCAACCGTGATGCTATAGTGGCGGGTATCGCCTACCATCACGCCGGCCGCCACTGACCCGAGCCGCTGATGAGGCAAGCCGGAGGTGTTAAACCAGGTTTGCGCGGTATCAGCCAGGATGTAGGGCTGGATTGTGGCAAGCCATGTGCTCTCTTTTCGCATCTGGATATAGCGCAGTTCTACCTGCCCGCCATAGCCGTAATCACCGCTTGCTTCACTGTCCTGGTATCCACGGCCAAACCGCTGGGCACCGAAGCTAACGCGTTCGGGTTCTGGCAACGTGTTATTTGACCAGTCCCCCTCCCAGGACGTTGATAGCCGCCACTTGTCGGCAAACAGCCAGGCTGCGTCCAGATAGCTTTTCGTGAGCGTAAAATTAATATCGGGCCTGGGGGCCGAGACGATATCGGCTCCCATCGCATCAATACCCTGACGCACGTTGAGTCGGCCGCTGAGGCTGGCGGTTGTGAACTGATGTGCACCGTTGATGCCCACTTCCAGCGCGGGATAACGCGCGTGCTGGTTGACGGAGTCCAGGCTATAGGTTTTGCCCAGCAGTCTGGCCTGCAGGGCATAATCATCCTGGCGGTCGGTGTAATCAAAACCGCTGGTCAGATTAATTTGTGATTTTTGCGTCAGCAGCAGGGGATAACCAAACGTCACGCCGCCGTTGTATTGCGTTGTTTTTTGCTTCGAATCGACACTGATATTATTCGGCAAAGAGAGCAGGGGAGAAAAATCTCGCGGATCTTCACGGTAATAGCTGCCTTTGAGCTGCATCGTCAGCCATTCATCGTTTAAAAACTGCTGCCAGTTGAGCCCGACATAGTTTTTTCGCGTGTTGCTATCTAACGGCACAAGCGTGGCCACGCCAAGCTGATCGCCATAGCTTGTCATGTTGCTGAGCGTGCCGTTCAGCATCATTAAATCTTGCCCTTTACGGGTATCAATCGTCGACGCGATATTCCAGCTCCGCTCCTGGTTGCCGGTGATTTGCATCGCCGCCGCGCCATAGATATTGGTTGGCAGCTGCGCGTTAGCCGTTACCGGAACGTTCGGGGTGCGCGTCATCAGCTGGCTGTAGCGATCGAACGTATCCTGAGACAGCGGTTTTTCCGCCATGATTTTTTCGGACAAACGTTTAAGACGTTCGGCGATGTGCGGGTTATTACTGGTGATGTCGCTATGAGCGACATAGCCTTCAACCAGAACAATTTTAATATTGCCCTGCTGGAAATTATTATCGGGCAGCCAGGCATAGGAGAGTGGAAAACCGTCGGCCTTATAGCGTTCCGTAATATCGTTTACCAGCCCCGTAAGCGTTTTTAGCGGCACGGTTTTTCCAGCGTAAGGCCTGAAGGGCTGAAGTAATTCCTTCAAGGGATAACGCGTGCCGCCAATAAACTGAATGTGATGAATGGTAATAGGCGTTTCAGGCGTCAGCGTTGACTTCGGTTTTTCTATTTTGACGTTCGGCTGTGGCGCGGCCTCAGTCTGTTCGGGGGCAACGTTACGAGAAACTTGCGCCGGGTTATCGGGGTTAATAATAGAGGGCAGAGTATCGGCGCGGGCCATGCTCAGCACAACCAGCCCCGTCAGCGAAAAAAGGAAGTGGTGTTTCATCGCGCTATCCCTGTTCGTCATCCCCGGTTGGGGTAAATGTCGCTGAATAAAGCGCCCCTGAACCAGGGGCGCAGACAGGCAGTAAAAGGATTACTGTTTTGGCGTCAGTAGGCTCGAGGTTAACGTGTTGAGCCCGTTAATCGGGTTTGTCGTAGATGTGTTTTGGGTTGTGCCTGCATTGGCCGTTACACCCGCAGTCAGCGTATTGAGGGTGGTATTGACCGTTGTGCTCAGGCTATTGTTTGTGGCTGTCACATTGGCATCGGCCGTCAGAGATCCTGTGCCGCTGCCTCCGGTGGTTGATGTGGGTTTCACTAGCGTACCGCTATCCGTGACCGTCTGGCCGACATTTTGAACGACCTGACCGACACCGCTAAGCCCGCTATTGCTGCTGCTAATGTTGGTCCCCACGCCGCTGACGGTGCCACCCACCTGGGTCAGCAGACCGTTAACCGGTGTGCCGAGACCCGTTGTGGTGCCTACGGTTTGCGTCACGCCTTGTACTCCGCCCAGCGTCTTGTTAGCCAGGGTCGTGGTATCGGTTGTTACCTGAGTGACAGCAGGGCTGCTTACCGTGTTGGTGAGACCCGTGCCGGTGTTACTGACCAGTTGCCCGGTACTGTTTACCACGCTGCCCGTCAGGCCGGTTACGCCGCTGACCGGGGTTCCGGAAGTGGAACTCGCCAGGCCCGTGCCTACCGTTGAAACGGTATTGCCGAGGGAGGTGACCGACGAGGTCACGCCTTTAACCGTGGTACCCACACCGTTCGGGTTGTTTGGATCGCCAACGCCAGTCGTGACGCCTGTCCCCACGGTGGACACGGCACTGCCAACACCGCTGACGGTGGTTGAGACGGTTGACGTGACGGGATTATTTGTCGGAAGCTGGCTTCCGAGGCTATCCACAGTGGATCCGACGCTGGTCACGGTTTTACCGGCATCACCCAGTATCGTATTTACGCCTGCGGTAGTGGTTCCTCCACTGCCTCCTGAGCCTGAGCCTGAGCCCGACCCTGAACCAGAACCCGTTCCGCCGCCAGCGCCTGTCCCGGTACCTGAACCCGTTCCGGTGCCCGATCCGTTGCTGCCCGAACCGCCATTGCTCGCGGTTGTGCCACTTCCATCATCTGAGCCGCTGCTGCTTCCCGTCGCAGGGTTATTTTTGGCCGTTGAGTGAGATCCGCCACCGCTTCCACTACAGGCAGAAAGAGAGAACGCGAGCAGTACCGCAACAGCAATAGCGCTGATGCGACTAACATTATTAGGTAGCATATGAATACTCCACGCAAAAGAACGCCGAGCGGCGTATTAGTGAGTATATGCAGTATTTTTAAATATGCATGAAAGCGACTCAGGAAGGTATTTTCTGCGTTGAAGAGGGTTATTTAAAATAACAATAAGTTAGCATATTTAATTTTTACTTAATTATTGAGAGGGTAGTTAGCGAGCCTAAATTAAAGGAATATTCCTAAGAAAACTCAATGGGAATGATAAATGAAGCGCTACAGGATATATCCTTAATATAAGATTCAGATCACGGAAAAATAAGGCTCTTCATTTGAAGAGCCTTATTTTTTAACAATTGCCTTCTTGCCAGGCTTTTTCGATCTCTTCGGCGAGAATTTTAACACCCGCTTCGATTTTTTCCGGGTCGGGGACGTAGTTCATGCGCATGCACTGATGGGTATGCGGCCATGGCTTATCCAGACCCGGGAAGAAATAATCGCCCGGCACCATCAGTACGCCGCGCTTTTTCAGTCGCTGGTAAAGCAGTTCGGTGGAGATAGGTAAATCCTTAAACCACAGCCACAGGAAAATGGCCCCTTCCGGTTTGTGGATCAGGCAGCGTTCTTCCGGCAAGTAGCGACGAAGTGTCGCGATCGTCTCCTGAACGCGCTGGTAGTAGAAAGGCTTGATCACGTCATTCGACAGACGCAGCAGGTCCTTGCGTTTGATCATCTCGCACATCATCGCCGGGCCAATGCCGCCCGGTGAAAGGCTGATAATGCCGTTCATATTGGTGATGGCGGTGATGATTTTCTCATTGGCGATGATGATGCCGCAGCGGCTGCCCGGCAGACCCAGCTTAGAGAGGCTCATGCACAGGACAATGTTCGGGTTCCACAGCGGACGTGCTTCGCTGAAGATGATGCCCGGGAACGGCACGCCGTAGGCGTTATCGATCACCAGCGGAATACCGTGCTGATTGGCCAGCGCATCCAGCTTCATCAGTTCGTCATCGGTGATCACGTTGCCCGTTGGGTTAGTCGGGCGCGATACGCAGATCATGCCCGTCTCTTCGCCAATATGCAGGTGTTCAAAATCGACGTGATATTTGAACTGGCCTTCCGGCAGCAGCTCGATGTTCGGGCGCGCAGAGACGAACAGATCCTCTTCCAGGCCGGAATCAGCATAGCCGATATACTCCGGCGCCAGCGGAAACAGCACTTTTTTGGTGGTGCCGTCCGCGCGACGTCCTGCGAACAGGTTAAACAAGTAGAAAAACGCGCTCTGGCTGCCGTTTGTCAGTGCAATATTCTGTGGTTCGATATCCCAGCCCAGCTCGTCACGCAGCATTTCGGCGAGGAGTGCCAGCAGCTCGGTTTTCCCCTGCGGGCCGTCGTAGTTGCAAAGCGCATCGGTTGCTTTGCCGCTTTCCAGCATCTGAGCGAGCAGGGTCTGGAAATAGGTATTCATCTCCGGGATTTGAGCCGGGTTTCCGCCGCCGAGCATGATTGCGCCCGGTGTGCGCAGCCCGTCGTTGAGGTCCTCCATCAGGCGAGTAATGCCTGAATGGCGGGTAAATTTGTCGCCGAAAAGTGAAAACGTCATAGCAGGTGATCTGTCGAGCTTATTTTGAAAGTGGGTAACCATAACGCTAGCACCGTGTTGGTGCAAATCGGGTGGTGTGGTCGGATTTGTGGTTTTATAGGGCGGGAGTGGATTTGTGTAGTGAATAGTTCTGGAGCTTCTCCCCTCTCCCCATGGGGAGAGGGTTAGGGTGAGGGGTATGATCTACTGATTCCCCGCCCAGACGACCATCACCTTATCGCCATCATGTTCACGTACGAATCCATACCCCTCTTTCAGCGACAGCGTGGTTTGCTTGCCTTCACCAATCGCCGGGTGGCGGGCGCGGAACTGACCCAGCGTTTGCCAGTGGGCGACGGTTAAGGCCTGCTTGCCCGTGACGTCCTGCCAGTTCATATCCGAGCGGGTGCCCTGCAGCGGGTCGGAGCCTGTCGGCCCGAACGGACGCTCGGACTCATCCCCGTAATAGATTTGCACGCTGCCCGGTGCCAGCAGGAGCAGCTCCGCCGCGCGCTGGCCCCCTTCGCGGAACAGACGCGTATCGTGTGATGAGAGGTAGCTCAGCACATTGAAGCTTTGCAGCTTCTCCGCCATCTGCTGCCAGGTGAGATCCATATCGGCCAGGCAATTTACCGCTTTCGCCGCCTGCTCCTGATAATCAAAGTTGATCATCGCGTCGAAGCCGTGGCGGTAATAATCGCTCTGCATCACTCCGTGACCCCAGGATTCGCCGGTCATCCAGAACGGTGCGTTGTCGAGCTTTTTGTCCGGGTGAGCGCCTTTCCAGGCGGCCAGCGCCTGGCTTGCCTGGTCTTTCAGCTGCTGCCAGGCCGCGAGCTCAACGTGCTTCGCGGTATCCACGCGGAAACCGTCGATGCCGTAGTCACGTACCCACTGGCTGAGCCAGTGGGTCAGGTAATCGCGCGGGGTATAGCCCGGAATAGCTTTCGCGTGGGTATTGGGTTTGTGTTGGTAGAAATTGGGTAGCCCGGAAGGGGCGGTGGATTCCGTTTTCAGGTCGGGCAGAAACGCCAGCGACATCGTTAAATCGTCGAAGCCGGGGTTGTCGTAATCACCGATGTCGGTGCGGATCCACTTTTTACCCCACCATTTTTCCCATGCGGCTTTGTCGCTGAAGTTGATGTAGTCATTGAAGCTATGCCAGGTCTGGCCTGCGCCAGGCTTCCAGTCCGTCCAGTGGTCTCCCAGCGTCTTTTTCAGCTCATCACCCTGCAGGTATAGGGCGCCAAACTGATACGCCTGCATGTCCGCAAGCGTCGCGTAGCCCGTGTGGTTCATGACGATATCAAACAGGATGCGAATGCCGCGCTTATGCGCTTCATCAACAAGCTGACGCAGGTCATCCCCGGTGCCCATGTTGGCGTCGAGCGTTGTCCAGTCCTGGGTGTAGTAGCCGTGGTAGGCATAATGCGGGAAATCACCTTTGGTGCCGCCGCCTACCCAGCCGTGGATCTGCTCAAGCGGGGAGCTTATCCAGAGCGCATTCACCCCCAGCTGCTGCAGGTAATCGAGCTTGCTGGTCAGTCCCTTGAGATCCCCGCCGTGGAACGTACCAATCTCCTGCATGCCGTCTTTGTGGCGGCCGTAGCTGTTGTCGTTGCTCGGGTCACCATTCACATAGCGGTCAGTCAGTACAAAATAGACGGTGGCGTTTTGCCAGCTAAACGGCGCCGGCCTGTCGGTTTCGGCGCGCTCAAGCAGCAGCAGGCCGTTACTGTTGGCGGCTGGCTGCAGGGTGATTTTTCCACCTTGTACGGTCACCGTCTGTTTACTGTAGAAATCGCGCACGACGGAGCCTTCCGGGAAGGTATGGCTGACGTCCAGCGTCAGCGGCTTACCGTCCCACTTCGGACACTGGCGGATAACGTTGGCCACCGGCTGTTCTGTCGCGCTCTGAACCGCCAGCAGCAGCGTGGGCGTGCCGGAGCGTGTATCGATTCGCATCTGGTATTCACCGTCGCGGAAAAGGCGCCACTGCGGCGGTGTGCCGTCACAGGGCTTGAGCGACAGCATCTCATTGAGTTTTATCGCGCCTGTGGGCTGCCAGCACGTCTTGTCAAAACTGAGCGTAAGAGGACGCGTACCCTTCGCAAGCTTTGCCTGGCTGGTGAAAATCCCGGTGCCTTCGGCGCGAAATGCGTCAAACCCCGGCGATGACCAGTCGGCATGTGCCAGTGCGGGTAACATCAGAAAGGCTATTGCGGTGCGTTTCATTCCAGGTTCCTGTCGCGGCATTTTTGACCAGTTTGCCAGCAGGCGGGCGGGAAAAACTCATCCCCTGTCGCTTTCTGCCAGGAGGATGCGTGAGGATGAGTGATCTTGCGCAAAATTAGGCAGTTATCTGCGATAACGCACACATTTTTCCAGAAATGATGTTTTTATGAGCAAGTTTCAGGTGACATAGTTTCGGAATTGGACTATTTCTATACGTGCTCTTGAAGTCTATTTTTGATATGATTTGAGATTCCGCTCTCAAATTTGTGAAAAAATAAGGTGTTGGGATGATTACATCCGACCAGGAGACCTAATGATATCGACTCCCATTCGACGATATGGGGCTGCGATACTCATGTTACTCACCACGGCATTTTCGGGTGGGGTGCTTGCGAAGACGCACACGGATACAACGAGTAAGAAAGCCCACGTAATAAAGACGACAAGTAGTAAGGTTAGCAGTAAACAAGAGTATTCTCGCAATAGTGCAAAGAGTAGTTCACTTCCTGATTTGCGAAAATACCCTTCCGGAACACCAAGGAAAAAAGCGTTTCTCCGGACGGTAATGCCTTACATCATGAGTCAAAATGCCGCGATTACTGCGGATCGTAACTGGCTGATTTCCAAACAGTACGATAGCCGCTGGTCGCCATCCGAGCGCGCGCGTCTGAAAGATATCACGAAGCGCTATAAGCTGAGCTGGAACGGGAACACGCGTCGTGTGCCGTGGAATGCTCTCCTTGAGCGTGTGGATATCATCCCGGGCAGCATGGTTGCGACCATGGCTGCAGCCGAAAGCGGCTGGGGAACGTCTAAGCTTGCGCGTAACAACAACAACCTTTTCGGCATGAAATGCGTGAAAGGTCGTTGTACGAATGCGCCTGGCAAGGTGAAAGGCTATTCGCAGTTTGAATCCGTGAAGGATTCCGTGAACGCCTACGTGGTGAATCTGAACACGCACCCGGCCTACTCATCGTTCCGTAAATCACGCGCTCAGCTGCGTAAAGCGGACCAGGAAGTGACGGCCAGTACGATGATCCACAAGCTGAAAGGGTATTCGACGAAGGGACAGAGCTATAACAACTATCTGTTCGCCATGTACCAGGATAACCAGCGCTTAATCGCCGCTCATATGTAATCTCAAAAAAACGCCTTCCACTGGAAGGCGTTTTCTTTTCTATATCAGCACCTCGCTGTGGCGATCCCGGTACTCTTTGGGCGTGGTGTCATACTCTTTGCGGAACACCGAGTAGAAATATTGCAGCGACGGGTAACCGCACATCTGCGAGATTTCGTTGATCGACAGCGACGTGGAAACGAGCAGGCTGCGTGCTTTCTCCAGCTTTTCAGCATGGATGACGGCATGAATGGTTTCGCCCACCTCTTCTTTAAAACGCTTCTCCAGATTCGAACGCGAAATGCCTACCGAATCCAGCACCTGATCGACCTTAATCCCTTTGCAGGCGTGGTTGCGAATATAGTGCATGGCCTGAATGACGGCCGGGTCGCTTAAGGAGCGATAATCGGTCGAGCGGCGTTCCACGACGCGAACAGGAGGCACCAGCAGGCGCTGAAGCGGCAGAGATTCTTTATCCAGCAGGCGGTGCAGCAGCTTCGCCGCCTGATAGCCCATTTGACGCGTGCCCTGAGCCACGGAAGAGAGCGCCACGCGGGACAGATAGCGGGTAAGCTCTTCGTTATCAATACCAATCACGCACAGCTTTTCGGGCACCGGAATGTGTAAGTGTTCGCAGACCTGCAGCACGTGGCGGGCGCGGGCGTCCGTTACGGCAATAATCCCGGTTTGCGGCGGCAGCGTTTGCAGCCAGTCCGCCAGACGGTTCTGCGCGTGCTGCCAGTTTTCCGGGGCGGTTTCCAGCCCCTGATAGACCACGCCGCGATACTTCTCCTGCGCGACCAGCTGGCAAAATGCGTGTTCACGCTCAACGGCCCAGCGCTTGCCGCTGGTGGCGGGTAAACCATAAAACGCGAAGCGATGGACGCCTTTCTCTTTTAAATGGAGAAACGCGGCTTCGACCAGGGCATGGTTATCGGTGGCAATATAGTGAACTGGCGGATAGTGTTCGGGCGAGTGGTAGGAGCCGCCGACGCCCACGATCGGCACGTCGACGTCGATAAGCAGCTGTTCAATGACGGGGTCGTCATAGTCGGCAATGACGCCATCGCCCAGCCAGTCTTTAATGTTCTCCAGACGGGTGCGGAAATCTTCTTCAATAAAAATATCCCATTCGGATTGCGACGCCTGCAAATATTCACCCACGCCTTCTACCACCTGACGGTCATAGGCTTTGTTGGCATTGAATAACAACGTAATGCGGTGACGCTTTTCAAACATGGCTCACTTCCCAATTAAGTCACAATACCGTTATCAGGCCCGTCGCTTGGTGGCCGAGTCCATCCAGACTGCCAGTAAAAGAATGGCTCCCTTGACGATATACTGCCAAAACGTCGGGACGTCCATCATACTCATCCCGTTATCCAACGACGCCATGATAAATGCCCCCATCACCGCGCCCGCGACGCTGCCGATACCCCCTGCGAGGCTGGTGCCACCGATGACGCAGGCGGCGATAGCATCCAGCTCGGCGATGTTGCCCGCGGAGGGAGAACCGGCCCCCAGGCGCGAGCTGAGGATCAGCCCGGCGATGGCGACCATCAGGCCGTTAATGGCGAAGACCGCGAGTTTAGTGCGTTCGACGTTAATCCCCGACAAACGGGCAGCCTCAAGGTTGCCGCCGATGGCATAAATACGGCGGCCAAACGCGGTGCGCGTGGCCATAAACATGCCGCCCAGCAGCAAAAGCGCCAGCAGCAGGACGGGAGTCGGGACACCGCGATAGTCATTCAGAAGCCAGATGGCACCCAGCACAATGACCGCCGTCAGCGCCTGACGTCCCATCACCGAGGTTGATGCTGGCGACGCCAGCCCCAGCGCCTGACGGCGCATGCGTCCACGCCACTGCCACGCGACAAACGCCAGCAGCCCCGCCACGCCGATGGTAAAGCCCACGCCATCCGGGAGATAGCTTTGACCAATCTGCGACATGGCCGCGCTGGTCGGGGAGACGGTGGTGCCGTTAGTAATGCCGATTAAGATCCCGCGGAAGGCCAGCATCCCCGCCAGGGTGACAATGAACGACGGCACTTTACGGTAGGCTACCCACCAGCCGTTCCAGGCCCCCAGAACCAGACCCAGCACCAGCGTGACCGCCACGGTCAGCGGCAGCGGCCAGCCGAGCCAGACGTCAAAAATGGCCGCCACGCCGCCGAGGAGCCCCATCATCGAGCCGACCGACAGATCGATTTCCGCGGAGATAATCACGAACACCATGCCCACGGCCAGAATGCCGGTGATAGCGGTCTGGCGGAGCAGGTTGGAGACGTTACGCGCGCTCAGGTACGAGCCATCCGTCATCCAGGTAAAGAAGAGCATGATGACGATAATGGCCGCGATCATCACGAACACCTGCAGGTTCAGCGCTTTTAGCCCTGCGAACGCACCGGGCGTCGGAACGGCGACTTTGATATCAGACGGATTGCTTTTCGACATGACGTTCGCTCCTTAAAGCGGCTTCCATCACCTGCTCCTGCGTCAGGTTCTGGTTAATCAGGTTGGCTTTCAGTTTTCCCTCGTGCATAACCAGCACACGGTCGCTCAGGCCGAGCACTTCGGGTAACTCAGACGAAATAACAATGACGGCAATCCCTTGCTGTACAAGCTGATTAATCAGTTTGTAGATTTCATATTTGGCGCCGATATCAATCCCGCGCGTCGGCTCATCAAGGATTAATATGCGTGGATTGAGCAGCAGGCAGCGCGCCAGAATCGCCTTCTGCTGGTTGCCGCCGCTCAGGCGGCCAATGGCCAGTTCCGGTGAGGAGGTTTTGACCTTCAGACGGGCAAGCGACTGGAGGATGCACTGCTGCTCCGCGGCATCGTCAAGGCTGCTCAGCGCGCCGGAGAAGCGATCGAGTGCCGCAAGCGTAATGTTTTTCCCCACTGCCATGACCGGCACGATGCCGTCTTTTTTGCGGTCTTCCGGCACCATAGCAATGCCGTGGGCAATCGCCTGCTGGCAGTTGTCGATTTTCACCGGCTGGCCGTCGATATAAATCGTGCCCTCCCAGCGCCCCGGCCATACGCCAAACAGACACTGTACGGCCTCCGTGCGCCCGGCGCCGACTAACCCGGCAATACCGAGAATTTCGCCGCTGTGCAGAGAAAACGAGACGTTATTGACGCGCTTGATGTGGCGGTTAACGGGGTGCCACGCGGTCAGGTTTTCCACGCGCAGCACTTCATCACCTTTGGTGTGAGGCTCATTCGGGTAGAGCGCCGTCAGCTCGCGCCCCACCATCATGGTGATGATGTCATCTTCGCTCATGCCCGCGGCTTCACGCGTGCCGATGTGCTGACCGTCGCGGATCACGCAGATGGTGTCCGAAATGGCTTTGACCTCGTTAAGCTTGTGCGAAATGTAGATACAGGCGATGCCGTGGTTTTGCAGATCGCGGATGATATTGAGCAGAACCGCGGTTTCCTGTTCGGTGAGTGAGGCCGTTGGCTCATCGAGGATCAGCAGCCTGACCTGCTTATTGAGCGCTTTAGCGATTTCAACCAGCTGCTGTTGCCCCAGGCCCAGGTCGCCCACGCGGGTATCCGGTGAAATGTGGAGGCTCACCTGCGCCAGCAGCTTTTCACAACGGAGCGTCATGGTGTCGTAATCCAGCACGCCGTGGCGGGAGATTTCGGCTCCGAGGAAAATGTTCTCCAGCACGGTGAGATGTTTCACCAGCGCCAGTTCCTGGTGGATGATGGCGATACCTTTGCGTTCGGTATCGCGAATGTGAGTTGCCTGGATCACTTCGCCGGCAAAGACGATTTCGCCTTCGTAGCTGCCGTGCGGGTAGATCCCACACAGCACTTTCATCAGCGTTGACTTGCCTGAACCGTTCTCGCCACACAGCGAAACCACTTCGCCGGGATTCAACCGGAGACTGACGTTGTCGACGGCTTTCACCGTGCCGAAGCGCTTGGTGATGCTTTTCATTTCAAGTAAATAAGGCATAACTGCTCCACATAACCCGAGGAAAGAACAGTGCAACGTGATGCGCCCCCGCAGAGCAGGGGCCGCGCCGGATTACAGTTCGCTCTTCTTGTGGAAACCGTCTTTAATGACGGTGGCGTCAATGTTCTCTTTATTGACTTCAATAGGGGTGAGCAGGCGAGCCGGAACGTCTTTCAGCCCGTTATTCAGCGTGGCGTCTGCTTTTGGTTGCTTACCGTTGCCCAGTTCCACGGCGATTTCCGCCGCCGTATTGGCCAACTCGGTAATCGGTTTGTAGACCGTCATGGTTTGGGTGCCGGCGATAATACGTTTTACGCCAGCCAGATCGGCATCTTGTCCTGAAATGGCGACTTTACCCGCCAGCCCCTGGGCGCTCAGGGCCTGAATCGCACCGCCTGCGGTGGCATCGTTGGAGGCCACAACCGCGTCAATTTTGTTGTTGTTGGCCGTCAGCGCGTTTTCCATAATCTTCAGGGCGTTTTCGGGTAACCATCCGTCGGCCCACTGATCGCCAACCACTTTTATTTTCCCGTTGTCGATGTACGGCTTAAGGACCTTCATTTGCCCTTCGCGGAACAGCTTGGCGTTGTTATCTACCGGCGAGCCGCCCATCAGGAAATAATTGCCCTGAGGCACTTTGTCGATCAGGCTTTGTGCCTGTAATTCGCCGACTTTTTCATTGTCGAACGAAATATAATAATCAATGTCCGCATTATTAATCATGCGGTCATAGGCCAGCACTTTTATGCCTTCTTGTTTGGCTTCTTTCACTACGTTACTTAATACCTGGCCGTTATAGGGGATAATGACCAGCACATCGACGCCGCGGTTAATCATATTCTCGATCTGCGACATTTGTGTTTCTTCGTTGCCGTTAGCCGACTGGACAAACACGTTTGCGCCGAGGGATTCCGCTTTTTTCACAAAAATATCGCGATCTTTTTGCCAGCGCTCCAGACGCAGGTCGTCAATCGCCATGCCAATGGCGACCTCCTTGGCATGCCCTGCAAAGCTTGCAAGGAGGAGCGTAGTGCAGAGCGTTAGGGTCAGGTTCTTTATCTTCATAATTATTAGGCCTTTTTGTAGGGGTATGTGTTGCTGAGATAAAAGAAACATTCACTGCTGGGACGCAGCAAATTTTTAACGCGGAAAGGCAGGCTGGCAATTACAGATTTTTATCTTCTCATTATGATATTTGGTTTATTTCTGAATTTATGACCGCGATCGGATTTTAAAATACGTAACGTCTTAATTACCTTTGATTCTGGAATCCGCGCCGAAAAATAGTTCGTCTGCGCATTATTTTGCGAGCCAGCGCACAGTTGTGCATTCTCTCAATAGCAGTGTGAAATAACGTAATTGAGCAACCCAAAATGTCTATTCACTATTACTCCTGTATCAACGACTCGCCGCATACCCTGATTATGGAGCTCAATATGCAAGCTTATTTCGACCAACTCGATCGTGTTCGTTACGAAGGCCCGAAAACGACCAATCCTTTAGCATTTCGTCACTACAACCCGGATGAGCTGGTGCTGGGTAAGCGCATGGAAGATCATCTGCGCTTTGCCGCCTGTTACTGGCATACCTTCTGCTGGAACGGCGCCGATATGTTCGGCGTGGGCTCCTTTGACCGCCCGTGGCAGCAGCCGGGTGAGGCCATCGAGCTGGCGAAACGCAAAGCCGATGTGGCGTTTGAGTTCTTCCACAAGCTGAACGTGCCGTACTACTGCTTCCATGATGTTGACGTGTCGCCGGAAGGGGCGTCGCTGAAAGAGTATCTGAACAACTTTGCGCAGATGGTGGATGTACTGGCGGCAAAACAGCAGCAAAGCGGCGTGAAGCTGCTGTGGGGCACGGCAAACTGCTTCACTAACCCACGCTACGGCGCAGGTGCGGCAACCAACCCGGATCCGGAAGTGTTTAGCTGGGCGGCCACGCAGGTGGTGACGGCAATGAATGCCACGCATCAGCTGGGCGGCGAAAACTATGTCCTGTGGGGAGGCCGTGAAGGCTATGAAACCCTGCTCAACACCGACCTGCGTCAGGAGCGCGAGCAGATTGGCCGCTTTATGCAGATGGTTGTCGACCACAAGCACAAAATCGGCTTCCGCGGCACGCTGTTGATTGAGCCGAAGCCGCAGGAGCCGACGAAGCACCAGTATGACTACGACGTGGCGACGGTGTATGGCTTCCTGAAGCAGTTCGGTCTGGAAAAAGAGATTAAAGTGAACATTGAGGCCAACCACGCCACGCTGGCGGGCCACTCTTTCCACCACGAGATCGCGTCGGCGATTGCGCTGGGCATCTTCGGCTCGGTCGATGCGAACCGCGGCGACCCGCAGCTGGGCTGGGATACCGACCAGTTCCCGAACAGCGTGGAAGAGAATGCGCTGGTGATGTACGAAATCATCAAAGCGGGCGGCTTCACTACCGGCGGCCTGAACTTTGACGCCAAGGTGCGTCGCCAGAGCACCGACAAATACGATCTGTTCTACGGCCACATTGGCGCGATGGACACCATGGCGCTGGCGCTGAAGGTGGCGGCACGTATGATTGAAGACGGCGAGCTCGATAAACGCGTGGCGAAGCGTTACAGCGGCTGGAACAGTGAGCTGGGCCAGCAAATTTTGAAAGGTCAGTTATCGCTTGCGGAGATCGCGAAGTACGCTGAACACCATCAGCTGGCGCCGCAGCACCAGAGCGGGCACCAGGAGCTGCTGGAAAATCTGGTCAATCACTACCTGTTCGATAAATAACGGCATCCAGCTTGTAGGCCCGGTAAGCGCAGCGCCACCGGGCATTTTCACTTAAGGAATCCACTATATGTATATCGGGATCGATCTGGGCACATCGGGTGTGAAAGCCATCCTGTTAAGCGAGCAGGGCGACGTGTTAGCAACGCAGACTGAAAAGCTGCAGGTTTCACGTCCGCATCCGCTGTGGTCGGAACAGGACCCGGAGCAGTGGTGGCAGGCAACGGATCGTGCAATCAAGGCGTTAGGTGAACAGCATTCTCTGCGTGACGTGAAAGCGCTGGGGATTGCCGGGCAAATGCACGGTGCAACCTTGCTGGATAGCGAGCATCGCGTGTTGCGTCCTGCGATCCTCTGGAATGACGGCCGCTGTGCAGAAGAGTGTGCGCTTCTTGAGGAACGCGTACCCACTTCCCGCGCGATCACCGGCAACCTGATGATGCCGGGCTTCACCGCACCAAAACTTTTGTGGGTACAGCGCCACGAGCCGGAGATTTTCCGTCAGGTGGCGAAAGTCCTGCTGCCGAAAGACTATCTGCGCTTTCGCATGACGGGCGATTTTGCCTCCGACATGTCTGATGCCGCCGGCACGATGTGGCTCGACGTGGCGAAACGCGACTGGAGCGAGGCGATGCTGGATGCCTGCTATTTGACCCGTGAACACATGCCCGCCCTGTTCGAAGGTAGCGAGGTAACAGGCACACTGCTGCCAGACGTTGCGGAACGCTGGAATATGTCTGCCGTGCCGGTGGTTGCCGGGGGCGGTGACAATGCCGCAGGGGCCGTGGGCGTCGGCATGGTTGAGGCAGGGCAGGCGATGCTGTCGCTGGGAACCTCTGGCGTCTATTTTGCCGTCAGCGACGGCTATCGCAGCAATCCCGAAAGCGCGGTGCACAGTTTCTGTCATGCGCTGCCTGGAAAATGGCATTTGATGTCGGTGATGCTGAGTGCAGCGTCGTGCCTGGACTGGGCGGCGAAGCTGACCGGGATGGCCGATGTTCCTGCGTTGATTGCCGCAGCACAGCAGGCGGATGAAAATGCCGGTACCGTCTGGTTTTTACCGTATCTGTCCGGCGAACGTACGCCACACAACAACCCTGAAGCGAAAGGGGGGTTCTTTGGCTTAACCCATCAGCATGGTCCGGCAGAACTGGCGCGTGCGGTTCTCGAAGGCGTCGGATATGCGCTGGCCGACGGAATGGATGTGGTGCACGACTGCGGCCTGAAACCCGCAAGCGTCACCCTGATTGGCGGCGGTGCGCGAAGCCCTTACTGGCGACAAATGCTGTCGGACATCAGCGGCTTGCAGCTGGATTTCCGCACCGGTGGCGATGTAGGCCCCGCGCTCGGCGCCGCGCGTCTGGCACAGATTGCTATGAACCCGGAAAAACCGGTTTCACAACTGCTGCCGCAGCTTACGCTTGAACAGGCACATTTGCCTGACGCGGCGCGCCATGCGCGGTACGCGGAAAGGCGCGACGTGTTCCGCAAAATCTACCAGCAGCTGCTGCCGCTGATGACGTAAATTCGCTTGTCCGGGAGAGGCACGAGGATGTCCTTTTTTGGTCTGTGCGTGCCTTCCTTTCCTTGCCAGTATGGTGTCACACCCACTGGCGAGGAGAACCATCATGTCACGCATTGCACTCATCAACATTGATACTCAGCAGTCCTTCCATCACCGCAATTACTGGCAGGAGGATGACATTCCCGCTTTTCAGCAGGCGATGCTGGGGCTGATTGAAGGCTGCCAGGCGCGCGGTATTCCGGTCGTTGATATTTTTCATGTGGATGAAGACGGCCCATTTACGCTGGAAAGCGGCTATGTCAAACCGATGGCCTTTTTGCGTCATCAGCCGGATGTGGTTTTCCAGAAACACGTCCATAATGCCTTCACGGATACCGGGCTCGATCGCTGGCTGCGCGAGCGTGATATCAATAGTGTGATTATCTGCGGCATTCGCACGGAGCAATGCTGTGAAACCACCGCCCGGGTGGCATCCGATCTGGGTTATGCTGTGACCTTTGTGAGCGAGGCAACGCTGACGTTCCCCATGACGTACAAGGGCATTACCCTTAGCGCAGCGGACATTCGCCACCGTACCGAAACGGTACTGTCCGGGCGTTTTGCCGACATTAAAACGGTAGCGGAGACGCTGGAGTCACTGTAATGCCCATCGACGTCTGGTTCGTGATGTTGCCCGGGGTGCTGTCATTAGATATGACGGGCCCGGCAGAAACCTTTGTGCTGGCAGGCGACGCGTTTCGTCTGCATTACATTGGCCCGCAGCCGGAGGTTCCGACGTCGATAGGTCTGACGATGAGCGGCATCCAGCCGTTGCCGGAAAGCCTGTCTCCGGGCAGCTTGCTGGTCCTGCCGGGGGTGAGCGACTCCCGCTTTCAGTTCTCAACCCCGCAGGCGCAGCAGATTCAGCACTGGCTGATGCGCCGGCAGCCGCAGATCCAGCGCCAGGAAATCACCGTGATGTGCGTCTGTTCAGGAGCGTTGCTGGCGGCGAAATCGGGCCTGCTGAATAACCGGCAGTGCACAACCCACCATGACGTTATTAGCCGTTTACGCACCGCGGCCCCTACGGCGACGATTAAAGAAAACCGCATCTTTGTGCAGGACGAGAACATCTGGACCAGCGCGGGGATCACGTCGGGCATCGACCTGGCGCTGCATATGATTAACCGCCTGTGCGGCCCCGAAAAGGCGCTGAATGTGGCGCGCGAGATGGTGGTCTGGTTCCGCCGTTCTGGTGACGATCCCCAGCTCTCCCCGTGGCTACGCTACCGCAATCATCTTCATCCGGCGATTCATCGGGCGCAGGATGCGCTCACCGCCGAGCCGCAAAAAACGTGGAACTTGCCTGATATCGCCGCGCTGGCGCACGTCAGCCCGCGCCATCTCACCCGGCTTTTCCAGACACATTTAGGGATTAGCGTCCGCGATTATCTGGAGCAGCTGCGTCTGGCGGTGGCGGAACAGTGGTTATTGCAGGGGCGCGGCGTGGAGCAGGCTTCCCTGGCGGCAGGGTTTTCCTCCCCGCGCCAGTACCATCGCGCCCGGCAGCGAAGCGTTAGCTGACGAAGCGGCGAACGTCTATTTTTTGCAGCAGCATCGACAGCAGCAGGCTGATCGCCAGGGTCGCAGCAAAAATCCAGATGATATCCAGCACCGGCCAGGTTTTTAGTTCAACCCCTCTTGTCCGAAGCGCGTGGATCACCAGCGCGTGAAAACCGTAAATCCCGAGAGAGTGTCGTGAAATGACGCTCAGTACGGGAAGGGGACGCGCATTCAGGGTGTTTTTAACGAGCGTGAGCAGCGATACGGCACAGATAAAGACCATCGGCCCGCAGTAGAGATACCAGGTATCGGCAAAATTACCGCGCCATTGAAGCTCATGCAGCGTCCCGCGTGAAATCACCGCCACGCCGGCGATAAACAGTGCCCCGCAGAGCCAGTTCAGACCGCGTTTTTGCGTGTCCATCATCCCGATGGCGCGCCCCAGCATGCCGTAAAGCACGTAATAGAAGGTATCGCCGTTGATATACAGGTTCACCGGCAGCCACTCAAATCCGTCGATTTTCTGCGAGACCGTATTCGGGTTGGCGACAATGCCAATCACCACCATCAGGGCCAGAAGCATTTTCCCGCTGACGTTTTTCACCTGAATGAGCGGAGAGACCAGATAGATCACGATAATGGCGAAGAAGAACCACAGGTGGTAGAACACCGGTTTTTGCAGCAAATATTTGAGGGATAACCCGGCGTTAATGGAGGTGAACAGGGTGATATAGAGCAGGGCAACGGCGCTGTAGAACCCCAGGCAGGCCGCGATGCGGATGAAGTGCCGCGGCTGCGCGCTGCGTTCGCCAAAAAAGAGAAAGCCGGAAATCATGAAGAACAGCGGCACGCTGACGCGCGACGCAGAGTTGAGAATATTGGCGATATCCCAGTTAACGGGGCTGATGCTGTGGGCGTTCGTGACGTACCAGGTCGTCGTGTGGATCATGACCACCATCAGACACGCTATTCCTCGCAGGTTATCAATCCAGTTAATTTTTGACGGCATCAGTTCCTCGTATTCCCTGTAAAGTGAGTGTGACTCCCATTGTCCAAAAGTCTTCGTTTGGAAAATTCTGAGTTTTATTCGCAGGCTTGCCGGGAGACCACGAGATTCGCAGAATGGCTGACCATAATCTATAAACGTGTTGATACTAAAAATAACAGCCACTGACCAGGACGGTAATAAAAATGATGATGAAGCGTGTGGCATCACTCATTCTGCTTTTCATGCTGGCAGGATGCAGTGCGCCACAAGAAGCACCAGTGCAAAAAGCCCAGCAGGGCAAAATGAGCCCGGAACGTTCACTGAATATGGAGTCACTCTGCAAGGACCAGGCCGCACGCCGCTATAACTCGGACGTGCAGAAAATCAACGTCACCGGGTTTGAGCGCTTTCAGGGCAGCTATGAGCTCAAGGGCTATACGGCGCGTAAAGAAGGCTTTGTCTGCTCGTTTGATGCGGACGGCCAGTTTTTACACCTCTCCATGCGCTAGCCTGCTCGCATAATCAACAGCCAGACGCCGTCAGCGCCCTGGCGTGAAAGCTTATTTCCCAATTTTCCCTAAACAACCCCGTTTCGTACTGTATATCTTGCAGCCAGCGGGTATACTGGTCCCTTCCATTTAAAACCACACGTATCCAGCACGAAATACTATGCAAAAGTTTGATACCAAGACCTTCCAGGGCCTGATCCTGACCTTACAGGATTACTGGGCTCGTCAGGGCTGTACCATTGTTCAACCTTTGGACATGGAAGTCGGCGCCGGCACTTCACACCCGATGACCAGCCTGCGCGCGTTGGGGCCAGAGCCAATGGCGACCGCGTATGTGCAGCCTTCCCGTCGTCCGACCGATGGTCGTTACGGTGAGAACCCGAACCGTCTGCAGCATTACTATCAGTTCCAGGTGGTGATTAAGCCATCACCCGACAACATTCAGGAACTGTACCTCGGGTCGCTGAAAGAGCTGGGTATGGATCCTACCATTCACGACATCCGTTTCGTGGAAGATAACTGGGAAAACCCAACGCTGGGTGCCTGGGGTCTGGGTTGGGAAGTGTGGCTGAACGGCATGGAAGTGACCCAGTTCACTTACTTCCAGCAGGTTGGCGGTCTGGAATGTAAGCCGATCACCGGTGAGATCACCTACGGTCTGGAACGTCTGGCGATGTACATTCAGGGCGTAGACAGCGTTTACGACCTGGTCTGGAGCGACGGCCCGCTGGGTAAAACCACCTACGGCGACGTGTTCCATCAGAACGAAGTGGAACAATCCACCTATAACTTCGAATACGCGGACGTGGACTTCCTGTTCACCTGCTTCGAGCAGTATGAGAAAGAAGCGCAGCAGCTGCTGGCGCTGGAGACTCCGCTGCCGCTGCCTGCCTACGAGCGTATTCTGAAGGCCGCCCACAGCTTCAACCTGCTGGACGCCCGCAAAGCGATCTCCGTGACTGAACGTCAGCGCTACATTCTGCGTATTCGCACCCTGACCAAAGCCGTTGCAGAAGCTTACTATGCGTCCCGTGAAGCCCTTGGCTTCCCGATGTGCAACCGAAACAAATAAGAGGCGGCCATGTCTGAGAAAACTTTCCTGGTGGAAATTGGCACCGAAGAGCTGCCACCAAAAGCCCTGCGCAGCCTGGCTGAATCTTTTGCTGCGAACGTGACTGCCGAGCTGGATAACGCTGGCCTGGCGCACGGTAAAATTGAGTGGTTTGCTGCTCCGCGTCGTCTGGCGCTGAAAGTGGCAAACCTGGCGGCGTCTCAGCCGGATCGCGAAGTCGAAAAACGTGGCCCGGCGATTGCCCAGGCGTTTGACGCGGAAGGCAAGCCGAGCAAAGCGGCGGAAGGCTGGGCGCGTGGCTGCGGCATCACCGTCGATCAGGCCGAGCGTCTGACCACCGATAAAGGTGAATGGCTGCTGTATCGTGCGCACGTGAAAGGCGAAAGCGCGGAAGCGCTGCTGCCGGATATGATTGCCACGTCTCTGGCGAAGCTGCCCATTCCTAAGCTGATGCGCTGGGGCGCGTCTGACGTGCACTTCGTGCGTCCGGTTCACACCGTGACCCTGCTGCTGGGCGACACCGTTATTCCGGCGACCATTTTGGGCGTGGCGTCCGATCGCGTGATTCGCGGCCACCGCTTTATGGGCGAGCCTGAGTTCACCATCGACAATGCCGACCAGTATCCGCAGATCCTGCTGGAGCGCGGCAAGGTCATTGCTGACTACGAACAGCGTAAAGCCAAAATCAAAGCGGACGCGGAAGACGCGGCGCGTAAGATTGGCGGTAAAGCCGATCTGAGCGACAGCCTGCTGGAAGAAGTGACCTCGCTGGTGGAATGGCCGGTTGTGCTGACCGCGAAGTTCGAAGAGAAATTCCTGGCCGTTCCGGCTGAAGCGCTGGTGTACACCATGAAGGGTGACCAGAAGTACTTCCCGGTCTATGCCAACGACGGCAAGCTGCTGCCAAACTTCATTTTCGTGGCGAACATCGAATCGAAAGATCCGAGCCAGATTATCTCCGGTAACGAGAAGGTCGTGCGCCCACGTCTGGCGGATGCCGAGTTCTTCTTCAACACCGACCGTAAAAAGCGTCTGGAAGATCATCTTCCACGCCTGCAGACTGTACTGTTCCAGCAGCAGCTGGGTACGCTGCGCGACAAGACCGACCGTATCGCGGAGCTGTCCGGCTGGATTGCCCGTGAAATCGGTGCGGACGTTAATCACGCAACGCGTGCTGGCCTGCTGTCTAAATGCGACCTGATGACCAACATGGTGTTCGAATTTACCGACACCCAGGGCGTGATGGGCATGCACTACGCGCGTCACGATGGCGAAGCGGAAGACGTGGCCGTGGCCCTGAACGAGCAGTATCAGCCGCGCTTTGCGGGTGACGAACTGCCGTCTAACCCGGTAGCTTGTGCTGTCGCAATTGCCGATAAGATGGACACCCTGGCGGGTATCTTCGGTATCGGTCAACATCCGAAAGGCGACAAAGACCCGTTTGCGCTTCGTCGTGCTGCGCTGGGCGTGCTGCGTATCATCGTTGAGAAGAACCTGAACCTGGATCTGCAGACCCTGACCGAAGAAGCGGTGCGTCTGTACGGCGATAAGCTGACCAACGCCAACGTTGTGGATGACGTGATCGACTTTATGCTCGGTCGTTTCCGCGCCTGGTATCAGGATGAAGGTTACACCGTCGACACCATTCAGGCGGTGCTGGCGCGTCGTCCGACCCGTCCGGCTGATTTCGATGCGCGTATGAAGGCGGTTTCCCACTTCCGTACGCTGGAAGCAGCATCTGCTCTGGCGGCGGCCAACAAGCGTGTCTCCAACATCCTCGCGAAATCCGACGAAACGCTGAACGAGCGCGTAAACGCCGCGACGCTGAAAGAGCCGGAAGAGATTGCCCTGGCGATGCAGGTTGTGGTGCTGCGCGACAAGCTCGAGCCGGTCTTCGCGGAAGGTCGCTACCAGGAAGCGCTGGTGGAGCTGGCCGAGCTGCGTGACGTCATCGACGCCTTCTTCGAGAAAGTGATGGTAAACGTAGAAGATAAAGAGCTGCGTATTAACCGTCTCTCTATGCTCGAGAAACTGCGTGAGCTGTTCCTGCGCGTGGCGGATATTTCGCTGTTGCAGTAATGCGCTCGTTGTGACAAATGCTAAAAACCCGCTTCGGCGGGTTTTTTTATAGTGTGTTGCTGAAAATTTAACCTTGAAATGGTCAACCCATTACCGCTATCCTTATCCCCGTTAACTTTCTCGCGCTGGAGTGCCCCCCAAAAATGAACAAACACGACTGATGAATTTCGATCCTTGCTAAAACGCCACCGCGTCGGCAGGGGATGTTTTGATTTCATTCAGGAGTGCTTATGGCTCATTTTGCGCAGTCCCCTTCTTTTATTTTGCATCAGGTCACCTGTCAGTTTCCGACGGGCGATACCCTTTTTGGTCCGCTGAATCTCACGCTGGAACCCTCCCTGTGCGCGCTGGTTGGCCGCAACGGCAGCGGAAAAACGCGTCTGCTGCGTCTGCTGGCGGGGCTGGACGAACCGGCTACCGGTCATATTGAACGCTTTGGCTCGCATGCCTGGGTGGCGCAGCAGCATGTTATTTCTTCGCAGACGACGCTGGCTGAACTTCTCGGGTATGACGCGATTTTTGCGGCGCGTAAGCGCATTGACAGTGGTGATTATCAGCCTGACGATCTGGCGTTGCTCGACGGCTACTGGGATATCGCCGAACGTCTGAGCGAAGCGTTTATCAATGCGACGCTCCCACCGTTTGAGCCTGATAAGCCCGCCATAGAACTCAGCGGCGGCGAGCGCATCCGCGCCCTGCTGTGCGGGGCGTTTACGGCGGGCGCGGACTTTCTTCTGCTGGACGAACCGACTAACCATCTGGATCGACAAGGCCGGGCGTGGTTCTACGACCAGTTGAGTCGGTATCAGGGCGGCGTGCTGGTGGCCTCGCATGACCGCGAACTTCTGGAGCAGGTGCCGCGTATTCTTGAGCTGAGCGCCTCGGGTCTGCGCAGCTACGGCGGAAATTATGCGGATTATCAAGCCCAGCGCGATGCCGAACAGCAGGCTGCCCGCGCGGCGCTGGAACATGCGGCAACCGAGCGCAAACGCACCCGCGCGCGCATGCAAAAAGAGCATGATGACAGCCAGCGGCGGTCGGCAAAGACGTTACGCACCGTCGATACCCTGAATATCGCATCGTTCGAGCGGGTCAAATATAAAGGCGCGGCAAAGGAACGTATCGGCACCTGGAAAAAACAGCACAGCGAGCAAAACGAAGCGCTGAACGCCGCGGTAAACAAGGCGCGTGAACGCGTTGAAGACGATAATCCGGTGATGTTCACTTTACCGGGGAGTCAGATCCCGGAGGGGAAGCAGGTGCTGGTGCTGGAGGATCTGGTGCTGCAGCATGTACCTGTTCATCCGCTTACCTGGCGGATGGACGGACCGATGCGCGTGGCGTTAAAGGGACCGAACGGCTGCGGGAAGTCGACGCTGTTAAAAACCCTCCTCGGCGAGGTTGCCCCCCGTTCGGGTAGCTATAAAGTGTCCGTCAGCTGCGCTTATCTCGACCAGCATCTCTCCCGTCTCGATCTCTCGCAATCGGTCATGACGCATCTCAATTTGAGTCATACCCCTCTGGAAGAGGGGGTATTGCGAACCCGTTTAGCGCAGCTTCAACTGGGGGCTGACAAAGTGATGCTCCCATTGGCGGCGCTCAGCGGCGGTGAGCGTCTTAAGGCTGCCCTGGCCTGCGTGCTGTGGCGCGCGGAGGCCACGCAGCTTCTGCTGCTGGATGAACCGACCAACCATCTGGATCTGGCTTCAGTCCAGGCCATTGAAGCGGCGCTGGCCGGTTTCCCTGGGGCACTGCTGGTGGTATCACACGATGAGGCGTTTTTAAGCGGCTTAACGTTAACGCATGAGCTGGTGTGGGAAGAGGCAGGTTGGCGTTGTGATAGCCTGTAAAACACAAGCCCCCGCAAAGGCGGGGGCATTCAATCTTCACTACGCGATCTGCTTGCTGAGTGCAGGGTTGGCCTGAATCAGGCGCATCAGCCGTAACTCGGTTGGGGTGGGTTTCTCACGTTTTGACTCCCACTCCTGCACCATAGCCACGCTGACACCCATCGCTCTGGCGAATTCTTCGGTTTTCAGTCCTGTCCCTTTGCGCAATTGCTCATATTCTGTAAAGGGATTGGATTTTTGTTGCAGGGTAATCGTCTGCGGTACATCTTTAAAAATGATCTGTTCCAGGCTGCTCAGCAGCTCAAACTCAGGATCTTTATATTCCATTGAGGACTCCTCTTAAATCTCACATCGTGATCAAGAACATCAGAGAGCCAGTTAAGAATAGTCCCTAATACCAACCCAGGATCGTCACGGGTGTGATTAATCGTGCGGTAACGATCGCTGTATCCGATTCAGCAATATGGAGAGTTATGCTAATTCCCTGATTAGTCATATGTCGGCTTCGCCAGGTATTTTTTTGTAAATGGTAAGAAATAAATCGGCAATAGCCGTTTTGCATGAAAAGAGTATCTTGCAAGGCTGACCTGGACTATCCTTGTCAGCGTCGGGCACGCGTGTGCCGGTGTGCGCTTTTTTGGGTGAAAGGAGTAATAAAATGGCGACAGGAAAGTCCTGCTCTCGCTGGTTTGCGCCTATTGCGGCGTTGTTGATGGTTGTTAGCCTGAGTGGGTGTTTTGATAAAGAAGGCGATCAGCGCAAAGCGTTTATCGATTTTCTGCAGAATACAGTGATGCGCAGCGGCGAGCGGTTGCCAACGCTGACTGCGGATCAGAAAAAACAGTTTGGCCCCTTTGTGTCCGATTACGCCATTCTTTATGGTTATTCACAGCAGGTGAGCCAGGCGATGGACTCCGGTATCCGCCCGGTAGTGGATAGCGTGAACGCCATCCGCGTTCCACAGGATTACATGACGCAGCGTGAACCATTGCGTCAGTCCAACGGTGCGCTTGGCGTGCTGAGCCAGCAGCTGCAGAATGCGAAAATGCAGGCTGACGCGTCACGTTCTGCGCTGAAGCAGGGCGACGATCTCAAACCGGTCTTCGACAAAGTGTATGAGAAAGTGGTGACCAAACCGTCAGAAGCACTGCAACCGTTGATTCCGGCCGCGCAAATCTTCACGCAGCAGCTGGTCCAGGTGGGTGACTTTATTGCCCAGCAGAATACGCAGGTAAGCTTTGTTGCCAACGGTATTCAGTTCCCGACCTCCCAGCAGGCAAGCCAGTACAATACGCTGATTGGGCCGCTGGCCTCCCAGCATCAGGCCTTCAGCCAGGCCTGGAGTGCCGCAGTCGCTGCCACAGAATAAACCGAAAAAACCCCGCTTCTGGCGGGGTTTTTTTATGCGTTGCGAAAATAACGCTTGTCATTCCTCTACCACATCGGTATAACTATTCCCGTCGGTTTGTTACACAGACCTAAAGCAGTTTAGTAAAGCAGTCCAGATTGTTATCCATAGATACCCTTCGTAGTGACCCTTCCTTCATCGCTTAAAAATCTGTAACGCAATCCATCAAGCCGGAAGGCACAATATATTTGTTAATAAGGTAATTTCTATGTCTGCTAAAATGACTGGTCTGGTAAAATGGTTCAACGCTGATAAAGGTTTCGGCTTCATCACTCCTGACGATGGCTCTAAAGACGTGTTCGTACACTTCTCTGCTATCCAGAACGATGGCTACAAATCTCTGGACGAAGGTCAGAAAGTTTCCTTCACCATCGAAAGCGGCGCTAAAGGCCCAGCAGCTGGTAACGTTGTAAGCCTGTAAGCTTCCAACCCAGTAGCAAAGAATTCAAAAACCCGCCTTCTGGCGGGTTTTTTCGTTTCTATCGTTGCACCTGCGGGTTCACGCAGTTTCTCTCCACCTTTCCGCTAAGGGCGGCAATAAGGTTATCGACCGCGGTGGCCGCCATGTTGTAGCGCGTCTCATGGGTGGCTGAGCCGATGTGGGGCAGGGCAACCACGTTAGGCATTGTCAGCAGCGGGGAGTCCACCGGCAGCGGCTCCTGCTCAAACACGTCCAGACCTGCTGCATGGATCTCACCGTTTTTCAGAGCCTCAATCAGCGCCTTCTCATCCACCACCGGGCCACGACCCGCGTTGATGAAAATGGCAGATGCCTTCATTTTTTCAAACGCCTCTTTACCAATCAGATGACGGGTTTCATCCGTCAGCGGCAGCACCAGGCAGACAAAATCGGCTTCCTGCAGCAGGGCATCCAGCTCGCAGTAACGGGCGTTGAAGCGTTCTTCGGCTTCACTGTGATGGCGACGCGCGTTATACAGAATCGGCATGTTAAAACCAAAATGGGCGCGCTGCGCCAGCGCCAGCCCGATACGCCCCATACCGACAATGCCCAGCGTTTTGCCGTGAACATCCACGCCGAACCAGTCCGGACCAATGCTTTTTGTCCATTCGCCCGCTTTGACGCGCTCAGCCACTTCCACCACGCGACGGGCCGTGGTGAGCATGAGCGCCATCAGCGTATCGGCAACGGTTTCCGTCAGAGCATGCGGGGTATGCATCAGCAGGATTTTGCGGGCGTTAAGCGCATCCACGTCGAAGTTGTCGTAACCCACGGAAACGGTTGAGGTAGCACGCAGCTTCGGCATTTTCTCCAGCAGGGCGACATCCACTTTTTCGCTTGAACCCAGCAGGCCTTCCGCGCTCGCGAACGCGTCGGCGTGCTGTGCCACGGTTTCCGGGCGCAGGTTCTTCACCTGCGTGACGGTGAAGTGCTCTTCAAGGCGTTTCTGCAGATCTTCCGGCAGGGTTTTATACAAAATGACGGACGGCTTCATGCTAATCTCCGTTGATTTTTTTAAGGATTCAGGCGTGGCGAGCGCCGACAGGGTGTTGTTGATTATTAGCAGGCTTAACAATCAGAGTAAGCCATACCGAGGCGAAAAGCGCCACCCCCATAAAGATGTACGATGCGGATGGGCTGCCGGTGGCACCGTTCAGGTAACCGACGAACCAGGAGCCGCAGAACGAACCCAGCGCACCCATGCTGTTAATCAGCGCCATCGCGCCACCCGCCACGTTACGCGGCAGCATCTCGGGGATGATGGCAAAGAACGGTCCGTAAGGGGCGTACATGGCCGCACCGGCAACCACCAGCAGCGTATAAGAGATCCAGAAGTGGTTTACGCCCACGGCCCAGGAGCCAATAAAGGCGAAGGCGGCAATCAGCAGCAGCGGCCAGACAAACAGCTTGCGGTTCTGCAGCTTGTCCGACGCCCAGGAAACGATAATCATCGCGATGGTTGCCGCCAGATACGGTACGGATGACAGCCAGCCTACTTCGACCATGCCGAGGTTTTCACCGCCGCTGCGGATAATGGACGGCAGCCACAGCACAAAGCCGTACACGCCAATGCTCCAGGTAAAGTACTGCGCGCAGAGCAGGATCACGTTACGCGAGCGGAAGGCTTCACCATAGTTACGCACCGCCTTCAGGCCTTGCTGTTCTTTGTCCAGCTGCGCCTGCAGCGCCGCTTTTTCGTCTTCGGAAAGCCATTTCGCCTGGGCTGGTTTATCTTTCACCAGTACCCACCAGCAGAAGGCCCAGATAATTGCCGGTACCCCTTCAATGATAAACATCTCGCGCCAGCCGAAGGACTGGATCAGGTAGCCGGACACCACCGACATCCACAGTACCGTGACCGGGTTACCGAGGATCAGGAAGGTATTCGCGCGCGAGCGCTCAGATTTGGTAAACCAGTTGCTGATGTAGATCAGCATCGCGGGCATAACCGCCGCCTCAACGACGCCGAGGATAAAGCGAATGGCGGCCAGGGCAGGAATATTGTTCACCATGCCGGTCAGCGACGCGCAGGCGCCCCACAGGATCAGACAGATGAAGATCAGCTTACGCACGCTGCGGCGTTCCGCATAGATCGCGCCGGGGATCTGGAAGAAGAAGTAGCCCAGGAAGAAAAGGGCACCCAGCAGGGAGGAGATCCCTTTGGTGATCCCGAGGTCCTCGGTGATCCCCGCGGCGGACGCGAAGCTGAAGTTGGCTCGGTCAAGGTACGCCAGGCTGTACGTGATAAACACGATTGGCATGATGTACCACCAGCGTTTTACTGCATTGGTCGAACTGTTCATAGGCTTGCCTCTGTTGTTGAGGTTGTTACCGCCGTTGTCTGTAGGGTACACGGTGGCTTAATTATCTGGTGCGGCTTGCTGCCTCACCCTGGCCCTCTCCCACAGGGAGAGGGAATTTAAACGCCGAGCTGTGCTCGCGTTGGTAATCCTTCGCTGTCGCCCTGCACCTGAATGGCCAGCGAGCCAATCTTGTTGCCTCGCGCGACGGCCTGCGGCAGCGTTTTACCTTCCAGCAGGGCGCTAATCACGCCCACGGCAAAGCCGTCACCTGCGCCGACGGTGTCGACGACGTTCTCGACCTTCACTGCCGCGACCGCGCCCTGCTCGCCGTTGGCCGTTTTAAACCACGCGCCATCGGCACCGGTCTTCAGCACCACCGCTTTTACCCCTTTATTCAGGTAGAAGTCGGCGATGCCTTCCGGCGTGCTTTCGCCGGTCAGAATCATCCCTTCTTTCAGGCCTGGCAGAACCCAGTCCGCCCGGAACGCCAGACGGTTCAGTTTCTCCACCATTTCCGCTTCGCTTTTCCACAGCACCGGACGCAGGTTGGGGTCGAACGATAGGGTTTTCCCCTGAGCTTTCATGGTGGTCGCGGCATGATCCAGCAGCTCATACGAGCTGGCAGAGAGTGCCGCGGCTACGCCGCTCAGGTGCAGATGACGTGCGGAGGCAAAGTAATCGGCGTGGTAATCCGCGACAGAAAGGTGGCTTGCAGCCGAGCCTTTGCGGAAATACTCCACGATGGGATCGGTTCCATTTTCGACCTTGGATTTAAGCTGAAAGCCGGTAGGGAAGCGTCCGTCGAGGGTGACCCCTGCAGCATCAATCCCCTCTTTTTTCAGCGAATCGAGAACGAAATGGCCAAAGCTGTCATCCCCCACGCGGCTGACCCAGCCCACGTTCAGGCCGAGACGCGCCAGGCCGGTCGCGACGTTCAGCTCTGCGCCTGCGACGCGTTTGATAAAGTGCTCCACCGCACTCAGCTCGCCCGTTTCGGTGGCGACAAACATGGCCATGGCCTCGCCGATCGTGATGACATCCAGCGTCTTGTGCATGGTTTACTCCTCGCGCAGCAGGTTGACGTAATGGCGGGTAACGGCGGTTAAATCCGCCCCTTCCAGCGGGAATTCGATACCGCGCGGGGCATCGGCAGGCAGCTGGCCGAGCAGATCCAGCCAGCGCGCATCAGCGCGGTCCGGTGCGACGGCGCGGAAGTTATCTTTATGCGGCACGGCGGCTTTCACGTGGATATAGCTCACCGCAGGGGCCAGATGACGCGCGGCCTCTTCAGGGGAGTCGCCCACCCACAGCCAGTTCCCCATATCGAAGGTCAGCGTGACGGGGAGCGCCATTTCCCGACAGGCGGCCTGGAAGCGCTGCATGGGCGCGAGCTGTCCGCAGTCGGTCTGATCGTTCTCCACGACCAGCGCCATGCCGCTGGTATTCAGCAGCGTACGCAGGGCGTCGAGCGGTTGCGTGTCGCTGAAATGGCCCAGGGAAACCTTCAGCCAAAGTGCGTTCAGAGTGTTGGCTTCAGAAAGATAGCGGGGCAGGTCCGGGTTGAGGGTGCCGTCGGGCATAAACAGGGCGGCGGGTGCGGAGTAGCACGCCAGCAGACCCAGCAGCTCAATGGATTCGCCCAGCGCGGGCAGCGCCAACAGCTCTTCGCTGTTGAACAGTTCCCGGCGGATCTCCACGCCGTCTGCCCCCGCGCCAGCAATAACGGGGAGCATCGCCCGTTGACCGCCCGCCTGTCGCACCTGTTCCGCACCGTACGCGGCGGTGACCACCATAATTTTCCTGCCCATCTTCGGACTCCATCGCAACATATCAATACTATTACGCTAGATGGAACCGGTTCCAAAGAAAAGGTCAGGATGTTGAATTTATGATCGCTATCACAAGGGAAATTTAACGCGCGGTGGAGCCACGAACGATCAGCTCGCCGGAGAAGACCTGCTCGCGAACGGCATCGCTGGTGCCTTCAATACGACGAACGACTTGTTCAACAGCAGCATAGCCAATCTGCCAGGTAGGCTGTTTGAGGGTAGTAATGCCGACGCCAGCCAGCTCCGCCCACTCCAGTTCATCAAACCCCAGCAGACCGATATCGCTGCCCCAGTGCAGGCCAATGCGCTTGAGCGAGCGGGCGACCTGCAGCGTCAGCGCCCCGTTGGCGGAGATAACCGCTTTGCGCATCCCACGATGGCGCGTATGGAACTGACGCAGGGTGTTGTCGAGCTGCCCGGCTTCGTGAAGCGGCGTTTCGGCATTTTCGGCGATCACGCCGGGATAACGCTCCAGCGTGGCGCGAAATGCGCTCAGGCGTTCACGTCGGGTGTTGACCATCCCCAGCGGTTCACTCAGAAACAGAATGGCCTCGAAGCCCTGTTCAATCAGATGTTCGGTGGCGGTCGTGGCGGCCTGGATGTTATCCAGCCCGACCACGTCGCAGGCAAATTCCGGGATTTTACGGTCGATGAGGACCATTGGCAGGGAGGATTGCTGCAGGCGATTTAAGCCTTCTTCACGCATGCCTACCGCGTTGACCACAATCCCTTCCACCTGATAGCTGCGCAGCAGGTCGAGATAATGCAGCTCCTGGTCGACTTCGTTGTTGGTATTACAGACCAGCGGCGTGAAACCCTTCTCGCGACAGGCGGCTTCGATACCGCTGAGCACGTTCACGGAGTAGGGGTTGGTGATATCGGCGATGATCAGCCCGATAAGGCGGGTGCGGCCGCGTTTGAGCCCGCGCGCCATGAGGCTGGGACGGTAGTCGAGATCGGCAATAGCCTGTTCAATACGCGCCAGCAACGCATCGGATAGCAGGTGTTTCTCGCCGTTAAGGTAGCGCGAAATGCTGGTTTTGCCGGTTTTGGCGGCTTTCGCCACGTCGCTGATGGTGGCCCGGGCTGGTTTGCTCATCGCTGATTTCCCTGAATTTAGTGAGAATACCTTAGCGGGAAAATCGGACGAATCAAGTAATTTGCCCGGTGGCGCTGCGCTTACCGGAGGTTGCGGCCTGATGCCCTCACCCCAACCATCTCCCACGGGAGAGGGCGCAAACACTAAAAACGGCAACGGGGTTGCCGTTTTGCTATTACCTACTGAATTGGGCTTAACGTAATCTCTACGCGGCGGTTCTGCGCTTTGCCTTCCGCCGTGCTGTTGCTGGCGATAGGGTTGGCAGGGCCCATGCCGCTGGTGCGGATGCGGTTTGCTTCAACGCCCTGGGTAATCAGCGAGCTGGCCACGGAATCGGCGCGCTGCTGGGACAGACGCATGTTCAGATCCTGGCTGCCGGTGCTGTCGGTGTAGCCAATCACGTTCACGGCGGTCTTGTTGTACTCTTTCAGCACCATCGCCACGCCGGTAAGGGTGTTCGCACCCGCGGGTTTCAGCGTTGCGCTGCTGCTGTCGAAGGTGACGTTGTTCGGCATGTTCAGGATGATGTTATCGCCGCTGCGCGTCACGCTCACGCCGGTTCCCTTCATTTTGTCGCGCAGTTTTGCTTCCTGCACGTCCATGTAATAACCGACGCCGCCGCCCAGGGCCGCGCCCGCCGCTGCGCCAATCAGCGCGCCTTTGCCGCGGTCTTTCTTGGAGGAGGAGAGCGCCCCAACGCCTGCGCCGACCAGCGAGCCGATACCCGCGCCAATGCCGGATTTACCCGCTTCGCGCTCACCGGTGTAAGGGTTGGTTGTGCAGCCAGAAACAGCCAGTGCACCGCTCACCAGAGCGGCAATAACGAGTACGCGTTTTTTCATCTTCTTTCCTTAATCCTTTTTATTCTTTGCCACGGCGAACGTGGCAGTTGATTATGACGTCCAGATACGGAGAAAATTCCGGGTATAACTCTGAAATTTGTGACAAACCATAAACGGTCTCAGCAAGAAGGCCGTAAAACCTGCACGCAACCAGGAGCGCACGCTTGAGCACCTCAACGAAAACCATTCTGACCGCCGCCCACTGGGGGCCAATGCTGGTCGAAACCGATGGCGAAAATGTTCTGTCGTCTCGCGGAGCATTGCCAACACAACATCCCAACTCTTTACAGACCGTCGTTCGCGATCAGGTGCACAGCAAAACACGCGTGCGCTGGCCGATGGTGCGTAAAGGTTTTCTCGCCTCACCTGACAAGCCGCAGGGCATTCGCGGTCAGGATGAGTTTGTTCGCGTGAGCTGGGATGACGCGCTGGCGCTGATCCACACCCAGCACAAGCGCATTCGCGACAGTTACGGTCCGTCGTCCATTTTCGCCGGGTCCTACGGCTGGCGCTCTAACGGGGTGCTGCACAAGGCATCGACGCTGCTGCAGCGCTATATGAGCCTGGCGGGCGGCTATACCGGTCATCTGGGGGATTACTCCACCGGTGCAGCGCAGGCGATCATGCCGTACGTCGTGGGCGGGAACGAGGTGTACCAGCAGCAGACCAGCTGGCCGCTGGTGCTGGAACATACCGACGTGGTGGTGCTGTGGAGCGCTAACCCTCTTAACACGCTGAAAATTGCCTGGAATGCCAGCGACGAGCAGGGCATTGGCTATTTCGACGCGCTGCGCAAAAGCGGCAAGCGCATCATCTGCATTGACCCGATGCGCTCTGAAACCCTGGATTTCTTCGGCGACAGCGCCGAGTGGATTGCCCCACATATGGGCACCGACGTGGCAATGATGCTGGGTATCGCCCATACCCTGGTGGAAAACGGCTGGCACGATGTCGAATTCCTGACGCGCTGTACCACCGGCTTCGATAAATTCGCCGACTATCTGACGGGTAAAACGGATGGCGTGGCCAAAACGGCAGAGTGGGCGGCTGACATTTGCGGTGTTTCTGCGGATAAACTCCGCGAACTGGCGGCGTTATTCCATAAAAACACCACGATGTTGATGTCCGGCTGGGGGATGCAGCGCCAGCAGTTTGGCGAGCAGAAACACTGGATGCTGGTGACCCTTGCCGCGATGCTTGGGCAGATCGGTACGCCGGGCGGCGGTTTTGGTCTCTCCTATCATTTTGCCAATGGCGGTAACCCCACGCGTAAAGCGGCGGTGCTGGCGTCTTTGCAGGGCTCGGTGCAGGGCGGCGTGGATGCGGTGGATAAAATCCCGGTGGCGCGTATTGTTGAAGCCCTGGAAAATCCGGGCGGGTTCTATCAGCACAATGGTCTGGACCGCCACTTCCCGGATATTAAATTTGTCTGGTGGGCGGGCGGGTCAAACTTCACGCACCATCAGGATACCAACCGCCTGATCCGCGCCTGGCAGAAGCCGGAGCTGGTGGTGATTTCAGAGTGCTTCTGGACCGCCTCGGCGAAACACGCTGATATCGTGCTCCCGGCGACCACCTCGTTTGAGCGTAACGATCTCACCATGACCGGCGACTACAGCAACCAGCATATGGTCCCGATGAAGCGCGTGGTGGCCCCGCGCGATGAGGCGCGTGATGATTTCGACGTGTTTGCTGAACTGAGCGAGCGGTGGGAAGCGGGCGGTCGCGCGCGTTTTACCGAAGGAAAAACCGATCTCGAATGGCTGGAAACCTTCTACCAGATTGCCGGACAGCGCGGCGCGGCGCAGGGCGTGACGCTCCCGCCATTTACTGAGTTCTGGGAGGCGAACCAGATCGTCGAAATGCCGGAGAGCGAACAGAACGCGAAGTTTGTTCGTTTTGCCGATTTCCGCCGCGATCCGGAGAACCACCCGCTGAAAACCGAGAGCGGCAAGATCGTGATCTACAGCGAGCGCATCGCCAGCTTTGGCTATGCTGACTGCCCGCCGCATCCCACGTGGCTCGAGCCGGACGAATGGCACGGTAACGCCCGGCCGGATCAGCTGCAGGTATTATCTGCCCATCCCGCGCACCGTCTGCACAGCCAGCTTAACTATACCTCCCTGCGCGAGCAGTATGCGGTCGCCGGGCGAGAGCCCATCACGCTGAATACCCTTGATGCGCAAGCGCGCGGGATTGCGGACGGCGACGTGGTGCGCGTCTGGAACGCGCGTGGACAGGTGCTGGCAGGGGCGGTGGTGAGCGACGGGATTAAGCCGGGCGTGATCTGCATTCATCAGGGCGCATGGCCTGACCTTGAGCTCGCCGAAGGCGGTATCTGTAAAAACGGGGCGGTTAACGTGCTGACCAAAGATCTCCCCAGCTCGAAGCTGGGGAATGGTTGCGCAGGGAACACGGCGCTGGCCTGGGTCGAGAAATATGAGGGTCCCGAGCTTACCTTAACGGCGTTTGATCCGCCTGCCAGCTCATGATCCACGTCGGGTGTTGGGTGTCATCCTGCCAGGCGCTGTCTTCAATGCGAAAGCCGTGCGCATGGTAGAAATTCACCGCCCGGACATTTTTCTGATACACCTCCAGGGTTAAGTGCGGGAAGCGCTGTTGAACATGGTTCAGCAGCGCGCGCCCGATGCCTTTCCCGATGCATGACGGCGCCACAAACAGGGCGCCGACAAACTGAGACTGCATCACGCTGATAAATCCGCAAGGTTCGCCGTCCTGCTCCCAGACCCAGGTTTCAGCGGACGGCAGATAAACGTCCCGCACCATGGCCTCATTCTCTTTCCAGTAATTCGGCGCGATGAACGGATGCGCTTCCGTGGTACTTTCCAGCCACAGGCTCAGCAGCGGCGCGGTATTTTCATTTTGCCATTTGCGGATCATGATGGCCTCCCGGATGACAGAAGCAGCCGGTAACGTGGTCGTTGACCAGGCCACAGGCCTGCATAAAGGCGTAGCAGATGGTGGAGCCGACAAACTTAAAGCCGCGTTTTTTCAGGGCCTTCGAGAGCGCATCCGAGGCCGGAGTGGCGGCCGGAATTTCCGCGAGCGTGGTCGCCTCCGTGACTTGCGGAGCGTTATTCACAAACGTCCAGACAAAATCTGAAAATGATTCGCCGTTTTGTTCCATCGCCAGATAAGCGCGTGCGTTACCGATGATGGCCTGGATCTTGCCGCGATGGCGGATGATGCCGGCATCCTGCACCAGTCGCTCGACGTCCTCATCGGTCATCGCGGCGACGGCGACGGGGTCGAACTGGTGGAAAGCGCTGCGGTAATTTTCGCGTTTTTTCAGTACTGTAATCCATGATAACCCCGCCTGCTGGCCCTCCAGGCAGATCATCTCAAAGAGCTTTTTGCCATCCCTTTCCGGCACGCCCCATTCCCGATCGTGATAGTCGATATAAAGCTGATCCTGGCTTACCCAACCGCAACGTTCCATCCGTCATCTCCCTTATTGATACTGATTTCGCAAAAATTTCGTTCTGACTGGCTTGACGTGTTTACTATAAAGACAATAGTTAATACAGGGCCATATGCTCTCTAAGCTCTTCCTGAATAACGACAAATATCGCCGAATTCGGCTCTCTCTGGGGTCGCGTTGAAGATGATAAAAAAAATCAGTGGTCGCCATGCTGTGTCTGGTCTGGTGGGGATTTCAGCCTGCCTGTTTTTTTGTAATACAGCGTCTGCCTGGCAACAGGAATATATCGTTTCAGACGCCCAAAATAATACGGCGGAACGCTATACATGGGACGCGGATCACCAACCGCGCTATGAGGATATTCTCGCGGAGCGTATTCAGTCTTCGCAAAATGCGCCGGGTCTTGCTCTGAATATACCGTCTGGCAGCACGACAGAGGGGGCGATGAGCGTAGGATGGAATTTTCCCGTTTCAGCGCGAATTACCACCGGCCCGGTGGTGGCGTGGCGGTACGACGGCACGGCTCCCATGATGATCAACGAGTTTGGTGATAGCGCGTCGACACAGTCAGTTACGGACCCGCTCTGGCATGCCAGCGTCAGCACGCTGGGGTGGCGCGTTAACACCCAGTACGGCGATCTCCGGCCCTGGGCGCAGATCAGCTATAACCAACAGTTTGGTGAAAACCAGTGGAAATCGCAGTTTGGTATGCCGCAAACGCCAGCTCCTGCCCAAAACGGCAGCTGGATGGATGTCACCGTGGGAACGGATATTCCCTTTAATACGCACATGGCGGCCTATGCCTCGCTGGCTCAGGGGGAGCATACCACCACCGGTGAGGAGTTTTTATACACCCTCGGCGTCAGCGCCAATTTCTAGCGTTGTTACTTTTTTTAAACGTTACGATAACATCTCGAATACAATAACCACGGGCTTTACAGCGATAGCAGATACTAACACGCTGTCGCTTTATTCCCGTGCTAGGTCGTTCATTCCCGGTTCCAGGCATTTCATTCCGTTCCGCCTGCATTTCATGCCGTTTTACCCCAGGCATATTGAGGTTTTGTTTATCGTTGTCCTCAGCGAATTCCCTCAATTTATCTTGCAGGACAACTGCCATGAACACATCAACCTATAACCGCACGCGCTGGCTCACGCTCTTTGGTACCATCGTCACTCAGTTTGCGCTGGGATCTGTCTATACCTGGAGCCTGTTTAACAGTGCGCTTTCTGACAAACTCGGCGCACCGGTCAGCCAGGTCGCGTTCTCCTTTGGTTTGCTGAGCCTGGGTCTGGCGATTTCATCTTCCGTCGCGGGCAAGCTGCAGGAGCGTTTTGGCGTGAAGCGCGTGACCATGGCGTCCGGCATCCTGCTGGGGCTGGGCTTTTTCCTGACCGCGCATTCCAGCAATCTGATGATGCTCTGGCTGAGTGCGGGCGTGCTGGTGGGACTGGCGGACGGCGCGGGCTATCTGCTGACGCTGTCAAACTGCGTGAAGTGGTTCCCGGAACGTAAAGGCTTAATCTCTGCGTTTGCCATTGGTTCTTATGGTTTGGGCAGCCTCGGGTTCAAATTTATCGATGCCCATCTGCTGGCGTCCGTCGGTCTCGAAAAAACCTTTATGATCTGGGGCGCAATCGTGCTGGTGATGATTCTGTTCGGCGCCACGCTGATGAAGGATGCGCCGCAGCAGGAAGTGAAATCCGTGAATGGCGTGGTGGAGAATGATTTCACCCTCGCGCAGTCCATGCGTAAACCGCAGTACTGGATGCTGGCGGTGATGTTCCTGACGGCCTGCATGAGCGGCCTGTATGTCATCGGCGTCGCGAAAGATATCGCACAGGGGATGGTGAAACTGGATGCAGCCACGGCGGCCAACGCGGTGACCGTCATCTCCATTGCTAACCTCTCCGGTCGTCTGGTCCTCGGTATTCTGTCCGACAAAATCGCCCGCATCCGCGTGATTACGATTGGGCAGGTGGTTTCGCTGGTCGGTATGGCGGCGCTGCTGTTCGCTCCGCTGAATGAAGCCACCTTCTTCGCGGCAATTGCCTGCGTGGCCTTTAACTTCGGCGGCACCATTACCGTCTTCCCGTCACTGGTGAGCGAGTTCTTTGGCCTGAACAATCTGGCGAAAAACTACGGCGTGATCTATCTGGGCTTCGGGATCGGCAGTATCTGTGGCTCGCTGATTGCTTCACTGTTCGGCGGGTTCTACGTAACCTTCTGCGTGATATTTGCCTTGCTGATTATCTCCCTGGCGCTGTCAACCACGATTCGCCAGCCGCAACGTGAAGTTTTTAAAGAAGTTCATGCATAATCACGACGAGAAAGGCCGGTAATCCGGCCTTTTTGTTTTCTTAAAAGTGGAAATAAAGCGATTTTGTCTGTTTTTGGATTTGCTTTTTTGTAAATAACTGTACTGATCACACTCTCTTCTGCCACTTTTCCGCTTCCCTGTGGTCTACTTACCACGCCTGTAGACGTTTCATTGAACGATCCCCTGAGCGTATGTCTAATCTGCCCACTTTTTAATCGAGGTGGGCGGCGGTACTGTCCCTTTTTCCGGGTAGCTTGCATGAAATACATTAAATCGATGGCGCAACAAAAGCTCTGCTTTTTGCTGGCGTTGTACATCGGCCTGTTTATGAACGGCGCAGTTTTTTTCCGTCGGTTTGACGGTTACGCGCATGATTTTACCGTCTGGAAAGGAATTGCAGCGGTTGTCGAATTGGTCGCTGCGGTACTGGTCACCTTCTTTTTATTCCGTATTCTTACCCTGTTTGGCCGTCGCGTGTGGCGAGTGCTGGCAACGTTTATCGTGCTGTGCTCGGCGGGTGCCAGCTATTACATGACTTTTATGAACGTGGTGATTGGCTACGGCATTATTGCCTCGGTGATGACCACGGATATCGACCTCTCTAAAGAGGTTGTGGGGCTGCACTTTATCCTCTGGCTGGTAGCGGTCAGCGCCTTGCCGCTGCTGCTCATCTGGAGCAACCGCTGCCGCTATACCCTTGTTCACCAGATCCGCACGCCAGGAAAGCGATTCAGAAGCGTCGCCGTGGTGCTGCTGGCGGGCCTGATGGTCTGGGGGCCGATTCGTCTGCTGGAGGTGAAGCAGAAGAATGATGAGCGTACCTCCGGCGTGGATATGCCGAGCTACGGTGGCGTGGTTGCCAACTCTTATTTACCGTCTAACTGGATCTCCGCGCTAGGGCTGTATGCGTGGGCGCAGGTGGATGAGTCCTCGGATAATAAGTCGCTGATAAACCCGGCGAAGAAGTTTACCTATGTGGCGCCAAAGGATATTGACGATACCTACGTCGTCTTTATTATCGGAGAGACCACGCGCTGGGATCATATGGGCATTCTCGGCTATAACCGTGATACCACGCCTAAACTGGCGCAGGAAAAGAACCTGATTGCCTATCGTGGCTATTCCTGTGATACCGCCACCAAGCTTTCCCTGCGCTGCATGTTTGTGCGCGAGGGCGGGGCGAGCGATAACCCGCAGCGTACGCTAAAAGAGCAAAACGTCTTCTCGGTGCTGCATCAGCTTGGGTTTACCTCCGACCTCTATGCGATGCAGAGTGAGATGTGGTTCTACAGCAACACCATGGCGCAAAACATCTCCTACCGCGAGCAGATTGGCGCAGAGGCGCGCAACCGTGGCAAACCTGTCGATGACATGTTGCTGATTGATGAGATGAAACTCTCACTCAACGGGAATCCTGATGGTAAGCATATGATCATCCTTCATACCAAAGGGTCGCACTTTAACTACACGCAGCGCTACCCCCGCAGCTTTGCCAAATGGACGCCGGAGTGCGTCGGAGTGGATAAAGACTGCACCAAAGCCCAGTTGATTAACTCTTATGACAACTCCGTGATGTATGTGGATCACTTTATTGATTCGGTGATTGACCAGGTTCGCGATAAGAAGGCTATTGTCTTCTATGCGGCGGACCACGGTGAATCTATCAATGAGTTCGAACATCTGCACGGTACGCCACGCAAGATGGCGCCGCCGGAGCAGTTCCGCGTGCCAATGATGGTGTGGATGTCCGATAAGTACCTGGAAGACCCGGAGAAAGCGAAGATGTTTGCCCATCTGAAGAAAGAGGCGGAAATGAAGGTGCCGCGTCGTCACGTTGAACTGTACGACACCATTATGGGTTGTCTCGGCTACACCTCACCGAACGGTGGGATTAACGAAAACAACAACTGGTGTAAACTCCCTGCTAACAGCGCAAAAGCCGCGCAGTAGCTGCTCTGGCGAGAATATCGCCAGTTGAATGGCTTTTTGAAAATAAGGGATTGACGGGGGCGCACCTCAGCAGTAAGATGCGCTCCGCATTCGGCGAGTAGCGCAGCTTGGTAGCGCAACTGGTTTGGGACCAGTGGGTCGGAGGTTCGAATCCTCTCTCGCCGACCACATTCTGAAAAGGGCTAACCGTAAGGTTAGCCCTTTTTGCATTATGGCCTTAGCTCTTCAGAGTAATCAAAACGCCCCTTACGCCCGCTTCTCCCTGCCTGTTAACGATTTTGTGACATAATCCATTGTATTTTTTTATATATAGATTGATCTTTTTTCGCGTTGCTTATGGATAACCTCAGCATTTTTCGCTGTGCGTTTTAACGTTCGCGGTATTTAGTGCTCAGATAATCACCATTCTGCAAGAAAATTTACCCATTCTGAATAAAAGTTAATCACTGATTGTTGCGAAATATGAAGATAGTTGTGCTGCAACATGGCGAGTAGCATAAATTTCCCTGCTGAAAACTGACGCTCATGGTTTTTTTAATCTTTGTTTGCGGTTTCTCACACTCAGCGTAAATCCCCGTCACCTGTATTGACGTTTTCACATTCTGTTGACAGATTGTAGGGCATGAGGGGCATTTCAGGGACGATCTGCGCTGCAACTCAAACGCTCTTCTGAAAGGATTCTCCATCCCTTTAACGCCTTCGGGCACCTCCGACCGGACCGGGTAAAAAATAAATAAAGGTCTGGCGGCGTAACACAACAAAGCAAAACATCACATTGGAGCAGAATAATGAGTATTTCCTTGAAGAAGTCAGGGATGCTGAAGCTTGGTCTGAGCCTGGTGGCTATGACCGTGGCAGCAAGCGTACAGGCAAAAACCCTGGTTTACTGTTCTGAAGGCTCGCCGGAAGGCTTTAACCCACAGCTCTTTACCTCTGGTACGACTTACGACGCAAGCTCTGTACCGATCTATAACCGTCTGGTTGAATTCAAAACCGGCACCACGGAAGTGATTCCGGGTCTGGCCGAGAAGTGGGACGTCAGCGAAGACGGTAAAACCTACACCTTCCACCTGCGCAAGGGCGTGAAGTGGCAGGACAGCAAAGAATTCAAACCAACGCGCGACTTTAACGCCGACGACGTTGTGTTCTCCTTCGACCGTCAGAAAAACGCTCAGAACCCGTACCACAAAGTCTCTGGCGGCAGCTATGAATACTTCGAAGGGATGGGTCTGCCGGATCTGATCTCTGAAGTGAAAAAAGTGGACGATAATACCGTTCAGTTCGTGCTGACGCGTCCGGAAGCACCGTTCCTGGCTGACCTGGCCATGGACTTCGCCTCAATTCTCTCCAAAGAGTACGCGGACAATATGCTGAAAGCCGGTACGCCGGAAAAAGTCGACCTGAACCCAATCGGTACCGGTCCATTCCAGCTGCTGCAGTATCAGAAAGACTCCCGCATTCTGTACAAAGCGTTCGAAGGCTACTGGGGCACCAAGCCGAAGATTGATCGTCTGGTCTTCTCCATCACGCCTGATGCGTCAGTACGTTATGCAAAACTGCAGAAAAACGAATGCCAGGTGATGCCATACCCGAACCCGGCTGACATCGCCCGCATGAAGCAGGACAAGAACATCAACCTGCTGGAGCAGGCTGGCCTGAACGTGGGCTATCTCTCCTTCAACACCGAGAAGAAACCGTTTGATGACGTGAAAGTGCGTCAGGCGCTGACCTACGCGGTGAACAAAGAAGCGATCATCAAGGCGGTTTACCAGGGCGCTGGCGTTGCAGCCAAAAACCTGATCCCACCAACCATGTGGGGCTATAACGACGACGTTAAAGACTACTCCTACGATCCTGAGAAAGCGAAAGCGCTGCTGAAAGAAGCGGGCCAGGATAAAGGCTTCACCGTTGAGCTGTGGGCGATGCCGGTACAGCGTCCGTACAACCCGAACGCACGCCGTATGGCAGAAATGGTTCAGGCTGACTGGGCGAAGATTGGCGTACAGGCCAAGATTGTGACCTACGAGTGGGGCGAGTACCTGAAGCGCGCCAAAGCGGGTGAGCACCAGGCAGTGATGATGGGCTGGACCGGTGACAACGGGGATCCGGACAACTTCTTCGCCACCCTGTTCAGCTGTGCTGCAGCGAAAGACGGTTCTAACTACTCTCGCTGGTGCTACAAGCCGTTTGAAGACCTGATCCAGCCGGCGCGTGCGACCGACGATCACAACAAACGTATTGAACTGTACAAGCAGGCGCAGGTTGTTATGCACGATCAGGCTCCGGCGCTGATTGTTGCTCACTCCACCGTGTACGAGCCAGTGCGTAAAGAAGTGAAAGGCTACGTGGTTGATCCACTGGGCAAACACCACTTCGAAAACGTATCGGTTGAATAATTAAAAGCAACGCCAGGCGGCGCTGCGCTTGCACTGGCCTACGGTATGTAGGCCGGGTAAGCGTAGCGCCACCCGGCAGCAGTGCTTAATTCTCTCTCTGAAAGGAGAGGGGATAAGATTTGTGAGCAATACAGACGTCACGCCACTGGTCGTGCGTCATCAGAGAGAATCCGGGTTATGTTGCAGTTCATCCTCCGACGTCTGGGACTTGTTATCCCCACGTTTATCGGTATCACCCTTCTCACTTTTGCCTTCGTCCATATGATCCCCGGCGACCCGGTAATGATTATGGCGGGCGAGCGTGGTATTTCCCCTGAGCGCCATGCACAGCTGCTGGCTGAACTCGGCCTCGATAAGCCAATGTGGCAGCAGTATCTCCACTATATCTGGGGCGTGCTGCACGGTGATTTAGGGATTTCGCTGAAAAGCCGTCTTCCGGTGTGGGACGAGTTCGTGCCGCGTTTTAAAGCGACGCTGGAGCTTGGCGTCTGCGCCATGATTTTCGCCACCGCGGTGGGTATTCCTGTCGGGGTACTGGCTGCCGTTAAGCGTGGCTCTATTTTTGACCACACCGCTGTGGGCCTGGCGCTGACCGGCTACTCCATGCCTATCTTCTGGTGGGGCATGATGCTGATCATGCTGGTCTCGGTGCAGCTTAACCTGACACCGGTCTCCGGGCGCGTCAGCGATATGGTCTTCCTGGATGACACCAACCCGCTCACCGGCTTTATGCTGATTGATACGGCTATCTGGGGCGAAGAGGGCAACTTCATGGATGCCGTCGCGCATATGATCCTGCCTGCCATGGTGCTGGGCACCATTCCTCTGGCGGTGATCGTGCGTATGACCCGTTCATCGATGCTGGAAGTGCTGGGTGAGGATTATATCCGCACCGCGCGCGCCAAGGGCCTGACGCGTATGCGCGTTATCATCGTCCATGCGCTGCGTAACGCCATGCTGCCGGTGGTGACCGTTATCGGTCTCCAGGTGGGGACATTGCTGGCGGGGGCGATCCTGACCGAAACCATCTTCTCCTGGCCGGGCCTGGGTCGCTGGCTGATTGACGCGCTGCAACGCCGTGACTATCCGGTGGTGCAGGGCGGTGTGCTGCTGGTCGCGACGATGATTATCCTCGTCAACCTGCTGGTCGATTTGCTGTACGGCGTGGTGAACCCGCGTATTCGTCATAAGAAGTAAGGGGCCATCATGTCACAGGTTTCTGAAAACAAAGTTGTTGCTGCACCGGTTCCGATGACGCCGATGCAGGAGTTCTGGCACTACTTCAAGCGCAACAAAGGCGCGGTGGTGGGGCTGGTGTATGTCGCTATCATGATCCTGATTGCGGTTTTTGCGAACGTCCTCGCGCCGTATAACCCGGCGGATCAGTTCCGCGATGCGCTGCTCGCCCCGCCTGCCTGGCAGGATGGCGGTAGCCTGGCGCACCTGCTGGGGACCGATGATGTTGGCCGCGATGTGCTGTCGCGTCTGATGTACGGTGCGCGCCTGTCGCTGCTGGTCGGCTGCCTGGTGGTGGTGTTATCCCTGATTATGGGGATCGTACTGGGTCTGGTTGCCGGCTACTTCGGCGGTATCGTTGATAACATCATCATGCGTATCGTCGACATCATGCTGGCGCTGCCAAGCCTGCTGCTGGCCCTGGTGCTGGTGGCGATCTTCGGTCCGTCGATCGGTAACGCCGCCCTGGCGCTGACGTTCGTGGCGCTTCCTCACTATGTGCGTTTAACCCGTGCGGCGGTGCTGGTGGAAGTGAACCGCGATTACGTCACCGCCTCTCGCGTGGCGGGTGCCGGTGCGATGCGCCAGATGTTCGTCAATATCTTCCCTAACTGCCTTGCGCCGCTGATCGTTCAGGCGTCGCTCGGTTTCTCTAACGCCATTCTTGATATGGCCGCTCTTGGCTTCCTGGGCATGGGTGCGCAGCCGCCAACACCGGAGTGGGGCACCATGCTCTCCGACGTGTTGCAGTTCGCACAAAGCGCCTGGTGGGTTGTCACCTTCCCGGGTCTGGCAATCCTGCTGACGGTGCTGGCATTTAACCTGATGGGTGATGGCCTGCGTGATGCGCTTGATCCCAAACTGAAGCAGTAAGAGGCACGAGATGGCGTTATTAAATGTAGATAAATTATCGGTGCACTTCGGCGATGAAGGCACCCCGTTTCGCGCCGTGGACCGCATCAGCTATAGCGTAAATCAGGGCGAAGTGGTTGGCATTGTCGGGGAGTCCGGTTCCGGTAAGTCAGTGAGCTCGCTGGCGATCATGGGGCTGATTGATTACCCGGGCCGCGTGATGGCGGAAAACCTGCAGTTCAACGGTCAGGACCTGAAGCGCATTTCTGAGAAACAGCGCCGCCAGCTGGTGGGTGCGGAAGTGGCGATGATTTTCCAGGATCCGATGACCAGCCTGAACCCGTGCTACACCGTCGGTTTCCAGATTATGGAAGCAATCAAGGTGCACCAGGGCGGGAATAAGAAAACGCGTCGTCAGCGGGCGATCGATCTGCTGAACCAGGTGGGCATTCCTGACCCGGCATCGCGTCTGGACGTTTACCCGCACCAGCTTTCAGGCGGGATGAGCCAGCGCGTGATGATCGCCATGGCGATTGCCTGTCGGCCAAAGCTGCTGATTGCCGATGAACCGACGACGGCGCTGGACGTGACCATCCAGGCACAGATCATCGAGCTGCTGCTGGAGCTGCAGCAGAAAGAGAACATGGCGCTGGTGCTGATTACGCACGATCTGGCGCTGGTGGCCGAAGCTGCGCACAAAATCATCGTGATGTATGCCGGCCAGGTGGTCGAGACCGGCAATTCACACGATATCTTCCGCGCGCCGCGTCACCCGTATACCCAGGCGCTTTTACGCGCGCTGCCGGAGTTTGCTCAGGATAAAGCGCGTCTGGCGTCGCTGCCGGGTGTGGTGCCGGGCAAATATGACCGTCCGCAGGGCTGTCTGCTCAATCCGCGCTGTCCGTATGCGACGGACAAATGCCGGGCGGAAGAACCAGAGCTGAACCAGCTGGCTGACGGTCGTCAGTCGAAATGCCACTACCCACTCGATGATGCCGGGAGGCCAACACTATGAGTACGCAACAGGCCACCACGCAACAGCCGCTGTTGCAGGCCATCGACCTGAAAAAATATTACCCGGTTAAGAAGGGGCTGTTTGCCTCTGAACGCCTGGTGAAAGCGCTGGACGGCGTCTCCTTTAACCTCGAACGCGGTAAAACGCTGGCGGTGGTGGGGGAGTCCGGCTGCGGGAAATCCACGCTGGGCCGTCTGCTGACGATGATTGAAGTGCCGACCGGCGGCGAGCTCTATTATCAAGGGCAGGATCTGCTCAAGCACGACCCGCAGGCGCAGAAGCTGCGTCGCCAGAAAATCCAGATTGTGTTCCAGAACCCGTACGGTTCGCTGAACCCGCGTAAAAAGGTGGGGCAGATTCTGGAAGAGCCGCTGCTGATCAACAGTAATCTGAGCAAAGAGCAGCGCCGTGAAAAAGCGCTGGCGATGATGGCGAAGGTCGGCCTCAAAACCGAGCACTATGACCGCTACCCGCACATGTTCTCCGGTGGCCAGCGTCAGCGTATCGCCATCGCACGCGGGCTGATGCTTGACCCGGACGTGGTGATTGCCGATGAGCCGGTGTCGGCGCTCGACGTCTCCGTGCGGGCGCAGGTGCTGAACCTGATGATGGATCTCCAGCAGGAGCTGGGGCTCTCCTACGTGTTCATCTCCCACGACCTGTCGGTGGTGGAGCATATTGCCGATGAAGTGATGGTGATGTACCTGGGGCGCTGCGTGGAGAAGGGGACCAAAGACCAGATCTTTAATAACCCTCGTCACCCTTATACCCAGGCGCTGCTGTCTGCGACGCCGCGTCTGAACCCGGACGATCGTCGTGAGCGTATTAAGCTGACGGGTGAACTGCCAAGCCCGCTGAATCCGCCTCCGGGATGTGCATTCAACGCCCGCTGCAGTCGCCGCTTTGGCCCGTGCACCCAGCTCCAGCCGCAGCTGAAGGATTATGGCGGCCAGCTGGTTGCCTGCTTCGCGGTCGATCAGGATGAAAATGGCGAGAAGCCACAGGCATAACGAAAAAAACCGGCGATAAGCCGGTTTTTTTATGTCTGCTTGATTATTTCCGCAGGCGAATCTGGTCGACGGCGTGCTTCTCGCTCTTGGTGAGGATCAGGCTCGCGCGCTCGCGCGTCGGCAGGATGTTCTCTTTGAGGTTCACGTAGTTGATTTCATTCCACAGTCCCGTGGCCACATTGATCGCTTCTTCTTCAGAAAGCTGAGCATAGTGGTGAAAATAGGAATCCGGGTCAGTGAACGCCCCTTCGCGGAACTTCAGGAAGCGGTTGATGTACCAGTTTTGCAGCAGGTCTTCCGGCGCATCGACATAAATAGAGAAATCGACGAAATCCGAGACAAAGACGTGATGCGGATCGTGAGGATAGTCCATGCCGCTTTGCAGCACGTTGAGTCCTTCCAGAATGAGAATATCCGGCTGGACCACCGTCTTATCCCCACCCGGGATGCGATCGTAGATCAGGTGCGAATAGACCGGCGCCGTCACGTGAGGCACGCCGGATTTCAGATCGGAGACAAACTTCACCAGACGGTGCATATCATAAGAGAGCGGGAAGCCTTTCTTCTTCATCAGCCCGCGTTCTTTTAATACTTCGTTTGGATGCAGGAAGCCGTCGGTCGTGATCAGCTCCACGCTGCGGTGTTCCGGCCAGCGGCTCAACAGTGCCTGCAGGACGCGTGCGGTGGTGCTTTTACCCACGGCCACGCTGCCTGCGATACTGATGATATAAGGAATGCGTTGACCGTTCGTCCCGAGAAACTGCTCCAGCACCGCCTGACGACGCAGGTTCGAGCTGATATAGAAGTTAAGCAAGCGCGAGAGGGGGAGATAAATTTCTGCCACTTCTTCAAGGGACAGATCTTCGTTTATCCCTTTTAACCGTGCGATTTCACCTTCCGTCAGCGTCATAGGGACGGAATCACGCAGGGCAGCCCACTGGCTGCGGTTAAAGTGAAGATAAGGCGTCATTAACGTTTGCTCTTTTTTGCTCATAAGCATGCTTCAGTGAGCCAGCATTAAACTGCCGGATCGTGGCTCATCACACAGTTAATTTTGGACAATGGGCAGGAGGTTAACACCAGATGACAGGAATAATAAGAAAAAAGATGGAAAGCGCTGCGTTACGCGGAGGCCGTCACGCTACGGTGTTTACAGTGCAAATACCCCTTACATGTTGATTATTTGACCGTGAATGACTACTTTTACAGCGCTCAACACGCTGTTAGCATAAAATGTGAGCGAAAGAACGTTTTATGCAAATTTTTAGTTGCATGACCGCGCAGGTATCCATAGAATGCGCGCTACTTGATGCCGACTTAGCTCAGTAGGTAGAGCAACTGACTTGTAATCAGTAGGTCACCAGTTCGATTCCGGTAGTCGGCACCATCAAGTCCGGTGGGGTTCCCGAGCGGCCAAAGGGAGCAGACTGTAAATCTGCCGTCACAGACTTCGAAGGTTCGAATCCTTCCCCCACCACCACTTTCTGGCAGCGTAAATGCCGCCGGAGCTGGTTGGAAAAATTAGCCAGCTCAAACTGAAAAAGAGAGAAATCTCTTTTTTTGTTACAGAAAGAACTGGGTAGCCGAGTTTCAGGATGCGGGCATCGTATAATGGCTATTACCTCAGCCTTCCAAGCTGATGATGCGGGTTCGATTCCCGCTGCCCGCTCCAATACGTGCTGATATGGCTCAGTTGGTAGAGCGCACCCTTGGTAAGGGTGAGGTCCCCAGTTCGACTCTGGGTATCAGCACCACTTCACTTCTCCTTCCCATTTCTCTCTGTTTCAATTTTACTGTATTCAACAATTCAGGCATTTCGCCTGGTTGATGTGGTGATATCACCGATTTATCCGTGTCTTAGAGGGACAATCGATGTCTAAAGAAAAGTTTGAACGTACAAAACCGCACGTTAACGTCGGTACTATCGGCCACGTTGACCATGGTAAAACAACGCTGACCGCTGCAATCACTACCGTTCTGGCAAAAACCTACGGTGGTTCTGCTCGTGCATTCGACCAGATCGATAACGCACCAGAAGAAAAAGCTCGTGGTATCACCATCAACACCTCTCACGTTGAGTACGACACCCCGACTCGCCACTACGCACACGTAGACTGCCCAGGCCACGCCGACTATGTTAAAAACATGATCACCGGTGCTGCGCAGATGGACGGCGCGATCCTGGTTGTTGCTGCGACTGACGGCCCAATGCCTCAGACTCGTGAGCACATCCTGCTGGGTCGTCAGGTAGGCGTTCCTTACATCATCGTGTTCCTGAACAAATGCGACATGGTTGATGACGAAGAGCTGCTGGAACTGGTAGAGATGGAAGTTCGTGAACTGCTGTCTCAGTACGATTTCCCAGGCGACGATACCCCAATCGTTCGTGGTTCTGCTCTGAAAGCGCTGGAAGGCGACGCAGAGTGGGAAGCGAAAATCATCGAACTGGCTGGCTTCCTGGATTCTTACATCCCAGAACCAGAGCGTGCGATTGACAAGCCATTCCTGCTGCCAATCGAAGACGTATTCTCCATCTCCGGTCGTGGTACCGTTGTTACCGGTCGTGTAGAGCGCGGTATCATCAAAGTTGGTGAAGAAGTTGAAATCGTTGGTATCAAAGAGACTGCGAAGTCTACCTGTACTGGCGTTGAAATGTTCCGCAAACTGCTGGACGAAGGCCGTGCTGGTGAGAACGTTGGTGTTCTGCTGCGTGGTATCAAACGTGAAGAAATCGAACGTGGTCAGGTTCTGGCGAAGCCAGGCTCAATCAAGCCACACACCAAGTTCGAATCTGAAGTGTACATCCTGTCCAAAGACGAAGGCGGCCGTCATACTCCGTTCTTCAAAGGCTACCGTCCACAGTTCTACTTCCGTACTACTGACGTGACCGGTACCATCGAACTGCCAGAAGGCGTTGAGATGGTAATGCCAGGCGACAACATCAAGATGGTTGTGACTCTGATCCACCCAATCGCGATGGACGACGGTCTGCGTTTCGCAATCCGTGAAGGTGGCCGTACCGTTGGCGCGGGCGTGGTTGCTAAAGTTCTCGGCTAATTGCTGATAACATTTGACGCAATGCGCAATAAAAGGGCATCATTTGATGCCCTTTTTGCACGCTTTCACGTCAGAACCTGGCTCATCAGTGATTATTTTTGTCATAATCATTGCTGAGACAGGCTCTGCAGAGAGCGTATAATTCGAAAAGCGAATTAGCATTTCGATTTGGTTTGCCTCGCAATCGCGGGGTGAAAATGTTTGTAGAATACTTCTGACAGGTTGGTTTATGAGTGCGAATACCGAAGCTCAAGGGAGCGGGCGCGGCCTGGAAGCGATGAAATGGGTAGTAGTAGCCGTTCTGCTGATCGTAGCGATTGTCGGCAACTACCTTTATCGTGACATGATGCTGCCGCTACGCGCGCTTGCAGTGGTAATTCTGATTGCTGCAGCGGGTGGTGTCGCGCTGTTGACGACGAAAGGCAAAGCGACCGTCGCTTTTGCTCGCGAAGCGCGTACCGAAGTCCGTAAGGTAATTTGGCCGACTCGCCAGGAAACATTGCACACCACGCTGATCGTAGCGGCGGTTACCGCTGTAATGTCACTGATCCTGTGGGGACTGGATGGTATTCTGGTTCGCCTGGTATCCTTTATCACTGGCCTGAGGTTCTGAGATGTCTGAAGCCCCTAAAAAGCGCTGGTACGTCGTTCAGGCGTTTTCCGGTTTTGAAGGCCGCGTAGCAACGTCGCTGCGTGAGCATATCAAATTACACAACATGGAAGAGTTATTTGGCGAAGTTATGGTTCCGACCGAAGAAGTGGTCGAGATCCGTGGCGGCCAGCGTCGCAAAAGCGAGCGCAAATTCTTCCCGGGTTACGTGCTGGTTCAGATGGTGATGAACGACGCGAGCTGGCACCTGGTGCGCAGCGTACCGCGCGTGATGGGCTTTATCGGCGGCACGTCTGACCGTCCAGCGCCAATCAGCGACAAAGAAGTGGATGCGATTATGAACCGCCTGCAGCAGGTTGGTGATAAGCCGCGTCCGAAAACGCTGTTTGAACCGGGTGAAATGGTTCGTGTTAATGACGGTCCGTTTGCTGACTTTAACGGCGTCGTTGAAGAAGTGGACTACGAAAAGTCCCGCCTGAAAGTTTCAGTATCTATCTTCGGTCGTGCGACCCCGGTAGAACTGGACTTTGCGCAGGTCGAAAAAGCCTAAGCAGCGATCAAAAAAGCGACGATTTAATCGTTGCACAGGGCGCGAGATTGGAATACAATTTCGCGCCTTTTGTTTTTATGGGCCCGGCCCGTAAAACGAATTTTATTCACGGGGAGCCTCACTGAGGCGCTATTACCCAATCAGAGGATTTTAGAATGGCTAAGAAAGTACAAGCCTACGTCAAGCTGCAGGTTGCAGCTGGTATGGCGAACCCAAGTCCACCAGTTGGTCCAGCTCTGGGTCAGCAGGGTGTGAACATCATGGAATTCTGTAAAGCGTTCAACGCAAAAACGGAATCCCTGGAAAAAGGTCTGCCAATCCCAGTCGTAATCACTGTTTACGCTGACCGTTCTTTCACTTTCGTTACCAAAACCCCTCCTGCAGCAGTTCTGCTGAAGAAAGCGGCTGGTATCAAGTCTGGTTCTGGTAAACCGAACAAAGACAAAGTGGGTAAAATTTCCCGCGCTCAGCTGCAGGAAATCGCGCAGACCAAAGCTGCCGACATGACTGGTGCCGACATTGAAGCGATGACTCGCTCAATCGAAGGTACTGCACGTTCCATGGGCCTGGTAGTGGAGGACTAAGAAATGGCTAAACTGACCAAGCGCATGTCCGTGATCCGTGACAAAGTTGATGCGACCAAACAGTACGACATCAACGAAGCTATCGCTCTGCTGAAAGAACTGGCAACTGCTAAGTTCGTTGAAAGCGTTGACGTTGCCGTTAACCTGGGCATCGACGCGCGTAAATCCGATCAGAACGTTCGTGGCGCAACTGTACTGCCACACGGTACTGGCCGTTCCGTTCGCGTAGCTGTATTTGCTCAGGGTGCAAACGCTGAAGCTGCTAAAGCTGCCGGCGCTGAACTGGTAGGTATGGAAGATCTGGCTGATCAGATCAAGAAAGGCGAAATGAACTTTGACGTTGTTATTGCTTCTCCAGATGCAATGCGCGTTGTTGGCCAGCTGGGCCAGGTTCTGGGTCCACGCGGCCTGATGCCAAACCCGAAAGTGGGTACTGTAACCCCTAACGTTGCTGAAGCGGTTAAGAACGCTAAAGCAGGTCAGGTTCGTTATCGTAACGACAAAAACGGCATCATCCACACCACCATCGGTAAAGTGGACTTTGACGCTGACAAACTGAAAGAAAACCTGGAAGCTCTGCTGGTTGCGCTGAAAAAAGCAAAACCAACTCAGGCGAAAGGCGTGTACATCAAGAAAGTTAGCATTTCCACCACCATGGGTGCAGGTGTTGCAGTTGACCAGGCTGGCCTGAGCGCTGCTGCAAACTAATGCCTTTACGTGGGCGGTGATTTTGTCTACAATCTTACCCCCACGTTTGCTAACAATTGTTAGCGGCTAAAAGATTTGTTCGTTGGAGCCTGGCCTAATCCAGGCCTCCGTCGAAGACCGCAGGTGTTTCGCAAGAGACTTAATCCCCTGCGTAGACGGTGACAGAACGCTAAGATTATTTTTGGATACTCTGGCTTGTTTCTGCTCACCGTATTAAGACGCTCTTCCCGTTGGGGAGAGTGAAGTGAGTTCCGGAACATGAGTTCCGGCAAACATCCAGGAGCAAAGCTAATGGCTTTAAATCTTCAAGACAAACAAGCGATTGTTGCTGAAGTCAGCGAAGTAGCCAAAGGCGCGCTGTCTGCAGTAGTTGCGGATTCCCGTGGCGTTACTGTAGACAAAATGACTGAACTGCGTAAAGCAGGTCGTGAAGCTGGCGTATACATGCGTGTTGTTCGTAACACCCTGCTGCGCCGCGTAGTTGAAGGTACTCAGTTCGAGTGCCTGAAAGACACGTTTGTTGGTCCGACCCTGATTGCATACTCTATGGAACACCCGGGCGCTGCTGCTCGTCTGTTCAAAGAGTTCGCGAAAGCGAATGCAAAATTTGAGGTCAAAGCTGCAGCCTTTGAAGGTGAGTTGATCCCGGCATCGCAAATCGATCGCCTGGCAACCCTGCCGACCTACGAAGAAGCAATTGCACGCCTGATGGCAACCATGAAAGAAGCTGCGGCTGGCAAACTGGTTCGCACTCTGGCTGCTGTACGCGATGCGAAAGAAGCTGCTTAATCGCAGTTATCTTTATAAAGCATTTGCTTACGTATAAACTTATTCTGATTTTCAGGAACAATTTAAATGTCTATCACTAAAGATCAAATCATTGAAGCAGTAGCAGCTATGTCCGTAATGGACGTTGTAGAGCTGGTTTCTGCAATGGAAGAAAAATTCGGTGTTTCTGCTGCTGCTGCTGTAGCTGTAGCTGCGGGCCCGGCTGAAGCTGCTGAAGAAAAAACTGAATTCGACGTAATTCTGAAAGCTGCTGGCGCGAACAAAGTTGCTGTTATCAAAGCAGTACGTGGCGCAACTGGCTTGGGTCTGAAAGAAGCTAAAGACCTGGTAGAATCTGCTCCAGCTGCGCTGAAAGAAGGCGTGAGCAAAGACGACGCAGAAGCACTGAAAAAATCTCTGGAAGAAGCTGGCGCTGAAGTTGAAGTTAAATAAGCCAACTTTTCTGGTTGCAGCCTAAGAAATTAGGCTGATGGCTGGTGACTTTTTAGTCACCAGCCTTTTTGCGCTGTAAGGCATCAGTAGCATTTCACACTGTTTGACTGCTGATTGTCCTGACAATGCATGTTTCTATCGACGACTTAATATATTGCGACAGGGTGCTCGCTCTGTGTAAATCGCAATGAAATGGTTTAAGCGTGATAGCAACAGGTATTGCGGAAAGTATTCAATTTTCCGGTCCACAAAATGGTGTTGCACAAACTGTCCCTTCGTCGGACAGATGGGTCGACTTGTCAGCGAGCTGAGGAACCCTATGGTTTACTCCTATACCGAGAAAAAACGTATTCGTAAGGATTTTGGTAAACGTCCACAAGTTCTGGACATTCCATATCTCCTTTCTATCCAGCTTGACTCGTTCCAGAAGTTTATCGAGCAAGATCCTGAAGGGCAGTACGGTCTGGAAGCAGCCTTCCGCTCCGTGTTCCCGATTCAGAGCTACAGCGGTAACTCCGAGCTGCAGTACGTCAGCTACCGCCTTGGCGAACCGGTGTTTGACGTTCAGGAATGTCAGATCCGTGGCGTGACCTATTCCGCACCGCTGCGCGTGAAACTGCGTCTGGTGATCTACGAGCGCGAAGCGCCGGAAGGCACCGTAAAAGACATTAAAGAACAAGAAGTCTACATGGGTGAAATTCCACTCATGACGGACAACGGTACTTTCGTTATTAACGGTACTGAGCGTGTTATCGTTTCCCAGCTGCATCGTAGCCCGGGCGTCTTCTTCGACAGCGATAAAGGTAAAACGCACTCTTCCGGTAAAGTACTGTATAACGCACGCATCATTCCTTACCGTGGTTCCTGGCTGGACTTCGAGTTCGATCCAAAAGACAACCTGTTTGTCCGTATCGACCGTCGTCGTAAACTGCCTGCAACCATCATTCTGCGTGCACTGAACTATACCACTGAGCAGATCCTGGACCTGTTCTTTGAGAAAGTGATCTTTGAAATCCGCGACAACAAGCTGCAGATGGAGCTGGTGCCGGAACGTCTGCGTGGTGAGACCGCGTCGTTCGACATCGAAGCCGACGGCAAAGTGTATGTGGAAAAAGGTCGCCGTATCACCGCGCGCCACATCCGCCAGCTGGAAAAAGATGATATCAAACACATCGAAGTTCCGGTTGAATACATTGCAGGAAAAGTAGCCGCGAAAGATTACGTTGATGAATCAACTGGCGAGCTGATCTGCCCGGCTAACATGGAGCTGAGCCTGGATCTGCTGGCTAAGCTGAGTCAGGCTGGCCACAAACGTATCGAAACGCTGTTCACCAACGATCTGGACCACGGTCCGTACATCTCTGAGACTGTACGCGTCGACCCAACCAACGATCGTCTGAGCGCGCTGGTTGAAATCTACCGCATGATGCGTCCTGGTGAGCCACCAACTCGCGAAGCGGCTGAAAGCCTGTTCGAGAACCTGTTCTTCTCCGAAGACCGCTACGATCTGTCCGCGGTTGGTCGTATGAAGTTCAACCGTTCTCTGCTGCGCGACGAAATCGAAGGTTCCGGTATCCTGAGCAAAGACGACATCATCGAAGTGATGAAGAAGCTCATCGATATCCGTAACGGCAAAGGCGAAGTGGACGACATCGACCACCTCGGCAACCGTCGTATCCGTTCCGTAGGCGAAATGGCGGAAAACCAGTTCCGCGTTGGCCTGGTACGTGTAGAGCGTGCGGTGAAAGAGCGTCTGTCTCTGGGCGATCTGGATACCCTGATGCCTCAGGATATGATCAACGCCAAGCCGATTTCTGCAGCAGTGAAAGAGTTCTTCGGTTCCAGCCAGCTGTCTCAGTTCATGGACCAGAACAACCCGCTGTCTGAGATTACGCACAAGCGTCGTATCTCTGCACTCGGCCCAGGCGGTCTGACCCGTGAACGTGCAGGCTTCGAAGTTCGAGACGTACACCCGACCCACTACGGTCGCGTATGTCCAATCGAAACGCCTGAAGGTCCAAACATCGGTCTGATCAACTCCCTGTCCGTGTACGCACAGACTAACGAATACGGTTTCCTCGAGACCCCGTACCGTAAAGTGACCGACGGTGTTGTTACCGACGAAATTCATTACCTGTCTGCTATCGAAGAAGGCAACTACGTTATCGCTCAGGCGAACTCCAACCTGGATGACGAAGGCCACTTTGTAGAAGATCTGGTGACCTGCCGTAGCAAAGGCGAATCCAGCTTGTTCAGCCGCGACCAGGTTGACTACATGGACGTATCCACCCAGCAGGTGGTATCCGTCGGTGCGTCCCTGATCCCGTTCCTGGAACACGATGACGCCAACCGTGCATTGATGGGTGCGAACATGCAACGTCAGGCCGTTCCAACTCTGCGTGCTGATAAGCCGCTGGTTGGTACCGGTATGGAACGTGCTGTTGCCGTTGACTCCGGTGTTACTGCAGTTGCTAAACGTGGCGGTACTGTTCAGTACGTGGATGCCTCCCGTATCGTTATCAAAGTTAACGAAGACGAGATGTACCCGGGCGAAGCAGGTATCGACATTTATAACCTGACCAAATACACCCGTTCTAACCAGAACACCTGTATCAACCAGATGCCTTGCGTATCTCTGGGTGAGCCAGTTGAGCGCGGCGACGTGCTGGCAGACGGTCCGTCCACCGACCTCGGTGAACTGGCGCTCGGTCAGAACATGCGCGTAGCGTTCATGCCGTGGAACGGTTACAACTTCGAAGACTCCATCCTCGTCTCCGAGCGTGTGGTTCAGGAAGATCGTTTCACCACCATCCACATTCAGGAACTGGCGTGTGTGTCCCGTGACACCAAGCTGGGGCCAGAAGAGATCACTGCTGACATCCCTAACGTGGGTGAAGCTGCGCTCTCCAAACTGGATGAATCCGGTATTGTTTACATCGGTGCGGAAGTGACCGGCGGCGACATTCTGGTGGGTAAGGTTACGCCGAAAGGTGAAACCCAGCTGACGCCAGAAGAGAAACTGCTGCGTGCCATCTTCGGTGAGAAAGCGTCTGACGTTAAAGACTCTTCTCTGCGCGTACCAAACGGTGTTTCCGGTACGGTTATCGACGTTCAGGTCTTCACTCGTGATGGCGTTGAGAAAGATAAGCGTGCGCTGGAAATCGAAGAGATGCAGCTCAAACAGGCTAAGAAAGACCTGTCTGAAGAGCTGCAGATCCTCGAAGCGGGTCTGTTCAGCCGTATCTATGCGGTGCTGGTTGCCGGTGGCGTTGAAGCTGAGAAGCTCGACAAACTGCCACGCGATCGCTGGCTGGAACTGGGCCTGACCGACGAAGAGAAACAAAATCAGCTGGAACAGCTGGCTGAGCAGTATGACGAACTGAAACACGAGTTCGAGAAAAAACTCGAAGCGAAACGCCGCAAAATCACTCAGGGCGACGATCTGGCACCAGGCGTGCTGAAGATTGTTAAGGTCTATCTGGCTGTTAAACGTCAGATCCAGCCTGGTGATAAGATGGCAGGTCGTCACGGTAACAAGGGTGTTATCTCTAAGATCAACCCGATCGAAGATATGCCGCACGATGCTAACGGTACGCCGGTAGATATCGTACTGAACCCACTGGGCGTACCGTCTCGTATGAACATTGGTCAGATCCTGGAAACTCACCTGGGTATGGCTGCGAAAGGCATCGGCGACAAGATTAACGCCATGCTGAAACAGCAGCAGGAAGTCGCGAAACTGCGCGAATTCATCCAGCGTGCCTACGATCTGGGTACCGACGTGCGTCAGAAAGTCGACCTGAACACCTTCAGCGATGAAGAAGTGCTGCGTCTGGCAGAGAACCTGCGCAAAGGTATGCCAATTGCAACGCCGGTATTCGACGGTGCAAAAGAAGCTGAAATTAAAGAGCTGCTGCAACTGGGTGGTCTGCCAACGTCTGGTCAGATTACGCTGTTTGACGGCCGTACCGGTGAACAGTTCGAACGTCCGGTAACCGTAGGTTACATGTACATGCTGAAACTGAACCACCTGGTCGACGACAAGATGCACGCTCGTTCTACCGGTTCTTACAGCCTGGTTACTCAGCAGCCGCTGGGTGGTAAGGCACAGTTCGGTGGTCAGCGCTTCGGGGAGATGGAAGTGTGGGCGCTGGAAGCATACGGCGCGGCATACACCCTGCAGGAAATGCTTACCGTTAAGTCTGATGACGTGAACGGTCGTACCAAGATGTATAAGAACATCGTGGACGGCAACCATCAGATGGAACCAGGCATGCCAGAATCCTTCAACGTACTGTTGAAAGAGATTCGTTCGCTGGGTATCAACATCGAACTGGAAGACGAGTAATTCTCGCTCAAACAGGTCACTGGTGCCGGGTTAACCCCCGGCACCGGATTGTGCTAACTCCGACGGGAGCAAATCCGTGAAAGATTTATTAAAGTTTCTGAAAGCGCAGACTAAAACCGAAGAGTTTGATGCGATCAAAATTGCTCTGGCTTCGCCAGACATGATCCGTTCATGGTCTTTCGGTGAAGTTAAAAAGCCGGAAACCATCAACTACCGTACGTTCAAGCCTGAGCGTGACGGCCTTTTCTGTGCGCGTATTTTCGGGCCAGTAAAAGATTACGAGTGCCTGTGCGGTAAGTACAAGCGCCTGAAACACCGCGGTGTGATCTGTGAGAAGTGCGGCGTTGAAGTGACCCAGACCAAAGTGCGCCGTGAGCGCATGGGCCACATCGAGCTGGCGTCTCCGACTGCTCACATCTGGTTCCTGAAATCACTGCCGTCCCGTATCGGTCTGCTGCTGGATATGCCGCTGCGTGATATCGAACGTGTTCTGTACTTCGAATCTTATGTGGTTATCGAAGGCGGGATGACGAACCTGGAACGTCATCAGATCCTGACTGAAGAGCAGTATCTGGACGCGCTGGAAGAGTTCGGTGACGAATTCGACGCGAAGATGGGTGCGGAAGCTATTCAGGCTCTGCTGAAGAGCATGGATCTGGAGCAAGAGTGCGAGCAGCTGCGTGAAGAGCTGAACGAAACCAACTCCGAAACCAAGCGTAAAAAACTGACCAAGCGTATCAAACTGCTGGAAGCGTTCGTTCAGTCTGGTAACAAGCCAGAGTGGATGATCCTGACCGTTCTGCCGGTTCTGCCGCCAGATCTGCGTCCACTGGTTCCGCTGGATGGTGGTCGTTTCGCAACGTCCGATCTGAACGATCTGTATCGTCGCGTGATCAACCGTAACAACCGTCTGAAACGTCTGCTGGATCTGGCTGCGCCGGACATCATCGTACGCAACGAAAAACGTATGCTGCAGGAAGCGGTAGATGCCCTGCTGGATAACGGTCGTCGCGGTCGTGCGATCACCGGTTCTAACAAACGTCCTCTGAAATCTTTGGCCGACATGATCAAAGGTAAACAGGGTCGTTTCCGTCAGAACCTGCTCGGTAAGCGTGTTGACTACTCCGGTCGTTCTGTAATCACCGTAGGTCCATACCTGCGTCTGCATCAGTGCGGTCTGCCGAAGAAAATGGCACTGGAGCTGTTCAAACCGTTCATCTACGGCAAGCTGGAACTGCGTGGCCTGGCCACCACCATCAAAGCCGCTAAGAAAATGGTTGAGCGTGAAGAAGCTGTCGTTTGGGATATCCTGGACGAAGTTATCCGCGAACACCCGGTACTGCTGAACCGTGCACCAACACTGCACCGTCTGGGTATCCAGGCATTTGAGCCAGTCCTGATCGAAGGTAAAGCGATCCAGCTGCACCCGCTGGTTTGTGCGGCATATAACGCCGACTTCGATGGTGACCAGATGGCTGTTCACGTACCGCTGACGCTGGAAGCCCAGCTCGAAGCGCGTGCGCTGATGATGTCTACCAACAACATCCTGTCTCCAGCGAACGGTGAGCCAATCATTGTTCCTTCTCAGGACGTTGTACTGGGTCTGTACTACATGACCCGTGACTGTGTTAACGCCAAAGGCGAAGGCATGGTGCTGACTGGCCCGAAAGAAGCTGAGCGTATTTATCGCGCTGGCCTGGCCTCTCTGCATGCGCGCGTTAAAGTGCGTATCACCGAATACGAAAAAGATGCAAACGGCGAATTCGTTGCGAAAACCAGCCTGAAAGACACGACCGTTGGCCGTGCCATTCTGTGGATGATCGTACCGAAAGGTCTGCCTTTCTCCATCGTCAACCAGGCGCTGGGCAAGAAAGCGATCTCCAAAATGCTGAACACCTGTTACCGCATTCTGGGCCTGAAGCCGACCGTTATCTTCGCTGACCAGACTATGTACACCGGCTTTGCTTATGCAGCGCGTTCAGGTGCATCTGTTGGTATCGATGACATGGTCATCCCAGAGAAGAAACACGAGATCATCTCTGAAGCGGAAGCTGAAGTTGCTGAGATCCAGGAGCAGTTCCAGTCTGGTCTGGTTACCGCGGGCGAACGCTATAACAAAGTTATCGATATCTGGGCAGCGGCGAACGATCGTGTATCCAAAGCGATGATGGACAACCTGCAGACCGAAACCGTGATTAACCGTGACGGCGTAGAAGAGCAGCAGGTTTCCTTCAACAGCATCTACATGATGGCCGACTCCGGTGCGCGTGGTTCTGCAGCACAGATTCGTCAGCTGGCAGGTATGCGTGGTCTGATGGCGAAGCCAGATGGCTCCATCATCGAAACGCCAATCACCGCGAACTTCCGTGAAGGTCTGAACGTACTCCAGTACTTCATCTCCACGCACGGTGCGCGTAAAGGTCTGGCGGATACCGCACTGAAAACCGCGAACTCCGGTTATCTGACGCGTCGTCTGGTAGACGTTGCGCAGGATCTGGTTGTGACCGAAGACGATTGTGGCACCCTCGAAGGTATCACCATGACCCCGGTTATCGAGGGTGGTGATGTTAAAGAGCCACTGCGCGATCGCGTACTGGGTCGTGTGACCGCGGAAGACATCCTGAAGCCGGGCACCGCAGACATTCTGGTTCCACGCAACACCCTGCTGCACGAACAGTGGTGTGACCTGCTGGAAGCGAACTCTGTTGACTCCGTGAAGGTGCGTTCCGTTGTATCCTGTGACACCGACTTTGGTGTATGTGCGCACTGCTACGGTCGTGACCTGGCGCGTGGCCACATCATCAACAAAGGTGAAGCCATCGGCGTTATCGCGGCACAGTCCATCGGTGAGCCGGGTACACAGCTGACGATGCGTACGTTCCACATCGGTGGTGCGGCATCTCGTGCGGCTGCTGAATCCAGCATCCAGGTGAAAAACAAAGGTAGCATCAAGCTCAGCAACGCGAAATCGGTTGTGAACTCCAGCGGTAAACTGGTTATCACTTCACGTAACACCGAGCTGAAGCTGATCGACGAATTCGGTCGTACCAAAGAGAGCTATAAAGTGCCTTACGGTGCGGTTATGGCGAAAGGTGATGGCGAGCAGGTTGCCGGCGGTGAAACCGTTGCAAACTGGGATCCACACACCATGCCGGTTATCACCGAAGTAAGTGGTTTCATCCGCTTCACTGACATGATCGACGGCCAGACCATTACTCGTCAGACTGACGAGCTGACCGGTCTGTCTTCTCTGGTGGTTCTGGATTCTGCTGAACGTACTACCGGTGGTAAAGATCTGCGTCCTGCACTGAAAATCGTTGATGCTCAGGGTAATGACGTTCTGATCCCAGGTACCGATATGCCTGCGCAGTACTTCCTGCCGGGTAAAGCGATTGTACAGCTGGAAGATGGCGTACAGATCAGCTCTGGTGACACCCTGGCGCGTATTCCTCAGGAATCCGGCGGTACCAAGGACATCACCGGTGGTCTGCCACGCGTTGCGGACCTGTTCGAAGCACGTCGTCCGAAAGAGCCGGCAATCCTGGCTGAAATCAGCGGTATCATCTCCTTCGGTAAAGAGACCAAAGGTAAGCGCCGTCTGGTTATCACTCCAGTAGATGGCAGCGAACCGTACGAAGAGATGATTCCTAAGTGGCGTCAGCTCAACGTGTTCGAAGGTGAACGCGTAGAACGTGGTGACGTGGTTTCCGACGGTCCAGAAGCGCCGCACGACATCCTGCGTCTGCGTGGTGTGCATGCTGTTACTCGTTACATCGTTAACGAAGTACAGGACGTATACCGCCTGCAGGGCGTTAAGATTAACGATAAACACATCGAAGTTATCGTTCGTCAGATGCTGCGTAAAGCAACCATCGAAAACGCGGGCAGCTCCGAGTTCCTCGAAGGCGAGCAGGTTGAATACTCACGCGTCAAGATCGCTAACCGCGAACTGGAAGCGAACGGCAAAATCGGTGCGACCTTCTCGCGCGATCTGCTGGGTATCACCAAAGCGTCTCTGGCAACCGAGTCCTTCATCTCTGCAGCATCGTTCCAGGAAACGACTCGTGTCCTGACCGAAGCCGCTGTTGCAGGTAAACGTGATGAACTGCGCGGTCTGAAAGAGAACGTTATCGTGGGTCGTCTGATCCCGGCTGGTACCGGTTATGCGTACCATCAGGATCGTATGCGTCGTCGTGCTGCAGGCGAACTGCCAGCTGCACCGCAGGTTACTGCTGAAGATGCATCCGCGAGCCTGGCAGAACTGCTGAACGCAGGTCTGGGTGGCTCCGACAACGAGTAATCGTTGAGTCGCTAATAAAAAACCCGCTTCGGCGGGTTTTTTTATATCTGCAAAATTTCAGTTTACTAATGGGATCCGTCGATATAGCTCAATCATATCGCCCGCCAGGTCCTGTATGACCATGGCGTTCATCAGGTGATCCTGCGAGTGGACGGTGATCAGGTTAACCGGAAGCTTCCCGGTCCCTTCATCAAGACCGATAAGCTGCGTCTGTATGGTGTGCGCATGCTTCACATATTCCCGCGACTCTTCCATCGCTTTTTCGGCTTCGTCAAACTCACCTTTACGCGCCATCTGCAATGCCGTCAGGGCCGCACTGCGCGCCGCGCCTGCGTTAACAAGCAGTTCCATAATCGTGGTTTCTAAGTCTTCCATTATGACTCCAGAAGTTTGAGCGCTTTATCCAGTACGGCATCACCTTTCATCATGCCGTAATCCATCATGTCGATCACCGCGACCTTTTTGCCCAGCGGGTCGGCCTGCGCCTGTAATTTAGCCTGCTCGTATTTAACCTGTGGCCCCAGCAATACGATGTCGGCCGTTGCGATGTTGTCTTTAAACTCCGCAACCGGAACGGCTTTAATGGTGACTTCAACCCCTTTTTTCTGCGCGGCGTCTTTCATACGTTGAACCAGCATGCTGGTTGACATTCCCGCTGCACAGCATAAAACGATGTTCTTCATAATCAGCCTCGATCTACATGTGTTTATTGATAATTATCCCGTGCAGACCGCTTCAACAACCGCTTTACCGCGATTGTGTGTCAGGCATCACAAAGAAACAGGCGTTTTTCTGAAACCGGTTACAATTTTACATTGGCGGGTACCCTGCCCGTTGAAACGGGCAGGGTGAAGGAGAGAGGATTAGCTGATGGATGTGCGAACGATTCGATTTTTTCCCTGCTGTTTGGCGCTGTAGAGAGCGTTATCAACGCTTCCGACAAATTGTTCCAGCGGTTCAAAATGCCACTCCCCAAGACCGCCGCTGAACGTAACCCGCAGGTTTTCTTCCCGCCAGACGCGTTTTTCAACGGCGGTACGCCACGCTTCCAGTAATGAGAGCGCGGAAGACATCTGCTCCGCCTGGAAGATTATGGCGAACTCTTCTCCGCCATAACGGTAAACCGAGACGTGATGTGGCTGCATAATCTGGATCCCTTCACGAGCCACGTTGCGCAGAACGATATCACCGGTCAGGTGACCCAGCGTGTCGTTAATTGACTTGAAGTTATCAATATCCACCAGCGCCATCGCGAAGGGCTGCTGGGCATTCAGCAGCTCTGCGATATCGCTGTCGAACGCGCGGCGGTTTTTACAGCCCGTCAGCGCATCGTGGGTAGCCTGGCGCACATACGCCATTTCGCGCTCTTTATTGGATTGAATCGTGTGGCTCAACATCGCTTCCAGGCGCGGTGCCTCGTTAACGTCGCCAGTTTTGATGGCATTGATAATGTGCATCAGCACGCTACGCGAGGCGTGGCGGAGGTATAAGCCGAAAAGGATGATGATGATGGCCGCCAGCGCAAACCCCCAGCCAACGATCGTCGTTTCGTGGCGGGTGATATCGGTGAGCGTCGCACCGGATACCCGGTAGATGACAAACCAGTCCGGGTTGGTAAACGAGTAGTAGTAATACCAGGCGTTGCTTTTCTTGTCGTAAAGATGGCCTTCGCCGCTGGTCATTTTGTCCATCAGCGCTTCGCTCACGTACTGCTTGAAGAGCGCGCCGGTATCCGGATGCAGCACCACAGCACCGTCGCGTTCGACGACGAAGAATTCCCCCTGAACGGGCGCCACCATCTGGCGCAGGGTATAGCCCATTGACGTCAAATCAAGATGAAAGGCGATCGTTCCCTTCAGTCTGCCTTCCGGCGAGATCAACGGCTTATAAAGGGTTACTGTCGGATGGCCGGTGAAGTAGTCCATGTAGGGACGGGTATAGTGGCTGAAGATGCTGGCTTCCGCCTGAGCGACAAACCACGGCCGCGTTCGGGGATCGAAGGTTTTACTCTTCTCCGTGGGGAGCACCTCCGGTGCGCGCAGATAATGTCCCTGCGTATCGGCAAGCGAAATGGAGGAGACGGTCGGCATCAGGTTCTGCAAATGCATGACCATCTGCAGCCCCTGCGTCGGGTTAACGTTGAGCGTCTCGTTTAGCCTGTCGTCGCGCGCAAAGTACATCGCGGAACGGCCCAGAATATAGTCGTTTTCACGCAGGATAGATTCGGTGTAGTTCACCGCCAGGTTGTGCGTGAAGTTGCTATTGATCTTATGATAATCCTCAAGAAAATCCTTTCGTTGCGAAAGCGTCACCGCGATCGCGATCACCGCAAAACTGCAGAGGATCCCCGCAAAGCTGAGCATAATGGGCCGGGTAAAAGAGAGCTTTTTGCTGTGAAGTGCCATGAGCTGTACATCGTTCCTGATGGTGAATACTTTTCGTCTGCCGATATCCTCTCAGCATAGTCGCTGCCCTGCGGTTAGCGGTGAATTATACGGCACGCGATTTTTGACAGGATGATTTATCTTAAGAACCATTAAGAAAATACTTATTAAACTGGCATGAGCCGTTTGAGCAATGAACCAGAGGCAGGGCGAAACGAGGAAGAAGCTTTTCGCCCTGGTCAGCATCCGTTGCTGACCGTGTGACAATAAAAAACCGGACGATTGCCGACAACCATCCGGTTTTGCCTTTTCGTCGCGGCTCGACAATTTTTTAACGTGTTGCAGTGCGTTTCAACGTCACTGCGAGGCTCTTCCCAGCCAGCTGTCCCAGTCTTTCCAGACGGGCTGAAGACCCTGCGCCGTCAGGACGGCGGCGACCGCTTCCGGGCGTCGTCCGTCATGGGGTGCAAATTGTTCCAGTTCCGGATGGTCGTCGGCGTAGCCGCCAGGCTGCGTTTTGGAAAACGCGCTGACGTTGTTAATTGCAATCGGGATGACGCGATCGCGAAATGCCGGAGACTCGCGCGTTGAGAGCGATAATTCCACTTCCGGAGCGAGCAGGCGAAACGCGCAAATGGTCTGCACCAGCTGGCGTTCATCCATCAGCGAAGCCGGTTCAATTCCTCCCGCGCAGGGACGCAGGCGCGGGAAGGAGATGGAGTATCGGCTCTGCCAGTAGTGCTGCTGCAACCACAGCAGATGTTCCGCCACCATGTAACAATCCACCCGCCAGCTGTCGGAGAGCCCGATCAGCGCACCCAGACCGATTTTGTCGATACCGGCGCGACCCAGCCTGTCCGGCGTTTCCAGGCGGAAGAAGAAATCCTGTTTCTTGCCCTTCAGGTGGTGTCGGGCGTACGTCGCCTCGTGGTAGGTTTCCTGATAGACCATGACGCCGTCCAGCCCGAGCGTTTTGAGCTCCGCGTACTCCTCCTGCGACAGAGGCTGCACTTCCATCTGCAACGACGCAAACTGACGACGAATGGAGGGAAGGTGCCGACGGAAATAGTCCATTCCCACTTTCCCCTGATGTTCGCCCGTGACCAGCAAAAGATGTTCAAAGCCCATTTCACGGATGGCCGCACACTCACGGGCAATCTCAGCCTCATCGAGCGTTTTACGCTTGATGCGGTTGCTCATGGAGAAACCGCAGTAGGTGCAGTCATTGGCGCACAGGTTGGAGAGATAGAGCGGCACGTAGAAGCTCACCGTGTTGCCAAACCGCTGGCGGGTAAGCCGCTGCGCTCGCTGGGCCATCGGTTCGAGGTAGGCGCTGGCCGCCGGGGAGAGCAGGGCCATCAGATCCTCGCGGGTCAGATGACGGGCCTGCAGCGCGCGCTCCACGTCAGCCGCCGTTTTGCTGTTGATACGCAGGGCAATGTCGTCCCAGCTAAGCTGGCGCCAGCGCTCGGTAAACGTGCTCATGAGATCGCCTCCAGAAAACCGGTCAGCGGGCTGGTGGCCTGCGCCTGGAAACTGCGCGAGCCGGGGCCGGATCCTCTTGCCAGCAGGCCGGCCTCCACGGCCAGGCGGAATGCACGCGCCATCATGACCGGATCGTCAGCAACCGCGATAGCCGTATTCACCAGCACCGCGTCAGCACCCATCTCCAGCGCCTGCGCGGCATGGCTGGGCACGCCAATGCCCGCATCCACCACCACCGGTACGGTGGCCTGCTCAATAATGATTTCCAGCATCGCGCGGGTCTCCAGCCCCTGGTTGGAGCCAATGGGGGCCCCCAGCGGCATGACGGCAGCGCAGCCGACCTCTTCCAGCCGTTTGCACAGGACAGGGTCGGCCCCGCAGTAAGGCAGGACGGTAAACCCTTGCTGCACCAGCTTTTCAGCCGCTTTCAGCGTTTCGATCGGATCGGGCAGCAGCCAGCGGGCATCCGGATGGATTTCCAGCTTCAACCAGCGGGTGCCGAGCGCCTCCCGTGCCAGCTGTGCGGCAAAAATCGCCTCTTCTGCCGTTTTGGCGCCGGAGGTGTTGGGCAACAGCGTGACGCCCGCTTCCAGCAACGGAGCCAGAATGGCATCGCTGTGATGGCGCAGATCCACGCGCTTGAGCGCCAGCGTCACCAGCTGGCTGCCGCTTTCGCGAATGGCCTCCACCATCAGCTGCGGCGAGGCGAATTTTCCGGTTCCGGTAAACAGATGTGAATCAAAGACTTTATCGGCAATACGTAACATCTCAGCCCCCTGCGATAACCTGAAACAGCAGGATCTGGTCGCCTTCATTGACCTGCTGATGTTCCCACTGCTCGCGCGGCAGGATCTGTTGATTGAGCGCCAGCGCCGTTCCCGGCTTGAGCTGACGCAGCTTGTCGAGCAGTGCGGCAACGGTGAGCCCGTCGTCGCAGCTCATCGGCTCATCGTTAAACAGAATGCGCATCGCGGCCTCCGCACACCGGGCAGTGGCTGGCGCGATGCAGCACCAGATGACGCCAGCCGCTGGAGCGGGCATCAAACAGCCGCAGCGTATTGCGTTCCGTCTCCATGCCGCTGAGCAGCTTGATGGCCTCCAGCGCCTGCATCGTGCCCATCACGCCGACCACCGGACCCAGAATGCCCGCCGTACGGCAGTTGCGCGTCGGCTCGGCATCGTCCGGCCACAGGCAGCGATAGCAGCCCTGCGTCCACGGTGGCGTCAGAACCATCATTTGCCCGCCGAACCCCACCGCGCTGGCGGTGATAAGCGGCGTATGGTTTGCCACGCAGGCGGCGTTGATCGCCTGGCGCGTCGCCATGTTGTCGGTACAGTCCAGCACCACGTCGGCAAGGGCGACTTCACGGTGCAGGCTTTCACCGCCAAGCCGCTCCTGTAGGGCAATCAGTTCGATATCCGGGTTAAGCTGATGCAGCCGCTGCCGGGTGATCTGTGCTTTCGGCTGGTTGATATCCTCGGTGGTAAAGAGGATTTGTCGCTGCAGGTTGCTGAGGTGGACCTCGTCGTCGTCGGCCAGCACCAGCGTGCCGATACCCGCGCCTGCCAGATAGAGCGCGGCGGGTGTGCCTAATCCCCCCAGGCCAACAATCAGCACCCGGCTGGCCAGCAGTTTTTGCTGCCCGTCGATGGCGATATCTTCCAGCAGAATCTGACGGCTGTAGCGCATAAAGTCGCGATCATTCATCGCCTGCTCCTGCCAGCTGTAACAGCTGTTCGGTGGCGGCCTGCCAGTCTGCGGCCTGGGTGATGGCGCTGACGACGGCGATGCTGCCCACGCCGGTCTCCAGCACTGCCGGGGCGCGTTCCAGGCTGATTCCGCCGATGGCGACGGTGGGGTAGTCGGCAAGGCGTTTAACGTGACCCGCCAGTTGCGTCAGACCCTGCGGAGCGGAGGGCATCTGCTTGGTTTGCGTCGGGAAGACGTGACCGAGCGCGATGTAAGAGGGGCGGGCCGCCAGGGCCACGTCGATCTCCATGTCATCGTGTGTTGACACACCAAGACGCAACCCGGCGTCACGGATTGCGCTCAGATCCGTTGTTTCCAGGTCCTCCTGACCCAGATGCACGCCGTACGCCCGGTGCTTAACGGCCAGCCGCCAGTAGTCATTGATAAACAGGCGGGCGTTATACCGACGCCCCAGCGCAATGGCGGCAACCACATCGGCTTCCACCTCCTCATCGCGTTTATCCTTGATGCGCAGCTGGAGGGTGCGAACGCCTGCTTCCAGCAGGCGCGCTATCCACGCCACGCTGTCCACCACCGGATAGAGCCCTAAACGGTAGGGAACGGGTGGGAAATCGGGCTGGTACATTACGCCTCCTCTTTTTTGAGGTAGATTTCGCCGCCTTTGGCGCGGAAGGTTTCGGACATGTCCGCCATACCCACTTCAATGGTTTGCGTGGCGGCGTAGTCGCGCACCTCCTGGCTGATTTTCATCGAGCAGAACTTCGGCCCACACATGGAGCAGAAGTGCGCGACTTTGCCCGATTCCTGCGGCAGGGTTTCGTCGTGGTAGGCGCGGGCGGTGAACGGATCCAGCGCCAGGTTGAACTGGTCTTCCCAGCGGAATTCAAAGCGCGCCTTCGACATGGCGTTATCACGGATTTGCGCGCCCGGGTGGCCTTTGGCCAGATCCGCCGCGTGGGCGGCAATTTTGTAGGTGATCAGCCCCTGTTTCACGTCCTCTTTGTTAGGCAGGCCGAGGTGCTCTTTCGGCGTCACGTAGCAGAGCATGGCGCAGCCGAACCAGCCGATCATCGCCGCCCCAATGCCTGACGTGAAGTGGTCATAGCCCGGCGCGATGTCGGTGGTCAGTGGCCCCAGCGTGTAGAACGGCGCTTCGTGGCAGTGCTCCAGCTCTTCGGTCATGTTGCGGCGGATCATCTGCATCGGCACGTGTCCCGGGCCTTCAATCATCACCTGCACGTCATACTCCCAGGCGATTTTGGTCAGTTCGCCCAGCGTGTGCAGCTCGGCAAACTGCGCTTCGTCGTTGGCGTCGCGGATGGAGCCCGGGCGCAGGCCGTCGCCCAGCGACAGAGAGACATCGTAAGCGGCGCAGATTTCGCAGATCTCGCGGAAGTGTTCGTAGAGGAAGTTCTCCTGGTGATGGGAGAGGCACCACTTCGCCATGATCGAACCGCCGCGCGAGACGATGCCGGTCAGACGCCTCGCGGTCATCGGCACGTAGCGCAGCAGCACGCCCGCGTGAATGGTGAAGTAGTCCACGCCCTGTTCCGCCTGCTCCAGCAGCGTGTCGCGGAACGCTTCCCAGGTAAGGTTTTCGGCGATGCCGTTGACCTTCTCCAGCGCCTGATAAATCGGGACGGTGCCAATCGGAACCGGGCTGTTACGCAGGATCCACTCGCGGGTTTCGTGAATATAGCGGCCGGTGGAGAGATCCATTACCGTGTCCGCGCCCCAGCGCGTTGACCAGACAAGCTTTTCAACCTCTTCTTCGATGGAGGAGGTGACGGCCGAGTTACCGATGTTAGCGTTGACCTTCACCAGGAAGTTGCGGCCGATAATCATCGGCTCGGATTCCGGGTGGTTAATGTTGGCGGGGATGATCGCGCGGCCTGCGGCCACTTCGTCACGCACAAACTCCGGCGTGATGTTCTCCGGCAGGCGTGCGCCAAAGCCTTCGCCCGGGTGCTGGTAGCGCAGTACTTCGCTGCGGATACGCTCGCGGCCCATGTTCTCGCGGATGGCGATGAACTCCATCTCCGGCGTGACGATCCCCTGGCGGGCGTAGTGCAGCTGCGTCACGCATTTGCCCGCTCTGGCGCGTTTTGGCGTCAGCAGGCCGGTAAAGCGCAGCGCGTCCAGACCGTCGTCGGCCAGGCGTTCTTTGGTGTATGCAGAACTGCGTACGCTCAGTTCTTCGCAGTCGTTACGCGCCTCTATCCACGGCTGGCGCAGCTTTGCCAGACCCTGCTGGACGTTGATAGCAACATCAGGATCGCCGTACGGGCCGGAGGTGTCATACACCGGCACGGCTTCGTTGTCTTCATACTGCGGATTCTCTTTGGTGCCGCCGATAAGCGTCGGGCTGAGCTGGATTTCGCGCATCGGGACGCGGATATCGGCCTGCGAGCCGGAAATGTAGATGCGTTTCGAGTTCGGGAAAGCGGTGCCTTCCAGGGTGTCGATGAAATGTTGGGCCTGTGCACGCTGTTCGCGGCGGGTCAGTTTTGCAGTAGACATAGCTCATTCCAAAAGTGAAGGACATGGCTTGTCAGACGACGGATGAAGCAAGAGAGGATCGCCGGGGGGGCGATACAACAGCAGTGTGACTCTTGTTCCCTTCGCAGGTATTAGCCTGATCAGGTTCCGCGGATCCCGAATTAACGGTCTCAGCCCGGCTTTCGCTCTGGGCACTCCGACAAGAAAAATCCCCCTCGTGAGAGGGGCGAATGGTTGTAAATTACTCGTTAACGATTAAGAACTCAAGCCGGGCGCGCGATGTTATCTTCGGGGCTGGCGTCCAGGACGAGGCTAATCAGCTTATCTTCCAGCGTGAATCGCTCTTCCAGCGCTTCGCCAAGGTCGGAAAGCGCCTGCTGGAACTCAAGATAGTTATCGTGATCGATGGCGTTCTCAAGCGTGGAATCGTAGTAATCCATGATCTGCTGGGTGTTGGCTTCCAGCAGCGGACAAAGTTTGCTGGCCGCTAAATACGGCGTTGTCCCTTCCATTTCGCGGATAATGCGTTCATAAATATTGAAATGGCCGTCGGACAGGTAGTCGACCAGGCTCTGACAAAAATCATCCAGCGCTTTTTCATTCAGCCGCATAAACGATTCTTTGCCAGGCTTAAGACCGACCAGATTGTAATAAGCCACGAGTAGATGCTTGCGCACATGTAGCCAGCGATCCACCAGTTTGTTACTTCCTCTAACGCGCTCAGTCAGGCTTTCTAGCTGGTTTAACATGGTCGACTCCGCAAAGTGTAGGATTGAATCTGCTCATCCAGAATGTAACCACAATGCTAACAACATGTCAGTGAAGCGAAGGTAGTGCAATAGATATGGATCGTATTATTGAAAAATCAGATCTGGGTTGGTGGATCGTCAGTCACGAACAAAAATTATGGTTGCCCGGTGGAGAGCTGCCCTACGGTGCGGCGGAAACGTTTGATCTCGAGGGCCAGCCTGCGCTGAAGATCGGCGAGTGGCAGGGTGAACCCGTGTGGTTGATCCAACAATCGCGTCGTCAGGATATGGGATCCGTTCGCCAGGTGTTGGATCTGGACGTAGGCCTGTTCCAGCTGGCGGGGCGGGGCGTGCAGCTGGCGGAGTTTTACCGCTCGCACAAATACTGCGGCTATTGCGGCCATACCATGCACCCGAGTAAAACCGAGTGGGCGATGCTCTGCAGCCACTGCCGCGAACGTTATTACCCACAAATTGCGCCGTGCATTATCGTCGCTATCCGTCGGGATGACTCTATTTTGCTTGCACAGCATACCCGCCATCGCAACGGCATTCATACCGTGCTGGCCGGGTTCGTCGAGGTGGGCGAAACGCTGGAGCAGGCAGTGGCGCGCGAGGTGATGGAAGAGAGCGGGATCAAAGTGAAGAACCTGCGCTACGTCACCTCCCAGCCGTGGCCGTTCCCGCAGTCGCTGATGACGGCCTTTATGGCCGACTATGACAGCGGCGAGATCGTTATCGATCAGAAAGAGCTGCTGGATGCGAACTGGTATCGGTATGACGATCTACCGCTGCTTCCCCCACCGGGCACCGTGGCGCGTCGGCTCATAGAAGATACCGTGGCGATGTGTCGGGCCGAGTATGAGTAGTGTTACACTGAGGCCATGACGCTTAAGGAACTGCAAAAATGACCGAACTGAAGAACGATCGTTATCTGCGTGCGCTGCTGCGCCAGCCCGTTGATGTCACCCCGGTGTGGATGATGCGCCAGGCGGGACGCTATCTGCCAGAGTACAAAGCCACGCGCGCGCAGGCGGGCGATTTTATGTCGCTGTGCAAAAACGCCGAGCTGGCCTGTGAAGTGACGCTCCAGCCGTTGCGCCGCTTCCCGCTGGATGCGGCGATCCTCTTCTCGGATATTCTGACCATTCCGGATGCGATGGGCCTTGGCCTGTACTTCGAAACCGGTGAAGGCCCGCGTTTTACCTCTCCGATCAGAAGCAAAGCCGACGTGGACAAGCTGCCGATCCCCGATCCGGAAGGCGAGCTGGGCTACGTGATGAACGCCGTGCGCACCATTCGCCGCGAGCTGAAAGGTGAAGTGCCGCTGATTGGCTTCTCCGGCAGCCCGTGGACGCTGGCGACCTATATGGTGGAAGGGAGCAGCAGCAAAGCCTTCACCCTGATTAAAAAGATGATGTACGCCGAGCCGCTGGCTCTGCATGCGCTGCTCGACAAGCTCGCGAAGAGCGTCACGCTCTACCTCAACGCGCAGATTAAAGCAGGTGCGCAGTCGGTGATGATTTTCGATACCTGGGGCGGCGTGCTGACCGGGCGTGATTATCAACAGTTCTCCCTGTATTACATGCATAAAATCGTTGACGGCCTGCTGCGCGAAAACGAAGGCCGCCGCGTGCCGGTGACGCTGTTCACCAAAGGTGGCGGTCAGTGGCTGGAAGCCATGGCGGCAACCGGCTGTGACGCCCTGGGTCTCGACTGGACTACCGATATCGCTGATGCCCGCCGCCGCGTGGGCGACAAAGTAGCGCTTCAGGGCAATATGGACCCGTCCATGCTCTATGCGCCGCCTGCCCGCATTGAAGAAGAAGTGTCGACTATACTGTCTGGTTTCGGCCAGGGGGAAGGCCACGTCTTTAACCTCGGCCACGGTATTCATCAGGATGTACCGCCAGAGCACGCAGGCGTATTTGTGGAGGCGGTGCATCGGCTTTCTGCCCAGTATCACAAGTAAGGAGTCGTTATGGATCTCGCGTCGCTACGCGCTCAACAAATCGAACTGGCCTCATCGGTGATCCGCGAGGATCGTCTGGATAAGGATCCTCCGCAGTACATTGGCGGAGCCGACGTCGGGTTTGAGCAGGGTGGGGACGTGACGCGAGCGGCGATGGTGGTGCTGAAATACCCTTCGCTCGAGCTGGTGGAGTACAAGGTCGCGCGTATTGCCACCACCATGCCGTACATTCCGGGCTTTCTCTCCTTCCGCGAATATCCCGCGCTGCTGGCAGCGTGGGAGCAGCTTTCGCAAAAACCTGACCTGCTTTTTGTCGATGGACACGGTATCTCACACCCGCGCCGTTTAGGCGTTGCCAGCCACTTTGGGCTGCTGGTGGATGTGCCGACCATCGGTGTCGCCAAGAAACGCCTCTGCGGCGCCTTTGAACCTCTTTCAGCCCAGCCGGGTGCGCTGGCACCGCTTATCCATAAAGGCGAGCAGCTGGCGTGGGTCTGGCGCAGCAAGGCACGCTGTAATCCGCTGTTCATCGCCACCGGCCATCGGGTGAGTATGGACAGCGCCCTGGCGTGGGTACAGCGCTGCATGAAGGGCTACCGCTTACCGGAGCCAACGCGCTGGGCTGACGCGGTGGCCTCTTCGCGTCCGGCTTTTGTTCGTTGGCAGGAAATTCAGCGATGATTCAGGTAAACTGCGCCTAATTTTCGATTCGAGAGATCATCATGCTACAAAACCCGATTCACCTGCGCCTTGAAAAGCTGGAAAGCTGGCAGCACGTCACCTTCATGGCTTGCCTGTGCGAGCGCATGTATCCCAACTATGCCGCGTTCTGCAAGCAGACCGGCTTTGGTGATGGCCATATCTACCGCCGCATTCTGGATCTGATCTGGGAAACGCTGACGGTGAAAGACGCGAAGGTGAATTTCGACTCTCAGCTCGAAAAGCTGGAAGAGGCGATCCCGGTGGCGGATGATTTTGACCTGTACGGCGTCTACCCGGCAATTGATGCCTGTGTGGCGTTAAGCGAATTGCTCCACTCCCGCCTGAGCGGTGAGACGCTGGAGCACGCTATCGAAGTCAGTAAGGCCTCTATCACCACCGTGGCGATGCTGGAAATGACCCAGGAAGGTCGCGAGATGACCGACGAAGAGCTGCGTGCGAACCCGGCCGTTGAGCAAGAATGGGATATCCAGTGGGAGATTTTCCGCCTGCTGGCAGAGTGTGAAGAACGCGACATTGAGCTGATCAAAGGGCTGCGCGCGGACTTACGTGAGGCCGGTGAGAGTAATATTGGTATAATTTTTAACCAATGAGATAAGAAAACTTGAGATAACGCCCGTTTTGTCGCTCCTCGACTCTTCCCTTTCGACCCTTGTCTGGTCTACATTTGGGGGGCGAAAAAAAGTGGCTATCGGTGCGTGTATGCAGGAGAGTGCTTTTTTGGCATTTTCGTCGCACTCGATGCTTAGCAAGCGATAAACACATTGAAAGGATAACTTATGAACAAGACTCAACTGATTGATGTAATTGCGGACAAGGCTGATCTGTCTAAAGTGCAGGCTAAAGCTGCTCTGGAATCTACCCTGGCTGCTATTACTGAGTCTCTGAAAGAAGGCGATGCTGTACAACTGGTTGGTTTCGGTACCTTCAAAGTGAACCACCGCGCTGAGCGTACTGGCCGCAACCCGCAGACCGGTAAAGAAATCAAAATCGCCGCAGCTAACGTGCCGGCATTTGTTTCTGGTAAAGCACTGAAAGACGCTGTTAAGTAAGACGCGTGGCAGTGAACAGTTTTAGCGAAGGGGCGGCAACGCCCCTTTTGTCTTTCTGGCGCGGAACGCTCGCGCTGGCAGGTGCGCTGCTGCTGTCAGCCTGTAGCCACGACACCACTCTGCCGCCGTTTACCGCCAGCGGCTACGCTGACAACCAGGGCGCGGTCAGGATCTGGCGTAAAGATTCCGGCAATGAAGTTCATCTGTTGTCTGCCTTCAGCCCGTGGCATAGCGGAAATACGTCGACGGCAGAATATCGCTGGCAGGGAGATGATCTCTCGCTGATTGAGCTGAATGTCTACAGCAAGACCCCCGAACACGTGAAAGTGCGTTTTGACGACCATGGCGAGCTAAGCTTTATGCAGCGTGAAGTCAGCGGTCAAAAACAGCAGCTTTCCAGTGACCAAATCGCCCTCTACCGTTACCGTGCCGAACAAATCCGCCAGACCAGCGATGCGCTTCGTCTGGGACGCGTCGTGCTGCGCCAGGGGCGCTGGCATAACGATGGAACGGTGACGACCTGCGAAGGGCAAACGGTGAAGCCTGAGCTTGAATCCTGGGCAACCGAACACATTCAACGCCGTCAGCGTCATTCATCAATGGACGTGAGCGTGGCGTGGCTTGAGGCGCCGGAAGGCTCTCAATTGCTATTGGTGGCGAACGAAGATTTCTGCACCTGGCAGCCGACAGAGAAGAGTTTTTGAGTTCTGTGGATTAAGCCGGATGGCGCTAACGCTTATCCGGCCTACGAACGATTCCCTCTCCCTGTGGGAGAGGGTGAGGGCGAGGAGGAATTACTCCCCCTGCTCACGCGCAATCGCGCGATAGCCGATATCCTGACGGCTAAAGCTACCGTTCCAGTGAATATCCGCCATCAGCGCATAGGCGCGCTTCTGTGCGTCTGCCACGGTATGGCCCAGCGCGGTCGCACACAGCACGCGTCCGCCGTTGGTCAGAACGCGATCGTCCTCAGCCAGCTTCGTACCGGCGTGGAACACTTTCGCACCGTCAATCTCTTCCAGCGGCAGACCGTGGATCTCATCACCGGTGCTGTAGTTGCCCGGATAACCGCCCGCAGCAATCACCACGCCGAGAGACGCACGCTCGTCCCACTCGGAGGTTTTCTCGTCCAGCTTGCCATCGCAGGCAGCCAGGCACAGCTCCACCAGATCGGATTTCATGCGCAGCATGATTGGCTGGGTTTCTGGATCGCCAAAGCGGCAGTTGAATTCGATGACCTTAGGGTTACCCTGCTTGTCGATCATCAGGCCTGCATAAAGGAAACCGGTGTAGGTATTGCCTTCTGCCGCCATTCCCTTCACGGTAGGCCAGATGATGCGATCCATGGTGCGCTGGTGGACGTCGTCAGTGACGACCGGCGCAGGGGAGTAAGCACCCATCCCGCCGGTATTAGGCCCCGTGTCGCCATTGCCCACACGCTTGTGATCCTGGCTGGTGGCCATCGGCAGAACGTGCTCGCCGTCGACCATGACGATAAAGCTCGCCTCTTCACCGTCGAGGAACTCTTCAATCACGATGCGGTGGCCCGCATCGCCAAAGGCGTTACCTGCCAGCATATCCTGAACCGCGGCTTCGGCTTCTTCGAGCGTCATCGCGACGATCACGCCTTTACCCGCGGCCAGACCGTCGGCCTTGATAACAATCGGCGCGCCCTTCTCACGTAACCAGGCCAGAGCAGGCTCCACTTCAGTGAAATTCTGATATTCCGCCGTCGGGATGTTATGACGCGCGAGGAAATCTTTGGTGAAGGCCTTGGAGCCTTCCAGCTGCGCGGCGCCTTCCGTTGGGCCAAAGATTTTCAGGCCCGCTGCGCGGAACGCATCCACGACACCTATCACCAGCGGCGCTTCCGGACCGACGATGGTCAGGTCGATTTTCTCCTGCTGAGCAAAGCTTAACAGCGCCGGAATGTCGGTCACGCCGATAGCCACGTTCTGCAGCGCGGGTTCCAGTGCGGTACCGGCGTTGCCCGGTGCCACGAAGACCGTTTTAACCAGCGGAGACTGGGCCGCTTTCCACGCCAGCGCGTGCTCGCGTCCGCCGTTACCAATCACTAATACTTTCATTTTCTGCTCCGGGAATTAATGGCGGAAGTGACGCATGTCGGTGAAGATCATCGCAATGCCGTGTTCGTCGGCAGCAGCAATCACTTCGTCGTCGCGGATTGAGCCGCCTGGCTGGATCACGCAGGTGATGCCGACAGCGGCTGCGGCGTCGATACCGTCACGGAACGGGAAGAAGGCGTCAGAGGCCATGGCGGAGCCTTTGACTTCCAGGCCTTCATCGCCTGCTTTAATACCCGCGATTTTCGCCGAGTAAACGCGGCTCATCTGGCCTGCGCCTATCCCGATAGTCATGTTCTCTTTGGCATAGACGATGGCGTTGGATTTGACGAACTTCGCCACCTTCCAGCAGAACAGCGCGTCACGCAGCTCCTGTTCGGTCGGCTGACGTTTGGTCACCACGCGCAGGTCGGCTTCTGTCACCATACCCAGATCGCGGTCCTGAACCAGCAGGCCGCCGTTCACGCGCTTGAAGTCCAGGCCCGGCACGCGTTCCGCCCACTGGCCACAAACCAGTACACGCACGTTCTGTTTTGCCGCGGTGATTTTCAGCGCTTCTTCGGAGGCCGATGGCGCGATGATCACTTCGACAAACTGGCGGGAGATGATGGCCTGTGCGGTTTCGGCATCCAGCTCGCGGTTGAAGGCGATAATGCCGCCGAACGCGGAGGTCGGGTCGGTTTTGTAGGCGCGGTCATAGGCGTCCAGAATGGAGGTGCTCACGGCAACGCCACATGGGTTCGCATGCTTGACGATAACACAGGCCGGCTCGCTGAACTCTTTCACGCATTCCAGCGCGGCGTCGGTGTCTGCAATGTTGTTATAGGAGAGCGCTTTGCCCTGCACCTGCTGAGCGGTCGCAACAGAGGCTTCTTTTATCTCTTCTTCTATATAGAAGGCCGCCTGCTGGTGGCTGTTCTCACCGTAACGCATATCCTGCTTCTTAATGAAGTTCAGGTTCAGGGTGCGCGGGAAGCGACCTGAAGGATCTTTGCTTTCACCGTGGTAAGCCGGCACCAGACTACCGAAGTAGTTGGCAATCATGCTGTCGTACGCCGCGGTGTGCTCGAAGGCCTTGATGGCGAGGTCGAAACGCGTTTCCAGGGTCAGCGACCCATCGTTGGCGTCCATCTCATTAATAATGGCGGTGTAATCGCTGCTCTTTACCACGATGGCGACATCTTTATGGTTCTTGGCCGCAGAGCGCACCATGGTCGGGCCGCCGATATCAATATTCTCTACGGCATCTTCCAGAGAGCAGCCTTCGCGCGCCACGGTCTGGGCGAACGGGTAGAGGTTAACGACAACCATGTCGATCGGCGCGATGTCGTGCTGTTCCATAATGGCGTCGTCCTGACCGCGACGGCCAAGAATACCGCCGTGGACTTTCGGGTGCAGGGTTTTGACGCGTCCATCCATCATTTCCGGGAAACCGGTGTAATCGGACACTTCGGTTACCGGCAGACCTTTATCTGCTAACAGGCGAGCGGTTCCACCTGTGGAAAGCAGCTCTACACCGCGTGCAGAAAGTGCCTGAGCGAATTCGACGATACCGGCTTTATCAGAAACACTGAGCAGAGCGCGGCGGACTGGACGACGTTGTTGCATGGTAAATCCCCTGGATTTCACGATTACAGAGAGCGTTAGATGAATTTTCCTGTGAAAAACTCATCTAACACACCTGACGAGGCATCCTTGTAAAGCGCGAGCATTTTAACGAAAACGTTTGCGCAACGCTCGCACATTTTCACTTTTTCGTATCATTGTGGATAAGTCTGTGCGTAAAAAGGTATAAGGCGGGGTTTTGCTGTGGAATGCAGCAGTCAGTCATTTTTCTGTCATTTAGCGGTTGCGGCCTGCGGAGAACTCCCTATAATGCGCCTCCATCGACACGGCGGATGTGAATCAATTCACACAACAAGCGGTTCGGTTGAAGAGAAAAAATCCTGAAATAACGGGTTGACTCTGAAAGAGGAAGGCGTAATATACGCCACCTCGCAACGGTGAGCGAAAGCCGCGTTGCACTGCTCTTTAACAATTTATCAGACAATCTGTGTGGGCACTCAAAGTGACATGGATTCTTAACGTCCTCGGACGAAAAATGAATACCAAGTCTCTGAGTGAACATACGTAATTCATTACGAAGTTTAATTCACGAGCATCAAACTTAAATTGAAGAGTTTGATCATGGCTCAGATTGAACGCTGGCGGCAGGCCTAACACATGCAAGTCGAGCGGCAGCGGAAAGTAGCTTGCTACTTTGCCGGCGAGCGGCGGACGGGTGAGTAATGTCTGGGAAACTGCCTGATGGAGGGGGATAACTACTGGAAACGGTAGCTAATACCGCATAACGTCGCAAGACCAAAGAGGGGGACCTTCGGGCCTCTTGCCATCAGATGTGCCCAGATGGGATTAGCTAGTAGGTGGGGTAACGGCTCACCTAGGCGACGATCCCTAGCTGGTCTGAGAGGATGACCAGCCACACTGGAACTGAGACACGGTCCAGACTCCTACGGGAGGCAGCAGTGGGGAATATTGCACAATGGGCGCAAGCCTGATGCAGCCATGCCGCGTGTATGAAGAAGGCCTTCGGGTTGTAAAGTACTTTCAGCGGGGAGGAAGGCGTTGAGGTTAATAACCTCAGCGATTGACGTTACCCGCAGAAGAAGCACCGGCTAACTCCGTGCCAGCAGCCGCGGTAATACGGAGGGTGCAAGCGTTAATCGGAATTACTGGGCGTAAAGCGCACGCAGGCGGTCTGTCAAGTCGGATGTGAAATCCCCAGGCTCAACCTGGGAACTGCATTCGAAACTGGCAGGCTAGAGTCTTGTAGAGGGGGGTAGAATTCCAGGTGTAGCGGTGAAATGCGTAGAGATCTGGAGGAATACCGGTGGCGAAGGCGGCCCCCTGGACAAAGACTGACGCTCAGGTGCGAAAGCGTGGGGAGCAAACAGGATTAGATACCCTGGTAGTCCACGCCGTAAACGATGTCGACTTGGAGGTTGTGCCCTTGAGGCGTGGCTTCCGGAGCTAACGCGTTAAGTCGACCGCCTGGGGAGTACGGCCGCAAGGTTAAAACTCAAATGAATTGACGGGGGCCCGCACAAGCGGTGGAGCATGTGGTTTAATTCGATGCAACGCGAAGAACCTTACCTACTCTTGACATCCAGAGAACTTTCCAGAGATGGATTGGTGCCTTCGGGAACTCTGAGACAGGTGCTGCATGGCTGTCGTCAGCTCGTGTTGTGAAATGTTGGGTTAAGTCCCGCAACGAGCGCAACCCTTATCCTTTGTTGCCAGCGGTCCGGCCGGGAACTCAAAGGAGACTGCCAGTGATAAACTGGAGGAAGGTGGGGATGACGTCAAGTCATCATGGCCCTTACGAGTAGGGCTACACACGTGCTACAATGGCGCATACAAAGAGAAGCGACCTCGCGAGAGCAAGCGGACCTCATAAAGTGCGTCGTAGTCCGGATTGGAGTCTGCAACTCGACTCCATGAAGTCGGAATCGCTAGTAATCGTAGATCAGAATGCTACGGTGAATACGTTCCCGGGCCTTGTACACACCGCCCGTCACACCATGGGAGTGGGTTGCAAAAGAAGTAGGTAGCTTAACCTTCGGGAGGGCGCTTACCACTTTGTGATTCATGACTGGGGTGAAGTCGTAACAAGGTAACCGTAGGGAACCTGCGGTTGGATCACCTCCTTACCTTAAAGAACCTGCCTTTGTAGTGCTCACACAGATTGTCTGATGAA
>NZ_JSZC01000015.1:0-48793 GCF_000805795.1 Enterobacter sp. FB | reverse complement strand
GAGTTGAAACGATCTTTCCTTGATCCTGCTCTCAAGCAGATAAATGAGAAAACACCTTTACTTGCTAAGTATAGTATTGATGATTCAGGAAAATTTCTGTTCTCAATAATTGATAAGCAAAATCCCGTCTGAACATAAATCAGACACATGAGCCTGTCATTTGCAAAATTTTGTCATGAAGATGGGCGAATTTCCACACAGCACCGGCGCCCGGCAAGGTGGCGGATTCCCACACGGCACCGACGCCCGGCAAGGTGGGCGGATTCCCACACGGCACCGGCGCCCGCGCAAGGTGGGTGGATTTCCACACGGCACCGGCGCCCGGCAAGGTGGGCGGATTTCCACACGGCACCGGCGCCCGGCAAGGTGGCGGATTTCCACACAGCACCGGCGCCCGGCAAGGTGGGCGGATTTCCACACAGCACCGGCGCCCGGCAAGGTGGGCGGATTTCCATAACTTTAATTATACCTTTGTGTTATTTGTGGATTGTGCAGCTCAGTGGGGCGCTGGCCGTGACGGTGCGGTGTCCCCGTAACCGGCCGCGCGGCGGCCGCTAACTCGCAGTACGGCGCCGCGACCGCAGGCGGGCCGCCGTACCCGCGCGCAGGCGCGCGGCGCCACTGCGCACCCCGTGGAGGACGTGCGGCAGCTGCGTGGCGGCGGGCTGGGTTATGGCTTAGCAGGGAGGGGGTTGGCCTGTTGCTCCGGTCAGTCCGCAGTTTCCGGCGATTTGCGGCCGGTGTCCGGTGGAGTCCGGCGCGGTCGCCTTCCATGCCCTGACGGGCATATGGCGGCACATCGCATTCGACGAACCCAACCTAACCGGAGTCATCAGGCTAGAATGTTATTCATCATTTATTTTCTCTGAATGGTTGCCTTTTGTCGTGTAGCGATAAATAGTCATGCGAGAAACATTGAAGCGCTTCGCAACAGCTCCTACTGTCATTTCAGGATCAGCAAGCAGAATTTTCATTTGCTTAATATCATCTTCCGAAAGTGACGGTTTTCTTCCCCCTACACGGCCCCTTGCGCGAGCAGCTGCGAGTCCAGATCTCGTTCGTTCAATATTGCGGTTGCGTTCAAAGTTAGAGAATATAGCCATCAGATGAGTATAGATTTCCCCGATAACAGGAGCGCTAGTATCTATTCTGTCTTTGATGGCTATAAAGGTGATTCCGCGCTTTTTCAGGTCGTCAAGCAACGTAATCACCTGGCTCAATGAACCGCCGAGCCGATCAAGCGCCCAAACAACCAGGGTATCACCTTCGCGCAATGCCTTCAGACAGTTCTCCAGTTCCGGGGCACCATTTTTGGCGCGTTTAGTGCCGCCGCGTGAGATCTGTTCATGATAGATTTGCTCGCAACCCGCTTTTGTCAGTTCATCAACCTGATGCGTTACATCCTGAAGATGTGTCGATTTACGCGCATAGCCGATTATCATTTTGCCACCCTATTTTGTTACATCGTTTTTGTTGTATTGATACTGTAACGGGTTTTGTTACAGCCGGAGAGCGTTTTATTGTATAGGCAACTGCTTATAGGGATGTGTCACAGAAACCATCGTTTTTGATACATTAATTTAACCAATAGGTTGCAGATCAAATCGCCTGTAACAGCCTTTCTGGCTGTTTGTATATAATTATGAAAAAATGGTGAGTAGAGTTTCAGGGTAACAGGGGATGTTTATGTCGGTTTTCCACAACTGGCTACTCGAGATCGCATGTGAGAATTACGGCACTGTTGCAAATAGTCGGTGGTGATAAACTTATCATCCCCTTTTGCTGATGGAGCTGCACATGAACCCATTCAAAGGCCGGCATTTTCAGCGTGACATCATTCTGTGGGCCGTACGCTGGTACTGCAAATACGGCATCAGTTACCGTGAGCTGCAGGAGATGCTGGCTGAACGCGGAGTGAATGTCGATCACTCCACGATTTACCGCTGGGTTCAGCGTTATGCGCCTGAAATGGAAAAACGGCTGCGCTGGTACTGGCGTAACCCTTCCGATCTTTGCCCGTGGCACATGGATGAAACCTACGTGAAGGTCAATGGCCGCTGGGCGTATCTGTACCGGGCCGTCGACAGCCGGGGCCGCACTGTCGATTTTTATCTCTCCTCCCGTCGTAACAGCAAAGCTGCATACCGGTTTCTGGGTAAAATCCTCAACAACGTGAAGAAGTGGCAGATCCCGCGATTCATCAACACGGATAAAGCGCCCGCCTATGGTCGCGCGCTTGCTCTGCTCAAACGCGAAGGCCGGTGCCCGTCTGACGTTGAACACCGACAGATTAAGTACCGGAACAACGTGATTGAATGCGATCATGGCAAACTGAAACGGATAATCGGCGCCACGCTGGGATTTAAATCCATGAAGACGGCTTACGCCACCATCAAAGGTATTGAGGTGATGCGTGCACTACGCAAAGGCCAGGCCTCAGCATTTTATTATGGTGATCCCCTGGGCGAAATGCGCCTGGTAAGCAGAGTTTTTGAAATGTAAGGCCTTTGAATAAGACAAAAGGCTGCCTCATCGCTAACTTTGCAACAGTGCCTTTTGGACTGCTTCGGCTTTTTTGGCAGGAATTTTCTTCACCAACTCAAAACGACTTTTGCGTTCCGTCAGCGTCAGCAAACAAGCTCCACCCGCTTTACCCAGTACGGTATCGGCTTCCCAATGTCCAAAGCGACTGCGATTTTGCGCCGAAATGGGACGGTCGTTCAAATGGTTGGATATCTGAATTTTGCCACGTTTTTCATGATGATTTTTTGTATGCCGTGTTTTGCCTTTGTGGCGCAGTTTGCGACTGGCTTTGCGTTCGCTTATATCAAACAACCCTGAATAAATACCACGATAAATGGTTGAATAACTAATGGATAATTCAGATTTTTCCAATTTTAATCGTGCGCTGATTTGTTCGGGCGACCAGTTTTCTGTCAGAAACTTTTCTTGCACCAAATTGAAATATTCAGGCTGCTCTAATTTGCGCTGTGCTTTGCTATTTTGACGATGCTTCAAATAGCTGTTTTGTGCGTTCGTTGCACTGTAGCTTTCTAGAGCGTGTCGTTTCAGCTCGCGAGAAATGGTGCTGGAGCTACGTCCCAGTGCTTTGGCAATTTCTGCTTGTTTTTTGCCCTGTGCGAGTAAAATCATTATCTTTTCTCGCTCGTTTATTGTAAGATGTCGGTAGGAAGTACTCATCATTTGGAAATGGTTTTTGTGTGGAAACAAAATTATATTCTAGTTGATGAGTACTTCTTTTTTTGTTGCACTTGGATTGTAAATTCAGCCTATAAAAATAGGCGTATCACGAGGCCCTTTCGTCTTCAAGAATTTTATAAACCGTGGAGCGGGCAATACTGAGCTGATGAGCAATTTCCGTTGCACCAGTGCCCTTCTGATGAAGCGTCAGCACGACGTTCCTGTCCACGGTACGCCTGCGGCCAAATTTGATTCCTTTCAGCTTTGCTTCCTGTCGGCCCTCATTCGTGCGTTCTAGGATCCTCCGGCGTTCAGCCTGTGCCACAGCCGACAGGATGGTGACCACCATTTGCCCCATATCACCGTCGGTACTGATCCCGTCATCAATGAACCGGACTGCCACGCCCTGAGCGTCAAATTCCTTTATCAGTTGGATCATATCGGCAGTGTCGCGGCCAAGACGGTCGAGCTTCTTAACCAGAATGACATCACCTTCCTCCACCTTCATCCTCAGCAAATCCAGCCCTTCCCGGTCTGTTGAACTGCCGGATGCCTTATCGGTAAATATACGGTTTGCTTTCACACCTGCGTCTTTGAGTGCTCTGACCTGAAGATCAAGAGACTGCTGACTGGTTGAGACCCGAGCGTAACCAAAAAGTCGCATAAAAATGTACCTTAAATCGAATATCGGACAACTCATGTCTATTATTACAAATTTACGATTTAATAGACATATTAATGTAACAGTTTTACGATGTCCGATAATTTATAACATTTCGTACGGTTGGAAAAATGTTACTAAATGCCCGTCAGGCAGGGAGGCCGATATGCCCGTTGACTTTCTGACCACTGAGCAGACTGAAAGCTATGGCAGATTCACCGGTGAACCGGATGAGCTTCAGCTGGCACGATATTTTCACCTTGATGAAGCAGACAAGGAATTTATCGGAAAAAGCAGAGGTGATCACAACCGTCTGGGCATTGCCCTGCAAATTGGATGTGTCCGTTTTCTGGGCACCTTCCTCACCGATATGAATCATATTCCTTCCGGCGTCCGGCATTTTACCGCCAGACAGCTCGGGATTCGTGATATCACCGTTCTTGCAGAATACGGTCAGAGGGAAAATACCCGCCGTGAGCATGCAGCGCTGATACGTCAGCACTATCAGTATCGTGAATTTGCCTGGCCCTGGACATTTCGCCTTACCCGTCTTTTATATACCCGGAGCTGGATAAGCAACGAACGTCCTGGCCTGCTTTTCGATCTGGCGACAGGGTGGCTTATGCAACATCGTATTATTCTCCCCGGAGCCACTACGCTGACCCGGTTGATTTCAGAGGTAAGGGAAAAGGCGACGTTGCGCCTGTGGAACAAACTGGCACTGATACCGTCAGCCGAACAGCGTTCACAGCTGGAGATGCTGCTGGGGCCAACTGATTGCAGCCGCCTGTCTTTACTGGAATCACTGAAAAAGGGCCCTGTGACCATCAGTGGTCCGGCGTTTAATGAAGCAATTGAACGCTGGAAAACTCTGAACGATTTTGGCCTGCATGCTGAAAACCTGAGTACACTCCCGGCTGTGCGCCTGAAAAATCTCGCACGTTATGCTGGTATGACTTCGGTGTTCAATATTGCCAGGATGTCACCGCAGAAAAGGATGGCGGTTCTGGTTGCCTTTGTCCTTGCATGGGAAACGCTGGCGCTGGATGATGCATTGGACGTTCTGGACGCCATGCTGGCCGTTATCATCCGTGACGCCAGAAAGATTGGGCAGAAAAAACGGCTCCGCTCGCTGAAGGATCTGGATAAATCTGCATTGGCGCTCGCCAGCGCATGTTCGTACCTGCTGAAAGAAGAAACACCGGACGAATCGATTCGTGCTGAGGTGTTCAGCTACATCCCAAGGCAAAAGCTGGCTGAAATCATCACGCTTGTCCGTGAAATTGCCCGGCCCTCAGACGATAATTTTCATGAAGAAATGGTGGAGCAGTACGGGCGCGTTCGTCGTTTCCTGCCCCATCTGCTGAATACCGTTAAATTTTCATCCGCACCTGCCGGGGTTACCACTCTGAATGCCTGTGACTACCTCAGCCGGGAGTTCAGCTCACGGCGGCAGTTTTTTGACGACGCACCAACGGAAATTATCAGTCGGTCATGGAAACGGCTGGTGATTAACAAGGAAAAACATATCACCCGCAGGGGATACACGCTCTGCTTTCTCAGTAAACTGCAGGATAGTCTGAGGCGGAGGGATGTCTACGTTACCGGCAGTAACCGGTGGGGAGATCCTCGTGCAAGATTACTACAGGGTGCTGACTGGCAGGCAAACCGGATTAAGGTTTATCGTTCTTTGGGGCACCCGACAGACCCGCAGGAAGCAATAAAATCTCTGGGTCATCAGCTTGATAGTCGTTACAGACAGGTTGCTGCACGTCTTTGCGAAAATGAGGCTGTCGAACTCGATGTTTCTGGCCCGAAGCCCCGGTTGACAATTTCTCCCCTCGCCAGTCTTGATGAGCCGGACAGTCTGAAACGACTGAGCAAAATGATCAGTGATCTACTCCCTCCGGTGGATTTAACGGAGTTGCTGCTCGAAATTAACGCCCATACCGGATTTGCTGATGAGTTTTTCCATGCTAGTGAAGCCAGTGCCAGAGTTGATGATCTGCCCGTCAGCATCAGCGCCGTGCTGATGGCTGAAGCCTGCAATATCGGTCTGGAACCACTGATCAGATCAAATGTTCCTGCACTGACCCGACACCGGCTGAACTGGACAAAAGCGAACTATCTGCGGGCTGAAACTATCACCAGCGCTAATGCCAGACTGGTTGATTTTCAGGCAACGCTGCCACTGGCACAGATATGGGGTGGAGGAGAAGTGGCATCTGCAGATGGAATGCGCTTTGTTACGCCAGTCAGAACAATCAATGCCGGACCGAACCGCAAATACTTTGGTAATAACAGAGGGATCACCTGGTACAACTTTGTGTCCGATCAGTATTCCGGCTTTCATGGCATCGTTATACCGGGGACGCTGAGGGACTCTATCTTTGTGCTGGAAGGTCTTCTGGAACAGGAGACCGGGCTGAATCCAACCGAAATTATGACCGATACAGCAGGTGCCAGCGAACTTGTCTTTGGCCTTTTCTGGCTGCTGGGATACCAGTTTTCTCCACGCCTGGCTGATGCCGGTGCTTCGGTTTTCTGGCGAATGGACCATGATGCCGACTATGGCGTGCTGAATGATATTGCCAGAGGGCAATCAGATCCCCGAAAAATAGTCCTTCAGTGGGACGAAATGATCCGGACCGCTGGCTCCCTGAAGCTGGGCAAAGTACAGGTTTCAGTGCTGGTCCGTTCATTGCTGAAAAGTGAACGTCCTTCCGGACTGACTCAGGCAATCATTGAAGTGGGGCGCATCAACAAAACGCTGTATCTGCTTAATTATATTGATGATGAAGATTACCGCCGGCGCATTCTGACCCAGCTTAATCGGGGAGAAAGTCGCCATGCCGTTGCCAGAGCCATCTGTCACGGTCAAAAAGGTGAGATAAGAAAACGATATACCGACGGTCAGGAAGATCAACTGGGCACACTGGGGCTGGTCACTAACGCCGTCGTGTTATGGAACACTATTTATATGCAGGCAGCCCTGGATCATCTCCGGGCGCAGGGTGAAACACTGAATGATGAAGATATCGCACGCCTCTCCCCGCTTTGCCACGGACATATCAATATGCTCGGCCATTATTCCTTCACGCTGGCAGAACTGGTGACCAAAGGACATCTGAGACCATTAAAAGAGGCGTCAGAGGCAGAAAACGTTGCTTAACGTGAGTTTTCGTTCCACTGAGCGTCAGACCCCTAAAATCCTGATGCTGATGTAGTCCCGTTTTATCGTCATCACGAAGCTTTCTGCTATGCCATTGCTTTCCGGGCTTCGCACTGCTGTCGTACAAGGCTCCAGTCCCAGCAACCGGGCGAACGCCGGCACTGTTGGCAACTGCCTTCCGAAGCGTTTTTCCACCGCACCCAGCATGACATCCTGCACCGTTTCTTTGTCATAGCCTCCGGTGCTCGCTGCCCAGTCAATGATCTCCCTGTCGCAGCAGTCCTGCGCGAAGGTCACCCGCAGCTTTTCGCCATTATCACAGCGGAACTCAAAGCCATCTGAGCACCAGCGCCGGTTACTTTCCGCTACTGCTACGCGCCCCTTATGGGCCCGCTTACGGCAAGGATCAGCGGGTTTACGTTCAAGAAGCAGATTATGCGTTCTCATAATGCGATACACCCGCTTTGCATTAACCACAGGCAGGCCGTCCCGCTCCGACTCCCGTCGCAGCAGCGCCCACACACGGCGATAACCATACGTCGGCAGGTCAGCCACCGCCATGTTTATCCGGGACAATACGGTGGTATCGTCAGAACGGGGCTGCCGTCTGCGATCCTGTCAGTCAGATGGCCGGTGAACCCGAATGCTCAACTGCGCACGCGACACGCTAAGACTTCTGCAAACGTCGCTTATTCGTCGTTCCCAGGCAACGAGGGCGCATGCGCAATCCATTTTTTTGCCCGGCCGAACTCCACGGCCTCTTTGAGTATCTCGGCTTCCATCGTCTTTTTGCCCAGAAGGCGCTGGAGTTCGCGAATTTGCTTATTGGCGGCAGCGAGTTCGGAGGCCGGCACCACTTCCTCGCCCGATGCAACAGCCGTCAGTGAACCGTCTTAATATTGCTTGCGCCATTTGAATATCTGGTTTGCATTGATGCCATGCAGGCGCGCGACATGAGACACGGTCATACCGGGCTCCATAGTCTGCTGAATAATGGCAATTTTTTCCTGCGGTGTACGACGCCGACGCCGCTCAGGTCCTGATAACACTTCAACCATCTTATCGTTCTGACTGGTATTAAACATAGTTCCAAGACTACCTCTTATTTTAAGAGAGTCGAAGTGTCTGGTGATCTATGGGGCCAGTCTAGCCCTCTTCCAAGTGTAGGGAGATATAGTCAAAGTTTGCTTCTCCGCCGATGAGTCCGCCCTGCGTCGGATAGTCCGATTTTTTACCGGCGAAGCACGGCTCTCCTAACCCTATCTAAAGCGAATAACTTTTTTCAACAGGGCCGCGTGCCAATGCAAGAGCGATAGGCGCTCTACGCGCCAATTTGACCACTTAAAACAGGTAAATTGAGGGGTTGTAATGTGTTGATGTAACAGGCTTTTATTTTAATGTCTTGGCATATGTATAATGGTAGTCTAGCCCTCCTTTCAACAAGGAGTACTCATGGAAACCTACAATCATACATATCGGCACCACAACTTTTCACATAAAGACTTAAGTGATCTCACCTTCACCGCTTGCACATTCATTCGCAGCGACTTTCGACGTGCTAACTTGCGTGATACGACATTCGTCAACTGCAAGTTCATTGAACAGGGTGATATCGAAGGCTGCCACTTTGATGTCGCAGATCTTCGTGATGCAAGTTTCCAACAATGCCAACTTGCGATGGCAAACTTCAGTAATGCCAATTGCTACGGTATAGAGTTCCGTGCGTGTGATTTAAAAGGTGCCAACTTTTCCCGAACAAACTTTGCCCATCAAGTGAGTAATCGTATGTACTTTTGCTCAGCATTTATTTCTGGATGTAATCTTTCCTATGCCAATATGGAGAGGGTTTGTTTAGAAAAATGTGAGTTGTTTGAAAATCGCTGGATAGGAACGAACCTAGCGGGTGCATCACTGAAAGAGTCAGACTTAAGTCGAGGTGTTTTTTCCGAAGATGTCTGGGGGCAATTTAGCCTACAGGGTGCCAATTTATGCCACGCCGAACTCGACGGTTTAGATCCCCGCAAAGTCGATACATCAGGTATCAAAATTGCAGCCTGGCAGCAAGAACTGATTCTCGAAGCACTGGGTATTGTTGTTTATCCTGACTAATTGCTTTGATGTGTGATTTTAAACGCTCAAATTTATAAAACGAATAATATTGTCAACCTTGCAATAATAGACATAGGGACAACCATGTATAAATTTTTACCCTCAGGCGTCTTCACAATAGAGCCATATAGCAGTGGGTCACTTAGTGGGCTTAATTTTTCCATTAAAGATAATATTAATATTGCTCAGTATAAAACATCATATGGTAGCCCATCTTGGCAAGTAAACATAAGGCTGCCATTTATAAGGCACTGTTGCAAAAATGTGGAGGTGATAGGGGTACTACGCCGGAACCCCAGATTTTTCCGTCCGTTCAAATTATCCACGGTTGAGCAGCTTGATCCCGTCCGCCCGCAGTTGACCAACAGGGGAAATATGCCTGTACAAAGTTTGCCGGGTTATCCCAAGTTCCTGGCATAGCGTACTGACCTTTGTTTCTGATTGTCCCATTGATGCCATTGCCAGTCGCAGTTTGACTGGCGTCATTTTATAAGGTCGGCCGCCGTTCCGCCCACGGGCTCTTGCTGATGCCAGACCTGCAGTCGTTCTTTCAGCAATCAGTTCGCGCTCAAACTCCGCCAGTGCGGCAAAGATACCGAAGACAAGCTTGCCAGCGGCCGTTGTTGTGTCGATAGTCGCCCCGTGACCGGTCAGCACTTTCAGACCGGTCCCCCTCGCGGTCAGGTCGTGCACTGTATTAATGAGATGACGAAGATCACGACCGAGGCGGTCCAGCTTCCATACGACCGAGAGCATAAAAAATATTGGGGCAGCGTGAGCTATGCTGCCATCGCTGGTCCCTTCCCGTCACTTTGAAAACCCGGATACCAGCAGACAAATTTATCCTGCAGTTCGTTATTCAAAACGGCGGTCCGGGTCTGTAACAAATAATGAGCCCCTTTTCTGCTCCACTGCATCTGCTGCTTTTTGGCCATTCGTCTGGCGATCACTTCATTGATCGTGGATTCCACAAACGCGGTTGATACCGGCTCTCCGTACCGACGCATTTCGCCGTAGTTTGGGATCATCATCTTATTATTCCGGATGTAGGTATACATTTCATCCAGATGTTTTTGCAGGGATTTCAGGCTAGGATAGCTGAGTTCAGGGTCATCGCAATACATAACGCAATTATCAATATGTTCCAGCGCAGCGACAACATTGCCATGCCAGAGATATCGTTTAATGCTTTCCAGCAGTGCCAGAACTTTACTCCCCGCCTCTGGATCTGATACCAGCAGTCCCCGGGCATATTGCATGAGCACCTTCAGCCTCATGGTGATATGAAACCAGTCCAGCACATGCGTTGACTCAGGGTACATACCGAACTGGAGGTCCCTGAGATTATCCGCGCCGTCGGACAGAAAAAATATCTGCTGGTTGGCCTGCATTCCCTGCGCTGAAAGGTGGGTCATGAGCCTGCGTTCCGGATGACAGTCATCCTTCTGAACAAAACCGAAGCGGCGGGTGTCAGCAGGCGCACCAACGGAAAAAGACTTCCCGGCAATAATTTCAAAATTACGCTTTTTGTCATCCCGATCGCGAACATAACGGCACTGTTGCAAAGTTAGCGATGAGGCAGCCTTTTGTCTTATTCAAAGGCCTTACATTTCAAAAACTCTGCTTACCAGGCGCATTTCGCCCAGGGGATCACCATAATAAAATGCTGAGGCCTGGCCTTTGCGTAGTGCACGCATCACCTCAATACCTTTGATGGTGGCGTAAGCCGTCTTCATGGATTTAAATCCCAGCGTGGCGCCGATTATCCGTTTCAGTTTGCCATGATCGCATTCAATCACGTTGTTCCGGTACTTAATCTGTCGGTGTTCAACGTCAGACGGGCACCGGCCTTCGCGTTTGAGCAGAGCAAGCGCGCGACCATAGGCGGGCGCTTTATCCGTGTTGATGAATCGCGGGATCTGCCACTTCTTCACGTTGTTGAGGATTTTACCCAGAAACCGGTATGCAGCTTTGCTGTTACGACGGGAGGAGAGATAAAAATCGACAGTGCGGCCCCGGCTGTCGACGGCCCGGTACAGATACGCCCAGCGGCCATTGACCTTCACGTAGGTTTCATCCATGTGCCACGGGCAAAGATCGGAAGGGTTACGCCAGTACCAGCGCAGCCGTTTTTCCATTTCAGGCGCATAACGCTGAACCCAGCGGTAAATCGTGGAGTGATCGACATTCACTCCGCGTTCAGCCAGCATCTCCTGCAGCTCACGGTAACTGATGCCGTATTTGCAGTACCAGCGTACGGCCCACAGAATGATGTCACGCTGAAAATGCCGGCCTTTGAATGGGTTCATGTGCAGCTCCATCAGCAAAAGGGGATGATAAGTTTATCACCACCGACTATTTGCAACAGTGCCGTCCAAAAAGCCATGATTGAATTGCTGGATTCACATATATTGCGGTCAATTACGCCAGACCGTGGTAAAGAATTTGCCCAACATCGTTTGGTAACAGAAGCACTGGGTGTAGAATTTTACTTCCCCGAGCCGCATCAACCGTGGACACGGGGAACGAATGAAAATACAAATGGGTTACTTCGTGAATACTTTCCGAAGCACCAAGACATCAATCAGTGGAGCGAAGTTGATATTCAACAGGTGATCAATAAACTGAATTTACGACCACGTAAATGTTTAGGTTGGAAAACACCTTATGAAGTTTACTTCAAAAAATCGTTGCACTTGGTTTGACAATTCAAGAGGTTAATGTCATGATAATAATGGTTTCTTAGACGTCAGGTGGCACTTTTCGGGGAAATGTGCGCGGAACCCCTATTTGTTTATTTTTCTAAATACATTCAAATATGTATCCGCTCATGAGACAATAACCCTGGTAAATGCTTCAATAATATTGAAAAAGGAAGAGTATGAGTATTCAACATTTTCGTGTCGCCCTTATTCCCTTTTTTGCGGCATTTTGCCTTCCTGTTTTTGCTCACCCAGAAACGCTGGTGAAAGTAAAAGATGCTGAAGATCAGTTGGGTGCACGAGTGGGTTACATCGAACTGGATCTCAACAGCGGTAAGATCCTTGAGAGTTTTCGCCCCGAAGAACGTTTTCCAATGATGAGCACTTTTAAAGTTCTGCTATGTGGTGCGGTATTATCCCGTGTTGACGCCGGGCAAGAGCAACTCGGTCGCCGCATACACTATTCTCAGAATGACTTGGTTGAGTACTCACCAGTCACAGAAAAGCATCTTACGGATGGCATGACAGTAAGAGAATTATGCAGTGCTGCCATAACCATGAGTGATAACACTGCTGCCAACTTACTTCTGACAACGATCGGAGGACCGAAGGAGCTAACCGCTTTTTTGCACAACATGGGGGATCATGTAACTCGCCTTGATCGTTGGGAACCGGAGCTGAATGAAGCCATACCAAACGACGAGCGTGACACCACGATGCCTGCAGCAATGGCAACAACGTTGCGCAAACTATTAACTGGCGAACTACTTACTCTAGCTTCCCGGCAACAATTAATAGACTGGATGGAGGCGGATAAAGTTGCAGGACCACTTCTGCGCTCGGCCCTTCCGGCTGGCTGGTTTATTGCTGATAAATCTGGAGCCGGTGAGCGTGGGTCTCGCGGTATCATTGCAGCACTGGGGCCAGATGGTAAGCCCTCCCGTATCGTAGTTATCTACACGACGGGGAGTCAGGCAACTATGGATGAACGAAATAGACAGATCGCTGAGATAGGTGCCTCACTGATTAAGCATTGGTAACTGTCAGACCAAGTTTACTCATATATACTTTAGATTGATTTAAAACTTCATTTTTAATTTAAAAGGATCTAGGTGAAGATCCTTTTTGATAATCTCATGACCAAAATCCCTTAACGTGAGTTTTCGTTCCACTGAGCGTCAGACCCCAATAAGACAAAAGGCTGCCTCATCGCTAACTTTGCAACAGTGCCTTACCGGTTCTATTTGTCTTTTAGTGATTCTATAAACCTCATTACGTCTGAATATAAAAATCTATTATTTGATTTATGTGGCTCATGAGGTTGTGGGATTGTCTTGTTTTTGAATGTGCCAGTTTTCTTAATGGCAAAGATTAACTCACCTTCTGTTATTCCTAACATTTCAGCAAATGTTTTTGCTTCTATAGTTACTGACTTCATTTAATTAACTCTCATGGTATCGATTTCTTTACCGGCATCTTTAACAATGGTGCTCGTTTCTAGCGTTGCTGCGGTACGCTTCATCATCGTCTGCGGGGCGGTTGCGATAGTGAAGGAGCTACCGGGCGTGAGCAAATCTATCAGGCGCTGGCCGCTGATAATCTCCATCCGTTCACTGGCAATACTGACAGATTTTGAACCTGCGCCGGTTTTCCCGGTATGGCAAAACAGACCGCGACAGTTATGACGTTTAAGCAACTTCTCGAACTCCTGTACGTGCTGTAAAGCAATATGGCCGCGATAGCGTTTAGCCTGAATAAGATAGCGATATTTTCCTATTATTACCTGGCCGTCAATGCCTCCATCGCCGGTATAGCGTTTGTTTCTGATGGTTCTGAAGCCATGCGCTTCAAATCCTTCCAGCAACAGTTCTTCAAACACAAAAGGATCAATTTTTCTCAGGTAGTTAATTTTTTGTGGGAAGCCCGGCAACGTCTTTATGCGCTCCAGCACCCGCCGCGCACTTTGCTGCTTCCTTTTGTGTCGCCTGTGCCGTACTGAACGCCGGAAGAATACAACGGCAAGCAGTACGATGGCGCTGCAAGCCCATAGAATAAGGTTTTCTGTAGTGGGGAAGGGGATCATGGTTATAGTGGGCTTTCTGAGGGTAAAGAAAAGGGCGGTTAAACCGCCCTGATGTTTAGCGACGGCTGTATACCTGCCACGAAGCGCTGCCTGACTGATTCTGGCAAATCCGCCCGTAAAGTACGGTGCCGGTCGAGTAGCGGGCGCCATTCAGATAGCAATAGCCGCTGGATTGCAGCAGTTCGTTGCGCAGCTTTTCTTCCTGCTTTGATAGCCGGGACTCCGCAGACTGCAAACGAACGGATAATTCGTTAATCTGGCGTTGCTGGTTATTCAGCTGGCTCTGCATCGCATTACCTTTATCCTGGCTGACGCAACCAGTTAAGAGAGCTGTACAGGCTAATGCACTTAATATTATTTTTTTCACGTTGGCTCCTTAAATTGAGATTATTCCTGGTTCGCCTATAAGCGAACTTTCCCGTATTTACTTATGATCTGGCTTATCATCGACTGGTTACTTCCACCTTCGCCATTATCCGGGCATTCATTAAGAAAAGCCTTCCTAGCATCCTTCGTGTGGTTGGGTAAAAAGCCGTGCTTGTTCTTTTTAACGATATTGAAGAAAGCAGCTTCAGCACTGTTACACTCGCTTCCGCCGCTATCGCCGGTGAGCTTGCCCGCCATGCACATAATAACTTTGCAGGGATCTTCAGCATGGCTGGCAGGAAGATAAAGCAGACTACCAGCTGCTATCAGAGGTATTAAGAGTTTCTTCATTTTTTGTCCTTAACAGTTTGTTCAGATATACACTCGCCAGAATGTTGATAAAGGTAAGTAATATTAATAATAACGCTGCGTTATAAATGGATTTGTAACCTATATCGCCTGCAATATATTCGACAACAAAAATGAAAATCGTTAAAATTGTGTAAAACTTGATTAACTTTCCTGTAATTTTTTTAACGATATAAGCAACTGAATAAGAGCCGGATTTGATGATGCTGGCGAGTAACCTGATCGCATGGACACGAAATTTTCTAAAAATGGGCGGAATGGAAGATGCTTTTTTCTTCCTTCTGCTTTTTTGCCTTTCCGCAAAATCAATAAGTTCGCCCATTTTTATACCCTCCGGTTATATCTTCAGATCATCAAGTGATAAACCACTATCAAGCAGCTCTTTGAGCCATGTGGGTCGGCGGCCAGTCCCGGACCAGGTATTTTCTGCGTTCCTGGGGTCGCGGTATTTTGCTGGTCTATGTTCTCTGGGGTTGGCTACGCCCTGCATCTTCATGGCTTCCAGGCTAATGCCAGCGTCCAATTTTGCAGTTAGCCAGGCCGGGCGCTTCCCTATACCAGTCCACGTATTAAAAGGGTTATCCGGGTCACGATACACGGGTTCGCCTTTTGGTCGTTTTTCTGATTTCAGGGGAACCAGCATCACCTTCCTTCCTTCCTTCAGCGGTTTTCTTTTCGTTTCTTCTTGACACGATCTCATTAGCCCTTATCATAAACAAAAGTCGTCGAAATTACAATTACGCGGTGAAACATAAATGAGTAAACATCCAAAACTCCTGGTTCTCGCTCTGGCCTGCCTTGCTTGTGCTGGCCGTGCCAGTGCTGCGCCTGCCTCCGATGAAGTTGCCAGGCTTGCGCAGAGATGTGCGCCTGATGTTTCACCCTTAACGATGGCGTACATCGTCGGCCATGAGTCCTCAAATGGACCGTACAGGATCAATATTAACGGTAGTATTCAGTTAAAACAGCAACCGCGTACTGAAGCTGAGGCCGTCAGCGTTGCGAAAGTTCTGCTGAAGGATAATAAAAGTTTTGATATGGGCCTTGCACAAATTAACTCAAATAATTTAGTGGGCCTGGGTCTTTCGGTTGACGATATTTTCAAACCCTGCATCAACCTGCGGGCGAGCCAGACCATTCTTAAAGCCTGTTATGATAGCGCCCTGAAATCCTACCCAGCCGGGCAGGTTGCGCTGAGACACGCGCTTTCCTGCTACAACACCGGCTCACTCACAAACGGGATTTCTAACGGGTATGTCACGAAAGTTATCAACGTGGCGCGTCAATCAACTGATTTGAAAATCCCTACGCTGCTACCTGACGGCCAGACCAGTGAGGACAGCACCGCGAATGAGCCTCAGCAGGCAAAAAGTACGGCGCCGCAGTATGACGGTGAACAAGATGTTTTTGGTTCTGGTGATGGCGATGCCTTCAGCCGAAATAATACGGATGCCTTTTTAACCAGACAGGAAACAGCGAAGGGGGAATGAGGTTATGAATGGAACGTTTGTATCTTGTATTGCAATCACAGATCCTGGAGTTATTTGAAGCAGGAAAAGTGAAGGAGGTAACGATAGAACGGGTTTCATTAAAGAAGTGGTATCCCGTTTTTCAGATAGACGATGAACAGCTGGGCCAGATCGCATGTTCCATTCGGGTTAACAAAGAGCATGAGCTACGAACCTGGGCTGATTTAAGGCTACTGGCAGAGTTTTTGAAAGATAAGTGTGGCGTTGAAGAATGCCGGTTAAATCTGCAATCAACAGAAGATAGTGAGTAAGGAGAAAGTATGACCACGTTGTTTAAGAAGTATGGCCCTGCGGTAGTTATGGGCGTTTTGTCCATTGCCCTGCCGCAAATTGCGCTGGCCGCTGGCACCGATACTGGTGAATCAACCGCTACATCAATCCAGACGTGGTTGAGCACATGGATTCCAATTGGTTGTGCTATTGCGATCATGGTTAGTTGCTTTATGTGGATGCTTCACGTAATCCCAGCCAGCTTTATTCCTCGTATCGTAATCTCTCTGATTGGTATTGGTTCTGCATCATATCTGGTTTCCCTGACGGGCGTAGGAAGCTGAACAACGCGAAAAGGGGGGACTTTTGTCCCCCAAAGTGAGGACTACAAAGATGTTCGTTGACGGGAAAAGACCGCTTTTCAAAGGTGCGACTCGCTTACCTCGCGCGCTGGGTGTACCACGTAATGTAGCTATGATGATATTCATGATTTCTGCCTCGCTTTTTATGATTATTCATATGTGGGCGATCCTGGTGTTCGTCTTTTTGTGGATTCCTTCAGCTGCATTAACAAAATATGACGACCGCATGTTTCGAATTATGGGCCTGTGGTTGAAAACCAAATTCAGTAATTGGTTTGATTCTCCGTTTAAGCAGTGGGGAGGATCGTCTTATTCCTCTGTTGACTACAAACGTAAGGGTTTAAAATAATGAGAGCTGCCACCGCTACGAAGCCAAAAAAAATTGATGCCTACCGTAAGGAGCCATCAGTAAATAAAAAGTATTTGCCCTATTCTTATCACCTCAATGATTACGTGATTTCGATGGAAAACGGCGATCTGATGGCTTTTTTCAAGCTGGATGGCCGCACACATGACTGCGCATCAGATCGGGAACTGGTCACCTGGCATAAAGACCTTAATACGCTGGTCAAGAGCTTCGGAACAGACCATGTAGAGCTGTGGACGCATGAATATCACCATGAGGCTAAAGAGTACCCGGATGGTGAGTATGACCATTTTTTCCCTGCTTATATTGATCAATATAACCGTAAGTTGCACGGTGATTCCAAGCAGCTGATTAATGACCTTTATCTGACCGTTATTTACAAACAGGTAGGGGATAAAACACAGAAGTTTCTGGCGAAATTTGAAAAGCCGACTCGTGACGAAATTCAGCAAATGCAGAATGAGGCGCTTGAAGGTCTGGAAGATATTTCTGAACAAATCCTGGAAGCAATGAAGCCGTATGGCATTCAGCAGTTGGGTATCTATTATCGTGACAAACGCGGTGTTGAAATTCCTGCGCCTGATAAAAAAGAACGTGAAGAACTTGCTGAAGTCGATGAATCAGACATTTTTGACGAAGCCATTGTTATCGAACGCAACGAGCCTGAACCTTCGCAGGCTCACGCTTATTCAAAAGCGCTGGAGTTCCTTTATTTCCTCGCAAATATGGAATGGGCCATCGTGCCTGTTTGCCGTGATCGTATCCGTGAGTACATCATGGACAACCGCCCTGTTAGCTCCCTGTGGGGGGATGTTGTCCAGATCAGAACGGTAGATCACAACTTCTATACCACCGGCATTGAATTTCGTGAATACGAAGAAGATACAGAGCCAGGCCAGCTTAACATGCTTAAAGAAGCCGATTTTGAATACCTTCTGACGCAGAGTTTTTCTTGCCTCTCTGAATCTTCAGCTAAAACGTTTCTGACGCATCAGGAAAAATCTTTGCAGGAAACGCGCGACCGTGCGCAAAGCCAGCTGGCACAGCTTGGTACCGCGCTCGATATGCTGACGTCCAGAGAGTTCGTGATGGGCTACCATCATGGAACCGTGCATGTCTGGGATAATGACCAAAACGCGGTACAGCGCAAAGCGCGTCGTGTGAAGGTTATGCTAACCGGCTGTGGCGTGGTTGGTGGGACTCTCAGCCTGGCCTCTGAGGCTGCATATTATGCGAGACTGCCTGGCAACCAGAAATGGGCGCCGCGCCCGGTTCCGATAAACTCATGGAACTTCCTGCACTTCAGCCCGTTCCACAATTTTATGCGTGGCAAGCCTGACAATAACCCGTGGGGGCCAGCGCTGACCATGTTCCGCACGATCAGCGGTACGCCACTCTATTTTAATTTCCATGTGACCCCGCTTGAAGAACTTTCCTACGGTAAACGCCCACTGGGCCATGCGTTAATAACGGGTATGTCGGGGGAAGGTAAAACCACGCTGCTTAACTTCCTGCTGGCGCAGTCAATGAAGTACAACCCGCGACTTTTTGTTTATGACCGTGACCGCGGTATGGAGCCGTTCATTCGAAGCGTTGGTGGCTACTATAAAGTTCTGCAACAGGGTATGCCGTCCGGGTTTGCCCCGCTTCAGATTGAACCGACCAAACGCAATATTGCCCTCATTAAAAACCTGTTCCGCATTTGTGTGGAAACCACCAATAACGGGCCTATCAGCGCAACGATGGCTACCGAACTGGCTGAAGGCGTTGATGCGGTTATGGGGGAAGGCTCACTTATTCCACGCGAGGCGCGCACCGTTACGATCCTGGACGGGTACGTGAATGAAGTTGTGGAAAATGGCGTATCACTGAAAGGGCTGCTGCGCGAATGGACGCGCGAAGGCCAGTATGGCTGGCTGTTTGACAATGATAAAGACAGCCTGGATCTCAGCGCGAATGATATTTTTGGCTTCGATTTATCCGAGTTTATCGCAGCCAAAGAGGAAGTATCCAGCCCGGCCCGTACTCCGCTCATGATGTACCTTCTGTACCGGGTACGTGACTCCATCGACGGCAAACGCCGCGTCATTCAGTGCTTTGACGAGTTCCACGCCTACCTTGACGATCCGGTTATCGAGCGTGAAGTTAAGCGTGGTATCAAAACTGACCGTAAGAAAGACGCTATCTATGTGTTTGCCACGCAGGAGCCGAACGATGCGCTGTCCAGCCGTATTGGCCGCACGATCATGTCGCAGACCGTCACAAAAATCTGCCTGCGCGATCCGGAAGCTATCCGAGAGGATTATGCCTTCCTTACTGATGCTGAATACGACGCGCTGATGTCGATTACCGAACACTCCAGACAGTTCCTGGTTAAACAAGGGCAACAGTCTGCGATTGCTTCTTTCAATCTCTACCCTCGCAACAGCGACGATATTGATGCAGATATTAAGACAATGGACAACGTACTTAGCGTGTTGTCCGGTGAACCACAAAACGCCGAAATTGCGCATGAGCTGGTTGAACGGCTCGGTAATGACCCTGAAGTATGGCTCAAAGAATACTGGCGCCTGACGGCTTAACAACGAGGCAAAACTCCATGAAAAAATCACTTACGGCAGTGCTGCTGACCACCGGCTTGATTCTTGGGGGCGCGCAAAGCGCCTCCGCTGGCATCATCGTATCCAACCCCACCGAGCTGATTAAACAGGGTGAACAGCTTGAACAAATGGCTCAACAGCTGGAGCAGCTTAAAAGCCAGCTGGAGACGCAGAAAAATATGTATGAGTCGATGGCTAAAACAACCAACCTGGGCGATCTGCTGGGGACGTCAACCAATACGCTGGCGAATAACCTGCCTGACAACTGGAAAGAGGTGTACAGCGACGCGATGAACTCCAGTTCGTCGGTCACGCCTTCTGTTAACAGCATGATGGGCCAGTTTAATGCTGAGGTTGACGACATGACGCCCAGCGAAGCAATCGCCTATATGAACAAAAAGCTGGCGGAAAAAGGTGCTTACGACCGTGTGATGGCCGAAAAAGCCTACAACAACCAGATGCAAGAGCTGAGCGATATGCAGGCGCTGACGGAGCAGATTAAATCGACGCCAGACCTGAAATCCATTGCCGACCTGCAAGCACGTATCCAGACGTCACAAGGCGCTATACAGGGTGAGCAGGCGAAGCTGAATTTGATGAATATGTTACAGCAATCGCAGGACAAACTTTTGCGCGCACAGAAGGATCGTGCGACCCGTAATTTTGTTTTTGGAACCGGTGGGGACGTTACCGCGTCACCTTCAATTAACTGAGGAAATTATGAAAAAACTACTGCTGCTTATCCCTTTCTTCCTGGTGGCCTGCGACGCTTCGCATGACGTTGATTGGTACAAAAAGCATGACAAAGAGCGCAAGGCAACGATCGAGGAGTGCAAGAAGAATGCTGATGAACTCCAGAAGCCAGACTGCAAAAACGCGCGTGAGGCTGATCGCCAGCTGTTTGTTCACGGTAAAGAGGACGGTGAAATTAACTCACCGAAAATTTAAGAGTAAGGAGGCAATATGGCATTCACCCTGGTACAAGACATTTTCGCAAAAGTAGACGGGGCGATTACGTCAATGGTGAGCGCCAACGTTGCCACCATTATCTCTGACGTTACGCCTCTGGTGGCAACCTGCCTGACCATAAAGCTGATGATGCAGGGCTTGTACTCGATGTTTAATCCGGGGGCAGGCGACAGCCTAAGCTCGCTGATTAAAGAGTATCTATCTATAGCCCTTATCCTGAGCTTTGCGACGGCAGGCGGCTGGTTTCAGCAGGATTTGGTTAATGTGGCGCTTCACATGCCAGATGATTTTGCTGGCATCTTATCTTCCCCTGATAAAGTCGAAGCCAGCGGCGTACCGGCGATCATTGATAGCGGTATTGAAAAAGGCGTCAGGATTGTAAATACAGCGTGGGATGCGGCAGATGTATTTTCGTCAAGCGGTCTGGCCGCATATGCCATTGGCGGAATTATGTTGGTTGCTACCGTTGTGCTGGGTGGCCTCGGTGCGGGCTTTGTGATCATGGCGAAAATCCTTCTTGCCGTTACGCTTTGTTTCGGCCCGATTGCCATTTTCTGCCTGCTGTGGGGGCCAACAAAAAACATCTTCGCGCGCTGGCTTGGATCGGTAATCAACTACGGGCTGGTCGTTGTCGTGCTGGCTCTCGTGTTTGGTTTCATCATGCAGATGTTCGACAACCTTCTGTCCTCGATGAACTCCGATGCGGCCTATTCATCTATCACTGGCTCTATGGCCGCGCTGCTGCTGACCATTATCTCTATCTTTGTTCTGTTTCAGATCCCGCAGGTCGCCCAGAGCTGGGGTAGCGGTATCAGTGCCGGTGTCGCAGATGCTGCACGTTCTACCGGTTCTTCAATGCAGGCGCTTGGCAACATGGGTAGTCATGGCATGTTTGGCGGTAATGCGTTCCGGGGCGGTAATACCGGCGGCGGCCAGCAATCGGCAGGTGGAGGAAGTGGCAGCAACAGCGGAGGAAGCAGTGGTTCTAATTTAAGTGGTAAGGCAAGGGGCAGTCGCGGGAAGAAGGCTGCATAAAATTAAAACAAAAGTCGTTGAAATTGCAATTTCGACGACTTATTATAATTGGTACGTTCAACAACCGATAATGGATGCCGTAATGCGCAGCTTATTGCTTATGGGAGTTCTTCTGATTAGCGCCTGTTCCAGCGGGCATAAACCGCCACCGGAGCCGGACTGGAGCAACACCGTTCCAGTAAACAAAACAATCCCGGTTGATACGCAAGGTGGTGCAAATGAAAGCTAATAAAAAAACAGGGCTTACACGTGAAGCCATTAAAGAGTTCAACGAAAGCCGTAAAGGGCTTGAAGTTGATCTGATGGATGAAGTGCTGAAGTCCCGGCGTACCGCCTGGATGGTTGCCACCGGTTCAGCGGTGGTAACTGTTTTTGCACTCTCTTTAGTTGGTTACGTAGTGCATAAGTACAGCCAGCCAATCCCCGCACATCTGCTAACGCTCAACGAGGCCACTCACGAAGTACAGCAGGTCAAGCTGACCCGCGACCAGACCTCTTATGGTGACGAAATTGATAAGTTCTGGCTGACACAATATGTCATTCACCGTGAGAGCTATGACTTCTATTCAGTTCAGGTCGACTATACGGCCGTTGGCTTAATGTCCACGCCGAACGTGGCAGAGTCTTACCAGAGCAAGTTCAAGGGCCGCAATGGTCTTGATAAGGTTCTGGGCGACAGTGAAACGACCCGCGTGAAGATTAACTCTGTGATCCTCGATAAACCGCACGGCGTAGCAACAATACGCTTTACTACGGTTCGCCGCGTGCGCAGCAATCCCGTTGATGATCAGCCGCAGCGCTGGATTGCCATTATGGGGTATGAATATAAATCGCTGGCGATGAATGCTGAGCAGCGTTATGTCAACCCGCTGGGTTTCCGCGTGACGAGTTATCGCGTCAACCCGGAAGTTAACTGAGGGCTGCCCCATGAAAAAACTACTTCTTTCAGCAGTCGTTTTGTCAGTCCTGGGAGGCGCGGCCACTAACGTTATGGCGCTTGAGGTTGGCCGCAATTCTCCTTATGACTATCGCATTAAAAGCGTTGTTTATAACCCTGTTAATGTGGTCAAAATTGACGCTGTCGCCGGTGTGGCTACCCACATTGTTGTCGCGCCTGACGAAACCTATATCACTCATGCTTTTGGCGATTCTGAAAGCTGGACGTTTGCGCACAAAATGAACCATTTTTTTGTGAAGCCGAAACAGGCCATGAGTGATACCAACCTGGTGATCGTCACCGATAAGCGCACCTATAACATCGTCCTCCATTTCATCGGTGAAGAAACGAAGAAAAATGCAGACGGTACGGTATCAAAATCCTTTATTGAAACGCCGTGGGCTGTGCGCCATGCCGTTCTTCAGCTGACCTATGAATATCCGTTTGAGCAGCAGGAAAAAGCCAAAAGCGCGGCTGATAAAAAACGCATTACGCAGAAGCTGAAGCAGACGGCTTTTGCGGGGGCGAAGAACTATCAGTACGTAATGAGCGAACAGCCTGAAATGCGCAGCATCCAGCCGGTTCACGTCTGGGATAACTACCGCTTTACCCGGTTTGAGTTTCCGGCCAATGCGGAGTTACCGCAGGTCTACATGATCTCGGCCAGTGGCAAAGAAACGCTGCCTAACTCTCATGTTGTGGGTGAGAACCGCAACATCATCGAGGTGGAAACCGTCGCTAAAGAGTGGCGTATTCGTCTGGGCGATAAAGTCGTTGGCGTTCGTAATAATAATTTCGCGCCGGGCGCCGGTGCGGTAGCAACCGGTACGGCTTCCCCGGATGTGCGCAGGGTTCAAATTGGGGAGGATAACTGATGGCCCGTAAAAGTGTCGATGTAGATCAGGAACTCGATGAAAACACCGGAGACGGTGAATTTGAAAGCGAGCGTGGCGGATTTAATGGCAGTAACCGCCGTTCGGCTCCTGGTATGAAAGCCTTTGTCATACTGATGGCGCTGCTTGCTTTGGTATTCATCGGGATTACGGTCATGGGTAAAATTCGCGCCCCGGCTAAAGCTGAAGCTGATAAAGACGGTGGTAAAGCGCAACAGGCCAATACACTGCCAAACTACAGCTTTAACAGCGATCCTGATGTTAATAAACCTGCAACTGCGCAGAATAGCGCCACTGATGCCCGTGCTGTGCAGGCTGCCGCACAGGCAGATGCAGATGCGGGCAGCAGCAATACCGGCGCGCGTACCTCTAATAAGCGTAAAGAACCTTCGCCTGAAGAACTGGCTATGCAGCGTCGTCTGGGCGGCGAGCTGGCCCAGACTAATCAGGCGGCTACAAGCAATAGTCCCGGAGCGCAGCCCCAGGACAACGAAACAAGCGAAGGTAGTTCAGCACTCGCTAAAAACCTGACTCCTGCAAGGCTGAAGGCTAGCCGCGCTGGAGTCATGGCTAATCCCAGCCTGACTGTTCCGAAAGGCAAAATGATCCCCTGTGGTACCGGCACCGAGCTGGATACCACTGTTCCGGGTCAGGTTTCCTGCCGGGTTTCACAGGACGTTTACTCAGCTGATGGACTCGTTAGGCTGATTGATAAAGGCTCATGGGTTGACGGGCAGATTACCGGTGGTATCAAAGACGGCCAGGCGCGCGTGTTTGTTCTCTGGGAGCGTATCCGTAATGACCAGGACGGGACAATCGTTAATATTGACAGTGCCGGAACGAACTCACTCGGCAGCGCGGGGATTCCGGGCCAGGTGGATGCCCATATGTGGGAGCGTCTGCGTGGTGCGATCATGATTTCGTTGTTCTCTGACACCTTAACGGCGCTGGTTAACCAGACGCAGAGTAATAACATTCAGTACAACAGCACAGAAAACAGCGGTGGGCAGCTGGCGTCTGAAGCACTCCGCTCTTACATGTCTATCCCCCCTACCCTCTACGATCAGCAGGGTGATGCGGTGAGCATTTTTGTTGCCCGCGACCTCGATTTCAGCGGCGTTTATACGCTCGCAGACAACTAAAAAAGTGGGCGCTTAGCGCCCGCTTTTCTTCAGGAGTAATCATGACTGATGCAGCTTTCTATCAACTTGGCCCACTGCGCGAGTATTTAGAAGATCCTACTGTTTTTGAAATTCGCATTAACTGCTTTCAGGAAGTTATCTGTGATACGTTCAGCGGCCGCAGGGTTGTGCAGAACGCGGCAATTACGGCAGATTTTATTAGGAACCTTGCTAAATCGTTGGTGAGCAGCAACAAGCTGACCATGCAGGCCATTAATGACGTGATCCTGCCTGGCGGGATCAGGGGCGTTATCTGTCTGCCCCCTGCGGTGATTGACGGTACAACGGCCGTAGCGTTTCGTAAGGATTTGGCGGCCGATAAAAATCTGGAGCAGCTGACCAGCGAGGGGATTTTCAGTGACTGCCGGAAGATTACCGGCAGCAAGCAAAGCCTAACGGATGATGATTTTTTCCTTAAAGAGCTGCACAGCAGCGAAAAATGGCCCGCATTCCTGCAAACCGCCGTTGAGAAGAAACGCACTATCGTGATCTGCGGTGAAACCGGGTCGGGGAAAACGGTACTCACGCGCGCGCTGTTAAAATCGCTACATAAAGACGAGCGTGTAATTATTTTAGAGGACGTTCACGAAGTCACGGTCGATCACGTTGTAGAAGCCGTTTATATGATGTACGGCGATGCAGGAAAGATCGGCCGCGTCAGCGCCACTGATGCCCTGCGAGCCTGTATGCGTCTGACACCGGGCCGTATCATCATGACTGAGCTTAGGGATGATGCTGCGTGGGATTATCTTAAAGCACTTAATACCGGCCATCCAGGCGGTGTTATGTCAACGCACGCTAACTCTGCGCGCGATGCCTTTAACCGTATTGGGCTGCTTATCAAGGCGACCCCTATCGGCCGTATGCTCGATATGAGCGATATTATGCGAATGCTCTACTCCACCATTGACGTTGTGGTGCATATGGAAAAGCGGAAAATCAAAGAAATTTATTTTGACCCTGAATATAAAATGCAGTGTGTGAACGGGAGCCTGTAATGAAAAAATTAGCAACCTGGCTTCTGGCCGCAGCATTTACGACAGCCGCCCTGCCCGCCTTTGCGGTGGAACCATCCGTTCAGGTTGGCTACTCGCCTGAAGGAAGCGCCCGCGTTCTCGTCCTGAGCGCCATTGACTCCGCAAAAACCTCGATACGGATGATGGCTTATTCTTTTACCGCCCCGGATATTATGAAGGCACTGGTAGCAGCCAAAAAACGGGGAGTTGATGTGAAAATCGTAATTGATGAAAGGGGCAATACGGGGCGCGCCAGCATTGCGGCCATGAACTACATAGCGAACAGCGGCATCCCTTTGCGTACTGACAGTAATTTCCCTATCCAGCATGACAAGGTGATCATCGTGGATAATGTGACCGTTGAAACTGGCAGCTTTAATTTCACCAAAGCGGCCGAAACGAAAAACTCGGAGAATGCGGTGGTGATCTGGAACATGCCTAAGCTCGCTGAATCATTCCTCGAACACTGGCAAGACCGCTGGAATCAGGGAAGAGACTACCGTTCCAGCTACTGAATACTGACCGCCAAAAGGCGGTTTTTTTTGTTCAAAGAAACTGATCTCAGTATCGCGCCCGGGGCAGCTGGCCAACGTCGCCGGCATCGCGCCGGCAAAAATCGAAAAACAGAAATATCAGCAAGATAGCTTAAACAGGTGTCGGGAAATTTCGTTGAGATATTTTGAAGGAATCACAGTGTAAGCAGGCGGCCTATTTCAAAAAAGGCGGCTGTACGGTAGTCACTGACTCTCTCGCAGATCTTCCCGCTCATGTACCAGTAATACCCGTCAGTGCTGACAATATCGAGCAAATACCGCATATCATAAACCGTATCGGGTATTACCTCACCCTCACCGGCCAGAACGCCGCTGGCAATAGAATGATTCCCTCCTCGTACAAAGCCTATCCGCCAGGGCAACCACAAAGTAACGCGGTGGTTAATATCCTGTACCCACGGATTGCCCTTAGCGCTGCCTATATCGGCTAAAGCACTCCGGTAGCTTGATTCACCCCACGGCCACGGCAGGATCTTGGCCGTCGCAAGCGCCAGGGGAAAATCTTCAGCTGCAAGCCTGAGTGATTTCATGTGCGTGTAATCCATCGCCCAGATGATTTTTGTGAAGAAGAACTCGCGCTCGTTCATGTCCGGGCGCGCGTCCTGGCCCTCCGTGCCAACGGCCAGCAAGTAATCGGCCTGAATTGGCAGTATCAGCGCGCGTAGTAAGTCATGGATCGCCGGTTGCGGCAGTCTGTGCGCCAGATTAATTACCCGGTCGAACTTCAGTTTATCCTGCTTGCGCTTGTCGATCTGCTCCATCAGATTTCATGGCCCCCTTCTTCATGCTCATGCTCATGGGTGTGTTCTTTTCCGGTATGGCTCTGTTCCGCCTGAGACGTCTGCGGCATGGCGTAATCGTCGTAAATGCTGCTGTCAAAGTCGTAGTCGGATGCTTCGGCATAATGCTCGTAATCGGCATACTCCTGCGCGCTCCACTGCTGATCGTCGGCAGCAGCATAATCATGGGCCAGCTCTGCATCATTTTGCTGTGCTTCATGACGCCGCAGGCCAACGGAATCATCCATAGGGTTCTGCTTAAGATGAAAGGCGTCCTCTGCGTTGCTCACCGGCTGATAATCAGTGCCGGTTGTCATGTTATGTTCATCGGGTTTCTGGTTAAACGCCATGCTTTCCCCCGTGGCTTCTGGCAGACCTTTTTCAGCTGATCGGGTTTCTAAACTGGTATCGCGGCCAATATCCTTAAACCTGGCCTCAAGCCCAAAGAAACGGTCAATTTCTGCGGCCGTGGTTTTCGGGCTGTCGCGGCTCACGCTCGATGCCAAAGATTTTTTATCGTCGGTAAAAATTTCCACCTCATGACGCGCACGCGAAATACCAACATAAAAAACGTCCTTAGAAGTGGTAAGCGATTTGGTATCTATGTTGAACAACACGCGATCACAGGTAAGCCCCTGGGATTTGTGGACGGTGGTTGCATAAGCATAGGAAAGATAAGAAGCCTGTTTTTTATCCAGCTCAACCGTGCGCCCTTTTTTGTCCTCAAGCGTCAGTTTTTCACCCTCCACGGTTTTCACCGTGAAGCGGTCGCCGTTGGCAACGTCCAGCGTTTTATCGTTACGCGTTACCATAACCTTATCGCCCGGCGCCAGTTCGGCGCTGACTGCCTGGTATACAGACAGCTTGGTGTGTGTACGCGGGCTGAAAGCGATCTGCTCACCGCTGATGCTTTCAACCGTCAATTTGTTGCCCGGCCCGGTATCAAGAACCTGGTAAGACTCGCCCCGCTTCATACCATTTTTGTAATCCTGTTCGGGGATAATGATTTGCCCTTTACTGAAATAACGGCTGTCGCGGCGTTCCGCCTGTGTCGAATCCACGCGGTCAAGTAGCGTGAACGTTTCGCCGGTTCCGGCAAGCCCCAGATTGCCCCGGATGTAGTCATTGAGGGTTTTGCGTGAGGCGTTCGTACCAGAGATTATCAGGGTGGCATCCTGTTGTTCTGAGGACAGAGACAGGTAGCGATCGGCAAGTTGAGCGAGTCGGGGCGCTTCTTCCTTCAGTTCGTTCACGCCGGTGATATTTTTCAGGGCGCGCGCGGCATTACCTTCAGCGGCATACTTAACCGCCTCAAGCAAAACTTCATTCTTCTGTCGCTGAATGTCTTTCATGTAGCTGGTCTGCATACCTGCTTTAATCAGCTGCTCAAAAGGCTTACCGGCTTCTACCGCTTTCGTCTGTGACGTATCCCCCAGGAATACCGCGCGAGCGTTATGCTTCTCGATTACCTCCATCAGCTGTTTCATCTGTCGGGCGGGTATAACCCCGGCTTCATCAATGAATACGACTGATTTTTCATCCAGCTTTTTATCCTTCGCTTTGAGGAAAGCGGCAACGGTGCGGGCCGGTAATCCATCATCTTCAAGCGCTTTTTTCTGTGTCCCATAGGGGGCCAGCGCCGTGACCTTCAGCCCTTGTGACTCCAGCAGCTCTTTAGCGGCCATCGTCATATAGCTTTTACCGGTACCGGCGTAACCATGTGCGGCCACAAACCGATCTTTGCTCGTCACAATTTCTGTAACCGCGCGCATCTGCTCCTTCTTGAGGGTTTTCCCGGAAAGCAGCTGGCCTGCAATCTCTGCGGTCAGCTGTCGCGGCATCTGCCCCCGGCCGCGTGATTCGATAGTCAGAATGGAACGCTCAAGGCGAATACCCTCCACGGTAGTGACGCGGTGGCTGGTCTTTTTAAGCCTGCCGTTTTTAATACCATCATCTACCGCAAAACGGGCTTTATCCGCACGCATCCCGCTATTCGTCAGCGAGTCGATCCACTCTTTGCGCGTCAGAGTTTCGGCCATAACTGAAGCACCGACCTTCAGAGTTGATTGATACCGGGCTTCGCCCTCGATGATGGCGCCCTTCTGTACCGCCTTCAGGTACGCTTTTTCAACATCGGCTATTGTGGCATGGCCCAGCACCTGCTTATTAGCGATTTGAATCAGCTTCTGGCGTTCAAAGCTGGCATCGCGCTCTGACAGCGACTTAACTGCAAACTGGATAGCCCGGTCAGCTTTAACCTCCGGGCTGGTAAAATCCGGGGCCATGTTGCGCGCTATATCAGCCTCCAGAGGTTTACCGTGTCCCTGCCATTCACGGTTATCAAAATCAATGCCGAGCGTTTTGGCGCGGCTGGCCCATTCCTGGTGAATTTCTTCACGGGAATGCTCTGTTTTCTTTTCACGCGTAGCCATCGAGACGCGGCTTTTCGTCTGAGCATCGGCGGTTTCCCGCGTCAGACCCATTGCAGCGAGTCCCTTTTCAATTTGCTCCGACCGGCGGGAAAAAGCGCGAATCTGTTCATCTGAAAAATGGGCCATATCGAACGTGTTATTTTTGCTGTTGTAACGCAGCTCATAACCGGCTTTGGTCAACTCCAACGCCAGCTCCTGTTTGTAAACATCGCCCAGGTGCATTTTGTTACGCATCAGCTCATCATTTTTGAGCGCGCGCCACTGGCCGTCCTCGCGCTGGGTCATGTTCATGACAAAAGCGTGTGTGTGCAAATCAGGATCTAGCGCCCTGGACGTTTCGTGGCGGAAAGTAGCGACGACAAGGTTATTGGTATTCTGGGTTACTGATTTCCCCTGGCGAGTCGTCCGGGCCTGCGCGAGTTTTTCAGCTTCACGCACAGCAGCGGCAACAGCTTTTTCATGAGCCTCGATAATGGTTTTATCGCCGTGTATCAGCGCCTGCATGGATACCCCTTTAGGCGCTGAAAACGTCAGGTCGTAGCCCAGACGCTCTTTTTTGGCATCACCCACGTGTCGCTGCATATGCGTGAAGGTATCTATCTCACCGACAAGCAGCTCTTTAAACCGGGCTGATTCAACGTCCCCGGACAAGCCGAGGGCTTCAGCTCCGGTTCCCTGCCAGGACGTGAATGATGAATCCTTACTGTAGTAATCATCCTTTGCATCAGAGTAGTAGCCCACAACGCTAGTGACGTTCTGGCGGGTAATCGTGGTTATATCAAGCATCAGATCTCCCTCAGTTCAATGCCAGGAACAGGGTTTTTGCGATGGTATTTAACGTGTTTAGCCTTGAACTTAGCGACGGGCATATCACCAGGCAACGCCAGATAGCCGGTGAGGTTTGGCAACATTGATATTTCGGTAGGCGTTACGGCACGAACAACTTTAACGTCGCGGCGTTTACGGACAATCCAGGGCTTCTGAGGATCGGATTCTTTACGCTCAACTTCGCCTTCTATCTCACCGAGTGAGCGCGACATTTGATCCAACGTTTCATCACCGAGACGGCTGCCGCCCAGCACGATGTTAGAACGCATGTTAGCCAGAATGGTCTGAGCCATATCCCGACCATAAACCTTAACCAGCTGAGAATAGGTTTGATAGCCAGCATAAACACACAGACCGCTTTTACGCCCTTTGGTCAGTGCATCGTTGAGGTTTGGCAGAAACTGGAGTGATTCCAGCTCGTCAATAAATACATTAATGCGGCTTTCTTTTTCACCCATACCCAGCACGATAGAAAAAATCGAATCCAGCCAGCAGGAAATTAGCGGATTAAGTGACCTTTTCATTTCTTCCTGCCAGGTGATAAACAGGGTTCCCGGCTTTCCATCATCAAGCCAGTCACGCAGGGAAAAATTACCTTCCGGCATTTTCAAATGTGGGGCAAGATTCTTACTGAGAACAAATCGCGCGCTTCCAACTGCTTTTTCAGACCCGGAAAAAATAGCTTCGGCAGGCGTCCCCATTAAAAATTCTTTTAATTTTTTCTGGTCAACGTTACAGGCCCAGTGAATAACTTCTTCCATAGTTACTGTGCTGTATAGGCTGTGAAGTTTTTTCGAAACTTCACTAAAAATAAGACGGCCATAGCCGAACCATTCTTCAGTAGCCATATCAGGGCTTTCCTGAACAATAGAGTTCACTAAGCGCTCGTAATCATATGAACGGCGAATTTCATTGAAAAACACCCAGCCTTCAGTGCGTTTATCATAGGCGTTTAAAATAACATCGCCGGGACGATAGAAATTCTTTAAGAACCCCCCATTTGGATCTAAAGCAATATTTTTGCCGCCTCTAATGATGCTCTTAAATAACAGTTCATTGAAAATTGTGGTTTTACCAGTACCGGTTGTACCGGCAATCGAAAAATGCAAGTTCTCAGCGTATGTAGGTATGGGGATATTAGCCACGGTTAACTGGTTGACACCTCTTTCGCGTGTTTTATCAGCGAGTGTTCTGGCGCGAACAAGCTCTGTACCACGATAAATCTTTTTGAATCTTTCGCCTTTAAACACGCGTGATTTATCATAAATGATAAAAGCGATCAGACCGCCAACACCAATAAACCAGCCTGCAATTAAAGCTGACCATAAAGGCCATAGCGAAAAAGTATTCTTAACCAGATACGGAATCAGGTATTTAGCCGTGGATGGATCAATACCGTAGGTAAATTTTGCAACTAGAAACCATACCATCACTGGAGGCAAAGTAATTGCAAATAAAAATGCTAAGCCTCTTTCTCTATCGTCCATTTCAGCGCTCCTTTTTTGGTTCCCAGACTTTGTAGCCGTTACGTTCAACCTCTGCTTTTGCCGCTTTGGTTTTGCCCGGTTCTGCTATCGAGCGCAGGAGGATTAGCGTTTCAATAGCGAGTGATTCATGCAACATCATCTGTCCTGCCGGTGGGAATTTTACGCCAGATAGCGTTTCGGTTATTGCCTTCAGCTCATCGCGCAGTGGGCCAAAATCCGCATCTGAAGCACGGTCAAAAAGATAATCCAGTTTGCGATTTACGTCGCTCAGCCGGTCGGCAACTATTTTCAACCCGGACTCCCGATCACCTGGGCCAGCTTCAAGGCAGCGCCGCAGATAATCTGACCGATTACCTCCTGAAACCAGGTCTATATAGGCCAAAAGTTCATCTGATACTTTTGCGGTTATTATTGGCATTCAGTCCTCACATTGTGCATTTCTTAAACAAAAGATTGGGATCTAACAAGCTGAAATCTTAGTATTACCAAAGTAATAAAGCAAACTCATTATAAAACAATGAGTTATTAGGTGTTTTTAATACCTAATTATTACCGAATATTGACGCTATTTATTTTTTTATTTTTTAAATCAGTGTGATAGCGTGATTTATCGCGCTGCGTTAGGTGTATAGCAGGTTAAGGGATAAAAAATCATCTTTTTTGGTAGGAGCGATCTACGTAGGTTAAGGACTAACTGACTAAAAAGCGTTCAATATTCCGTATTCATGCTTGCATGAATACCAGTACAACACTATTACAACAAAAGTACATCAAAATTACATCAAAAGTACATCACTTGAAGGTTGACAGTACAACAGAATTACATCATTATCTGGTCATGAGGTAGCCAGTACAACAAAAGTACATCAAAAATACATCATAAATACATCAGAAATACATCAAAATTACATCATTCTAAATGAGGGTACTATGAAGCCCAAAAGTATCAGGGCGGCACTTCAGTTGATGTTGCCGGAAATAGAAGAAATGATGTCACTGGGAGTTTCCAGGGCGGAAATTTATAAAGCAGTTTCTGAACGCTTCGGCCTGGAAGGTGTGAACGTTCGTAGCTTTGATACGTCCCTATATAGAGCGCGGCAAATCCGGAAAAATGGAATGCACAATACACATGGAAGGATGCCGAACAATGAAGATAGTGTATTGCACAATACACAAACGCCGCCTGAGCCTGAACCGCAAGGAAGTGAAAAAAAAGAAAGTCCCGGCATTATTGATAAAGAGTTCTTCAATAAAATCAGTGAAGATTTCGACCCTAAGATGTTCAACAAAAAATTCTGAGGTGATTTATGAAAGTAGCGGTAATTAATTACAGTGGCAGCGTTGGTAAAACCTTAATTTCATCCTACCTGTTAGCCCCGCGTCTGACTGGAGCAAAATTCTATGCGGTTGAAACTATCAACCAGTCTGCTTCCGATCTGGGGATTGAGAATGTTTCCATTTTTAAAGGTGATGACTTTTCACGGTTGATTGAAGATATTGTTTTTGAAGATGCCGGGATTATTGATATTGGTGCGTCAAACGTAGAAGCGTTCCTGATGGCAATGTCCCGCTTTGACAGTGGCGCGAATGAATTTGATAAGTATGTAATCCCGGTTACGCCTGATAATAAGGCCATTGATGAAAGCATGAAAACAGCACATACGTTAAGTAAGGCAGGTGTAAGCAGCGATAAAATCATCTTTGTTCCAAACCGCATTAGTCCAGATAGTGAAGTAGAGGATGTACTGGCGCCGGTATTTGAATTTGTCAAACGAACGAAAATTGGCAAAATCAGCAAGAAATCTGTTATTTATAACAGTGAAGTTTTCGAATATCTCGCGTATCACCGTATCTCATTCGAAGCATTGACCGCTGAAGATCCAGAAGAATTTAAAGCCCGCGCTAAACAAACAACGGATGCTGACGAGCGCAAAAAACTGGCCCGCCGTTATACCTACATGAAACAGGCAATTCCTGTTAAAGCTAATCTCGATAAAGCATATGCGGCTTTAATGGGAGAATAAAATGGAAAAGCAGCCAGATAAATTTGAAGTTCTGATGGATTGGTTTTTAGGTGACGCGAAGGAAATCACCGCAAGTCAGAAAGAAATGACTGAGATACTTTCTGCGCTTTCGGAAAAGCTGGCAAAAGACACCGAAAGTTTAGGAGAGACGGCAGACTCTCTTAAACGGACTTTAGTAGAAAACCAGCGTTCAATTAGCCTGGCAATTAGTGATGATGCTAAGGCGCGTGAGGAATTTCTGACGAAGTTCCGCCGCGCGCAGGCGTCCAGAGCTGAGACGTTAACCCGTCAGATCCTTTTTATTACAGCTGGCTGCACTATTGTGGGCGCCGCCGTGGGTGCCGCGATAGCCATAATTCTACTGAGATAATGTAAACCGGGCATGTCCCGGTTTTTTTTCAAGCGAAGCGCGGAGGCCGCAGGCCGGAGGCATTAGTGGCCGCCGCCCGAAGGGGCGAGACGCGTAGCGGCTCGATGCGCAGCACGGCAGAACGGCCCCGCAGGGGTAATGCCCAGTTTAATTCAACGTGACAGTCACGTGGAGGAAAAATATGAATGACCGACAGCGTGAACAAGCCCGTATTCGCCAGGCCCGGCGCCGCGCGCGACTCAAAGAGGAAGGCGCTAGCGTGACAGTCACGCTAATAAAACAGGAAGAAGCAATGTTACAGGAGCTTTGCCGGGTTCGCCGTCCAGGACGAACAGCCTATTCAACGAATGAGTTTTTCCAACTGCTGCTGATCCGAAACTGGCAACAGTGGCAGGAGCAAAAGGCGCAGCTGGGGAAATGCCAGGCTTGCGGAAAGCTGAAAGCGGAGGGAGGTTGCGGCGGCGAACGGCAGAGCGAAACCTTTAACTGCTGGCTAGCCGTCGAAGCAAACGAGCTTAATGTGTAGTGTATTGTGCTATACAGAAATAGCCAAAAGCAGCGCGGAGTAATAACTGAAACGGCCGCGCAGCGGAAAGAAAAAAGCCCGGTCAATCCGGGTTTTTTTCTTTCGGCGGCTCAGTAATCGTCTAGATCTCCGCAGCCCAGCGGGCAACAATTACGCTCAATACCGTGGCTGCAATAATCGTTTTCCCGATCCTGCCGGATTTCTTCCGCGATCTCGTCTTGGGTCAGATAGTCAAATTCACGCCGCGCTACCGCGATCAGTTCTTCCCGATACTCGGCCGGAACGCCAGCAAGATAGCCGTCAATATCCGCGCTCAGGCGGCGCTGATACAGTTCATAAATTAGGCCGCAGCGGGGCTGCTGTTTGCGCGCAAAACTCTCACACTGGCGACGAAAATCTTCAAGAGTCTGCTCAAGGGTTTGTGTGGTCATGTCGTTTGTCCTCGATCTTTCTGTTAAAGACCCGGCTTGGCCGGGTCGTCAGTGCTATTTAGTTTGTTGCAGCAGCTGGTCTAATTTTGCCGCCAGTGCATACGTCGATGTGAAAGCGCCTTGCAGGCGCTGATTAGGCAGCTGGTTGAACGCTTCGAGGCAGGCGCGCAGCAATAATTCTTTCTGAGATTCGACTTCTTTTTTCAGCTGGGAAGGGGTGGTAACAGTGGTCATGCTTACTCCTTAGTGATCCGATACCGGCAATTTTTCGGGTGGCGGTATTGCCTCCCGATGATTTAATTATCGGTGATTATGCCTTAAAAGTCAATACAAGTACGGAATTTATTTACCTGTTTTTATGCCCGTCAGGGCATGGAAGGCGACCGCGCCGGACTCCACCGGACACCGGCCGCAAATCGCCGGAAACTGCGGGACTGACCGGAGCAACAGGCCAATCCCCCTCCCTGCTAAGCCATAACCCAGCCCGCCGTCACGTAGCTGCCGCACGTCCCCCACGGGGGTGCGCAGTGGGCGCCGCGCGCCTGCGCGCGGGTACGGCGGCCCGCCTGCGGGTCGCGGCGCCGTACTGCGAGTTAGCGGCCGCCGCGCGGCCGGTTACGGGGGACACCGCACCGTCACGGCCAGCGCCCCACTGAGCTGCACAATCCACGGATAACACAATAGCGCACTGGCAAAGGATGCCGACGCCTGAAGGGCGTTGGCACCCCGAAGGGGCGGGGCGGCCGCTTGCGGCCGGGCGAGTCCGGCGCAGGGTGTGGCCTGCCAAGCGGAGCGCGGAGGCCGAAGGCCGGAGGCGTTAGCGGCCGCTGCCCGCGTAAGCGGGGCGAGACGGGAACCGGCTCGATGCACAGCACAGCAGAGCGACCCCGAAGGGGTAACGCCCGGTGTGGCATCAGGATTTAGCGCAATGGCAGAACATGAGCTGTAGAGATCACCGGCAAGCAGCAGCAAAGGGGCGGCGCAGCCGCCCAGATGGCTGTTTGCCGATACCGGCGATTAATTAGAGCGGTGTTTAATATCCCCCGCGTGGCGGGGGACTAGGTTTCAGCAAGTCATGTTAAATACGTGTCCGTCATGTAAACTGAAATCCCCAATAAACAGATCCCGCGCATAGGCTACGATGTCAAAATATCGGGCTACGGATTCAGGAATTTCATTCAGTAGACCGCTATCATTCAGGTATTCCTCTGCAAAAGTTTCTTCGTCCTTAGCTTCGCCCATATAGGCATCTCTAAACAGGTCGAAATCAGTGCTATTAAACAGATCAACAAAGGCCACAAACGCCGCTTCGTTTCCTTCCTCGCGGGCTTGTTTAAAGCCGTTAATAAAATCCCAGTTGATATGGCACTCTGACGCCATATCAGACGGAATACCCTCCCAATCCTGGAACATAAATTCTGGATCAGCCTCATTTGCGTGTAACTCGCGGCAGCGCTCGTAAAACTCCTCTGAGCTATCAAAATCGGTCAGATCGAGCCAGGCTCCCGCAATGCTTCCGCAGTTGTATTTATGGTAAGTGCCAACATAAACAGAAGGGGTCGTAATATCAGTCATGGTGTACTCCTTAAAGCGCCGATACCGGCAATTTTTCGGGTGGCGGTATTGCCTCCCGATGATTTAATTATCGGTGATTACGCCTTAAAAGTCAATACAAGTACGGAATTTATTTACCTGTTTTTATGCCCGTCAGGGCATGGAAGGCGACCGCGCCGGACTCCACCGGACACCGGCCGAAAATCGCCGGAAACTGCGGGACTGACCGGAGCAACAGGCCAACCCCCCTCCCTGCTAAGCCATAACCCAGCCCGCCGCCACGCAGCTGCCGCACGTCCCCCACGGGGGTGCGCAGTGGGCGCCGCGCGCCTGCGCGCGGGTACGGCGGCCCGCCTGCGGGTCGCGGCGCCGTACTGCGAGTTAGCGGCCGCCGCGCGGCCGGTTACGGGGGACACCGCACCGTCACGGCCAGCGCCCCGCTGAGATGCACAATCGAGTGCCTGAATCGCTTCCTGACAGCCTCAATAAAAAAAGGCGGGGATTACCCGCCTTTTTTCTTACAGCTGCTTACGTGGCTTTTTACGCGTCATATACAACGGTATCGCGCAGTCTACCGCGTACAAAAAGCACGCCAGCGCGCCGCAACCGTACAGAAACGCAAGCGGCTTATTATCGAAGTAGCTGAAAACCCCTGTCGCCGCACACAGGCCCAGAATAGAGACGCAGGCGCAGGTGATCTGCACCAGATCCCTGTATCCCGCACGAACGATAAACCAGGGCAGGGCAAGCGCAGCGGCGCTAATAATTAATGCGAGAGGGACAAAAACGAGATAGTGATACATGTGAACTCCTTAATGGTTGCCGATACCGGCGATTGTTCGGGCGGCGGTATTGCCACCCGATGATTTAATTAGAGGTTTTGCGCGTCCAGGAGATTGACCTGAGCCGGGGTAACGTGAAACTTTTCCCCTTACTCATGCTGATATCACCTTGCCAGCTGTTACCAGTTTACGAAATTCGCTTTCATGAATTTCACGCCCATGCTCAAGCGTTGAATACACGTTGCCGATAAGCCAGTTACCAGCCGTTTTTGTCTCGGTATACCACCATGCTTCTGTCAGAGTAAGCAGCGGTTCGCTATCCTCGCCCTTCTCATAGATCCAGATTTTAGTGACGTCTTTACCCGTTTCGTTGCTGCCCTGAATGGTAGGGTCAAAGGTATGTTCAATCTCTATATCGAAGTAACGCTGAAGGAAGTTAGTAAAGTGCATGACGACTCCTGTAAGCGCCGATACCGGCAATTTTTCGGGTGGCGGTATTGCCTCCCGATGATTTAATTATCGGTGATTACGCCTTAAAAGTCAATACAAGTACGGAATTTATTTACCTGTTTTTATGCCCGTCAGGGCATGGAAGGCGACCGCGCCGGACTCCACCGGACACCGGCCGCAAATCGCCGGAAACTGCGGGACTGACCGGAGCAACAGGCCAACCCCCCTCCCTGCTAAGCCATAACCCAGCCCGCCGCCACGCAGCTGCCGCACGTCCCCCACGGGGGTGCGCAGTGGGCGCCGCGCGCCTGCGCGCGGGTACGGCGGCCGCCTGCGGGTCGCGGCGCCGTACTGCGAGTTAGCGGCCGCCGCGCGGCCGGTTACGGGGGACACCGCACCGTCACGGCCAGCGCCCCACTGAGCTGCACAATCCACGGATAATGCAGGAGACGAATCATGATAGGAGGCTGAAAGGGAAATGAGCGGCAGCAGGGGAAGGGGTTGCCAAGCGGAGCGCGGAGGCCGCAGGCCGGAGGCGTCAGTGGCAGCTGCCCGCGTGAGCGGGGCGAGACGCGTAGCGGCTCGATGCGCAGCACAGCAGAACGGCCCCGGAGGGGTGACGTCCGGGGGTTCGCTTTTAAAGATTTTCGACCACATCAGTAAATCGTAGTGACACCATGAAGCAAAAGTATCGTGCAGACCAGAATCAACAACAGTAACAGCAGACCTTTTTTTCGACGTAATAAAACCGGCCCCAAAGCGCCCGCAAGAAGCACACTCAACACGATTTCCGTTATACTAATCGTATTCAGAATCTCTCACGTTTCCCTTTTTAGAACTCTGCCACACACAGATAAAACCTTATAACAAGCAACAAAACCCGTTATTCAGACACGGTAATGCCTAGTTTTTTTGCCAGAATTTCAGATGACAAAGAAACCCTTATCGACTTCCTGGTTACAAGGTGAATGATTGTGGCTTCATGCCCTTCAACAGAGTGGGATATTAACTCACGCTGAATGATATGCGTCTCTCCATCATTTCCCGTCACGGCTATTAGGCTCTCTGTAGAACAGGGGTTGATACTACTAATGTTGGTGTTGTTTTCGGTTTTGTTCAGCATCGCTGATCCTCAAATATCGGTTTGTGTTACGTCTGCCGCTTTGCGCTGGATAAGCGACTTAAAGAAATCCGACGCCTTCAGAATATCGCTATCCTGGAAGTCGGGAAATGTCGCTTCTGTCAGCTCCTGCGCCGTACCTGCCCGTATAACGGTTTCATCGCGGATCATCGTTCGCTTAACGCCATCAGCCTGTTTTTTGCTGAAGGAGTGCCGGAAAATAATCGCGTATTGGCCGCCGCTATCCTGATGAACAGAAGTATCCCAGCGATGATTACCCTGTTTACGATAGTGGTGATAGATTTGCTGGCCGTAGCGCTCCTGATCGGAATTTCGGTAATCGAACATTAACAGTTCCAAAAGCATTAACCGATCTGGCAATTGCCAGACGGTAGGGTGTTGAAGTGTCGCTAACATAGTTTCCCCTGAGCGTGACAGTCACGATAAGGCGGGCTTTGCCCGCCTGGTTATCAGTTAATCAATGGCACGATAAATACGATTCTGGCTTTCGTTCTCCAGCGTATTAACGTACTCCCGCAACAGGTGATACCGGTTAGCCATCGTTTCGTTCAGTTCGGCTTTGCCTTCTTCATATGCCAGCCCGCAAAAGTAACTGTAGGCATACAGACAAACAATAATCCCTACTTCGCGCGCGCTGCATTCACCTTCAAAATAGTTAGGTAACGAGAGCCAAAGAGGTTGGGGCGCTTCCATAAAAAACGCGCCATTGCTGGCCTGAAGGTATTCCCAATACCCTCCCTGGTAGTCTTTAGCGTAACGATTCAGAAAGGACTGAATGAAGTGATCTGCGCTGAAGAAAGCGCCACGAAATGCCGCAGGCATGAAGTTCATGCGGGCGTTTTCAGAAATGTAGCGGGCGGTGATTTCGATAGTTTCCATGATACTTCCTCTTTAAGCCGATACCGGCAATTTTTCGGGCGGCGGTATTGCCTCCCGATGATTTAATTATCGGTGATTATGCCTTAAAGGTCAATACAAGTACGGAATTTATTTACCTATTTTATGCCAGTCAGGGCATGGAAGGCGACCTCGCCGGACTCCACCGGACACCGGGGGCAAATCGCCGGAAACTGCGGGACTGATCGGAGCGACAGGCCACCCCCCTTCCTGCTAGCCCGCCGCCACGCGGCCGGTTACAGGGGACACTGAGAAAGCAGAAAGCCAACAAACACTATATATAGCGTTCGTTGGCAGCTGAAGCAGCACTACATATAGTAGAGAACCTGTAAAACTTGCCAACCTGACCATAACAGCGATACTGTATAAATAAACAGTTATTTGGAAGATCGCTATGAAGGTCGATATTTTTGAAAGCTCCGGCGCCAGCCGGGTACACAGCATCCCTTTTTATCTGCAAAGAATTTCTGCGGGGTTCCCCAGCCCGGCCCAGGGCTATGAAAAGCAGGAGTTAAACCTGCATGAGTATTGTGTTCGTCACCCTTCAGCAACTTACTTCCTGCGGGTTTCTGGCTCGTCAATGGAAGATGGCCGCATCCATGATGGTGACGTACTGGTTGTGGATCGCTCGCTGACGGCCAGCCACGGCTCAATCGTAGTCGCCTGCATCCATAATGAATTTACCGTGAAGCGACTACTGCTGAGGCCCAGACCCTGCCTAATGCCGATGAACAAAGATTTTCCTGTGTACTACATTGACCCGGATAATGAGAGCGTTGAAATCTGGGGAGTGGTTACGCATTCCCTTATCGAGCATCCGGTATGTTTGCGCTGATTGATGTCAATGGCATGTACGCCAGCTGTGAGCAGGCATTTAGGCCAGATCTGGCAAACCGAGCAGTGGCCGTTTTATCCAACAATGACGGCAACATTGTGGCCCGTAATTACCTGGCGAAGAAAGCGGGCCTGAAAATGGGCGATCCGTACTTCAAAGTCAGACCCATAATCGAGCGTCATAACATCGCTATTTTTAGCTCTAATTACACTCTTTATGCCTCCATGTCGGCCCGGTTCGCGGCCGTAGTTGAGTCCCTTGCAAGCCACGTCGAACAGTATTCAATCGACGAGCTTTTTGTTGACTGCAAAGGGATAACGGCCGCCATGAGCCTTGACGCTTTCGGGCGCCAACTGCGCGAGGAAGTCAGGCGACACACAACGCTGGTATGCGGGGTCGGTATTGCCCGTACTAAGACGCTGGCGAAGCTGTGTAACCACGCTGCAAAAACATGGCCCGCTACTGGCGGGGTGGTTGCTCTGGACGATGGCGCCAGACTGAAGAAATTAATGAGCATCCTGCCGGTTGCGGAAGTCTGGGGCGTCGGCCATCGTACAGAGAAAGCACTCGCCACAATGGGGATCAAAACGGTGCTGGATTTAGCCAGGGCAGATACGCGCCTAATCCGTAAAACATTCGGCGTTGTGCTTGAAAGAACGGTACGGGAGTTGCGCGGCGAGGCTTGCTTCAGCCTGGAAGAAAACCCTCCTGCGAAGCAGCAGATTGTTGTGTCGCGCTCATTCGGCCAACGCGTAGAAACCCTGACGGACATGCAGCAGGCTGTCACCGGATTTGCAGCGCGCGCAGCTGAAAAACTGCGTAATGAGAGGCAATACTGCCGCGTCATAAGCGTCTTTATCCGTACCAGTCCTTATTCAGTGCGTGATACACAGTATGCCAATCAGGCAACCGAAAAACTGACGGTGGCAACCCAGGACAGCCGCACGATAATTCAGGCAGCACAAGCCGCGCTGGCGCGGATCTGGCGGGAAGATATTGCGTATGCAAAAGCAGGGGTCATGCTGGCAGATTTTAGCGGGAAGGAGGCCCAGCTTGATTTATTCGACTCTGCTACGCCTTCAGCTGGCAGCGAGGCTTTAATGGCTGTTCTTGATGGTATAAACCGGCGTGGAAAGAACCAGCTTTTTTTTGCAGGCCAGGGCATCGATAACTCCTTTGCCATGCGTCGTCAGATGTTGTCACCTGATTACACGACAGACTGGCGCTCAATACCAATAGCCACCATCAAATAATTACCGGCGCCGTACCCGGGCCGGTTAACCCCTCAACCGGCCGTAACAAGTTTCGGCACGGTTTCGCGGTTTTCGGTAAAAGCCGTTTCCTCTGTATAAAAGATCATCTAAATTATGTGTATTGCACAATACATATATGTGAGGTTAGCAGTGAATTTGCCTACACCCGAAACCTACGATGAACTTCAGAGAGCCTACGATTTTTTCAATGAGAAGCTATTCAGCAACGAGCTGCCGCCATGCCTGATAACGTTGCAGCGTGAGAAGCGAACGTATGGCTATTGTTCCTTTAAGCGTTTCGTCGGCCGTGAGAGTGGGTACACGGTAGACGAGATCGCTATGAATCCGGTGTATTTCTCGATCAGAACCATAAAGGCCACGCTTTCAACACTGGTGCATGAGATGGTTCATCAGTGGCAATTCCATTTTGGCGAGCCTGGCCGCCGTGGCTATCACAACAAACAGTGGGCGGCCCGGATGGAACGGGTAGGACTAATGCCTTCTGATACCGGCGAACCGGGAGGCAGGAAAGTGGGCCAGAGCATGACCCATTATATTATTGCCGGTGGCCCTTTCGATATGGCCTGTGATGAACTGCTGACAGGCCATTTCCGGCTTTCCTGGATGGACAGGTTTCCGCCTTACCAGCCTAAGCCTGGCGCTGTGCTAAGCCCTACAGGAAAAGGCTATATTGACGACGAGGAAGATGATAGCGAACACGAACAGGAGGTGGAGGAAGGGCGCGACCCGGTTGAACTCGACGACGAGATCATAGAGGCCATGCGATTTGTAACCCCGCCGCCTGAAGCGCCGGTGAACAAAACAAACCGGGAAAAGTACAGCTGCCCGGTGTGTCATATCAATCTCTGGGGTAAACCGGGGATAGTGGTTTACTGTGGTGGCGAGCACTGTAATAAAGCCGCGTTAGTAGTCTTAAAATAAAGTCCTTTCGGACTTTATTTTTTTTCCATTTCGGAGGTCGTGATGTTATTAATGCTGTACTTCGCGGCTTCTTTTAAAACAGTTTCAGCAAGGCTTGCTGGTATCCAGACCTGAACTAATTTTAATGGTTCGCCGTTCTCGGCTTTAAGAGTGGTGTTCTGGTACAAATCCCAGATTCGCTTAACGGTGCTGGAAATGTTTTGCTTGGAACGGCCTACTCGCGTGGCTACGTCTGATGATTTCTCACCTTTGACAAGCACGGAATAGCCAATATCTGTTGTGATGTGTGCAAAGGAAGCCATTTGCGGCAGCAGCTGTTTCCATTCTGTTTCTGAAATTCTGTTTTTCTGAGCCATCTGTGGCGCCTCCGTAGTTTTGGTTACAGAAAGGATATACTCAGAATAAATAGGGGTCAATACAAGTACGATTTTTATAAACTTTATTTTATTTGAGGGTGAGGCCCGGTGCGGCAGCAGCGCGGGCCTCGATGGTGCCGCGAAGGTGCTGGCGCCATGCTTGGATTAAAACATGAACCGTGAAGAACTGCGAAACTTGTTTTCGCGGTTCTGAGGGGTTGACCGAGCCGCGAAGCGGCGCTGGTAAGCGATGATATGCACATATCCACAGGCATATTTTTAAAAGGTATTTTATAGATTTTTTATCTTTTTAAAGTCTTTTAGAGCTATATAACTCATTGATTTAAAATCATAAATAAGTGTTATCTCTGGGAATCCGCCCACCTTGTTATGGGAATTGGCCCACCTATCTATGGGAAACACCCCACCTTACTATGGGAATTAGCCCACCTTGTTATGGGAATTGGCCCACCTTAGACGAAACTGTAAAAAATGTATTTACTTGTTTGAACTTTGTGGTAGTGTGGAGAGTAATTTTTAACCCACAAAGGCAAGGCTCATGGATAAGTTGCTGAACAAAAAGATAAAAGTTAAGCAGTCTAACGAGCTTACCGAAGCTGCTTACTACCTCTCGCTAAAAGCAAAGCGCGTTCTCTGGTTATGTCTTATGCAGACGTATTTCACAGCTTCAGTAAGCGAAGATGATGATGAGATGGCTGTACTCGGTGACTCTACTTTCAAAGTAAAGGTGGCTGACTATCAGCAAATTTTTCAGGTAAGCCGTAACCAGGCTATCAAGGATGTTAAAGAAGGCGTGTTTGAGTTAAGCCGTTCTGCGGTAATCTTTTACCCGAAAGAAGGGAGTTTTGACTGCGTCGCGCGCCCCTGGCTAACAGAGGCTGGCAGCCGATCAGCTCGTGGTATCTGGGAAATCGAATTTAACCATAAACTCCTGCGGTACATTTACGGCCTGACGAACCAGTTCACCACCTACTCGCTCCGCGATTGTGGCAGTCTTCGAAATCCACGGACGATCCGCCTTTATGAAAGTCTTGCTCAATTCAAATCTTCAGGCTTATGGGTTACTACTCATGCTTGGTTAAATGACCGTTTCCTTTTGCCGGAATCCCAACAGAAGAACTTGGCAGAGTTGAAACGATCTTTCCTTGATCCTGCTCTCAAGCAGATAAATGAGAAAACACCTTTACTTGCTAAGTATAGTATTGATGATTCAGGAAAATTTCTGTTCTCAATAATTGATAAGCAAAATCCCGTCTGACATAAATCAGCACACATGAGCCTGTCATTTGACAAATTTTTGTCATGAAGATGGGCGAATTTCCACACAGCACCGGCGCCCGGCAAGGTGGGCGGATTCCCACACGGCACCGACGCCCGGCAAGGTGGGCGGATTCCCACACGGCACCGGCGCCCGGCAAGGTGGGCGGATTCCCACACGGCACCGGCGCCCGGCAAGGTGGGTGGATTTCCACACGGCACCGGCGCCCGGCAAGGTGGGCGGATTTCCACACGGCACCGGCGCCCGGCAAGGTGGGCGGATTTCCACACAGCACCGGCGCCCGGCAAGGTGGGCGGATTTCCACACAGCACCGGCGCCCGGCAAGGTGGGCGGATTTCCATAACTTTAATTATACCTTTGTGTTATTTGTGGATTGTGCAGCTCAGTGGGGCGCTGGCCGTGACGGTGCGGTGTCCCCCGTAACCGGCCGCGCGGCGGCCGCTAACTCGCAGTACGGCGCCGCGACCCGCAGGCGGGCCGCCGTACCCGCGCGCAGGCGCGCGGCGCCCACTGCGCACCCCCGTGGAGGACGTGCGGCAGCTGCGTGGCGGCGGGCTGGGTTATGGCTTAGCAGGGAGGGGGGTTGGCCTGTTGCTCCGGTCAGTCCCGCAGTTTCCGGCGATTTGCGGCCGGTGTCCGGTGGAGTCCGGCGCGGTCGCCTTCCATGCCCTGACGGGCATATGGCGGCACATCGCATTCGACGAAACCCAACCTAACCGGAGTCATCAGGCTAGAATGTTATTCATCATTTATTTTCTCTGAATGGTTGCCTTTTGTCGTGTAGCGATAAATAGTCATGCGAGAAACATTGAAGCGCTTCGCAACAGCTCCTACTGTCATTTCAGGATCAGCAAGCAGAATTTTCATTTGCTTAATATCATCTTCCGAAAGTGACGGTTTTCTTCCCCCTACACGGCCCCTTGCGCGAGCAGCTGCGAGTCCAGATCTCGTTCGTTCAATATTGCGGTTGCGTTCAAAGTTAGAGAATATAGCCATCAGATGAGTATAGATTTCCCCGATAACAGGAGCGCTAGTATCTATTCTGTCTTTGATGGCTATAAAGGTGATTCCGCGCTTTTTCAGGTCGTCAAGCAACGTAATCACCTGGCTCAATGAACCGCCGAGCCGATCAAGCGCCCAAACAACCAGGGTATCACCTTCGCGCAATGCCTTCAGACAGTTCTCCAGTTCCGGGGCACCATTTTTGGCGCGTTTAGTGCCGCCGCGTGAGATCTGTTCATGATAGATTTGCTCGCAACCCGCTTTTGTCAGTTCATCAACCTGATGCGTTACATCCTGAAGATGTGTCGATTTACGCGCATAGCCGATTATCATTTTGCCACCCTATTTTGTTACATCGTTTTTGTTGTATTGATACTGTAACGGGTTTTGTTACAGCCGGAGAGCGTTTTATTGTATAGGCAACTGCTTATAGGGATGTGTCACAGAAACCATCGTTTTTGATACATTAATTTAACCAATAGGTTGCAGATCAAATCGCCTGTAACAGCCTTTCTGGCTGTTTGTATATAATTATGAAAAAATGGTGAGTAGAGTTTCAGGGTAACAGGGGATGTTTATGTCGGTTTTCCACAACTGGCTACTCGAGATCGCATGTGAGAATTACGGCACTGTTGCAAATAGTCGGTGGTGATAAACTTATCATCCCCTTTTGCTGATGGAGCTGCACATGAACCCATTCAAAGGCCGGCATTTTCAGCGTGACATCATTCTGTGGGCCGTACGCTGGTACTGCAAATACGGCATCAGTTACCGTGAGCTGCAGGAGATGCTGGCTGAACGCGGAGTGAATGTCGATCACTCCACGATTTACCGCTGGGTTCAGCGTTATGCGCCTGAAATGGAAAAACGGCTGCGCTGGTACTGGCGTAACCCTTCCGATCTTTGCCCGTGGCACATGGATGAAACCTACGTGAAGGTCAATGGCCGCTGGGCGTATCTGTACCGGGCCGTCGACAGCCGGGGCCGCACTGTCGATTTTTATCTCTCCTCCCGTCGTAACAGCAAAGCTGCATACCGGTTTCTGGGTAAAATCCTCAACAACGTGAAGAAGTGGCAGATCCCGCGATTCATCAACACGGATAAAGCGCCCGCCTATGGTCGCGCGCTTGCTCTGCTCAAACGCGAAGGCCGGTGCCCGTCTGACGTTGAACACCGACAGATTAAGTACCGGAACAACGTGATTGAATGCGATCATGGCAAACTGAAACGGATAATCGGCGCCACGCTGGGATTTAAATCCATGAAGACGGCTTACGCCACCATCAAAGGTATTGAGGTGATGCGTGCACTACGCAAAGGCCAGGCCTCAGCATTTTATTATGGTGATCCCCTGGGCGAAATGCGCCTGGTAAGCAGAGTTTTTGAAATGTAAGGCCTTTGAATAAGACAAAAGGCTGCCTCATCGCTAACTTTGCAACAGTGCCTTTTGGACTGCTTCGGCTTTTTTGGCAGGAATTTTCTTCACCAACTCAAAACGACTTTTGCGTTCCGTCAGCGTCAGCAAACAAGCTCCACCCGCTTTACCCAGTACGGTATCGGCTTCCCAATGTCCAAAGCGACTGCGATTTTGCGCCGAAATGGGACGGTCGTTCAAATGGTTGGATATCTGAATTTTGCCACGTTTTTCATGATGATTTTTGTATGCCGTGTTTTGCCTTTGTGGCGCAGTTTGCGACTGGCTTTGCGTTCGCTTATATCAAACAACCCTGAATAAATACCACGATAAATGGTTGAATAACTAATGGATAATTCAGATTTTTCCAATTTTAATCGTGCGCTGATTTGTTCGGGCGACCAGTTTTCTGTCAGAAACTTTTCTTGCACCAAATTGAAATATTCAGGCTGCTCTAATTTGCGCTGTGCTTTGCTATTTTGACGATGCTTCAAATAGCTGTTTTGTGCGTTCGTTGCACTGTAGCTTTCTAGAGCGTGTCGTTTCAGCTCGCGAGAAATGGTGCTGGAGCTACGTCCCAGTGCTTTGGCAATTTCTGCTTGTTTTTTGCCCTGTGCGAGTAAAATCATTATCTTTTCTCGCTCGTTTATTGTAAGATGTCGGTAGGAAGTACTCATCATTTGGAAATGGTTTTTGTGTGGAAAAAAATTATATTCTAGTTGAGTACTTCTTTTTTTTGTTGCACTTGGATTGTAAATTCAGCCTATAAAAATAGGCGTATCACGAGGCCCTTTCGTCTTCAAGAATTTTATAAACCGTGGAGCGGGCAATACTGAGCTGATGAGCAATTTCCGTTGCACCAGTGCCCTTCTGATGAAGCGTCAGCACGACGTTCCTGTCCACGGTACGCCTGCGGCCAAATTTGATTCCTTTCAGCTTTGCTTCCTGTCGGCCCTCATTCGTGCGTTCTAGGATCCTCCGGCGTTCAGCCTGTGCCACAGCCGAGGATGGTGACCACCATTTGCCCCATATCACCGTCGGTACTGATCCCGTCATCAATGAACCGGACTGCCACGCCCTGAGCGTCAAATTCCTTTATCAGTTGGATCATATCGGCAGTGTCGCGGCCAAGACGGTCGAGCTTCTTAACCAGAATGACATCACCTTCCTCCACCTTCATCCTCAGCAAATCCAGCCCTTCCCGGTCTGTTGAACTGCCGGATGCCTTATCGGTAAATATACGGTTTGCTTTCACACCTGCGTCTTTGAGTGCTCTGACCTGAAGATCAAGAGACTGCTGACTGGTTGAGACCCGAGCGTAACCAAAAAGTCGCATAAAATGTACCTTAAATCGAATATCGGACAACTCATGTCTAATTATTACAATTTACGATTTAATAGACATATTAATGTAACAGTTTTACGATGTCCGATAATTTATAACATTTCGTACGGTTGGAAAAATGTTACTAAATGCCCGTCAGGCAGGGAGGCGATATGCCCGTTGACTTTCTGACCACTGAGCAGACTGAAAGCTATGGCAGATTCACCGGTGAACCGGATGAGCTTCAGCTGGCACGATATTTTCACCTTGATGAAGCAGACAAGGAATTTATCGGAAAAAGCAGAGGTGATCACAACCGTCTGGGCATTGCCCTGCAAATTGGATGTGTC
>NZ_JSZC01000014.1:0-151385 GCF_000805795.1 Enterobacter sp. FB | reverse complement strand
AACACGAAAGTGGACGTATACGGTGTGACGCCTGCCGGTGCCGGAAGGTTAATTGATGGGGTTAGCGGCAACGCGAAGCTCTTGATCGAAGCCCCGGTAAACGGCGGCCGTAACTATAACGGTCCTAAGGTAGCGAAATTCTTGTCGGGTAAGTTCCGACTGCACGAATGGCGTAATGATGGCCAGGCTGTCTCCACCCGAGACTCAGTGAAATTGAACTCGCTGTGAAGATGCAGTGTACCCGCGGCAAGACGGAAAGACCCCGTGAACCTTTACTATAGCTTGACACTGAACACTGGTCCTTGATGTGTAGGATAGGTGGGAGGCTTTGAAGTGTGGACGCCAGTCTGCATGGAGCCGTCCTTGAAATACCACCCTTTAATGGCTGGTGTTCTAACGTAGACCCGTGATCCGGGTTGCGGACAGTGTCTGGTGGGTAGTTTGACTGGGGCGGTCTCCTCCCAAAGAGTAACGGAGGAGCACGAAGGTTAGCTAATCCTGGTCGGACATCAGGAGGTTAGTGCAATGGCATAAGCTAGCTTGACTGCGAGAGTGACGGCTCGAGCAGGTGCGAAAGCAGGTCATAGTGATCCGGTGGTTCTGAATGGAAGGGCCATCGCTCAACGGATAAAAGGTACTCCGGGGATAACAGGCTGATACCGCCCAAGAGTTCATATCGACGGCGGTGTTTGGCACCTCGATGTCGGCTCATCACATCCTGGGGCTGAAGTAGGTCCCAAGGGTATGGCTGTTCGCCATTTAAAGTGGTACGCGAGCTGGGTTTAGAACGTCGTGAGACAGTTCGGTCCCTATCTGCCGTGGGCGCTGGAGAATTGAGGGGGGCTGCTCCTAGTACGAGAGGACCGGAGTGGACGCATCACTGGTGTTCGGGTTGTCATGCCAATGGCACTGCCCGGTAGCTAAATGCGGAAAAGATAAGTGCTGAAAGCATCTAAGCACGAAACTTGCCCCGAGATGAGTTCTCCCTGAGACTTTAAGTCTCCTGAAGGAACGTTGAAGACGACGACGTTGATAGGTCGGGTGTGTAAGCGCAGCGATGCGTTGAGCTAACCGATACTAATGAACCGTGAGGCTTAACCTTACAACGCCGAAGATGTTTTGGCGAAGAGACAGATAATCAAATTTCAGCTTTGATACAGATTAACAGAATTTGCCTGGCGGCTTTAGCGCGGTGGTCCCACCTGACCCCATGCCGAACTCAGAAGTGAAACGCCGTAGCGCCGATGGTAGTGTGGGGTCTCCCCATGTGAGAGTAGGGAACTGCCAGGCATCAATTAGAAGAACCCCGTACCGGAAGGTGCGGGGTTTTTTGCTTTTGTTTTTCTTCCTCTCCCTCTCCCTGAAACTTTCTCACCTTCACCTTGCAGACTCGACATTCCGATCATTTCTGGGTATCGTTAGCTGTCTGGATGTCTAAACGTTTATACGTATGTTGTGAGGATATAAAGCTATGCCGATTCGGGTGCAGGACGAGCTACCAGCCGTCAATTTCTTGCGTGAAGAGAATGTCTTTGTGATGACGACTTCACGTGCGACAGGTCAGGAAATTCGCCCGCTGAAGGTGCTTATTCTCAATCTGATGCCCAAAAAGATCGAAACAGAAAACCAGTTCCTGCGTCTGCTGTCGAACTCCCCGCTGCAGGTTGATATTCAGCTGCTGCGGATCGACGCCCGTGAGTCTCGCAACACGCCTTCTGAGCACCTGAACAACTTCTACTGCAACTTTGATGACATTCAGGGTGAAAATTTTGATGGATTGATTGTGACCGGCGCCCCGCTCGGTCTGGTGGAATTTAACGATGTCGCTTACTGGCCGCAGATCAAACAGGTGCTGGAATGGGCAAAAGATCACGTCACGTCCACGCTGTTTGTCTGTTGGGCGGTACAAGCCGCACTGAATATTCTGTATGGCATCCCCAAGCAAACCCGCACTGAAAAGCTCTCCGGCGTATACGAACACCATATTCTCCATCCCCATGCGTTGCTGACGCGCGGGTTTGATGATTCTTTCCTGGCTCCGCATTCTCGCTACGCTGACTTCCCGGCCCAGCTGATTCGTGATTACACCGATCTGGAGATCCTGGCCGAAACGGAAGATGGGGACGCTTACCTGTTTGCCAGTAAAGATAAGCGCATTGCCTTTGTGACCGGACATCCTGAGTACGATCCGCACACCCTTGCGTCAGAGTATTTCCGTGATGTCGAAGCGGGTCTGAACCCGGATGTCCCGTACAACTATTTCCCGAAAGACGATCCGCAAAACAAACCGAGAGCGACCTGGCGCAGCCACGGGAATTTGCTTTTTACTAACTGGCTCAACTATTACGTCTACCAGATAACACCATACGATCTGCGTCACATGAATCCAACTCTGGAGTAATCGTCTGCACTAAACGATCCTAAAGCGTTTCAGCTATTCAAATCAGGCACCTTCGGGTGCCTTTTTTATTTCCGAAATGCCACTCACCGTTCGATCCAACTTTAATCTCAATGAAATCAATCAATTAATCATAATTAATAATTAAAATGGAAATTGTTTTTGATTTTAGAAAAAATAGAGATAGTCTTAATTCTGCTGAGCGAAAACTACCCAACGATCTTTCGTTCGCATCGGGAGCGTGATTTTGGATCTTTGATGAGGAGCAGAGTAATGACTCAACAGGCAACAACGGTCGATGAACTGGCCTTTACCCAGCCGTATGGCGAGCAAGAACAGCAAGTATTAACGGCAGAAGCGGTAGAATTTCTGACTGAACTGGTGACCCGCTTTACGCCGCAGCGCAATAAGCTGCTGGCGGCACGTATTCATCAGCAGCAGGAAATTGATAACGGCAAGTTGCCTGGTTTTATTTCGGAAACTGCTTCCATTCGTCGTGGTGAGTGGAAAATCCGCGGCATCCCTGAAGATTTACAGGATCGTCGCGTTGAGATCACCGGTCCGGTAGAACGCAAAATGGTGATCAACGCCATGAACGCCAACGTTAAAGTCTTTATGGCCGATTTTGAAGACTCGCTGGCGCCGGACTGGCGTAAGGTCATCGAGGGGCAGATCAACCTGCGCGACGCCGTGAACGGCACCATCAGCTATACCAACGAAGCCGGCAAAATTTACCAGCTCAAACCGAACCCGGCGGTGCTGATCTGTCGCGTGCGCGGCCTGCACCTGCCAGAAAAACATGTCACCTGGCGTGGAGAAGCCATTCCGGGAAGCCTGTTTGATTTTGCGCTCTATTTCTTCCACAACTACAAAGCCCTGCTGGCTAAGGGCAGCGGCCCGTATTTCTACCTGCCTAAAACGCAGGCCTGGCAGGAAGCGGCCTGGTGGAGCGAGGTCTTCAGCTATGCGGAAGATCGTTTCAACCTGCCGCGCGGCACCATCAAAGCCACGCTGCTGATTGAAACGCTGCCCGCCGTATTCCAGATGCATGAAATCCTGCATGCGCTGCGCGACCACATTGTCGGTCTGAACTGTGGACGCTGGGACTATATTTTCAGCTACATCAAAACCCTGAAAAATTATCCCGATCGCGTGCTCCCCGATCGTCAGGTTGTCACCATGGACAAACCGTTCCTGAGCGCCTATTCGCGTCTGCTGATCAAAACCTGCCACAAGCGCGGCGCCTTTGCGATGGGCGGCATGGCGGCTTTTATCCCGAGCAAAGACGCAGAGCGCAACAATCAGGTGCTCAACAAGGTGAAAGCCGACAAAGAGCTTGAAGCACGTAACGGCCACGACGGGACGTGGATCGCCCATCCGGGTTTGGCCGATACGGCGATGGAGGTCTTTAACCGCGTGCTCGGCGACAACAAAAACCAGCTGTTTGTCACCCGTGAAGATGATGCACCAATCGCAGAAGAACAGCTGCTGGCGCCGTGCGCGGGCGAACGGACGGAAGAGGGGATGCGGGCCAACATTCGCGTCGCGGTGCAGTACATCGAAGCGTGGATCTCCGGCAACGGCTGCGTGCCGATCTACGGCCTGATGGAAGATGCTGCGACGGCGGAGATCTCACGTACCTCTATCTGGCAGTGGATCCACCATCAAAAAACGCTTAGCAACGGCAAACCGGTGACCAAGACCCTGTTCCGCCAGATGCTGGCCGAAGAGATGCGGGTGATCCAGGACGAACTGGGCGAACACCGCTTCAGCAGCGGACGCTTTGACGACGCTGCGCGCCTGATGGAGCAAATCACCACATCAGATGAATTAATCGACTTCCTGACCCTGCCGGGCTACCGCTTCCTGGCGTAACTCACCACATAACAATATGGAGCATCTGCACATGAAAACCCGTACCCAACAAATCGAAGAATTAAAGAAAGAGTGGACACAACCTCGCTGGGAAGGCATCCGCCGCCCGTACAGCGCGGAAGACGTGGTGAAATTACGCGGCTCGGTCAATCCGGAATGCACGCTGGCGCAAAATGGCGCGGCGAAAATGTGGAAGCTGCTGCACGGTGGCTCTAAAAAGGGCTACATCAACAGCCTCGGTGCGCTGACCGGCGGTCAGGCGCTGCAGCAGGCGAAGGCCGGTATTGAGGCTATCTACCTCTCCGGCTGGCAGGTCGCGGCGGACGCCAACCTGGCCTCCAGCATGTACCCGGATCAGTCGCTCTATCCGGCTAACTCCGTGCCGTCGGTCGTGGATCGGATCAACAACACCTTCCGTCGTGCAGATCAGATCCAGTGGGCGGCGGGCATCGAACCTAACGATCCGCGCTTTATTGACTATTTCCTGCCGATCGTTGCAGATGCGGAAGCGGGCTTCGGCGGCGTGCTGAACGCCTTCGAGCTGATGAAATCGATGATTGAGGCCGGTGCAGCGGCCGTTCACTTCGAAGATCAGCTGGCGTCAGTGAAGAAGTGCGGACACATGGGCGGTAAGGTGCTCGTTCCGACTCAGGAAGCCGTGCAGAAGCTGGTTGCCGCGCGTCTGGCTGCTGACGTGCTCGGCGTGCCAACGCTGGTCATTGCCCGTACCGATGCGGACGCGGCTGACCTGATCACCTCTGACTGCGATCCGTACGACAGCGAGTTCATCACCGGCGAGCGCACCAGCGAAGGGTTCTATCGCACCCATGCGGGCATTGAGCAGGCGATCAGCCGCGGTCTGGCGTACGCGCCGTACGCGGACCTGGTCTGGTGTGAAACCTCTACGCCGGATCTGGCGCTGGCAAAACGCTTTGCCGACGCCATTCATGCGAAGTACCCGGGCAAACTGCTGGCCTACAACTGCTCGCCGTCCTTCAACTGGCAGAAAAAGCTGGATGACAAAACCATCGCCAGCTTCCAGCAGCAGCTGTCCGACATGGGCTATAAATACCAGTTCATTACGCTGGCAGGCATCCACAGCATGTGGTTCAACATGTTCGACCTGGCGCACGCCTATGCGCAGGGTGAGGGCATGAAGCACTACGTTGAGAAGGTGCAGCAGCCGGAATTTGCGGCGGGGAAAGATGGTTACACCTTCGTCTCACACCAGCAGGAGGTGGGCACCGGCTACTTTGATAATGTGACCACGATTATTCAGGGCGGCACCTCCTCCGTCACCGCCTTAACGGGTTCAACGGAAGAAGCACAGTTCTAATCTTTTCCCCCTCTCCCCCCTGGGGAGAGGGTTGGTGGTGAGGGGGAATATATGTCGCGTGGCCTGGAATTACTGATTGCCCAAACTATTTTGCAGGGCTTCGATGCCCAGTATGGTCGTTTTCTGGAAGTAACCTCCGGCGCCCAGCAGCGCTTCGAACACGCAGACTGGCATGCGGTTCAGCAGGCCATGAAGCAGCGTATCCATCTTTATGACCACCACGTGGGTCTGGTGGTGGAGCAGCTGCGCTGTATTACCGACGGTAAAAGTCCGGACGCGGAATTTTTACTGCGCGTAAAAGAGCATTACACCCATCTGTTACCCGACTACCCGCGCTTCGAGATTGCGGAGAGTTTTTTCAACTCCGTCTATTGCCGGTTATTTGACCACCGCTCATTATCTCCTGAGCGGTTATTTATCTTTAGCTCCCAGCCCGAGCGGCGCTTTCGTACCATTCCGCGTCCGCTGGCGAAAGATTTCTTTCCCGAGCACGGTTGGGAAAAGCTCCTGCACCGCGTGCTGACGGATTTGCCGCTGCGTCTGCCCTGGGAGAATAAAGCCCGGGATATCGGGTATATCCACGCCCATCTCAAAGAAGCATTCGGCGCGGAGGTGCTCAGCCACAGCCATTTGCAGGTGGCCAACGAGCTTTTCTACCGCAATAAAGCCGCCTGGCTGGTGGGCAAACTGGTTACGCCGACGGCCATTGTGCCGTTTCTGCTGCCCATTCATCGTACCGACGACGGGGAACTGTTTGTTGATACCTGCCTGACTACCAGCGCCGAGGCCAGCATCGTGTTTGGCTTCGCCCGTTCCTATTTTATGGTGTACGCTCCGCTGCCCGCCGCGCTGGTGGAGTGGCTGCGCGAGATCCTGCCGGGTAAAACCACGGCCGAGCTGTATATGGCCATTGGCTGCCAGAAGCACGCTAAAACGGAAAGCTACCGGGAGTACCTGCGCTATGTCACCACGGCCGATGAGCAGTTCATCGAAGCGCCCGGCATTCGCGGCATGGTGATGCTGGTGTTTACGCTGCCGGGCTTCGACCGGGTCTTTAAGGTGATTAAGGACAGATTCGCGCCGCAGAAAGAGATGACCGCCGCGCACGTCCGCGCCTGCTACCAGCTGGTTAAGGAGCACGACCGCGTTGGGCGCATGGCGGATACCCAGGAGTTCGAAAACTTTGTGCTGGATAAGCAGCAGATCGATCCGGCGCTCATGGCGCTTTTACTGCAGGAAGCACCCGCCAAAATCACCGATCTTGGCGACAAAATCGCGATCAGCCATCTCTACATTGAACGACGCATGGTGCCGCTGAATATCTGGCTGGAGCAGTCCGACGGTCAGGCTTTAAGAGATGCGATTGAAGAATACGGCAACGCGATTCGCCAGCTTGCCGCCGCCAATATCTTCCCGGGCGATATGCTGTTCAAAAACTTCGGCGTCACCCGTCACGGTCGGGTGGTGTTCTACGATTACGACGAAATTTGCTACATGACCGAGGTGAACTTCCGCGATATCCCACCGCCCCGCTACCCGGAAGATGAGCTTTCCAGCGAGCCGTGGTACAGCGTTTCGCCGGGCGATGTGTTTCCCGAAGAGTTTCGACACTGGCTCTGCGCCGATCCGCGCATTGGGCCGCTATTCGAAGAGATGCATGCCGATCTGTTCCGCGCCAGCTACTGGCGGGGACTGCAAACGCGGATCAAAAACGGGCACGTGGAAGATGTGTACGCTTACCGCCGCAAGCAGCGGTTTTGCATCCGGTTTTCAGAGGGCATCATGTAGGCCGGGTAAGGCGAAGCCGCCACCCGGCAATGCATGCTTAACGAATCCCACCGTACGCCAGCGTGACCTCTTTCGCCGCCTTAATCACCAGCGCACCCAACTCAGTGACCCGATCGTCGGTCATACGCGAAATCGGCCCGGAAATAGAGATGGCGGCAAACGGCTCGCGGTGCTCGTCAAAAATGCAGGCTGCGATACAGCGCAGGCCGAGGGCGTGCTCCTCGTCGTCAAACGAATAGCCGCGCTTGCGGGTCAGGGCCAGGTCTTCTTTCAGATGCACCGGCGAAACCAGCGTGGCGTGGGTATAGGCATGCAGTCCTTTACGGTGCAGCAGCCCCGTCACCTGCTCCTCGGTCAGCTGCGAGAGGAACGCTTTACCCGCCCCTGAGGCATGCATCGGCAGCTTGCCGCCAATCGGCGCGGACATGCGCATCAGCTGCGTGCATTGCACCTGGTCGATGATAATCGCCTGATGGTCGCTCTGGTCGAGCACGGCCAGATTCACGGTCTCGCCCGACTCTTCCATCAATTTGCGCAGAATCGGGTGCACAATCGCCAGCAGGTTGCGGCTCTGCAGGAAGCTGCTGCCCACGATAAACGCATGCGCGCCCACCGCCCAGTGCCCCAGCTCGCCTACCTGGCGGACAAAGCCCAGCTGCTGCATGGTGGTCAGCAGGCGGTGCGTCGTGGAGTTCGGCAGGCCAGCCTGCTGGGCCAGCTCCGTCAGGGCCACGCTGCTGTGCGACTCGGCTATCCACTCCAGCAGCTTCAGACCGCGCGTGAGCGATTGAACCTGTCCACCCTGTTGTGCGGCAGCGGTGGTGGCAGCAGGTTTTCTGCCGCGTTTAGCGGGAACGGTCGCGACCATGACGATCTCCTTTTTCTGTATCGTGGAAATCATTTTCGTTTTATTTGGTGAATTTGCAACCGTTATCCTGACTGATCGGAGGAGTGATAGTGAACATGTCTCATGTTACCGCTGAGCGACTTTTCCACCCTGCGAGATTGTGCCAGTATGGAACGCAGCCTTTTGGCCTTGTTGAGCGTTGTCGGGAGCAAGTGTGAGCAGCAAAGTAGAGCAACTGCGTGCGCAGTTAAATGAACGAATTCTGGTGCTGGACGGCGGCATGGGCACCATGATCCAGGGCTATCGTCTGAGCGAAGGCGATTTCCGCGGCGAACGCTTCGCTGACTGGCCCTGCGACCTGAAAGGGAACAACGACCTGCTGGTGCTCAGCAAGCCGTCCGTGATCAAGGATATTCACAACGCTTACTTCGAAGCGGGTGCGGATATCGTTGAAACCAACACCTTTAACTCGACAACCATCGCCATGGCGGATTACCAGATGGAATCCCTGTCGGCGGAGATCAACTTTGAAGCCGCAAAGCTTGCGCGCGCCTGCGCCGACGAGTGGACGGCCCGCACGCCGGACAAGCCGCGCTACGTTGCCGGGGTGCTTGGCCCAACCAACCGCACCGCGTCGATTTCACCGGACGTCAACGACCCGGCGTTTCGTAATATCACCTTTGACCAGCTGGTTGTTGCCTACCGTGAATCGACCAGAGCGCTGGTGGAAGGCGGTTCCGATCTGATCCTGATTGAAACGGTATTCGACACTCTCAACGCCAAGGCCGCGATTTACGCGGTGAAAGAGGAGTTCGAGGCGCTGGGCGTTGACCTGCCGATCATGATTTCCGGCACCATCACCGATGCCTCCGGCCGTACCCTGTCCGGCCAGACCACCGAAGCGTTTTATAACTCCCTGCGCCACGCCGACGCGCTCTCCTTCGGCCTGAACTGCGCGCTGGGCCCGGACGAGCTGCGCCAGTACGTGCAGGAGCTGTCGCGCATTGCGGAATGCTACGTTACCGCGCACCCGAACGCCGGTCTGCCGAACGCCTTCGGTGAATACGATCTGGATGCCGACACCATGGCGGCACAAATCCGCGAGTGGGCCGAGTCTGGATTTCTGAACATCGTCGGCGGCTGCTGCGGCACCACGCCGGAGCACATCGCCGCCATGAGCAACGCCGTGGCCGGACTGCCGCCGCGCAAGCTGCCCGAGCTGCCGGTTGCCTGTCGCCTCTCCGGCCTTGAGCCGTTAACCATCGGCGAAGACAGCCTGTTTGTGAACGTGGGTGAGCGTACAAACGTCACCGGCTCCGCGAAGTTCAAGCGTCTGATCAAAGAAGAGAAGTACAGCGAAGCGCTGGACGTTGCCCGCCAGCAGGTGGAGAGCGGCGCGCAGATTATCGATATCAACATGGATGAGGGGATGCTCGACGCCGAAGCGGCGATGGTGCGTTTCCTCAACCTGATCGCCGGTGAGCCGGACATCGCCCGCGTGCCGATCATGATCGACTCCTCCAAATGGGAGGTGATCGAGAAGGGGCTGAAGTGCATTCAGGGTAAAGGCATCGTCAACTCCATCTCGATGAAAGAGGGCGTGGATGTCTTCATCCACCACGCGAAGCAGGTCCGCCGCTACGGTGCTGCGGTGGTGGTGATGGCTTTTGATGAAGTGGGCCAGGCCGACACTCGCGCGCGTAAAATTGAGATTTGCCGCCGCGCGTACAAAATACTGACCGAAGAGGTAGGCTTCCCGCCGGAAGACATCATCTTTGACCCGAACATCTTCGCCGTGGCGACCGGCATCGAAGAGCACAACAACTACGCCCAGGACTTTATCGGCGCGTGCGAGGACATCAAGCGCGAACTGCCGCATGCCCTCATCTCTGGCGGCGTGTCGAACGTCTCGTTCTCGTTCCGCGGTAACGACCCGGTGCGTGAAGCGATTCACGCCGTATTCCTCTACTACGCCATCCGCAACGGGATGGACATGGGGATTGTCAACGCCGGACAGCTGGCAATTTATGACGACCTGCCCGCCGAGCTGCGCGACGCGGTGGAAGACGTGATCCTCAACCGCCGCGACGACGCGACCGAGCGGCTGCTTGACCTGGCAGAAAAATACCGCGGCAGCAAGTCGGATGACGCAGCCAACGTTCAGCAGGCCGAGTGGCGCGCCTGGGACGTGAAAAAACGTCTGGAATATTCGCTGGTAAAAGGCATCACCGAGTTTATCGAGCAGGACACCGAAGAGGCGCGCCAGCAGGCAGCCCGCCCGATTGAGGTCATTGAAGGCCCGCTGATGGACGGCATGAACGTGGTCGGCGATCTGTTCGGCGAGGGCAAAATGTTCCTGCCGCAGGTGGTGAAATCCGCGCGCGTAATGAAGCAGGCCGTGGCGTACCTGGAGCCGTTTATCGAAGCCAGCAAAGAGAAAGGCTCCAGCAACGGCAAAATGGTCATCGCCACCGTGAAGGGCGACGTGCACGACATCGGCAAGAACATCGTCGGCGTGGTGCTGCAGTGCAATAACTACGAGATTATCGACCTTGGCGTGATGGTCCCGGCGGATAAAATCCTCAAGACCGCGCGCGAAGTGAATGCCGACCTGATTGGCCTCTCCGGGCTGATCACCCCGTCGCTGGACGAGATGGTTAACGTGGCGAAGGAGATGGAGCGTCAGGGCTTCACCATTCCGCTGCTGATTGGCGGCGCGACCACCTCCAAGGCGCACACGGCGGTGAAAATCGAGCAGAACTACAGCGGGCCGACGGTCTACGTGCAGAACGCCTCGCGCACGGTGGGCGTGGTCTCCGCGCTGCTCTCTGACACCCAGCGCGACGAGTTTGTTGAGCGCACCCGCAAAGAGTACGAAACCGTTCGCATCCAGCACGGGCGCAAGAAACCGCGCACCCCGCCAGTTTCACTCCAGGCGGCGCGCGATAACGATCTGGCGTTTGACTGGTCGAGCTATACGCCGCCGGTCGCGCATCGCCTGGGCGTTCAGGAGGTCAGTGCCAGCATCGAAACGCTGCGTAACTACATCGACTGGACGCCGTTCTTTATGACCTGGTCGCTCGCGGGCAAATATCCGCGCATTCTGGAAGATGAGGTGGTGGGCGAGGAGGCGAAACGCCTGTTTAACGATGCCAACGACATGCTCGACAGGCTGAGCGCGGAGAAAACCCTCAACCCACGCGGCGTGGTGGGGCTGTTCCCGGCCAACCGCGTGGGTGACGACATCGAAATTTACCGCGATGAAACCCGCACTCACGTGCTGGCAGTCAGCCGCCATCTGCGCCAGCAAACCGAGAAAGTGGGCTTTGCCAACTACTGCCTGGCCGATTTTGTCGCGCCGAAGCTGAGCGGTAAAGCCGACTATATTGGCGCCTTTGCGGTAACCGGCGGTCTGGAAGAAGATGCGCTGGCGGACGCGTTCGAAGCGCAGCACGATGATTACAATAAAATCATGGTGAAAGCGATCGCCGACCGCCTGGCGGAAGCCTTCGCCGAGTACCTGCACGAGCGCGTGCGTAAGGTGCACTGGGGCTACGCGGCGAACGAAAACCTCAGCAACGAGGAGTTGATCCGCGAAAACTACCAGGGGATTCGTCCGGCGCCGGGCTACTCGGCCTGTCCGGAACACACCGAAAAGGGCACGATCTGGCAACTGCTGGACGTCGAAGCCCATACCGGGATGAAGCTCACCGAGTCGTACGCCATGTGGCCGGGCGCATCCGTCTCCGGCTGGTACTTCAGCCACCCGGACAGCAAGTACTTCGCCGTGGCGCAGCTTCAGCGCGATCAGATTGAAGATTACGCCCTGCGCAAAGGCATGAGCGTGTCAGAAGTAGAGCGCTGGCTGGCACCGAATTTAGGCTACGACGCAGACTAACGTCACTTTTCCTTACAACAAACAGGGCACCTCATGGGTGCCTTGTCTCTTTCTTACGCTTAACCCCTTATACTGAAATAAGGTTCTATCCCTGGCACCCGGTGGCGGTGCGCTTACCGGGCCTGTGCGTAGGTCGGATAAGGCGTCGCCGTCATCCGACATGGCAACGCGCAGGGAACCTCAGGAAAACCGATAAAGATAAGGAGGAAAACCATCCGTGCTGACCCTGTTACATCTGCTCTCTGCAGTCGCACTGCTCGTATGGGGCACCCATATCGTCCGTACCGGCGTGATGCGCGTATTTGGCGCCCGTTTACGTACCGTTCTCAGCAGCAGCGTTGAGAAGAAGCCGCTCGCCTTCTGCGCAGGCATTGGCGTAACGGCACTCGTTCAGAGCAGCAACGCCACAACCCTGCTTGTCACCTCCTTTGTGGCGCAGGATCTGGTGGCGCTGGCCCCGGCGCTGGTGATTGTGCTGGGGGCTGATGTGGGTACCGCGCTGATGGCGCGTATCCTGACCTTCGATCTCTCCTGGCTGTCGCCGCTGCTGATTTTTGTCGGCGTTATCTTCTTCCTCGGCCGCAAACAGACGCGGGCCGGGCAGCTTGGTCGCGTGGGGATTGGCCTGGGGCTGATTCTGCTGGCGCTGGAGCTGATTGTGCAGGCGGTCACCCCGATTACCGAGGCCAACGGCGTGCAGGTCATCTTCGCCTCCCTGACCGGGGACATCATGCTGGACGCGCTGATTGGCGCGGTGTTTGCCATCGTCAGCTACTCCAGCCTGGCCGCCGTGCTGCTGACGGCCACGCTCACCGCCGCCGGGGCGATCTCCTTCCCGGTGGCGCTGTGCCTGGTGATCGGTGCCAACCTCGGCTCTGGCCTGCTGGCGATGCTCAATAACAGCGCCGCCAACGCCGCCGCCCGCCGCGTGGCGCTCGGCAGCCTGCTGTTTAAGCTGGTGGGCAGCCTGATTATTCTGCCCTTTATTCATCCGCTGGCGAACCTGATGGATAACCTCCCGCTGCCGAAGGCGGAGCTGGTGATCTACTTCCACGTGTTCTACAACCTGGTGCGCTGTCTGGCGATGGTCCCTTTTGCCGGGTCGATGGCCCGCTTCTGCGAGCGACTCATTCAGGACGAACCGGAGCTGGACGCCCGCCTGAAGCCAAAGCATCTGGATACCTCCGCGCTGGACACCCCGGCGCTGGCGCTGGCGAATGCCGCGCGCGAGACGCTCCGCATGGGCGACGCCATGGAAACCATGCTCGAAGGGCTGCAAAAGGTGATGCACGGCGAGCCGCGAGAGGAGAAAGAGCTGCGCAGACTGGCGGACGATATCAACGTGCTCTATACCGCCATTAAGCTTTACCTGGCCCGCATGCCGCAGGACGAGCTGGCGGAGGAGGAGTCCCGCCGCTGGGCGGAAATCATTGAGATGTCGCTCAACCTTGAGCAGGCCTCCGATATCGTTGAGCGCATGGGCAGCGAGATTGCCGATAAGTCGCTGGCCGCCCGCCGGGCGTTCTCCGTTGAAGGCTTAAAAGAGCTTGAAGCGCTGCACGAACAGCTGGTCAGCAACCTCAAGCTGGCGATGCTGGTCTTCTTCTCCAGCGACGTGCCGAGCGCGCGCCGCCTGCGCCGCAACAAGCATCGCTTCCGCATTCTTAACCGCCGCTACTCGCACGCCCACGTTGAGCGCCTGCATCAGCAGAACGTGCAGAGTATCGAGACCAGCTCACTCCACCTGGGGCTGCTGGGTGATATGAAGCGCCTCAACTCGTTGTTCTGTGCGGTGGCCTACAGCGTGATGGAACAGCCGGATGAAGATGACCAGCGGGATGAGTATTAATCCCCGGCGTGTTTGAGCGTTAGCCCAAAACCCAATGCTTTCATGACCGCGAGCGTGGTTTTGAGCGTTGGGTTTCCTTTATCACTGAATGACCGATAAAGCTGCTCACGTGATAAACCGGTTTGCTGTGAAATGTTCGACATGCCTTTGGCTCGCGCGACAACACCAAGGGCTTTAGCGATATATGTCGAGTCGCCTGTTTCTAGTGCATCAGCGATAAACACGGCGATTTCCTCGTCATCCACCAACGCGTTGGCGGGATCGTAAGGTGTTAATTTATGCATGCTCATTCACTCCTGCCATTGGGATACATTGCTCAGCATTTTTGCCATCAGTATGTCTCTGGCCTGGCTGCTTTTGTCACCACCACATAACAGCACGATGATGTAATTGCCCTGGTCTTTAAAATAGATCCTGTAGCCCGGACCAAAGTGGATCCTTAGCTCACTTATACCTTCTCCCACGGGTTTAACGTCGCCCGCTAAGCCATTTGCCAACCGAAAGAGGCGGGAAGCGATAATGGTCTTCGCTCGTCGATCTTTTAAGTTTTGCTCCCAGCGTCGGAAGGATTCTGTCTGAACAATCTCCTTCATATTACTCCCTGTGATTTATAAACTACAAACACTTCTCCATGGAGAGTAAAACTAAAAGGCTTGAACACATGGGTAAATGACAGGATGCAAAATCCTGAAAGCGTCTCGCAAACTAAAAAACCCGTCTCAGTTACCGTCGGCTAATCTTTTTTTCCAGTCCATACCTAAGGTATATTTCGCCCTTCACAGGAGAAACTATGCTGCCAACTCAATCAACCCGATTAAACAAATACATTAGCGAGAGCGGGATCTGCTCACGTCGCGAGGCGGACCGTTACATTGAACAAGGTAATGTGTTCCTCAACGGCAAGCGCGCCACGATTGGTGACCAGGTGATGCCTGGCGACGTGGTTAAAGTGAATGGTCAGCTCATCGAACCGCGTGATGCTGAAGACCTGGTGTTTATCGCGTTGAACAAACCGGTTGGGATTGTCAGCACCACGGAAGACGGTGAGCGGGACAACATCGTTGATTTCGTGAACCACAGCAGCCGTATCTTCCCGATTGGCCGTCTGGATAAAGACTCTCAGGGGCTGATTTTCCTCACCAACCACGGCGATCTGGTCAACAAGATCCTGCGTGCAGGTAACGATCACGAAAAAGAGTACATTGTGACGGTGAATAAGCCGGTCACGGACGACTTTATTCGCGGCATGGGCGCCGGTGTGCCGATCCTCGGTACCGTCACGAAAAAGTGTAAGGTGAAGAAAGAAGCGCCGTTCGCGTTCCGCATTACCCTGGTGCAGGGCTTAAACCGCCAGATCCGCCGCATGTGCGAGTACTTCGGTTATGAAGTGACGAAGCTGGAGCGCACGCGCATCATGAACGTCAGCCTGTCCGGCATTCCGCTGGGCGAATGGCGCGACTTAACGGACGACGAACTGATCGAGCTGTTCAAGCTTATCGAGAACTCCTCGTCCGAAGCGAAGCCGAAGGCCAAAGCAAAACCGAAAACCCAGGCGATTAAACGTCCGGTCGTGAAGGCGCCGCAGGCGGAAGAGAAAGGACGCGGCAAACCGGGTAACGGGAAGCGATTTACCCAGCCTGGCCGTAAAAAGAAAGGGCGCTAGCTAGCGCCTTCCACGGGTAGAGGTATTGGCCGACCAGGAAAAGGTCGTTTCAGTATCCGGCTTGTAAGCCTGCTGCTTTTTCAGCTTGCGGGCTTTTTTCGCCTCGGCGTCACGCTGCGCCATCAGTTTGTCGATGTACTCTTTTTTCACCTGATTGGTTTCGGCGTTGGTCAGCGTACGGCCATGCGCGATGCGGGCGCGGTCGAGAAGCGTTTTCAGTTCGCGCTGCTCGGCTTCCGTCATGTCTTTCTGGGTCAAACGTGGTGTCGCCATTGCTGAAGCCTCCTGAGAGAGAGGCTTCAGTGTAAAGCAAGCTGAGTCAATTAACCCTGTTTCACCGCATCTTTTTTCGTTTGTTCCTCAATCGGTTTGCCGGACCAGTAGCCCGCCAGCAGCGAGCCGGAGAGGTTGTGCCAGACGGAGAACAGCGCACCCGGCAGGGCCGCCAGCGGCGAGAAGTAGATTTTGCCGAGCGCCGCCGCCAGGCCGGAGTTCTGCATCCCTACCTCGATTGCCAGCGTGCGGCAGGTCGATTCGTCGAAGCCAAACAGTTTCCCGCCCCAGTAGCCGCCCAGCAGGCCAATGGTGTTATGCAGCACCACCGCGACGATCACCACAAAGCCTACGGAAGCAATGTGCGAGGCGGAACCCGCCACCACGGCGCTGATGATCGCCAGAATACAGACCATCGAAAACGCGGGCAGGTACGGCTCAACAGCCTTCACCACGCGCGGGAACAGGTGTTGAATGACCAGTCCCAGCGCAATCGGGATTACTACAATCTGCAGAATGCTCAGCAGCATCCCCATCACGTCCACCTGAATATGCGCATCCACGTACAGGCGGGTTAACAGTGGCGTGGCAATCACGCCAACCAGCGTGGAGACGGACGAGATAGTGACGGAGAGCGCCACGTCGCCTTTCGCCAGATAGATCATGACGTTGGATGCAGTGCCGCTGGCGACGCTGCCCACCAGCACCATCCCGGCGGAGAGGTCGGGCGGCATCTTAAAGACCATCGCCAGCAGCCACGCTGCAAGCGGCATCACCAGGTAGTGGAGGAATATTCCTGCCGCGACGGGCGCAGGGCGAGACAGCACGCGTTTGAAGTCGTCGACTTTCAGATGCACACCCATACCGAACATGATCAGCATCAGCAGCGTGGCGACCCACGGACCAATACCGGTGAACGTGGTGGGCGTGTAATACGCGAGTACGGAGAGCAGCAGCGCCCATAACGGGAACAGCCGCGTAATAGCGGATAACATAATGATTTCCTTGCGATGAATGTTGCGTGTATTTGTTATAAAAAGCCGGGATCGAGCCCGGCTATAGTTATTGTTTATCGCGTAAGGAAGTAATATTCAAATGAATTATGACCGGATGCTTTCCCAGCTCAGACTAAAGCGAGCCAGATATTTGCGCAGTCGGTCGGCGTCGTTAGGATTGGCTTTTTTGAGCCGTGAAACGGCAAACAGCTCACGTCCGGCTTCAGACAACGATGCGCTGCGGCGACATACCTCCAGCACCGTTTCAAGTTGCCGCTGGTCAAAGAGGTCAATCGCCATGTCAGTTGCAGGCTGCGTCACGTCAGTTTGCCAGTCGGTCTGAAGACGTGAGATCTCCTCCAGCACCAGATCCTGAGTAATACGCCCTCGTTCCGCCAGCGTCGCCATGCGTGCGACGCTGGCGCTCAGTTCGCGAAAGTTGCCCCGCCACAGCGCTCTGCTGGAACAGGCAAAGGCCAGATAGCCTTCGCGTGCCTCTTTATCGAAGCGGATTTGCGTCTGGCTTTCGCGAGAGAAACGTTGAAGTTCGTAGTCAACATTCGGCGTGATGTCTTCTTTCCGTTGGGCAAGGCCGGGTAAGGCAAAGCTCCACATATTAATACGGGCATAGAGATCTTCACGAAAACGTCCTTCTGCCACCCACTGGCGCATATCACGGTGGGTTCCGGCGATAAGTTGAAAATCGCTGTGAACTTCTTTATCGGAGCCAAACGGGAAAAAAGTTTTCTCTTCAATGGCTTTGAGCAGCATCGCCTGTTCATCCAGGCCTAGTTCGGCAATCTCGTCGAGGAAAAGGACGCCGCCATCGGCTTCACGCAGCAGGCCGCTGCGCGCCGACAGTGCGCCGGTAAAGGCTCCTTTCACATGGCCGAACAGCGTGGACATGGCGTTATCACCGCGCAGGGTCGCGCAGTTGACGGAAACCAGTTTGCCGGAAACCTGATGGCGTGACTGCTTAAGCTGATAAATGCGGTTCGCGAGGAACGACTTGCCCGCGCCGGTGGGGCCGGTCAGCAGGATCGGGGCTGTAGAACGTAGCGCCACGCGTTCAATCTTGTCGATCAGACTGTTAAAGGTGGCGTTTCGCGTCTCAATGCCCGCTTTCAGAAATGAGATTGACTGCTGCTGCTCGCGCTGAAAACGGTTGGTAAGGGTCGTGTAGCGGCTTAAATCCAGGTCGATAATTGAGTAAGTTCCGGCTGCAGTCTCCTCAGCAGAGGCTTCTTTTCTGGCAGGGCCAGTCTGCAAAAGGCTGGCGGGAAGATAGCGGGCTTCCGTCAGCAGGAACCAGCAGATCTGCGCCACATGCGTGCCGGTGGTGATGTGGATGAAATACTCTTCGCGATCGGTATCAAACGTGTACTGGGTGGCGAAATCGAGAAACGCGGCATAAACCTCTTCGAAATCCCACGGGTCTTCAATGGTTACCGTGCTGGGACGCACCTCGGTGTGGGGGGAAACCAGCACAATATCTTCCGCCAGTTGCTGAGCCATGCCGAGATCTCGCGGTTGATGTAGCAGCTCCAGCCTGTCGACCGGGAAATCCGGCTGTTGGCACAGCCCGACGGTCGGTCGCCATTTGCGAAAGCGATTAGCCCGCTTTCCCCGTTTATCCATCACGGTGCCAAGCACCCCGATCACCACCTTCCGCTTCTTCATATTTATCCATAAAGATAATTGTCGATATAGCAGGATAAGAAATGTTGAGCCGAACGGCAATGCATGAAAAGCGTGATAAATAAAAATCATTAATTATCAATAAAATAAAAAAATAAAACGGCGATTTTTGTTTTTGGCACGCTTCTGGCAATAAAGATAACGTCACGACGTTGAGCACACTGGGGGTTAAGGCCCCGTCGGCGCACCAGGAACGGCAAGGCTGTTTTCCGGGGGCGTTCCGTCAACCAATGACAGACAGAAGGGTTCGATTCCCGATTCATTCTCCCAATGAAAACTGGTTGTAAACATCAAAGTAAAAACGGGGATTGCGCAGTCAGCAATCCCAATGAAGGTCGCCGGTAATGGCGCCGGATCGCAGGCGAAAAGGCATTCCCCTGTGATTTCGTGCCTGCACCCGCGCCTGACTTTAAGGAATATAAAATGGCTAAAAAAATCACGATAAAAAAAGGTCAGTTAGGACTGGTAGCAAAAGCTGGCGATTATTACCGGGTACTGGAGGCGGGTGAACACCGTCTGGGTTGGTTCAATACTGACGACGTGCTGGTGGTGAGCCAGGATGGCAGCGAGGTACCGGGTGCGCTGGCGGATTATCTGCGCCGCTTTCAGCCTGACTGGGTGGTACGTTACTGCCTTGCGGTAGACCTTACTGCGGATGAAATCGGGGTGTTATCGAACAACGGCGTATTGCAGGAAATTGTGCCGCCTTCGACTCGTCGTCTGTACTGGCAGCAGGATGCGGCATTGACCCTGCAAAGAATCGATACCCGCGACGTGCGGGTGCCGGTGGACGTGATGAATGCTGCTCTGCAACCGCGTCGCAATGGCGCGCTAAAGGGGCGCGACGCGATGCTGGTCGTACAGGTACCTGCCTGGCACGTCGGGGTGGTGAAAATCGACGGAGAAATTCAGGCACTGTTACCGCCGGGACTGACGGCCTACTGGAAAATTAACCATCTGGTTGAGGCAGAGGTCGTGGATACGCGCCTTCAGGTGGTGGAAGTGAGCGGGCAGGAGATCCTGACGAAGGACAAAGTTAACCTGCGCCTGAACCTGGCGGCTAACTGGCGCTACAGCGACGTGCTGCAGGCCTGCGGACAGCTTACGAAACCGCTGGAACATTTGTACCGCGAACTCCAGTTCGCACTGCGTGAGGCGGTCGGCACCCGCACGCTCGATGAGTTACTGGAAGATAAGCAGATCATTGACGAGGTGGTCAGCAAACAGGTGCAAGGCCGCCTGTCATCCTTTGGAATGGAAATTGCGTCGCTTGGGGTAAAAGATATTGTTTTACCTGGTGATATGAAAACGATTTTATCCCGTCTGGTAGAGGCCGAAAAATCGGCCCAGGCGAATGTTATACGCCGACGTGAAGAAACGGCGGCGACACGATCGCTGTTAAACACCGCAAAGGTGATGGAGAACAACCCGGTGGCGCTGCGTTTAAAAGAGCTGGAAACCCTGGAAAGGGTCGCGGAGCGTATCGACAAAATTTCAGTATTTGGTGGCCTGGACCAGGTATTACACGGCCTTGTTAACCTGAAAGGATAACGCAATGCAACAGAATGATTTTGAATTACTGACGGCGTCAAACGGCGCCCCGATCAAAATGTGGACTCACGGCGTTCCCGTGGAGCCAGAGGCACAGGCGCAGTTACTGAATACTGCAAAGATGCCGTTTATTTTCAAACACCTTGCGGTGATGCCCGACGTTCATCTCGGTAAAGGCTCAACCATTGGCAGCGTGATCCCGACCAAAGGGGCAATTATTCCTGCGGCGGTTGGCGTGGATATTGGCTGCGGGATGATTGCCGTTCGCACGTCGCTGGTGGCCGGTGATTTGCCGGATAATCTCAGCGGTTTACGTAGCGCCATTGAACAGGCAGTACCGCATGGGAGAACCAATACGCGTTCTCGACGGGATAAAGGCGCGTGGGAAACGCCACCGAAAGAAGTGGACGATCGCTGGTGGGTGCTGGCCCCACGTTTTAAACAACTCACGGATAAATACCCGCAGTTGCTGAAAACCAACAACTACCAGCATCTGGGCACGCTGGGTACCGGAAACCACTTTATTGAAATTTGCCTCGATGAGCAGCAGCGCGTCTGGGTGATGTTGCACAGCGGCTCGCGCGGCGTAGGAAACGCCATCGGTAATGTGTTTATCGCCCTGGCACAGCAGGATATGCAGCATCACCTGGGACATCTGCCGGATAAAAATCTGGCCTATTTTCAGGAGGGGAGTCGTCACTATGAGGACTACATCGAGGCGGTGGAGTGGGCGCAGGATTTTGCCCGCCACAATCGGGAAGTGATGATGTCGCGCGTGCTGGCGGCGCTCTCTGGCGAAGTGACAAAGCCCTTTATTACGCAGCAAGAGGCGGTTAACTGCCATCACAACTATGTGCAGAAAGAGCATCACTTTGGGGAAGAGGTACTGATCACGCGCAAAGGTGCGGTGTCGGCGCAGAAAGGGCAGATGGGGATTATTCCGGGCTCAATGGGCGCGAAGAGCTTCATCGTGCGTGGCCTCGGCAACGAGCAAAGCTTTTGTTCCTGCAGCCACGGCGCCGGGCGAGTGATGAGTCGAACGGCGGCAAAAAAACGCTATACCCTTAGCGACCATATTCAGGCGACCTCTCACGTAGAGTGTCGCAAAGACAATGAGGTGATCGATGAAACGCCGATGGCCTATAAAGACATTGATGCCGTGATGGCCGCGCAATCGTCGCTGGTGGAGATCGTTCACACCCTGCGTCAGGTAGTGTGTGTAAAAGGATAAAAAAATGAGCAACAACGATGTTGATAGCGCGATGCGCGCACGTGTCTGCGCGCAACTTCGCGATATAGAGCAGCGCTATAACGTGCGCGTGCTCTACGCCTGTGAATCGGGCAGCCGGGGATGGGGATTTGCCTCACCGGATAGTGATTATGATGTGCGGTTTTTGTACGTTCACCGCCCAGAATGGTATCTGCGCGTCGAATCCCAGCGGGATGTGATCGAGCTGCCGATAGATGATGAACTGGACGTTTGTGGCTGGGAATGGCGCAAGGCACTGGGCCTGCTGAAGGGGGCAAACCCGACGCTTATCGAGTGGCTGGATTCCCCTGTTGTTTATCAGGAGGATGAGACGGTAGTGGCCGAGTTGCGCGCGCTAATACCTGCGTGGTTTTCGCCATTGCGTGCCCGCTGGCATTACTACTCGATGGCCCGAAAAAACTTCCGTGGATATTTACAGGGGGAAACGGTTCGGCTGAAAAAGTACTTTTATGTTCTGCGACCTTTGCTGGCGGCGCGGTGGGTAGAAGCGGGGAAAGGCGTTCCACCGATGCGTTTTGACGAACTGCTTGCCGGGAGCGAACTGTGTGCGCCGTTACGTGCGGAAATCGATGCATTGCTGGAAATAAAACAGCGCGCAGGTGAAGCGGAATATGGTCCTAAACGGCCCTTCCTCCACGCTTTTTTGCAAAATGAGCTGGTGAGAGGAGAAGTACCGCCGGTACTACCCGACAGCAGAGAAGGAAATTTAAAAGATCTGGATTCGCTGCTGATGAGAACAGTAATGAAAAGCTAAAGAATGGCCCGGTGGTGAAAACGCCCGGGCCATTCTTGCGTTTATTCAAACAAATTCTGATGAAGTTTCTGCACCACCTGCTCAGCCTGATCGGCTGGCACCAGGAAGCAGAGGTTATAGCTGGACGCACCGTAGCAAATCATGCGGATGTTGAACGGGTCGAGCACGCCAAACACCTCTTTGCCCACGCCGCAGGCGCGGGACAGCTTGTTGCCGATGATAGCAACCAGCGCCAGGTCTTCTTCGACTTCCACGCGGCACAGCTCGGACAGCTCAATCAGCAGCGACTGCGTCAGCAGGGTATCGCCGGTTGATGTGGAGCCGGTGGTGTCCAGCGTCAGCGCAATGCTCACTTCAGAGGTGGTGATCAGATCCACGGAGATATTGTGGCGTGCCAGAATGCCAAACACTTCCGCCAGGAAACCGCGGGAGTGCAGCATATTGTGGCTGTGGAGCGTCACCAGCGTCTGGCGACGGCGCAGGGCCAGGGCGCGGAACAGCGGCGGGTTTTCCGTTTTCTTGCAGACCAGCGTGCCGCCCGCTTTTGGATCTTTACTCGAGCCGACGAAGACCGGGATATCGCTGCGTACGGCAGGCAGCAGCGTGGCCGGATGCAGCACTTTCGCGCCGAAGGTGGCCATTTCCGCCGCTTCTTCAAACGCGATCACATCAATACGTTTCGCCGCGGAAACAACGCGCGGGTCGGTGGTATAAATGCCCGGAACGTCAGTCCAGATATCGACGCGCGTAGCATGCAGGGCCTCGCCCAGCAGCGCGGCGGTATAGTCGCTGCCGCCACGGCCAAGCGTGGTCGTGCGGCCTTTCGCTTCACTGCCGATAAAGCCCTGAGTGATCACGATGCCGTCTGCCAGGCGCGGGGCCAGCTGCTGATTGGTCAGCTCGGCCAGCGCTTCAACGTCCGGCTCGGCGCGGCCAAAGCGGTCGCTGGTACGCATGATTTTGCGTACGTCAAACCACTGCGCCTGAACGTTACGCTCGCGCATGATTTCCACAAACAGCAGGGTGGACATCAGCTCACCGTGGCTGACCAGCTCATCGGTCAGGGCGGTGGAGGTGGCCAGAGAGGCCGCTTCTGCCAGCGTGGTGATGTTTTCCAGCAGGCGTTCCACTTCCTCGCGGATGACGTTCGGGTTCTGCAGACGCTCAAGGATGTCGAACTGAATTTTGCGCAGTGCATCCAGCTTCACGAAACGTTCTGTCGCTTCCAGTCCTTCAGACAGAGAAACCAGCAGGTTCGTCACGCCGGCGGATGCAGACAGCACCACCAGGCGGGTATTCGGATCGGCCAGCACCACATCGGCGCTGCGGTTCATGGCATCGTAATCGGCCACACTGGTGCCGCCAAACTTGGCGACCACAAAACTCGTCATAACAACCTCGTGTCAGGGAATGAATAAGCGACCATGGCACAAGAATGAAACGAAAACAGGTGCAGGCGCAAAATACGGCCCTATAAATAAAATGTGGGGGAGGTCCTGTCAATGCTGGGATTATGCGGATTTTTTATGGGGGGGTACCCCTGAGAAACAGGACTTATAACAGGGCCAGATTTTATGCTTCGTTTTAGGGCATTTTGACCGACATTTCTCCGCTCCAGGAGGGCGCTTCAGCAGCTATACTTTTCGGGTCTTTTCACCTGTGTTTGATGCAGGCCAGGGCAATGGCATAAAAACCATCACAATTTTTATTTGCAGGCGCTACAATCGACCGCAGTCACAATTCTCAAATCAGAAGAGTATTGCTAATGAAAAACATCAACCCAACGCAGACCGCTGCCTGGCAGGCACTCCAGAAACATTTTGATGAAATGAAAGACGTCACCATCGCGGACCTGTTCGCGAAAGATGCCGATCGTTTCAGCAAGTTCTCCGCGACCTTCGACGACCTGATGCTGGTGGATTTCTCTAAAAACCGCATTACCGAAGAGACGCTGGCAAAACTGCAGGATCTGGCGAAAGAGACCGAGCTGGCGGACGCCATCAAATCCATGTTCTCCGGTGAGAAGATCAACCGCACCGAAGACCGTGCCGTGCTGCACGTAGCCCTGCGTAACCGTAGCAATACCCCAATCATCGTTGACGGCAAAGACGTCATGCCGGAAGTGAACGCGGTGCTGGAAAAGATGAAAACCTTCTCCGAAGCGATCATCTCCGGAAGCTGGAAAGGCTACACCGGCAAACCGATCACCGACGTGGTTAACATCGGTATCGGCGGTTCTGACCTCGGTCCGTTCATGGTGACCGAAGCGCTGCGCCCGTACAAAAACCACCTGAATATGCACTTTGTGTCTAACGTCGATGGTACCCACATCGCCGAAGTGCTGAAGAACGTGAACCCGGAAACCACCCTGTTCCTGGTTGCGTCGAAAACCTTCACCACTCAGGAAACCATGACCAACGCCCACAGCGCGCGCGACTGGTTCCTGAAAACCGCGGGCGACAACAAGCACGTGGCGAAACACTTCGCTGCGCTGTCCACCAACGGTAAAGCCGTCAGCGAGTTCGGTATCGACACCGCGAACATGTTCGAATTCTGGGACTGGGTCGGTGGCCGCTACTCTCTGTGGTCTGCAATCGGTCTGTCTATCATCCTGTCCGTGGGCTTCGACAACTTCGTTGAGCTGCTCTCCGGCGCGCATGCGATGGACAAACACTTCTCCACCACCGCACCAGAGAAAAACCTGCCGGTGCTGCTGGCGCTGATCGGTATCTGGTACAACAACTTCTTTGGCGCTGAAACCGAAGCGATCCTGCCGTATGACCAGTACATGCACCGCTTTGCTGCTTACTTCCAGCAGGGCAACATGGAATCCAACGGTAAATACGTGGACCGTAACGGCAACGCGGTGGATTACCAGACTGGCCCAATCATCTGGGGCGAGCCGGGCACTAACGGTCAGCACGCGTTCTATCAGCTGATTCACCAGGGCACCAAAATGGTACCGTGCGATTTCATCGCCCCGGCTATCACCCATAATCCGCTGTCCGACCACCATCCGAAGCTGCTGTCCAACTTCTTCGCCCAGACCGAAGCGCTGGCGTTCGGTAAATCCCGCGAGGTGGTTGAGCAGGAATACCGCGACCAGGGTAAAGATCCGGCAACGCTGGAGCACGTGGTGCCGTTCAAAGTGTTCGAAGGCAACCGTCCAACCAACTCCATCCTGCTGCGCGAAATCACGCCGTTCAGCCTTGGCGCGCTGATTGCCCTGTACGAGCACAAAATCTTCACGCAGGGCGCGATCCTGAACATCTTCACCTTTGACCAGTGGGGCGTTGAGCTGGGTAAACAGCTGGCAAACCGTATTCTGCCAGAGCTGGGTGACGATAACGCGATTACCAGCCATGACAGCTCGACCAATGGGTTGATCAACCGTTATAAAGCATGGCGTGCGTAATTAAAACGCCATGAAAACGTGCCGGCTTAATGCCGGCATTTTTTTATCAGATAATTCCTGATGTCTGTTAGTTAACTCAAATTCTGGTTCTGAGTTTAATCTGAAAAAGACGTTTAACCCGTTAATTGCTGCGGTTTATTTTAAGAAAATACGCAGAAGGAACTTAATATATCAATATTATAAGTTATTGTTTTATATTTATTTAATATTTTTTCTCTTTGTCTTTCATTTCGATTTTATCCATTAGTCTGAAAACCCACCCTCTATTTCCCCTTACGGCAAACCCACGGCATGAGTTGTGTATACTCGATTCCGCCTGAAATTCTTTTCGGGCAAATCTCCATTCATTCATTGAAGGGAAATTGTTATGAAGAAAGTACTGTATGGCATTTTTGCCATATCTGCGCTTGCGGCGACATCTGTTTATGCAGCTCCGGTTCAGGTCGGGGAAGCGGCAGGGTCGGCTGCGACGTCTGCGTCTGCGGGAAGTTCTACCGCAGCCAGCGCCAGCACCGTAAGTTCAGCCGTGGGTGTCGCGCTGGCGGCAACCGGTGGCGGTGATGGCTCCAACACCGGAACCACGACCACCACGACAACCAGCACCCAGTAATAGCGGGTGTTTTAATCATAACCACACTTCGGTGTGGTTATTTCGCCCCTTCGGAGAAGAGTCGTGAAGCGACCAGCAATCATTCTGATTTGCCTGCTGCTGCAGGCATGCTCGGCCACCACTAAAGGGCTGGGAAACTCGCTGTGGGAAAGCCTGTTCGGCACACCGGGCGTGCATCTGACCGATGACGAGCTTCAGAACATGCCTTATGCCAGTCAGTACATGCAGCTTAACGATGGCCCGCAACTGTTTGTGGTGCTCGCTTTCGATGAAAACGGGCAGCAGAAATGGGTGACGCAGGATCAGGCCACCATCGTGACGCAGCATGGTCGTATCGTGAAAACCCTCTTGGGCGGCGATAACCTGCTGGAGGTGAATAATCTCGCTGACGACCCGCTGATCAAGCCGAACCAGATCGCCAACGGCGCGGGCTGGACGCGCACGATGGGCTGGACCGAACACAAGCAGGTGCGTTACGCCACGGCACGCTCGACCTTCCGCTGGGACGGTACCGACAGCGTGAAGGTCGGCAGCGACGAAACGCAGGTTCGCGTGCTGGATGAAGAGGTCACCACCGACCAGGCCACCTGGCACAACCGCTTCTGGATCGACGAGGAAGGGCAGATCCGCCAGTCCTTACAGTATCTCGGTGCCGGATTCTTCCCGGTCAAAACCACCCTGATCAAGGCGGCGAAATCATGAAAACGCTCATTCACGCTGCGCTTATCGCCAGTTTTGCCGCGCCGCTGGCATGGTCCGCGGGAACGGTAAAGGTCTACACGCCGGACAGTGAAAAACCTAAAACCTTAACCCACGCCGAACATCTGCTCGATCTCGTCGGACAGCCAAGGCTTGCCAACAGCTGGTGGCCAGGCGCGGTCATCGCTGAACGGCAGAAGACCGTGGAAGCGGAACAGCAGCACAAGGCGCTTCTTGCCAGGCTAACGGGACTCGCGGAACAGGAAGACGGCGACGACGCGGCGGCCATTAACAGCGTCCGTCAGCAGCTGCAGGCGCTGAAGGTGACGGGCCGACAGAACGTCAATCTTGACCCGGATGAGGTGCGCGTCACGGAAAACGGCAACCCGACCCTGGAAGGGGACTATACGCTCTGGCTTCCGGCGAAGCCGACGACGGTGACCGTGATGGGGCTGATCGGCAGCCCGGGTAACAAGCCCTTTACTCCCGGCCGCGACGTGGCTAGCTACCTCGACGAGCAGAGTCTGCTGAGCGGTGCGGATAACAGCTACGCCTGGGTGGTTTACCCTGACGGCCACACGCAAAAAGCGCCCGTCGCTTACTGGAATAAACGTCATATCGAACCCATGCCGGGCAGCATTATTTTTGTCGGTTTTGCCGACCATTTCTGGACGAAGGCGTATGACGGGCTTAACGCCGATATCCTTCACTCCCTGATTCAGCGGATACCGGAATAATGAAAAGAACCTATCTCTACAGCATGCTGGCGCTCTGCGTGAGTGCCGCCTGCCATGCAGAAACGTATCCGGCACCCATTGGCCCGTCTCAGTCAGACTTCGGCGGCGTCGGTTTACTGCAAACGCCCACCGCGCGTATGGCGCGCGAAGGGGAAATTAGCCTTAACTACCGTGATAACGACCAGTATCGTTACTACTCGGCGTCGGTGCAGCTGTTCCCGTGGCTTGAAACCACGCTGCGCTATACCGACGTCCGGACGAAACAATACAGCAGCGTCGAGGCGTTCTCAGGCGATCAGACCTACAAAGATAAAGCCTTCGACGTCAAGCTGCGCCTGTGGGAAGAGAGCTACTGGATGCCGCAGGTCTCCGTGGGCGCCAAAGATATTGGCGGTACCGGCCTGTTTGATGCGGAATACATCGTGGCCAGCAAGGCCTGGGGGCCGTTCGACTTCTCGCTCGGTCTGGGATGGGGCTATCTCGGCACCAGCGGCAACGTGAAAAACCCGTTTTGCTCCTACAGCGATAAATACTGCTACCGCGATAACAGCTATCAGAAAGCGGGCTCCATCAACGGCGACCAGATGTTCCACGGCCCGGCCTCGCTGTTTGGCGGCGTGGAGTATCAGACGCCCTGGCAGCCACTGCGCCTGAAGCTGGAGTACGAGGGGAATGACTACTCGCAGGACTTCGCCGGGAAGATTGAGCAGAAGAGCAAGTTTAACGTCGGCGCCATTTATCGCGTCACCGATTGGGCCGACGTTAACCTCAGCTACGAGCGCGGCAATACGGTGATGTTTGGCTTTACGCTGCGCACCAACTTCAACGACATGCGGCCGCACTACAACGACAACGCGCGGCCTGCATACCAGCCGGAGCCGCAGGATGCGATTCTGCAGCACTCCGTGGTGGCAAACCAGCTGACGCTGCTGAAATACAATGCCGGCCTGGCGGATCCAAAAATTCAGGTGAAAGGCGATACGCTGTACGTCACCGGCGAGCAGGTGAAATACCGCGACTCGCGGGAAGGGATCGAACGCGCCAACCGGATCATCATGAACGATCTCCCGGACGGGATCCGTACGATCCGCGTGACGGAGAACCGTCTCAACCTGCCGCAGGTGACGACGGAAACGGACGTTGCCAGCCTGAAGCGCCATCTGGAAGGCGAACCGCTCGGACATGAAACCGAGCTGGTGCAAAAGCGCGTTGAGCCGATCGTGCCGGAGACCACCGAGCAGGGCTGGTATATCGACAAGTCGCGCTTCGATTTCCATATCGATCCGGTGCTGAACCAGTCCGTCGGCGGGCCGGAAAACTTCTACATGTATCAGCTGGGCGTCATGGCGACGGCGGATCTGTGGCTCACCGACCACCTGCTGACCACCGGCAGCCTGTTCGGCAACATCGCCAACAACTACGACAAGTTCAACTACACCAATCCGCCAAAAGACTCGACGCTGCCGCGCGTGCGTACCCGCGTGCGTGAGTACGTGCAGAACGATGCCTACGTGAATAACCTGCAGGCCAACTACTTCCAGTACTTCGGCAACGGCTTCTACGGCCAGGTGTACGGCGGGTATCTGGAAACCATGTACGGCGGCGCGGGGGCAGAAGTGCTTTATCGTCCTGTCGACAGCAACTGGGCGTTCGGGATTGATGCCAACTACGTCAAACAGCGTGACTGGCGCAGCGCCCAGGACATGATGAAGTTCACCGACTACAGCGTCAAAACCGGCCACCTGACCGCCTACTGGACGCCGTCGTTCGCGCCTGACGTGCTGGTGAAAGCCAGCGTCGGCCAGTATCTGGCGGGCGATAAGGGCGGCACGCTGGATATATCCAAACACTTCGACAGCGGCGTCGTGGTGGGCGGCTACGCCACCATTACCAACGTCTCGCCGGACGAATATGGGGAAGGGGACTTCACCAAAGGGGTTTACGTGTCGATTCCGCTGGATCTGTTCTCATCCGGTCCAACCCGTAGCCGCGCGGCCATCGGCTGGACGCCGCTGACGCGTGACGGCGGTCAGCAGCTTGGACGTAAGTTCCAGCTGTACGACATGACGAGCGATAAGAACATTAACTTCCGCTGATGCTTCACGCCGGGCGGCACTGCGTTTGCCCGGCCTACGGTTTTTGTAGGCCCGGTAAGCGCAGCGCCACCGGGCGAATGCGCCAAACATAAATAAAAAATATAGATCCCCGTCACATTTTTGCGTTATACAGAAACCTCGCCCTGGAGAATGAGGTGCTGTATGACATCCCTGACTCGCCCGCGCGTTGAGTTTATCTCAACTGTCCTCCAGACCGTGCTGAACCTCGGTCTGCTGAGCCTTGGCCTGATCCTGGTCGTCTTTTTGGGTAAGGAGACGGTGCATCTGGCGGATGTGCTGTTCGCCCCTGAACAAACCAGCAAATATGCGCTGGTGGAAGGCCTGGTGGTCTACTTTCTCTACTTTGAATTTATCGCCCTGATTGTGAAGTATTTTCAGTCCGGCTTTCACTTCCCGCTGCGTTATTTTGTCTACATTGGGATCACCGCGATTGTGCGGCTGATCATCGTCGACCATAAATCCCCGCTCGATGTGCTGATCTACTCGGCGGCGATCCTGCTGCTGGTGATCACCCTCTGGCTGTGTAACTCGAAGCGGCTGAAACGCGAAAAAAAAAAATGGCGGCCCGGAGGCCGCCTAACAACAGTCACAAGTTGGGTCAATACAATACGTCTAAAGTTGAGGGTTGCAGTGGCATAACAAAATGAAACTTAACCTTTCACACCGCCCGCCGTCAGGCCGTTCACCAGCCAGCGCTGCGCCAGCAGGAACACCACGGTAATCGGGATGGCAGAGAGTACGGCCGCCGCGGCAAAGTCGCCCCACAGGTAGTTTTGCGGGTTGAGGTATTGCTGCATCCCTACGGCCAGGGTGTAGCTGTTCACATCACGCAGTAACAGTGAGGCAACCGGTACTTCGGTGATCGCAGCGATAAACGACAGGATAAACACTACCGCCAGAATCGGCACCGACAGCGGCAGCAGCACCAGGCGGAACGCCTGCCATGGGGTCGCGCCATCCAGCGCAGCCGCTTCTTCCAGCGAGCCGTCGATGGTTTCGAAATAGCCTTTAATGGTCCACACATGCAGTGCGATACCGCCAAGGTAGGCGAAGATCACGCCGCCGTGGGTGTTCAGACCGATAAACGGAATGTACTGGCCCAGGCGGTCAAACAGGGCATACAGCGCCACCAGCGACAGCACCGCCGGGAACATCTGGAAAATCAGCATCCCTTTCAGCAGCGTCGCTTTGCCCGGGAAACGCATGCGGGCAAAGGCGTAAGCGCAGGTGGTGGACAGCGCCACGATACCGATCGCAGTAATACCTGCGATTTTCACCGAGTTCCACAGCCACAGCAGCACCGGGAACGGCGGCGGCGTGACGCGGCCATCCGCGTGTTCCACGCTGAAGCCCAGCGCGAGCTTCCAGTGCTCCCAGGAGATTTCGTCCGGGATCAGGCTCCCGGTGGCGAAGTTACCCGAACGCAGGGAGATGGCGATAACCATCAGCAGCGGGAACATGATCGCCGCGATAAAAATCAGCAGGCCTAAGTGCGTCGCCAGGAGGCGCAGTTTCTGAGATTTGGGTTGTACCATAGCCATGTTCAGTGCCCTCCTTAGTCAAATTTCATACGTGTGGCTTTCAGGTTCACAATCGCCAGGGCGCCTACCAGCAGGAAGATCAGGGTGGCAATCGCTGCCGCCAGACCGAAGTCCTGACCGCCGCCGCCTTCGAAGGCGATACGGTAGGTGTAGCTCACGAGCAGGTCGGTATAGCCTGCCGGCGTGGTGGTGCCAAGACGGTCCGGGCCGCCGTTGGTCAACAGCTGAATCAGCACGAAGTTGTTAAAGTTAAAGGCGAAGCTGGCAATCATCAGCGGGGTGAGCGGCTTGATGAGCAGCGGCAGCGTAATCTTAAAGAAGTTCTGGAACGGACCCGCGCCGTCCATCGCCGAAGCTTCGTACAGGTCATCCGGGATGGCCTTCAGCAGCCCCATGCACAGGATCATCATGTATGGATAGCCCAGCCAGGTGTTCACGATGATGATCATCGAGCGGGCGGTGGTCGGGTCGCTGAACCAGGCCGGTTTGATGCCAAACAGCGCGCTCAGCATCATGTTGATTTCACCGAAGCTCTGGTTAAACAGCCCTTTGAAAATCAGAATCGAGATAAACGACGGTACGGCATACGGCAGAATCAGCAGCACGCGGTAGATCGCTTTGCCCTTCAGGGATTCCCACTGGACCAGACAGGCCAGCACCATGCCCACGGCCACGGTCAGGATCACGGTCAGTATGGAGAAGACCACCGTCCAGACGAAGATGGCGAAGAACGGTTTCTGAATGCCTTCGTCGGTAAATACGCGGGTAAAGTTGTCCCAGCCGATGGTGACGGTATAGCCCGGGCTGAGTTTGTCATCACCCCATTTGCCGTCGGCAGTAATGGACTGATAGAAACCAATGTCGTTATTCGGACGGTACTTCACGCCGCTCTGGTTGTTGGTCAGCGTGCCGTCATCCGCCAGGGTATAGAGCGGTTGGGTGCCGGAGAACTGGCGCAGCGAGCTCATGATCACTTTGCTGTCGTCTGGCAGCACGGCGGTGAGCTGGGTCAGCACCTGACGGTTCTGGGTAATGACGCGCAGGTTGGCACGTTCACCTTCCGGCAGGGCCTGGGCCTCTTTTAAGGCCAGCTTCTGCTCGCCGCCAAATTTGAAGGCGTCAGAGACATAGTATTTCCCGCTTGCTTCGTCAGTAAGCGCTAACTTCCATTCGTTGCCTGCGGGATACAGGCCGAAGTTAAAGGTCTTGCCTGCCTGGTATGAGCGGTCCAGCAGGACCTGCTGCGCGCGTTCCTGCGCAAGCTGGTTGGTGCTGCTGTAGTTGGTAAACGCAATGGCGACGGTACAAATCAACGGGAACAGGACAAACAGCCCCATCCCGGCCACGCCCGGGTAGACATAGCGCCAGGCATAGGCTTTACGGTTGGCGAAAATATACAGGCCAGCAGAGCTCAAAATCAGCGTCATGATGGCGAACAGATATTCCCCTTGTACGTACATTAAAACAACAAGGTAACCCACCAGCAGACACAGCAGACCGATCGCTGACCATTTCAGCGCGTCGCTTTGCCACCAGCGTTTCTTTTTAATGACATCCATGGGGTTCTTCCTCTACAACGGTGGAATCTTATCGTCAGGTGGCGCTGCGCTTACCTGACCTACGGATCGTGCCGTAGTCGTAGGGCGGGTAAGCGCACGCGCTACCCGCCGTTTTTCAGACTTATTTAGTAATACGACCCTGAGCATCTTTCAGTGCGGCATCGACAGTCTGACGACCGCTAGCAGCGTTGATAACCGCGGTACGGGTGGCGTACCAGAATGCGGCCATCTGTGGGATGTTCGGCATGATTTCGCCTTTCTGGGCGTTATCCATGGTGGCCGCGATACGTGGGTCTTTCGCCAGCTGATCTTGGAAGGATTTCAGCGCGACGGCACCCAGCGGTTTGTCCTTGTTCACTTCATCCAGACCCTGATCGGTCAGCAGGTAGTTTTCCAGGAACTCTTTCGCCAGCTCTTTGTTCGGGCTGGCGGCGTTGATGCCTGCGCTCAGCACGCCAACGAACGGTTTAGACGGCTTGCCTTTGAAGGTTGGCAGCAGCGTCACGCCGTAGTTGACTTTGCTCTTGTCGATGTTGGTCCAGGCCCACGGACCGTTGATGGTCATCGCGGTTTCGCCTTTGTTGAACGCCGCTTCCGCGATGGAGTAATCGGTATCCGCGTTCATGTGTTTGTTCTTGATCAGGTCAACCAGGAAGGTCAGACCCGCTTTCGCACCTGCGCTGTCGACGCCCACGTCTTTGACGTCGTATTTGCCGTTTTCAAACTTGAACGCGTAACCGCCGTCGGCAGCAATCAGCGGCCAGGTGAAGTACGGCTCTTGCAGGTTGAACATCAGGGCGGATTTACCTTTCGCCTTCAGCTCTTTATCCAGTTTCGGGATCTCTTCCCAGGTTTTCGGTGGGTTAGGGACCAGGTCTTTGTTGTAAATCAGAGACAGGGCTTCAACCGCGACAGGATAAGCGATCAGCTTGCCGTTATAGCGAACGGCGTCCCAGGTGAACGGGAACAGTTTGTCCTGGAAAGCTTTGTCCGGGGTGACTTCAGCCAGCAGGCCAGACTGTGCGTAACCGCCAAAACGGTCATGCGCCCAGAAGATGATGTCCGGGCCGTCGCCGGTTGCCGCAACCTGCGGGAATTTCTCTTCCAGTTTATCCGGGTGCTCTACGGTCACTTTGATGCCGGTGTCTTTCTCGAATTTTTTGCCCACTTCGGCCAGGCCGTTATAGCCCTTGTCGCCGTTAATCCAGATAACCAGCTTGCCTTCTTCAATTTTGGCGAGCGCCGGTGCGGAAATCATCATTGCTGCAAGGGCGGACAATGCGAAAACGCGTGCGCCAGTCTTGATATTCATATCTGCCATCCTTTTTGGTGATGTCTCGTGGTATGACTTCAGTGGTTCAACGTGACTCAGTCTCCTTATTTGACATCCTCTTTCCATCCTCCCAACCCCTACGCCCCACCCCCCGTTTGTGTGATCTTCGTTGCATAAATTTAAGTTATGAGTGCTGGCGCACATAAAAACGCACTGAATTTTGCAGGCGGCTTCACGAATTTTGCCTCAGCCCGCCCACGCCGGTCGCAGAGCCTGCTCTCTCATCCTCCCGCCTCCTCCCCCATAAAAAAGCCGGGGGGTGGAGGATTCGTGAAAGTAATGGATCCCCCATAGTCACCTTATCTTGAATGTTTCTGTCGGTGACAGGTTGTAACGAAGGGAGAAGGGCATGGCGAGCGTACAGCTGCGTAATGTAACGAAAGCCTGGGGTGACGTTGTGGTGTCGAAAGACATCAATCTGGACATCCACGAAGGTGAATTCGTGGTATTTGTCGGCCCATCAGGCTGCGGTAAATCAACCCTGCTGCGTATGATTGCCGGTCTTGAAACCATCACCAGCGGCGACCTGCTGATCGGTGATACCCGAATGAATGACATCCCGCCTGCCGAACGTGGCGTAGGCATGGTGTTCCAGTCTTATGCACTCTATCCCCATCTTTCCGTCGCCGAGAACATGTCCTTTGGTCTGAAGCTGGCCGGCGCGAAGAAAGAGGTGATTAACCAGCGCGTGACGCAGGTGGCGGAAGTATTACAGCTGGCGCACCTGCTGGAGCGTAAGCCGAAAGCGCTTTCCGGCGGTCAGCGTCAGCGTGTGGCGATTGGCCGTACCCTGGTCGCCGAGCCGCGCGTCTTCCTGCTCGATGAACCGCTTTCCAACCTGGATGCCGCCCTGCGCGTCCAGATGCGTATCGAAATCTCCCGTCTGCACAAGCGTCTTGGCCGCACGATGATTTACGTCACCCACGATCAGGTCGAAGCGATGACCCTCGCCGACAAAATCGTGGTGCTGGATGCCGGCCGCGTGGCGCAGGTGGGCAAACCGCTGGAGCTGTATCACTACCCGGCAGACCGCTTTGTTGCGGGCTTCATTGGCTCGCCAAAGATGAACTTCCTGCCCGTCAAAGTGACCGCGACAGCCATTGAACAGGTACAGGTGGAGCTGCCAAATCGCCAGCAGGTCTGGCTGCCGGTCGACAGCGCTAACGTACAGGTGGGGGCAAACATGTCCCTCGGTATTCGTCCTGAGCATTTACTGCCGAGCCACATTGCCGATGTGACGCTGGAAGGTGAGGTTCAGGTCGTCGAACAGCTTGGTCACGAAACACAGATTCATATCCAGATCCCCGCCATCCGTCAGAACCTGGTCTACCGCCAGAATGACGTGGTGTTGGTAGAAGAGGGTGCCACATTCGCTATCGGCTTGCCGCCAGAGCGGTGCCATCTGTTCCGTGAGGATGGCACCGCATGTCGTCGGTTGCACAAAGAGCCAGGCGTTTAAGCAATCCCAAAAGAAGACACGAAACCGACAGGTGAAGTGTTCAAAGAAAAGCAATGATCTCAGGAGATAGAATGATGATTACTCTGCGCAAACTTCCTCTGGCAGTTGCCGTCGCAGCGGGCGTAATGTCTGCTCAGGCACTGGCCGTGGATTTCCATGGTTATGCTCGTTCCGGTATCGGCTGGACGGGTAGTGGCGGCGAACAGCAGTGCTTCCAGGCAACCGGTGCCCAAAGTAAATACCGTCTGGGTAACGAATGTGAAACCTATGCGGAACTGAAGCTGGGCCAGGAAGTGTGGAAAGAAGGCGACAAGAGCTTCTACTTCGACACCAACGTAGCGTACTCCGTGGCGCAACAGAACGACTGGGAAGCTACCGACCCGGCGTTCCGTGAAGCCAACGTGCAGGGTAAAAACCTGATTGAGTGGCTGCCAGGTTCCACCATCTGGGCCGGTAAGCGCTTCTATCAGCGTCATGACGTTCACATGATCGACTTCTACTACTGGGATATTTCAGGTCCTGGTGCCGGTATCGAAAACGTCGATCTGGGCTTCGGTAAACTGTCTCTGGCAGCGACCCGTTCTCAGGAAGCGGGCGGCTCATACATCTTCACCAGCAACGATATCTATCATGACTTCAAAGACACCGCTAACGACGTCTTCGATGTGCGCTTGGCGCAGATGGAAATCAACCCGGGCGGCACGCTGGAGTTGGGTGTTGACTATGGCCGAGCTAACAAAACTGACGGTTACAGCTTCGCTGACGGCGCATCTAAAGATGGCTGGATGTTCACCGCTGAACATACCCAGAGCATGCTGAAAGGCTACAACAAGTTTGTTGTCCAGTACGCTACCGATGCAATGACCACTCAGGGCAAAGGTATTCCGCAGGGTTCCTTCACCGGCAACAACTATGACAAAGACGCTGAAATTGGTGTTGTAAATAACAAGATTAACAACAACGGTTCCCTGGTTCGTATTCTCGACCACGGTGCGATCTCTCTGGGTGACAGCTGGGATCTGATGTACGTCGGTATGTATCAGGATATCGATCGTGACGACAACAACGGTACGACCTGGTACACCGTGGGTGTGCGCCCAATGTATAAATGGACGCCAATCATGAGTACCTTGCTTGAAGTTGGCTACGACAACGTTAAGTCGCAGAAAACTGACGATACCAACAACCAGTACAAAATTACCCTTGCACAGCAATGGCAGGCCGGTAACAGCATCTGGTCCCGTCCAGCGATCCGTGTCTTCGCAACTTACGCGAAGTGGGATGAGAAATGGGGTTATGACAACGGCATTGCAAAAAGCGATACCAAAGCCACAACCTACAGCCGTGGTGACAACGATGAGTGGTCCTTCGGCGCCCAGATGGAAATCTGGTGGTAATCCCGTCTTAATCTGACGTAATGACCAAACTGAGGGGCGCAAGCCCCTCAATCCTTGGGACGGCGCGCTATTGCCTGGCTACCGCTGACCTGTGCATTTTGAGGTGATAACAATGAAAATGAACAAAACTCTCCTTGCCCTTTGTTTATCCGCAGGGTTGCTGGCGAGCGCGCCTGCTGTAACGCTCGCTAATGTGAATTTCGTTCCGCAAAACACAACATCCGCGCCGGCCATTCCGGCAGCTGCGTTGCAACAGCTGGTCTGGACGCCTGTCGATCAATCTAAAGCCCAAACGACCCAGCTCTCGACGGGTGGGCAACCGCTTAATGTTCCGGGTATTAGTGGTCCGGTGGTCGCGTACAGCGTGCCCGCTAACATTGGCGAACTGACGTTAACGCTCTCCAGTGAAGTCAATAAACAGACCAGCGTCTTTGCGCCGAACGTGCTGATTCTTGACCAGAACATGACGCCTTCTGCGTTCTTCCCGAGCGAATATTTTACCTATCAGGAACCGGGTGTCATGAGCGCCGATCGCCTGGAAGGGGTAATGCGCCTGACGCCTGCGCTGGGTCAGCAGAAAATTTATGTACTCGTCTTCACCACGGAAAAAGATTTGCAGCAAACCACCACGCTGCTTGATCCTGCGAAGGCCTATGCCAAAGGCGTAGGTAACGCCGCACCGGATATCCCGGATCCGATCGCCCGCCACACCACTGACGGCCTTGTGAAGCTGAAAGTGTCGACCAGCAGTGCGTCCAGCGTCCTGGTCGGCCCGCTGTTTGGCTCCTCCGGTACCGGCCCTGTCACCGTGGGCAACACCGCTGCGCCTGCCTATACTGCGCCAGCTTCCACGGCAGCCGCACCGGTAGCGACTGCAGCGCCGGCCCCGGCGAAGAAAGCGGAGCCGGTGCTTAACGACACCGAAGAATACTTCAACAATGCCATCAAGCAGGCAGTGAAGCGCGGCGATGTCGATAAAGCGCTGAAGCTGCTTGATGAAGCCGAACGTTTAGGTTCAACCACTGCCCGTTCCACCTTTATCAGCAGTGTAAAAGGCAAGGGGTAACCGTTTCCCCACAATGCTGATTTGTTAGTCGTTTGGTGCGCCTGAGTGGGCGCACTTTTTTTCGTCTCCGCCGGGCTGTTGCACTCTTGTTGCGATCGTGATCGTTAAATAACGTTTGGCCCCCCTCAATCCGCGTTTCTGCGATACAATGCCTGTACGTTATGTATCGGAGAGTCTGGCATGTCACACCCTGCGCTAACGCAACTGCGTGCGCTGCGCTATTTCGACCAAATACCTGCGCTTGATCCGCAGCAGCTGGACTGGCTGTTGCTGGAAGATTCCATGACAAAACGTTTTGAGCAGCAGGGAAAAACGGTCACGGTGACCCTGATTCAGGAAGGGTTTGTCTCTGGCGATGAGATCGCCAACGAGCTGCCGCTGCTGCCGCACGAGCCACGTTACTGGCTGCGTGAAATTTTACTCTGCGCTGACGGCGAGCCGTGGCTTGCCGGACGGACGGTGGTGCCCGAGTCCACTTTGTCCGGGCCCGAGCTGGCGCTGCAACGTCTGGGGAAAACGCCGCTGGGGCGTTACCTTTTCACCTCGTCTGAGCTTACCCGGGATTTTATTGAGATTGGTCGTGATGCTGAACTTTGGGGGCGTCGTTCCCGCCTTCGCCTGAGCGGTAAACCGTTAATTCTGACGGAGCTTTTTTTACCGGCATCACCGTTGTACTAAGAGGAAGAAAAAATGGAGTGGAGCCTGACGCAGAATAAGCTGTTGGCGTATCACCGCTTAATGCGTACCGATAAACCGATTGGCGCGTTACTGTTGCTGTGGCCGACCTTATGGGCGCTGTGGGTCGCCACGCCGGGCGTGCCGCCGCTGTGGATCCTGGGCGTGTTTGTTGCTGGCGTCTGGCTGATGCGCGCAGCGGGCTGCGTGGTCAATGATTATGCCGATCGTAAATTCGACGGCCATGTAAAGCGGACTGCCGGTCGTCCGTTACCCAGCGGGCAGGTGACCGGGAAAGAAGCCCGCGTGCTGTTTGCTGTTCTGGTGCTGCTCTCTTTCCTGCTGGTGTTAACCCTGAACACCATGACCATACTGCTTTCCGTTGCGGCGCTGGCACTGGCCTGGGTTTATCCGTTTATGAAGCGCTATACCCACCTGCCTCAGGTGGTGCTGGGCGCCGCGTTTGGCTGGTCGATTCCAATGGCGTTTGCGGCAGTTAGTGAGTCCTTACCGTTCAGCTGCTGGCTGATGTTTCTGGCGAACATACTTTGGGCCGTGGCTTACGATACGCAATACGCGATGGTTGACCGCGACGATGACCTGAAAATTGGCATCAAATCCACCGCCATCCTCTTTGGCCGTCAGGACAAGCTGATTATCGGGATTCTGCAGGTCGCCGTGCTGGCGCTGATGGTGGCGATTGGCCGCCTGAACGGGCTGAACTGGGCGTTTTACTGGTCGGTGCTGGTGGCGGGGCTGCTGTTTGCCTACCAGCAAAAGCTGATTGCGAAGCGCGAACGCGACGCCTGCTTCAAGGCGTTTATGAACAATAACTACGTCGGTCTGGTGCTGTTTTTAGGGCTGGCGATGAGCTACTTCTTATAAAAAAAGCCGGGTGGCGGCTTCGCCTTACCCGGCCTACGTTTTAGCAGGATATGTAGGCCCGGTAAGCGTCAGCGCCACCGGGCGTTTTTTTACCGGCGACGCAGCAGCCGCAGCGCGTTCGCCGTCACCAGCACCGTCGCGCCGGTATCCGCCAGCACCGCCAGCCACAGTCCGGTCATGCCGAGCAGGGTGGTCACCAGGAAAATCCCCTTCAGCCCCAGCGCGATGCCGATGTTCTGGCGTATGTTGGCACGCGTCGCCCGCGCAAGATCGATCATCTGCGCCAGTCCGGTCAGGCGGTTGTGGGTCAGCGCCGCGTCCGCCGTCTCTAGCGCCACGTCGGTGCCGCTGCCCATCGCAATGCCGATGGTGGACGCCTTCATCGCCGGGGCATCGTTAATCCCGTCTCCGACCATCGCCAGCGGGGCGTGCGCGTTCAGCTCCGTTACCGCGCTGACCTTATCCGCCGGCAGTAATCCGGCCTTAAACGCCAGCCCCAGCTCACCGGCAATCGTTGCCGCCGCGCGCGGGTTATCGCCGGTGAGAATTACGCCCTGCACGCCCAGCTGATGCAGCGCCGCCACGGCCTCTTTTGCGTCATCGCGCAGGGTGTCGCGCAGCGCCAGCATCCCTTTTGCGACGCCGTCCTGCATAACGGTCACGACAGTTTGTCCGGTCTGTTCTAACGCCTCCACCTCTGGAGTAGAAGACTTGCCCGCCGCGACAATCAGAACTTTTTTACCGTCAACGGTGGCCTCAATCCCTGTCCCGACCAGCGCCCGCTGAGCGGTTGCCGGTGGGATATTCAGCTCGCGCGACTGCGCTTCTCGCACAATCGCCAGCGCCAGCGGGTGAGTGGAACCCTGCTCAACGGCGGCGGCCAGGATCAGCAGTTCGTCTTCACTGATTTCCTGCGGATACACGCCGGTCACCTGCGGCTTGCCGATGGTTAACGTACCGGTTTTATCGAAGGCGATATGCTGCACCTGACTCAGCTGCTCCAGCGCCGCGCCGCCCTTAATCAGCGCCCCGCGACGTGCCGCAGCCGCCAGCCCGGAGGTAATGGCCGCCGGGGTGGAAATCACCAGCGCGCACGGGCAGCCGATCAGCAATAGCGTCAGCCCTTTATAAATCCAGCCCTCCCACGGCGCGCCAAAGAACAGCGGTGGGACGACGGTGACCAGCAGGGCAACCAGCATAATGGCGGGCGTGTAGATGCGGCTGAAGCGGTCGATAAAGCGTTCGACCGGCGCGCGGCGCTCTTCGGCCTCTTCAATCAGCTTCAGGATGCGGTCGATGGCGCTGTCACCCGGCTCGGAAAGCACGGTGAGCTGCACCAGACGGTCGACGCTGGTGGCGCCAGCAGGCACTTTTTCACCTGCGGCACGTTCAACCGGAATGGACTCACCGGTCAGGGCACTTTCATCAAAGCTCGCGGTGGCGGTAAGCAGCGCGCCGTCGGCAGGCAGGCGTCCGCCTGCCGCGACTTCTATCACGTCGCCCGGACGCAGGGTCGTGATGGCGACCGTTTCACGCGTGCCGTTTACTACGCGCGTGGCGGTTTCCGGCTTCAGCGCCATCAGCGCGCTGACCCCTTTACGCGCCCGGCTCGCCGCCCAGCCCTCAAGACGTTCACCGATTAAGAACAGCAGCAATACCATCGCCGCTTCTGCCGTCGCGCCAATAAACAGCGCGCCGATGGCCGCCACGCTCATCAGCGTTTCAATGGCGAACCAGCTGCCGCTTTTCATCAGACGCAGCGCCTGACGGGCAATCGGGAACAGCCCGACCAGCGTGGTGGCGATAAACGCCAGGTTGCCGAACGGATGGTTGATCTGTTCCAGCCCCCAGCTCAGGGCCATCATGATGATCAGGGTAATGAGCGGCAGGTTTTCTTTCAGTGAAGAGGTTTTTTCCGCGGGCGCGGCTTCGCTACGCAGGCTGTAACCCGCCTTGCTTACCGCGTCTTCAACCTGTTTGCTGACGTCGTTATCGGCGCTAACCAGCAGCTTTTCGGTGGCGAACAGCACCTGAACGTGGCTGACGCCCGGCACCTGTTTCACCGCATTTTCCACTTTGCGGGCGCAGGCGGCGCAGTCCATGCCGTTAACGACCCAGCTGTAGCGGTTGCCGCTTTCAGGAAGCGTTTGAGTTTGCGTTTCGCACGCGCCTTCGCAGCAGCAGCCATCTTTCGACGGAACGGGACTGAGCTTAAGCGCCGAGAATTGAGGGACTTTTTTGGGTGTTTCTGGAGTCGACATGGCAGTCTCCGGCAATGATAATTTTCTCATTAACCGCAGCATACACTCTGGAGTCGACTCCAGAGTCAAGCGTTATTTAGATATACAGCGAACGCACAATCAGGAAGTGCCCGGCAAAGTAGCAGGCGGCGGCAATCGCGTTATCCGCCCGGAAACGGCGGCGATAGTGGCTGCCCAGCCACAGGATATTCCCAATCAGCAGCAGCGCGGCCCCGAAGAACGCGGACATCGCCGGAGCGGTCGGACGGAAGAACCACAGTTCACCTGCCAGCCATACCATCACCAGCGTCATGGTGATAAACGTGCAGATCGGCAACCGCATCTCTTCCAGACGCGACCAGATCACTGCGATCAGCAGGGCACCAATCACCAGCAGGACCAGCGGCAGCGGCCAGAAGAAAGAGAGCGTCATCTGGCTGGCGAAGTAGATGGTATACAGCAGATGCGACAGGAAAAATGCCCCTACGGCATACAGCAGGCGCTGGCGCGGCAGCAGGGTTAAGGCATCGCCAATCAGAGAGGCGCACAGCCCGGCGAGGACCAGATAGCTGACGGCATTAAACATCGGTGCTTGCCAGGCCAGCAGCAACAGGAGCAACAGCGTGACGGGTTTAAACAGCCAGCGCTGCCAGGTGGGACCACGGTACGACGCATCGACATAAAGCCATGCGGAAAAACAGACAGCGATAAATGACCAAAGCATATTAACTCCCTGTATCTGTTAAGTCTGAATAATCAGTTTCTGATCCAGTGTAGTGACGCGGGCGGGCGTTTGGCAATGCCGGGGAAGGCAGGGTATCCTGAATTCCGCATAATCTGATGGGATAGTTGAATGAGCAAGATGCCGCTGTTTTTCATTATCGTGGTGGCGATTATCGTCATTGCCGCCTCGTTCCGCTTCGTGCAGCAGCGCCGCGAGAAGGCGGATAACGATGCCGCGCCGCTGATGCAAAAGCGCGTGGTGGTGACGAACAAACGCGAAAAGCCGCTCAATGACCGCCGCTCGCGCCAGCAGCAGGTGACGCCTGCGGGCACAACAATGCGTTATGAAGCGAGCTTTAAGCCGGAAACGGGAGGCCTGGAGATGACCTTCCGCCTGGAGGCGCAGCAGTACCACCAGCTGACGGTGGGGGAAAAAGGAACGCTGAGTTACAAAGGATCGCGGTTTGAGGGGTTTGTTCCGGAGTTGTAACGCCGGGCGGCACTGCGTTTGCCCGGCCTACGTGGTTTCGTAGGCCCGGTAAGCGAAGCGCCACCGGGCGACTAAACGCACCTTACTTCTTCACCTGCGCCTTAAACTTCTTCATCCACACCAGCAGCTCAAACACGCCGAAAATAAACACGCGCAGCTGCTGCCAGCCCGTCATCTGCGGGCCGTCTTTCGGCAGACCGTTTTTCAGCATCACCATCTGCAGGGCGTGCATGAACGAGGTGAAAATCAGCGCCACGTTAACGAAAATATTCATCGGGCGCGGGAACGGGTGCACCAGGTTGAGCAGCAAAAACGCCCAGACGCCCAGCATCAGCAGACGTCCCAGATTAATCAGTACCGGCATCGGATCCTCCTTGTGCCTGACGGTGATACAGACGATAAGCAACCTGACCTGCCACTTTTTCACGGTGCAGATCCCAGTGAGCGGGAACCGGCGGCAAACCGTTTTCCACTTCGCTTTCCACGTAAATCAATGCGTCATCCGCCAGCCAGCCGTTTTGCTCCAGCAGGGATAACGTTTCTTCCAGCAGCCCCTTGCGGAACGGCGGGTCGACAAACACCACGGTGTGCGGCGTGCCCTTTTGCGCGAGGAAGCTCAGCGTGTTGGTGTTCACCACTTTCGCGTTGCTCGCTTTCAGCGTCGCCAGATTTTGCTGCAGCGTCTGCGCCACGCCGCGCTCCATCTCCAGCAGCGTGGCGCTGGCAGCATAGCGCGACAGCGCTTCCAGCCCGAGCGCGCCGCTACCGGCGAAGCAGTCCAGGCAGCGGGCGTCTACCATTGACGGGGCCAGCCAGTTAAACAGCGTCTCGCGCACGCGGTCGGTAGTAGGGCGTAAACCGGGGCTGTCCGGCACCGGTAATTTCCGGCCTCGCCACTGACCGCCGATAATACGAATTTGACCGGCCGGGGCGCGGTTGGGTTTCTTCATCTCAGGAAAGCTCTGTTAACAATTGGCCTGCGATTGCGGGCGGTGATGTCAATTAAGTAAAGTGTTAGACTATTTCATCATTTTTTTAGCTTCCATGTATATAGCGCCGCGAGGAGTGTAGTCGCAGATGGCAAAACAAAAAAAACGTGGCTTCTTTTCCTGGCTGGGCTTCGGTGAAAAAGAGCAAGAAACAGAACAGAAAACCGAAGAGCAACAAGCCGTTGAAGAGCCATCGCAGCCTGAAACGCCAGTAGAAACCGCCGCGGTTGTCGATGCGGAAGAAACGGCGCACAGCAAAGAAGAGGTTGAAACCTTTGCTGAAGAGGTGGTTGAGGTCACTGAACAGGTTCAGGAGAGCGAGAAGCCAGAACCGGTTGTCGTAGAAGCCGCTATCGAAGCGCCACAGGCTGCTATCGAACACGAAGAGCTTCCGCTGCCGGAAGAGGTCAAAGACGAAGCGGTGTCTGCCGAAGAGTGGCAGGCCGAAGCGGAAACCGTTGAAATCGTTGAGGCGGTGGAAGAAGAAGCGGCGCTCGAGCCGGAGCTGACCGACGAAGAGCTGGAAGCCCAGGCGCTGGCGGCGGAAGCGGCTGAAGAAGCGGTCATCGTTGTGCCCGTAGAAGAGCAGGCCGAAGAAGAGATCGTTCAGGAGCAGGAAAAACCGACCAAAGAGGGTTTCTTCGCGCGCCTGAAGCGCAGCCTGCTTAAAACCAAAGAAAACTTAGGTTCCGGATTTATCAGTCTGTTCCGCGGCAAGAAGATCGACGACGATCTGTTTGAAGAGCTGGAAGAGCAACTGCTGATTGCGGACGTTGGGGTGGAAACCACCCGTAAGATCATCACTAATCTGACCGAAGGGGCGAGCCGCAAGCAATTGCGTGACGCCGAAGCGCTGTACGGCCTGCTGAAAGACGAGATGGGTGAAATTCTCGCAAAAGTTGACGAACCGCTTAATATTGAAGGCAAAACGCCATTTGTTATTCTGATGGTTGGCGTGAACGGCGTGGGTAAAACCACCACCATCGGCAAGCTGGCGCGTCAGTTCGAGCAGCAGGGCAAATCGGTGATGCTGGCGGCGGGTGACACCTTCCGTGCGGCGGCGGTTGAGCAGCTGCAGGTCTGGGGCCAGCGCAACAACATCCCGGTGATTGCTCAGCATACCGGCGCAGATTCCGCATCCGTGATCTTTGACGCCATCCAGGCGGCGAAGGCGCGTAACGTGGACGTGCTGATAGCCGATACCGCAGGGCGTTTGCAGAATAAATCGCACCTGATGGAAGAGCTGAAGAAGATCGTTCGCGTCATGAAGAAGCTGGACGAAGACGCACCGCATGAAATTATGCTGACCATTGACGCCAGCACCGGACAGAACGCCATCAGCCAGGCGAAGCTGTTCCATGAAGCGGTAGGACTGACGGGGATCACGCTGACCAAACTGGACGGCACCGCGAAAGGCGGGGTGATCTTCTCCGTGGCCGACCAGTTCGGCATTCCTATCCGTTACATCGGTGTGGGCGAGCGTATTGAGGATTTACGTCCGTTTAAGGCGGACGACTTTATTGAGGCATTATTTGCCCGAGAGGACTAACAATGATTCGCTTTGAACACGTCAGCAAGGCCTATCTCGGTGGGAGACAAGCGCTGCAGGGGGTGACCTTCCACCTGCAGCCGGGCGAGATGGCATTCCTGACCGGCCATTCCGGCGCGGGGAAAAGTACCCTGCTCAAGCTTATCTGTGGGATCGAGCGGCCAAGCGCCGGAAAAATCTTTTTCAGCGGCCATGAGATCAGCCGTCTGAAAAACCGTGAGGTGCCGTTCCTGCGTCGTCAGATCGGCATGATTTTCCAGGATCACCACCTGCTGATGGATCGCACCGTTTTCGATAACGTGGCCATTCCGCTGATTATTGCCGGCGCCAGCTATGACGATATCCGCCGCCGCGTCTCTGCGGCGCTGGATAAGGTCGGGCTACTGGACAAAGCGAAGAACTTCCCGATCCAGCTCTCCGGCGGTGAACAGCAGCGCGTGGGCATCGCCCGCGCGGTGGTGAACAAGCCTGCTGTGCTGCTGGCGGATGAACCGACCGGTAACCTGGACGATGCCCTGTCAGAAGGGATTTTGCGTCTGTTTGAGGAGTTTAACCGCGTAGGGGTTACCGTATTGATGGCAACGCACGACATCGGGCTGATTTCCCGTCGTTCGTACCGCATGCTGACCCTGAGCGACGGGCATTTGCACGGAGGCCACGGTGAACAAGCGTGATGCAATAAACCAGATTCGGCAGTTCGGGAACCGGTTTGACCGTTTCCGTAAGCCGCAGGGCGGTGGTGACGGCAATCGTAATGCGCCGAAGCGCCAGAAGGCCGCGCCAAAACCGGCCTCCCGCAAAACCAACGTCTTTAACGAGCAGGTGCGCTACGCGTTCCACGGCGCGCTGCAGGACCTGAAAAGCAAACCGCTGGCGACGTTCCTGACGGTGATGGTAATCGCCATCTCCCTGACGCTGCCAAGCGTCTGCTACATGGTTTACAAGAACGTCAACCAGGCGGCGTCGCAGTATTATCCGTCTCCGCAGATCACGGTCTATCTGGATAAAGCGCTCGACGATAACGCGGCGGCGCAGGTGGTTGGGCAAATTCAGGCCGAGCAGGGCGTGGAGAAGGTCAACTATCTCTCACGTGAAGACGCGCTGGGCGAGTTCCGCAACTGGTCAGGCTTTGGCGGTGCGCTGGATATGCTTGAAGAGAACCCGCTGCCCGCCGTGGCGGTGGTGATCCCGAAGCTGGATTTCCAGGGGACCGATTCGCTTAACACCCTGCGCGATCGCATCACGCGCATTAAGGGCATTGATGAAGTGCGCATGGATGACAGCTGGTTTGCGCGTCTCGCTGCTTTGACCGGGCTGGTAGGCCGCGTCGCGGCGATGATTGGCGTGCTGATGGTGGCGGCTGTCTTCCTCGTCATTGGCAACAGCGTACGCCTGAGCATCTTCGCTCGTCGCGATACCATTAACGTGCAGAAACTGATTGGTGCGACGGATGGCTTCATCCTCCGACCGTTCCTTTACGGTGGCGCACTGCTCGGTTTTTCCGGCGCATTTCTTTCACTGATATTGTCAGAAATTTTGGTGATGCGGCTTTCCTCTGCCGTGACTGAAGTGGCGCAGGTTTTCGGAACCAAGTTTGATATCAGCGGCTTAGGGTTCGATGAGTGTCTCTTACTGCTGCTGGTGTGTTCAATGATTGGGTGGGTGGCAGCGTGGCTGGCAACCGTTCAACATTTACGTCACTTTACTCCCGACTAATAAAAGCGTGATATAATCTTTCCCTGCATCGAGATGTTCGCTCTGCAGGGAAAGCGTCCCTGTTGTCTCTTCCCCTGTTATCATCTCCATGTCACATTTTGTGCGTAATTTATTCACCGTTGCACCTGGAACTTGTGGATAAAATCACTGTCTGATAAAAGAGTGAATGCTAATCTCGTTGCTCAAACGCTTTGGCATGGTTGTTGCCTGACGGGGACAGCCTGGACCAGAAGAAACACTGAGAGGAATGAATGACCAAAGAAATGCAAACTTTAGCTTTAGCCCCTGTTGGTAACCTGGAATCTTATATCCGGGCTGCGAACACCTGGCCGATGTTAACGGCCGAGGAAGAAAAGGAGCTTGCTGAAAAGCTGCATTACCAGGGCGATCTGGAAGCAGCGAAAAAGCTGATCCTGTCTCACCTGCGCTTTGTTGTTCACATTGCTCGTAATTATGCGGGCTATGGCCTGCCGCAGGCGGACTTGATTCAGGAAGGTAACATCGGCCTGATGAAGGCTGTGCGTCGCTTTAACCCGGAAGTGGGTGTGCGACTGGTCTCCTTCGCCGTCCACTGGATCAAAGCAGAAATTCATGAATACGTGCTGCGCAACTGGCGTATCGTGAAAGTCGCCACGACAAAAGCGCAACGCAAACTGTTCTTCAACCTGCGTAAAACCAAGCAGCGTCTGGGCTGGTTTAATCAGGATGAAGTGGAAATGGTGGCGCGCGAGCTGGGTGTTTCCAGCAAAGACGTGCGTGAGATGGAATCCCGTATGGCCGCGCAGGACATGACTTTTGACATGTCCTCCGACGACGACGCATCTGACAGCCAGCCGATGGCACCGGTTCTGTATCTGCAGGATAAAACCTCTAACTTTGCCGACGGCATCGAAGAGGACAACTGGGAAGATCAGGCCGCGAACAAGCTGAGCTATGCGATGGAAGGCCTCGACGAACGTAGCCAGGATATTATCCGCGCCCGCTGGCTGGACGAAGACAACAAGTCCACGCTGCAGGAGCTGGCCGACCGCTACGGCGTCTCTGCGGAACGTGTCCGTCAGCTTGAAAAGAACGCCATGAAGAAACTTCGCGCCGCTATCGAAGCGTAATTAACGCGAAGTACACCGAGAACCCCTGGATGAGAGTCTGGGGGTTTTGTTTTTTTAGCGCCCGCTCTGGCGAATTCCCTCCCCCTGGCAAACACTTACTGATGCGCTAAGCAGGCGACTTTCTCAGGGGGACAGGGTGAAAAACAACGAACTGAACGACCGGCGGTTACAGGCGACGCCGCGCGGCATCGGCGTGATGTGTAACTTCTATGCCGATAAAGCCGAAAACGCCACGGTGTGGGACGTGGAAGGCAATGAGTACATCGACTTCGCCGCCGGGATCGCGGTGCTGAATACCGGCCATCGCCATCCCAAAGTTATTTCCGCCATCGAAAAACAACTCCACGCGTTTACCCACACGGCCTACCAGATTGTGCCGTACGAAGGCTACGTGGCGCTTGCCGAGCGCATCAACCAGCGCGTGCCGATTGACGGCCCGGCCAAAACCGCGTTCTTCTCGACGGGGGCTGAGGCGGTCGAAAACGCGGTGAAAATTGCCCGCGCCTTTACCAGACGTCCCGGCCTTATCACCTTCGGCGGCGCGTTCCACGGCCGCACCTTTATGACCATGGCGCTGACCGGCAAAGTTGCGCCGTACAAGCTCGGGTTCGGACCCTTCCCCGGCTCGGTGTATCACGCCCAGTATCCGAATGAACTGCACGGCGTCAGCACGGCGGAAGCGTTGAAAAGCCTGGAACGCATCTTTAAAGCGGATATTGCCCCTGACCAGGTCGCGGCGATTATTCTCGAACCGGTTCAGGGAGAGGGTGGTTTCAACATCGCCCCGGCTGATTTTATGCAGGCGCTGCGCGCCCTGTGCGATACCCACGGCATTTTGCTGATTGCCGACGAGGTGCAAAGCGGTTTCGCCCGCACCGGCAAGCTGTTCTCGATGGAACACCACTGCGTGAAGCCCGATCTGATCACTATGGCGAAAAGCCTGGCGGGTGGGATGCCGCTCTCGGCGGTGTCGGGCCGTGCTGAAGTGATGGATGCCCCCGCGCCGGGTGGGCTGGGCGGTACCTACGCGGGTAACCCGCTGGCGATTGCGGCGGCGCACGCCGTGCTGGACGTGATTGATGAGGAAGATCTCTGCACGCGATCGGCGCATCTTGGCCATCACCTGGTGGAAGTGTTGAACAAGGCGAAGGAACACTGCCCGTATATCGCGGATATTCGCGCGCAGGGCTCGATGGTGGCGGTGGAGTTTAACGATCCGCAAACGGGTCAGCCTGCGCCGGAATTTACCCGCCAGGTGCAGGAGCGTGCATTGCAGGAAGGTCTGCTGCTTCTGAGCTGCGGCGTCTACGGCAACGTCATTCGTTTCCTCTATCCGCTGACGATTCCCGAAGTGCAGTTCCGTAAAGCGCTGGACATTATCTCCGCGTCGCTGACACGTTAAAGCCACATGCCCGGCGGAACTCTCTGCCGGGCTTATCATATATTCATTTCAAATTTGCTATTCCAAAATCATAAAAATGGGGTATGTTTTAGCAGAGTATGCTGAAAAAGCGCGAACAGCACACCTATAACTGAAATAAAGCGCTGCACAACAACATCACAACAATCGTAATAACCATAATAATGGGGAATCTCAGGATGAACATGAAGGGTAAAGCGTTACTGGCAGGATGTATCGCGTTGGCATTCAGCACCATGGCGCAGGCAGACATCAAAGTGGCTGTGGTTGGCGCCATGTCCGGTCCGGTAGCGCAGTACGGCGACCAGGAGTTTACTGGCGCAGAACAGGCGGTTGCAGACATTAACGCTAAGGGCGGTATCAAGGGCGAAAAACTGCAGATCGTAAAATATGATGATGCCTGTGACCCGAAACAGGCGGTCGCGGTCGCGAACAAAGTGGTGAACGACGGGATCAAATACGTTATCGGTCACCTGTGCTCTTCCTCTACCCAGCCGGCGTCTGACATCTACGAAGACGAAGGTATTCTGATGATCACCCCGGCGGCGACCGCACCAGAGCTGACCGCACGCGGTTACAAGCTGACCCTGCGCACCACCGGTCTGGACTCTGACCAGGGCCCAACCGCGGCGAAATACATCGTTGAAAAAGTGAAGCCGAAACGCATTGCCATTGTTCATGACAAGCAGCAGTACGGTGAAGGTCTGGCGCGTTCAGTGCAGGACAACCTTAAGAAAGCCAATGCCGACGTGGTGTTCTTCGACGGGATCACCGCCGGTGAGAAAGACTTCTCCACGCTGGTTGCGCGTCTGAAGAAAGAGAATATCGACTTTGTTTACTACGGCGGCTACCACCCGGAAATGGGCCAGATCCTGCGCCAGGCGCGCGCAGCCGGTCTGAAAACCCAGTTCATGGGCCCGGAAGGGGTGGCGAACGTTTCTCTGTCTAACATCGCGGGTGAATCCGCCGAAGGCCTGCTGGTGACCAAACCGAAGAACTACGACCAGGTCCCTGCGAACAAACCTATCGTAGATGCCATCAAGGCGAAGAAACAGGATCCAAGCGGCGCGTTCGTCTGGACCACCTACGCGGCGCTGCAGTCGCTGCAGGCGGGCCTGAACCAGTCAGCCGATCCGGCTGAGATTGCCACCTGGCTGAAAGCGAACACCGTCGAAACCGTTATGGGGCCTCTCTCCTGGGACACGAAAGGCGACCTGAAGGGCTTCGAGTTCGGCGTGTTTGACTGGCATGCGAACGGCACGGCGACAGACGCCAAATAATATTCCCGTCGCCTTTCGCGCGCAGGTGCGTTGGCTGCGTTATTCAACCCCGGTCGCTTACTTATGTAAGCTCCCGGGGATTTCATAACTTGCCGCCTTCCTGCAACACGAAATGCTTGGGAAAATGCGGTAGAAATTGTAGGCCGGGCAAGGCGCAGCCGCCACCCGGCTTTCTTTTAGCGCTTCTCCCACCCGCTCTCCTGCGCCGTAAACCCTAACGCCTGCATAAACGCCGCCATCACGCCGCGGTCTTCCACGCCCACGTCGGCCATCCACCATGAGGTCACGCCCGGGTTTTCGCGGAGCACTTCTTCAATTAAATACTGCCCCACGCCGCGACGGCGGGTCACGTCACGCACGCGCAGCGAGTCCAGCGCCCCTTCCGTGCCGCTCAGCGTTACGCGAACGGCGGCCAGAAGACGCTCGTTAAAGCGCGCGGCATAGATACGGTGATTTTCGTCGACGGCCAGCGACGAAGGGGAATATTCCGGCCAGATCTTGCCCAGGTCGATATGATCCTGGTCGCTAAAGGTCACCAGACGCACGATAGTCAGTTTCATTAGCTGCTTGTCCAAATCAAATTGAGTAGAGGCAGTGTACTCAATTTATTCGCTCAGCGGCTTCCTCTTTTTATCGCCGTTTGCCAGGTGATTAGTTTTTTGGCAACGCGTTGGGCAGTTTGAAAACACATGGATCGAAAAATAAGCAGGATTTTAACCTGAATGGCAGTGATTTATTCGGCGCTTTGTACCGTTATTTTATGCTGCAAACTGCACTTTTATTTGTTTATCTCTGCCTGATTTCAGAATATTATCTTTGCTTAATCGCCTGAAAAATAGAGATTTTAGTCTGGTTTTTGACAAAAACCTGCGCTAAACCATTAAAGGCACTGGTAAAAATAGCGTTGTTCATTAAAAGTACAGAATGCTTTTTAACCATAATAAAACAAAATATAAACACGACATCACGAATGGGGATTCAGAGATGAAAAGGAACGCGAAGACGTTAATCGCGGGGATGGTCGCACTGTCGATCTCGCATGCCGCCATGGCGGAAGACATAAAAGTTGCGGTAGTGGGTGCGATGTCCGGCCCTGTTGCCCAGTGGGGTGACATGGAGTTCAACGGTGCGCGCCAGGCCATCAAAGACATCAACGCTAAGGGCGGCATCAAGGGCGACAAGCTGGTGGGCGTGGAGTATGACGACGCCTGCGATCCGAAACAGGCCGTCGCGGTCGCCAACAAAATCGTCAACGATGGCATCCAGTATGTGATCGGCCACCTGTGCTCATCGTCCACCCAGCCCGCGTCTGACATCTACGAAGACGAAGGCATTCTGATGATCACCCCTGGCGCCACTAACCCTGAGCTGACCCAGCGCGGCTACCAGCACATCATGCGCACCGCTGGTCTGGACTCCTCTCAGGGGCCTACCGCCGCCAAATACATCCTTGAAACCGTCAAGCCGCAGCGTATCGCCATTATTCATGACAAGCAGCAGTACGGCGAAGGCCTGGCGCGCTCCGTTCAGGACGGCCTGAAAAAAGGCGGCGCGAACATCGTCTTCTTCGACGGCATTACCGCCGGTGAGAAAGACTTCTCCGCGCTGATCGCCCGTCTGCAAAAAGAGAATATCGACTTTGTTTACTACGGCGGCTACTACCCGGAGATGGGGCAGATGTTGCGTCAGGCGCGCGCTACCGGTCTGAAAACTCAGTTTATGGGGCCAGAGGGCGTGGGCAATGCCTCCCTGTCCAACATCGCCGGGGATTCTGCCGAAGGCATGCTGGTGACGATGCCAAAACGCTATGACCAGGATCCGGCCAACAAGGCTATCGTGGATGCGCTCAAGGCGCAGAAGAAAGATCCGAGTGGTCCGTACGTCTGGATCACCTATGCCGCCGTACAGTCTCTGGCCACCGCGCTGGATCGTACCGGCAGCAAAGAACCGCTGGATCTGGTGAAAGATTTAAAAGCACACGGGGCGAACACCGTGATTGGGCCGCTGAACTGGGATGAGAAAGGCGATCTGAAGGGATTTGAGTTTGGTGTCTTTAAGTGGCACGCCGACGGTTCGTCTTCGGCCGCCAAATAATTATCCCACCGCCCGGCATGACGGGCGGGTATAAAAAGGTTTGCATATGTCCGAGCAGTTTCTCTATTTCCTGCAGCAGATGTTTAACGGCGTCACGCTGGGAAGCACCTACGCGCTGATCGCCATCGGCTATACGATGGTTTACGGCATTATCGGCATGATCAACTTCGCCCACGGCGAGGTCTACATGATCGGTAGCTATGTCTCCTTTATGATTATCGCCGCCCTGATGATGATGGGCATCGACAGCAGCTGGCTGCTGGTCGCCGCCGGGTTTGTCGGCGCGATTGTGATTGCCAGCGCCTACGGCTGGAGCATCGAGCGCGTGGCCTACCGGCCGGTGCGCAGCTCCAAGCGTCTGATTGCACTGATTTCCGCCATCGGGATGTCGATCTTCCTGCAAAACTACGTCAGCCTGACCGAAGGCTCGCGCGACGTGGCGCTGCCAAGCCTGTTTAACGGCCAGTGGATTGTGGGAGCCAGCGAAAACTTCGCGGCCTCTATCACCACCATGCAGCTGGTTATCTGGGTCGTGACCTTTATTGCGATGCTGGCCCTGACGCTGTTCATCCGCTACTCGCGGATGGGACGCGCCTGCCGCGCGTGCGCAGAAGACCTGAAGATGGCGAGCCTGCTCGGCATCAACACCGACCGCGTGATTGCCCTGACCTTCGTGATTGGCGCCGCGATGGCTGCCGTCGCAGGCGTGCTGCTCGGCCAGTTCTACGGCGTGATCAACCCGTACATCGGCTTTATGGCCGGGATGAAAGCTTTTACCGCGGCGGTGCTGGGCGGTATCGGCAGTATTCCGGGCGCGATGATTGGCGGCCTGATCCTGGGCGTGGCGGAAGCGCTCTCTTCGGCGTACCTGAGCACGGAATATAAAGACGTGGTGTCGTTTGCCCTGCTGATTCTGGTTCTGCTGGTCATGCCTACCGGTATTCTGGGCCGTCCGGAGGTAGAGAAAGTATGAAACCGATGCATTTTGCAATGGCGCTGCTCTCTGCCGCCATGTTCTTCGTGCTGGCGGGCGTCTTTATGGGCGTCCAGCTTGAGCTGAATGGCACCAAACTGGTGGTGGATACCGCCCCCGACATCCGCTGGCAGTGGGTGTTTATCGGTACCGCCGTCGTGTTCCTGTTCCAGCTGCTGCGTCCGCTGTTCCAGAAGTCGCTGAAAAACGTCTCCGGGCCGAAATTCGTCCTGCCGGCCATCGACGGGTCTACCGTTAAGCAGAAGCTGTTCCTCGTGGCGCTGCTGGTGGCTGCCGTGGCGTGGCCGTTCGTGGTGTCTCGTGGAACCGTGGATATCGCTACCCTGACCATGATCTACGTAATCCTCGGTCTCGGTCTGAACGTGGTGGTGGGGCTCTCAGGTCTGCTGGTGCTGGGCTACGGCGGCTTCTACGCCATCGGTGCCTACACCTTCGCGCTGCTGAACCACTATTACGGGCTCGGCTTCTGGACCTGCCTGCCGCTGGCGGGGCTGGTCTCTGCCGCCGCAGGCTTCCTGCTCGGTTTCCCGGTGCTGCGCCTGCGCGGTGACTACCTGGCGATTGTGACCTTAGGCTTCGGTGAAATCGTCCGTATCCTGCTGCTGAACAACACCGAAGTGACCGGCGGCCCGAACGGCATCAGCCAGATCCCGAAACCGACCTTCTTCGGCCTGGAGTTCAGCCGCACCGCCCGCGAAGGCGGCTGGGACACCTTCAGTAACTTCTTCGGCGTGAAGTATGACCCGTCCGATCGCGTCATCTGGCTCTATCTGGTGGCGCTGCTGCTGGTGGTCATCACCCTGTTCGTGATTAACCGCCTGCTGCGCATGCCGCTGGGCCGCGCGTGGGAAGCGCTGCGCGAAGATGAGATTGCCTGCCGTTCCCTGGGCCTGAACCCGACCCGCATCAAGCTGACCGCGTTCACCATCAGCGCCGCGTTTGCCGGTTTCGCCGGAACGCTGTTTGCCGCGCGTCAGGGCTTCGTCAGCCCGGAATCGTTCACCTTTGCCGAATCCGCCTTTGTGCTGGCGATTGTGGTGCTGGGCGGGATGGGCTCGCAGTTCGCCGTTATCCTGGCGGCCATCCTGCTGGTGGTCTCGCGCGAGCTGATGCGCGACTTTAACGAATACAGCATGTTAATGCTGGGTGGTTTGATGGTGCTGATGATGATCTGGCGTCCGCAGGGCTTGCTGCCGATGACCCGTCCACAGCTGAAGCTGAAGAACGGGCAAGCGAAAGGAGAGCAGGCATGAGTCAGCCATTATTATCCGTTAACGGTCTGATGATGCGTTTTGGCGGCTTGCTGGCGGTCAACAACGTGAATCTGGATCTGCACAAGAAAGAGATTGTCTCCCTGATTGGCCCGAACGGTGCGGGGAAAACCACGGTCTTTAACTGCCTGACCGGCTTCTACAAGCCGACGGGCGGCACCATCATGCTGCGCGATCAGCATCTTGAAGGGCTGCCGGGCCAGCAGATTGCCCGCATGGGCGTGGTGCGTACCTTCCAGCACGTGCGTCTGTTCCGCGAGATGACGGTGATTGAGAACCTGCTGGTGGCGCAGCATCAGCAGCTGAAAACCGGGCTGTTCTCCGGCCTGTTGAAAACCCCGGCCTTCCGCCGCGCCCAGGATGAAGCGCTCGATCGCGCCGCCACCTGGCTCGACCGCATTGGCCTGCTGCAGCACGCCAACCGTCAGGCGAGCAACCTGGCCTACGGCGATCAGCGTCGCCTGGAGATTGTGCGCTGCATGGTGACGCAGCCGGAAATCCTCATGCTCGACGAACCGGCGGCGGGCCTCAACCCGAAAGAGACCAAAGAGCTGGACGAGCTGATTGCCGAACTGCGCGATCATCACGACACCACCATTCTGCTGATTGAGCATGACATGAAGCTGGTGATGGGCATTTCCGACCGTATCTACGTGGTTAACCAGGGTACGCCGCTGGCAAACGGCACGCCGGAAGAGATCCGCAACAACCCGGACGTGATCCGCGCATACCTGGGTGAGGCATAAGATGGAAAAAGCGATGTTAACGTTCGACAAGGTCAATGCGCACTACGGCAAGATCCAGGCGCTGCACGACGTCAGCCTGCATATCAACCAGGGTGAAATCGTCACCCTGATTGGCGCCAACGGCGCGGGTAAAACCACGCTGCTCGGCACCTTGTGCGGTGACCCGCGCGCCACCAGCGGGCGGATTGTGTTTGACGGCAAAGACATTACCGACTGGCAGACCGCCAGAATCATGCGCGAGGCGGTGGCGATTGTTCCGGAAGGGCGTCGCGTGTTCTCGCGTATGACGGTGGAAGAGAACCTGGCGATGGGCGGCTTCTTCGCCCACCGCGATGAATACCAGACCCGCATCAAGTGGGTGTACGAACTCTTCCCGCGCCTGTGGGAGCGCCGCATCCAGCGTGCAGGCACCATGTCAGGCGGTGAACAGCAGATGCTGGCGATCGGCCGCGCGCTGATGAGCCAGCCGCGCCTGCTGCTGCTGGATGAGCCGTCGCTCGGCCTGGCGCCGATCATCATCCAGCAGATTTTCGACACCATTGAGCAGCTGCGTAAAGAGGGGATGACCATCTTCCTCGTCGAGCAGAACGCCAACCAGGCGCTGAAGCTCGCTGACCGTGGCTACGTGCTGGAGAACGGCCGCGTGGTGCTGGAAGACACCGGCGATGCGCTGCTGGCGAACGAAGCGGTGCGGAGCGCTTACCTGGGCGGCTGAGCCGTCTGTATCGCCCGGTGGCGCAGCGCTTACCGGGCCTACAGGGATCGAGTAGGCCGGGTAAGGCGTAGCCGCCACCCGGCTTTTTTAACCACTACACCCCTTCACACAACCATCATCCCCCTGACCCTTTGCTGTCACTTATCTGTAAACAAACAGTTATTTTTCTGTCATTCGAGCATGTCATGTTACCTCGCGAGCATAAAACGCGTGATATCGCGCATCCGGCACAATAAGAGAGATGACAATGACATCGTTACGACACACAGCTTTGGGTCTGGCATTGGGTCTGGCTTTTGCGACGAACGCAATGGCTGTGACGACCATTCCGTTCTGGCATTCCATGGAAGGGGAGTTGGGTAAAGAAGTTGACTCCCTGGCGCAGCGTTTCAACGACACCCATCCGGATTACAAAATTGTGCCGGTGTACAAAGGCAACTACGAGCAGAGCCTGAGCGCGGGCATTGCCGCCTTCCGTACCGGCAACGCGCCTGCACTGTTACAGGTTTATGAAGTGGGCACCGCCACCATGATGGCCTCCAAAGCCATCAAGCCGGTCTATGAAGTGTTCAAAGAAGCGGGTATTAACTTCGATGAATCCCAGTTCGTGCCAACCGTAGCGGGTTACTACACCGATTCCAAAACCGGACATCTGCTGTCTCAGCCGTTTAACAGCTCCACGCCGGTGCTGTACTACAACAAAGACGCCTTCAAGAAAGCCGGTTTAGACCCGGAGCAGCCGCCAAAAACCTGGCAGGACCTGGCCGAATACACCGCGAAGCTGAAAGCGGCGGGAATGAAGTGCGGCTACGCCAGCGGCTGGCAGGGCTGGATCCAGATCGAAAACTTCAGCGCCTGGCATGGCCTGCCGGTGGCGACCAAAAACAACGGCTTCGACGGCACCGACGCGGTACTGGAGTTTAACAAGCCGGAGCAGGTGAAGCACATCGCGCTGCTGGAAGCACTGAACAAGAAGGGCGACTTCAGCTACTTCGGGCGTAAAGACGAATCCACCGAGAAGTTCTATAACGGCGACTGCGCCATTACCACCGCCTCTTCCGGCTCGCTGGCGGATATCCGTCACTACGCCAAATTCAACTACGGCGTGGGCATGATGCCGTACGATGCCGACGTGAAGGGCGCGCCGCAGAACGCCATCATCGGCGGGGCGAGCCTGTGGGTGATGCAGGGTAAAGACAAGGGCACCTATAAAGGCGTGGCCGAGTTCCTCGACTTCCTGGCGAAGCCGGAAAACGCCGCCGAATGGCACCAGAAGACTGGCTACCTGCCGATCACCAAAGCCGCGTATGACCTGACCCGCGAGCAGGGCTTCTACAGCAAGAACCCGGGCGCGGATATCGCGACGCGTCAGATGCTGAACAAGCCGCCGTTGCCGTTCACCAAAGGCCTGCGCCTGGGCAACATGCCGCAGATCCGCACCATCGTGGATGAAGAGCTGGAAAGCGTCTGGACCGGGAAGAAAACGCCACAGCAGGCGCTGGATTCCGCGGTAGAGCGCGGGAATCAGCTGCTGCGCCGCTTTGAGCAGTCGACGAAATCGTAATCCGTGATTCGCCCGGTGGCGCTGCGCTTACCGGGCCTACGATGTGCCCCATCCAGGCCGGGTAAGGCGTAGCCGCCACCCGGCATTGTTCAGGAATCAAATCTCCATGTCCTCATCCCGTCCGGTGTTTCGCTCCCGCTGGCTGCCGTACCTGCTGGTCGCGCCTCAGCTGGTCATCACCGTTATCTTCTTTATCTGGCCTGCGGGCGAAGCGCTGTGGTACTCGGTACAAAGCGTCGATCCGTTCGGGCTCTCCAGCCAGTTTGTCGGGCTGGACAACTTTACCGCGCTGTTCCATGACGGCTACTACCTGGACGCCTTCTGGACGACGATCAGGTTCAGCGCGCTGGTGACCGTCAGCGGTCTGGTTGCCTCGCTGTTTTTCGCCGCGCTGGTGGATTACGTGGTGCGCGGCAGCCGCCTGTATCAGACCCTGATGCTGCTGCCGTACGCCGTGGCACCCGCCGTCGCCGCCGTCCTGTGGATTTTCCTGTTTAACCCCGGTCGCGGGTTGATTACCCATTTCCTGGCAGAGTTCGGCTACGACTGGAACCACGCCCAGAACAGCGGTCAGGCCATGTTCCTGGTGGTGTTCGCCTCGGTGTGGAAGCAGATCAGCTACAACTTCCTGTTCTTCTTTGCCGCGCTGCAGTCCATCCCGCGTTCGCTGGTGGAGGCCGCCGCCATTGACGGCGCAGGGCCGATTCGTCGCTTCTTCAGGCTGTCGCTGCCGCTGATTGCCCCGGTGAGCTTCTTCCTGCTGGTGGTTAACCTCGTGTACGCCTTCTTCGACACCTTCCCGGTGATCGATGCGGCCACCGCAGGCGGTCCGGTGCAGGCGACCACCACGCTTATCTATAAGATCTACCGCGAAGGCTTCGCCGGGCTGGATCTCTCGGCCTCCGCCGCGCAGTCGGTGGTGCTGATGTTCCTCGTCATCATCCTCACGGTGGTGCAGTTCCGCTATGTTGAAAGTAAGGTGCGCTACCAATGATTGAGAACCGTCGCGGGCTGACGATTTTCAGCCATACCATGCTGATTCTGGGGATTATCGTCATCCTCTTCCCGCTGTACGTGGCCTTTGTCGCCGCCACGCTGGACACCAAAGCGGTGTTCGATACGCCGATGACGCTGATCCCAGGCACACATCTGTTCGAGAACATGAAGACCATCTGGACCAAGGGCGTGGGCGCCAACAGCGCGCCGTTCTGGCTGATGATGCTCAACAGCTTCATCATGGCGTTTGGCATCACCGTCGGCAAAATTACGGTGTCGATGCTCTCGGCCTTCGCCATCGTCTGGTTCCGCTTTCCGCTGCGCAACCTCTTCTTCTGGATGATCTTCATTACCCTGATGCTGCCGGTGGAGGTGCGTATCTTCCCGACGGTGGAAGTGATCGCCAACCTGAAGATGCTCGACAGCTACGCGGGCCTAACCCTGCCGCTGATGGCCTCGGCGACCGCCACCTTCCTGTTCCGCCAGTTCTTTATGACCCTGCCGGACGAGCTGATTGAAGCCGCGCGCATCGACGGCGCGTCGCCGATGCGCTTCTTCCGCGACATCGTGCTGCCGCTGTCGAAAACCAACCTTGCGGCGCTGTTTGTGATCACCTTTATCTACGGCTGGAACCAGTACCTGTGGCCGCTGCTGATTATTCAGGACGTCAATCTCGGCACCGCCGTGGCGGGCATCAAAGGCATGATTGCCACCGGCGAAGGCACCACCCTCTGGAACCAGGTGATGGCGGCGATGCTGCTCACCCTAATCCCACCCGTAGTCATTGTTTTAGCCATGCAGCGCGCGTTTGTCCGCGGCCTGGTCGATAGCGAGAAATAAGATGGCAGGTTTAAAACTTCAGGCAGTAACCAAAAGCTGGGACGGCAAAACCCAGGTGATTCAGCCGCTGACGCTCGACGTGGCGGACGGGGAGTTTATCGTGATGGTCGGCCCGTCCGGCTGCGGCAAATCTACGCTGCTGCGCATGGTGGCGGGGCTGGAGCGCGTGACGTCCGGGGATATCTGGATTGACCGCCAGCGCGTCACCGAGATGGAGCCGAAAGACAGGGGCATCGCGATGGTGTTCCAGAACTACGCTCTCTACCCGCACATGAGCGTGGAGGAGAACATGGCCTGGGGGCTGAAAATCCGCGGCATGGGCAAAGGCCATATTGAGGAGCGCGTGAAAGAAGCGGCGCGCATTCTGGAGCTGGACGGCCTGCTCAAGCGCCGCCCGCGCGAACTCTCCGGCGGCCAGCGCCAGCGCGTGGCGATGGGGCGCGCCATCGTGCGCGATCCGGCGGTATTCCTCTTCGACGAGCCGCTCTCTAACCTCGACGCCAAGCTGCGCGTGCAGATGCGTCTTGAGCTGCAGCAGCTGCACCGTCGTCTGAAAACCACGTCACTGTACGTTACCCACGATCAGGTTGAGGCCATGACCCTCGCTCAGCGCGTGATGGTGATGAACAAAGGCGTTGCCGAGCAGATTGGTACCCCCGTGGAAGTCTACGAGAAACCGGCCACCCGCTTTGTGGCGAGCTTTATCGGCAGCCCGGCGATGAACCTGCTCGAAGGGCGCATCAGCAGCACGGGCACGCACTTTGAGCTGGAAAGCGGGATGGCATTGCCGATCAACTGGTACTATCGTGGCTACGCCGGGCGTAAGATGACGCTCGGTATCCGCCCGGAACATATCGGTTTAACCTCTCAGGCGGAAGGCGGCGTGCCGCTGGTGATGGACACGCTGGAGATGTTAGGTGCAGATAACCTGGCGCACGGGCGCTGGGGCGAGCAAAAGATGGTGGTGCGTCTGGCGCATCAGGAGCGCCCGAAAGCAGGCAGCACGCTGTGGCTGCACCTGCCGGAAAATCATCTGCACCTTTTTGACGGTGAAACAGGACAACGAGTATGAGCAACTGGCCTTATCCCCACGTCGTCGCCCACCGCGGCGGCGGTAAGCTGGCGCCGGAGAACACCCTGGCGGCGATTGATGTTGGCGCGCGTTACGGCCACACCATGATCGAGTTCGACGCCAAGCTGTCGAAAGACGGCGAGATTTTCCTGCTGCATGACGATAACCTCGAACGCACCAGCAACGGCTGGGGCGTGGCGGGCGAGCTGCCGTGGCGCGATCTGCTGAAGGTCGACGCCGGAAGCTGGTACAGCGGCGAATTCAAAGGCGAACCGCTGCCGCTGCTGGCGGAAGTGGCCGACCGCTGTCGCCAGCACGGCATGATGGCCAATATCGAAATCAAACCGACCACCGGCACCGGGCCGCTGACCGGCAAAGTGATTGCCCTTGCCGCGCGCGAGCTGTGGGAAGGGATGACCGCGCCGCTGCTGTCATCATTTGAAATCGATGCGCTGGAGGCCGCACAGGCCGCAGCGCCGGAACTGCCGCGCGGGCTATTGCTGGACGAGTGGCGCGAGGACTGGCGTGAGCTGACGACGCGCTTAGCGTGTGTCTCTATTCATCTTAATCACAAGCTGCTGGATGAGGCGCGGGTGAAGGTGCTGAAAGACGCGGGTCTGCATATTCTGGTTTACACCGTCAATAAACCCCAGCGTGCAGCCGAACTGCTGCGCTGGGGCGTGGACAGCATCTGTACCGATGCGATTGACTTGATCGGCCCGGACTTTAGTTCTGCGGATTAAGCATACTGCCATTCGACTGCGGCGGCAGCATATGCTGCTGTCCGCTGCCTGACGAGGTCATCCCACCTAACATTCCGCCGTTTCTGTTCGGCAGCGGCTGCTCGCGCACCTGCCCCTGCTGCACGCGCTGGGTGTTGGCGTTCATCTGATTTTGCAGGCTTTGCTGCTGCATCTGGGTCTGCGTTCTCAGCTGCTGATTCAGCATCCCTTTTTGCTGCTGTTGCTGGCTCATCATCTCGGTCTGCATACGCTGCTGGCTCGGGATAACGTAACCCGGCTGGTTCGGGTTATTCATCGTATTGAGTGGCTGTGCGAGCGCGGCAAACGGGATCAGCGCCGTAAGAATCAATAAGCGTTTCATTGTCATTTCCTCCTTTTGAGGTCTCTCTTAAGTTTACCCTGATTTCACCATGACGATGATTTTTTAGGAGTTGTGAACCAGGCTTAAGCGGGGAATATGGATCCCTTCACCTGGAGAACAATAATGATGAAACCAACGTTTTTGCGCTGGGTCGCCCTCGCCGCGCTGATGGCAGGCGGTACATTTAGCGTGGCGGCCAACCCGCCCGCGGCGCCTCCGGTCTCTTACGGCGTGGAGGAAGATGTCTTTCATCCCGTGCGGGCAACCCACGGCATGGTGGCGTCGGTGGATGCGCTGGCGACCCGCGTGGGTGTTGATATTCTCAGGCAGGGCGGTAACGCGGTGGATGCGGCGGTCGCTGTCGGCTATGCGCTGGCGGTGACGCACCCGCAGGCGGGGAACCTGGGCGGCGGCGGCTTTATGATGCTGCGCACCAAAGACGGGAAAACCGCCGCCATCGACTTCCGTGAAATGGCGCCTTCTCAGGCGTCACGGGACATGTTCCTCGATGACCAGGGCAACCCGGACAGTAAAAAATCCCTGACCTCGCACCTGGCCTCCGGCACGCCGGGCACCGTTGCGGGCTTCTCGTTGGCGCTGGAAAAATACGGCACGATGCCGCTGAACAAGGTGGTTCAGCCTGCTATCAAGCTGGCGCGGGAGGGCTTTGTGGTGAATGACGCCCTGGCAGACGACCTCAAAACCTACGGCAGCGAAGTCATTCCGAATCACGAAAACAGTAAGGCGATCTTCTGGAAAGACGGTGAACCGCTGAAGAAGGGCGATAAGCTGGTGCAGAAGAACCTCGCCAAAAGCCTGGAGCTGATTGCGGAGCACGGTCCGGACGCTTTCTACAAAGGGGCGATTGCCGACCAGATTGCACAAGAGATGCAGAAGAACGGCGGGCTCATCACCAAAGCGGATCTGGCGGACTACAGGGCGGTGGAGCGCGAGCCGATTAGCGGCACCTACCGCGGGTACGAGGTCTTCTCCATGCCGCCGCCGTCTTCCGGGGGCATTCACATCGTGCAGATCCTCAACATTCTTGAAAACTTCGATATGCACAAGTTCGGCTTCGGCAGCGCGGATGCCATGCAGATAATGGCGGAAGCGGAAAAACGCGCCTACGCTGACCGCTCGGAATATCTCGGCGACCCGGACTTCGTGAAGGTGCCGTGGCAGGCGCTGACCAACAAGGCGTACGCCAAATCCATTGCCGATCAGATTGATATCAACAAGGCCAAGCCGTCGAGCGAGATCCGTCCCGGCAAGCTGGCGCCGTATGAAAGCAACCAGACCACCCACTTCTCGGTGGTGGATAAAGACGGTAACGCGGTGGCGGTGACCTATACGCTCAACACCACCTTCGGCACCGGGATTGTGGCGGGCAACAGCGGCATTCTGCTGAACAACGAGATGGATGACTTCTCCGCCAAGCCGGGCGTGCCGAACGTCTACGGGCTGGTCGGCGGCGATGCGAATGCGGTAGGGCCGAAGAAACGTCCGCTGTCGTCCATGTCGCCCACCATCGTGGTGAAAGAGGGCAAAACCTGGCTGGTAACCGGTAGCCCGGGCGGCAGCCGGATTATCACCACCGTATTACAGATGGTGGTAAACAGTATCGACTTTGGGATGAACGTCGCCGAAGCGACTAACGCCCCGCGTTTCCACCACCAGTGGCTGCCGGACGAGCTGCGCGTCGAGAAGGGCTTTAGCCCGGACACCATTAAACTGCTTGAGCAGCGTGGGCAGAAGGTGGCGGTGAAAGAGGCGATGGGCAGCACCCAGAGCATTATGGTGGGGCCGGACGGAGCGCTGTTTGGCGCATCAGATCCGCGTTCGGTGGATGATTTGACGGCGGGGTATTGATGTGTTGCCCGGTGGCGCTGCGCTTACCGGGCCTACAACTGCACGAACGTAGGCCGGGTAAGGCGAAGCCGCCACCCGGCAAATCATTACTTCATTCTCGCCATATAATACGCGTCCACATATTCGCCGTTGCGCAGGGCAAATTTCTTGCCGGTTCCTTCGATTTCAAAACCAAAATTTTTATAGAGGGCAACTGCCGAGGGGTTATCGGCAAAGACCGTCAGTTCGATACGTTCAATACGCAACCAGTTGTCACACAGGTTGATCATCTCGCTCATGAGCCTGCGGCCTACGCCGCGTCCCTGCATATCCGCAGCCACGCTGATGCCGAATGTGGCAACATGGCTGCGACGCGGGTTTTCCATTACGTCCAGTGCCATATGTCCAATAACGCGCTGGTCCAGACAGGCAACGAGATGGCGCCGGCCTGGTTTTGTCGCAACGCGTTCGTGCCACATTTCCATAGAAGGATGAGGGAGCTGTAGCGTGTCGTGATACACATCAGGATGCGACATGATGTCACGTAAAGCTTCTGCATCGCTGGGTTCGATGTGGCGTATCACTATCTCACTCATTCCTTGTTCCTCAGTCAGTTAAAAGGCCCTTCCAACATCAATGACTTTAAAATTTGAGTCAACCGCTATTTTTTGCAAAAAGTATTGGACAAGTGCGAATGAGAATGATTATTATTGCTCTGCATTCAGGAAGACCGCTACGGGAACCTGAAAGCACGACATTGCTCACATTGCTTCCAGTATTACTTTAGCCAGCTTTTAGCTGGCTTTTTTTTTGTTATGGTTAGACTCAGTAACCTTCCAAAAGGACTGAGCCATGACACTACACTGTGCATTTATTGGATTTGGCAAAAGCACCACCCGCTATCACCTGCCGTATGTCCTTAACCGCAAAGACAGCTGGCATGTGGCCCATATCTACCGCCGCCGCGCGAAGCCGGAGGAGCAGTCTCCGCAGTACTCCCACATCCATTTCACCAGCGATCTCGATGAGGTGCTTAACGATCCGCAGGTCACGCTGGTGGTTGTCTGCACCCACGCCGACAGCCATTTTGACTATGCGAAACGCGCGCTGGAAGCGGGCAAAAACGTGCTGGTAGAAAAGCCGTTCACCCCGACCATCGCCGAAGCGAAAGCGCTGTTCGCGCTGGCGAAAAGTAAAGGGTTGACCGTCACGCCGTATCAGAACCGTCGCTTTGACAGCTGCTTCCTGACGGCAAAAAAAGCGATTGAAAGCGGCAAGCTCGGCGACATTGTGGAGATCGAAAGTCACTTCGATTACTACCGCCCGGTGGCGGAAACGCAACCCGGACTGCCGCAGGATGGTTCGTTCTACGGGCTGGGGGTGCACACCATGGACCAGATCATCTCCCTGTTTGGCCGCCCGGACCACGTGACGTATGACATTCGCAGCCTGCGCAATAAAGCCAACCCGGACGATACCTTCGAAGCCCAGCTGTTCTACGGCGACCTTAAAGCCATCGTCAAAACCAGCCACCTGGTGAAGATCGACTACCCGAAATTTATCGTTCACGGCACAAAAGGTTCGTTTATCAAATACGGTATCGACCAGCAGGAGACCAGCCTGAAGGCCAATATCATGCCCGGTGAACCTGGCTTTGCGGCGGACGATTCCGTGGGCGTGCTGGAGTATGTGAACGATGAGGGCGTGACGGTCAAAGAAACGCTTAAGCCGGAAACCGGCGACTATGGCCGCGTCTATGATGCGCTGTTTGAGACCCTCACAAACGGCACGGCGAATTACGTCAAGGAATCTGACGTTCTGACCAACCTCGAAATCCTTGAGCGGGCCTTCGGACAGGCTTCTCCTGCCACGGTAACCCTCGCAAAATAAGCAAAAACGGCTCCTCTGAACTTGTTCACAATTTTTGAACAGAGGAGTCAATTTTCACCCTCTATGATCCCAGGCCGTTTGCGTCCACACTTACTCCATCGAAACGAACTGAGGGTGAAAACAATGATCTACTTACGCAAAGCAAACGAACGTGGTCACGCGAATCATGGCTGGCTGGACTCATGGCATTCATTCTCGTTTGCCGACTACTACGACCCGAACTTCATGGGCTTCTCCGCACTGCGGGTGATTAACGACGACGTGATTGATGCAGGCCAGGGCTTTGGTACCCACCCGCACAAAGACATGGAAATCCTGACCTATGTGCTGGAAGGCGCGGTTGAGCACCAGGACAGCATGGGCAACAAAGAGCAGGTTCCGGCGGGCGAGTTCCAGATTATGAGCGCGGGTACCGGGGTGCGTCACTCCGAGTACAACCCAAGCAAAACGGAAAAACTGCACCTGTATCAAATCTGGATCATTCCAGAAGAGACCGGCATCACGCCGCGCTACGAGCAGCGCCGCTTCGACGCCAAACAGGGTAAACAGCTGGTGCTCTCCCCGGATGCGCGTGAAGGCTCCCTGAAAGTGCATCAGGATATGGAGCTGTACCGCTGGGCGCTGGCGAAAGATGAACAGTCCGTGCATCAGATTGCCGCTAACCGCCGCGTCTGGATCCAGGTGGTGAAAGGGGAGGTGTCCATCAACGGCACCAAAGCGACAACCGCCGATGGTCTGGCCATCTGGGATGAGCAGGCGATCTCCGTGCATGCCGACAGCGAAAGCGAAATTCTGCTGTTTGACCTGCCGCCGGTGTAATAAAACATAAATAAATCCCCATCCTTCCCTTTGACAGGGGAAGGATGGGCTTTGTCCGTGGTAAACTGAGCGAATCTCTCACTTCAAGATTTCTCAGGACGATGAAAAAGAAACGCCCCGTACTTCAGGATGTCGCCGATCGCGTCGGTGTGACCAAAATGACGGTCAGCCGTTTTTTACGTAACCCGGAACAGGTTTCCGTGGCGTTACGTGGCAAGATTGCCGCTGCCCTTGATGAACTGGGTTACATCCCCAACCGTGCACCCGATATTCTCTCGAATGCGACCAGCCGCGCGGTGGGCGTTCTGCTTCCTTCTTTGACCAACCAGGTTTTCGCCGAAGTATTACGTGGAATTGAAAGCGTCACCGATGCGTTTGGTTACCAGACCATGCTCGCCCACTACGGGTACAAGCCGGAACTCGAAGAGGAACGTCTTGAATCGATGCTTTCCTGGAACATTGACGGCCTGATTTTAACCGAACGTACCCACACTGCCCGCACGCTCAAAATGATTGAAGTGGCCGGTATTCCGGTCGTGGAGCTGATGGACAGCCAGTCGCCGTGCCTCGACATCGCCGTCGGCTTTGATAACTTCGAAGCGGCGCGCCAGATGACGGCGGCCATTATCGCCCGCGGGCATCGTCATATCGCCTATCTGGGTGCGCGTCTTGATGAACGTACTATCATCAAACAGAAGGGATACGAGCAGGCGATGCTCGACGCGAACTTAACCCCGTACAGCGTGATGGTGGAGCAGTCCTCTTCCTATACGTCGGGTATTGAGCTGATGCGTCAGGCGCGACGCGAGTATCCGCAACTGGACGGTATTTTCTGTACCAACGATGACCTTGCGGTCGGCGCAGCGTTTGAGTGCCAGCGTCTGGGGCTGAAGATCCCTGATGATATGGCGATCGCCGGTTTCCACGGCCATGACATCGGTCAGGTGATGGAGCCGCGTCTGGCGAGCGTCCTGACGCCGCGTGAACGTATGGGCCGCATTGGCGCAGAACGCCTGCTGGCGCGCATTCGTGGCGAGACGGTTACGCCGAAAATGTTAGATTTAGGTTTCACCTTGTCACCGGGTGGATCTATTTGAACTGACAAATTTGAAGTAGCTCACACTTATTCACTTCGCGCACGTTTGGATATTGCTTCTCTTTTGCCCCGGCAGGACAATGTTACCGATAACTGTTACCCGTAACAATTGACTGAGGGACACCCTTTGAGCACGACTAATCATGATCACCACGTCTACGTCCTGATGGGCGTTTCCGGTAGCGGGAAATCAGCCGTGGCCAGCGAAGTGGCGCATCAACTTAATGCGGCGTTTCTTGATGGCGACTTCCTCCATCCGCGCAGCAACATCATGAAGATGGCCTCCGGCGAGCCGCTGAACGACGACGACCGTAAACCGTGGTTACAGGCGCTGAACGATGCCGCGTTTGCCATGCAGCGCACCAATAAAGTTTCCCTGATCGTCTGCTCTGCGCTGAAAAAAACCTACCGCGATCTGCTGCGTGACGGCAACCCGAACCTCTCTTTCATCTACCTGAAAGGGGATTTCGAGGTGATTGAAAGCCGCCTGAAGGCGCGTAAAGGTCACTTCTTCAAAACCCAGATGCTGGTGACGCAGTTTGAAGCGCTGCAGGAGCCGGGTGAAGACGAAAAAGACGTCTTAGTGGTTGATATCGATCAGTCACTGGAGGGTGTTGTTGCCAGCACCATCGAGGTCATTAATAAAAGGCAGTAAGTTTTGAGTACATTAACGCTAGTTTTGACAGCAGTAGGTTCGGTATTGCTGCTGCTGTTTTTAGTGATGAAGGCGCGCATGCACGCCTTTGTTGCTTTGATGGTGGTTTCTATTGGTGCTGGTCTCTTTTCCGGTATGCCGCTCGACAAGATCGCCGCGACGATGGAAAAAGGGATGGGCGGTACGCTGGGCTTCCTGGCGATTGTGGTCGCGCTGGGCGCGATGTTTGGCAAGATTTTGCACGAGACGGGCGCGGTCGACCAGATTGCCGTCAAGATGCTGAAATCCTTTGGCCACAGCCGCGCGCACTACGCGATTGGCCTGGCCGGTCTGATTTGCGCACTGCCCCTGTTCTTTGAAGTGGCCGTTGTGCTGCTGATAAGCGTCGCCTTCTCCATGGCGCGCCATACCGGCACTAACCTCGTGAAGCTGGTCATTCCGCTGTTTGCGGGCGTGGCGGCGGCCGCAGCGTTTCTGCTGCCGGGGCCTGCCCCGATGCTGCTGGCTTCCCAGATGCACGCCGACTTTGGCTGGATGATCCTGATTGGCCTGTGCGCGGCAATCCCGGGGATGATTGTTGCCGGTCCGCTGTGGGGCAACTTCATCAGCCGTTACGTTGAGCTGCACATTCCGGACGACATTACCGAGCCGCACCTGGGCGAGGGCAAAATGCCATCCTTTGGCTTCAGCCTGTCGCTGATCCTGCTGCCGCTGGTGCTGGTGGGCCTGAAAACCATCGCCGCGCGCTTTGTGCCGGTCGGTTCTACCGCCTACGAATGGTTTGAGTTCATTGGTCATCCGTTCACGGCGATCCTGGTGGCGTGCCTGGTGGCGATTTACGGTCTGGCGATGCGTCAGGGGATGCCAAAAGACCGGGTGATGGAGATCTGCGGTGCGGCGCTGCAGCCTGCGGGGATTATCCTGCTGGTGATCGGTGCAGGCGGCGTGTTCAAGCAGGTGCTGGTGGATTCCGGCGTGGGCCCGGCTCTGGGCGAAGCGCTGACCGGGATGGGCTTGCCGATTGCGGTCACCTGCTTTGTGCTGGCTGCGGCGGTGCGTATCATCCAGGGTTCCGCCACCGTGGCGTGTTTAACCGCCGTGGGTCTGGTGATGCCGGTGATTGAACAGCTGAACTACTCCGGGGCCCAGATGGCCGCGCTCTCTATCTGTATCGCGGGCGGTTCGATTGTGGTCTCTCACGTTAACGACGCCGGCTTCTGGCTGTTCGGTAAGTTTACCGGCGCCACCGAAGCGCAAACCCTGAAAACCTGGACGCTGATGGAAACTATCCTCGGCACGACGGGGGCAATTGTCGGGATGATTGCCTTTACGCTGCTCAGCTAAATGCAATGATTTAACAAGGCAAAAAAAGGCCCGGTAGCGTCAGCGCTTACCGGGCCTTTTTATTATCCAGGGCGTCAGGCCGGGCCATAACCCGGCATTGTGTTACTCGCCCTGCGTGGCGCTCTCAATCGTTAAGCGCACGTCCGAGGTAATCAGCTCTGCCAGCATCTGGTACACCTTCAACGTCTCTTCCGGCTCGGCATCACCCGTATCGCTGATGAAGCCTTCATCGCGCAGCGTCAGCACCAGAGAACTGAAGACCGCTTTGTCGAAGAATTCAGGGGCGTTAATGCCGTGCAGAACGGACAGGCGCTGGGCCAGCGTCCGGCTCTCTTTCTCCAGCGTACCGCGGTTGATGGACGGGTTCGCGCTCAGCAGCCAGAACGTGATGGCGTAGCGCTGCAGCGTTTCGCGCGCACCGGCCGCCAGCAGCTGCAGGGTGCGGGAGCGTGACGGATTGATGTGCAGCTCGTCGTTGTTCAGGGTAATCAGCCCCTGGCGACGCATCTCTTCCGTCATCTTATCCAGTTCTGTCGCCAGCTCATCCTTACTCCAGCGCAGGAACAGCTCCGCTTTCAGCATCGGATAGATGGTCTCAAGATGGCGCAATAGCTCCTGACGGGAGATATGACGATGCTGGGTAATAATGGCGGCCATGAGCGACGGCAGCATCAGCATATGCGTGATGTTGTTGCGGTAGTAGGTCATCAGCACCGCCTGCTCGCGCGGCAGAATGATGATGTCGCCGATCGTGTCCTTCTCCACTTCAAACTTGTTCATCTGCAACGCGTGATCGATAAGTTCACTGGCGGTTGCAGAAGGCACGGTCGAGTCAACCGAATACGGCACGTTACGCATCATGTCCAGATAGCAATCCAGCTGCTCCGTAAGCTGTTCACGGGTCAGCGAGCGCTGACGCGAAGCCAGAAGTGCCGTACAGCACAGGTTCATGGCGTTAGCCGCACCGGCGTTGTTAATGCGCACCATCAGCTCGGATGCGATGCCGTTAACCGTTGGCGTCAGCCAGGCCGGACGCACCGCTTCGATAGGATCGATGGACTCGCGCCATTCCGGCACATGATGGTTCAGGTAGGTCATCAGCGGCATCGGCTCGCCGAAGTTCACGTAGCCCTGACCGAGATTACGCAGCTTGCTCAAGCCGCGCAGCATCTGCGGCAGGCTCTCTTTCTCTTTGGTCGCACCGCGCAGCTCTTTCGCGTACGTGCCCACTTCCATCACGTGCTCGTAGCCGATGTAGATAGGCACCAGCGTGATCGGACGGGTGCCTCCGCGCAGCATGGCCTGGATGGTCATCGACAGCGTGCCGGTCTTCGGATCGAGCAGACGACCGGTACGGGAACGACCGCCCTCCACGAAGTACTCCACGGAATAGCCGCGGCTGAACAGCTCGCCAAGATACTCGCGGAACACGGTGGAGTAGAGCTTGTTGCCCTTGAAGGTACGACGAATAAAGAACGCGCCCAGGCGACGGAAAATCGGGCCCGCGGGCCAGAAGTTCAGGTTGATACCGGCTGCGATGTGCGGTGGCACCAGCCCCTGGTGATAGAGCACGTAGGAAAGGAGCAGGTAGTCCATGTGGCTGCGGTGGCAGGGGACATAGACAATCTCATGGCCATCGTGCGCCAGCTGACGCACGCGCTCGGCGTTATGCACGTTGATGCCCTGATACAGGCGGTTCCAGGTAAAGCCAAGAATACGATCGGACAGGCGAATCATCTCGTAAGAGAAGTTCGCTGCGATCTCTTCCATCAGCGCAATGGCGTTCTGCTGAGCTTTCTCATGCGAAATTTTCTTGCTGCGCGCTTCATCTTCAACGGCGCGGGCGATCGCTTTTGAAGCCAGCAGCTTGTTGAACAGATCCTGACGCGCCGGGAGGCGTGGCCCTACGGCAGCCAGGCGCTGACGGGCGAAGTGCATACGCGCCACGCGCGCCAGTTTTTGCGCGATGATCTTGTCGGTGCCGTGCTCGTCCGCCATGCGACGCAGCGAAACGGAAGGAGAGAAGCGCACAAAGCTGTCGCGTCCCAGCCAGGAGACCGCGAAGAACTTCTGGATGCCGTTAAGCATGCGCAGCGGCGGATTCTCTTCGCCTTTTTCACGACCCGGACGACGACCAAACATCACCGATACCGGCACCATCTGCACATCCAGATCGGGGTTGCTGCGGTGCAGGTCGAGATAGTCATGGAACAGCTTGATGGACTCTTCTTTCGGCGTGTAATAGGTAAACACGCGCGGCCCGCCGTGGATGAAGACGTAGCGCGGCAGCAGCGTACCGTCAACTTCCAGCGGTTCAAGCGGGTCAGGTAAGTCATGCGCCAGACACTGGGCGCGAAGCGTCAGTAAGTCTGCCTTCGAGTTATAAGGCAAAACGTACATAATAGGGCGCGACGTATCGAGCCCCAGTTCCAGCGCGGGTTCTGCTGGGATAGACTTGCTTTTTACCAGGATGCTTAATGGTAAATTAAGTAATTTGTAGTAAATTCGTGGCCAGCCGGACATAAACGATGTAAAGCCTCTGGTTAATAATGCAATTGCGGCGCAAGGATAACAGAAAGCGCGCAAAATTTCTGTTGTTACCCGTCATACTTCAGGCTGTAGCGAAACGCGCTCCGCCTCATGTTAATGACGCTCTTTTTTAAAAAAGGTTCTTTTAATGGCCAATAATACCACTGGGTTAACGCGTATCATCAAAGCCGCCGGCTATTCATGGAAAGGTTTCCGTGCCGCATGGGTCAACGAAGCCGCTTTTCGCCAGGAGGGCGTCGCCGCAATCATCGCGGTGATCGTCGCCTGTTTCCTTGATGTTGATGCGATTACCCGCGTACTGCTTATCGGTTCCGTACTTCTGGTGATGATAGTGGAAATTCTTAATAGCGCTATTGAGGCCGTTGTTGATCGCATTGGTTCCGATTTCCATGAGCTTTCTGGCCGTGCAAAAGACATGGGCTCTGCTGCCGTGTTGCTGGCGATTATCACTGCCGTTATCACCTGGGTCACCCTGCTTTGGTCACATTTCCGATGAGCCTCGAGGAATAATTAAGTCCCTGGTTTTTTGTGCAGTTTTTGGTTCCAAAATCGCCTTTGACTGTATATACTCACAGCATAACTGTATATACACCCAGGGGGCGGAATGAAAGCGTTAACGACCAGGCAGCAAGAGGTGTTTGATCTCATTCGGGATCATATCGGCCAGACGGGTATGCCACCCACGCGTGCGGAAATCGCGCAGCGTCTGGGCTTCCGTTCTCCGAATGCTGCCGAGGAACACCTGAAAGCGCTGGCGCGTAAGGGTGTGATTGAGATTGTGTCAGGCGCGTCGCGTGGTATCCGCCTGCTGGTGGAAGAAGAGACGGGCATTCCGCTGATAGGTCGTGTTGCTGCAGGTGAGCCGCTGCTGGCACAACAGCATATTGAAGGTCACTACCAGGTCGATCCCGGCATGTTCAAACCGAGCGCTGATTTCCTGCTGCGCGTCAGCGGCATGTCGATGAAAGACATCGGCATTCTTGATGGCGATCTGCTTGCGGTGCATAAAACTCAGGACGTGCGAAACGGCCAGGTCGTGGTCGCACGCATTGATGACGAAGTGACCGTTAAGCGTCTGAAAAAGCAGGGTAACACTGTTCAGTTGCTGCCCGAAAACAGCGAGTTCACCCCGATTGTGGTCGACCTCCGCGAACAGAGCTTCTCTATTGAAGGTCTGGCGGTAGGCGTGATTCGCAACGGTGAATGGCTGTAATCTCTTCCTGACAGGCTATGGCACCGCTGTAGCCTGATTCATTCCCCACTCCCGGTATCTTTCATGTCACTGCTGACGGCATCCGATAAGGCATTGTGGCGTCTTGCTCTGCCGATGATTTTCTCCAATATTACCGTGCCCTTGCTGGGGCTGGTTGATACTGCCGTTATAGGCCATCTTGATTCACCGGTTTATCTTGGCGGCGTGGCGATTGGCGCGACGGCAACCAGCTTCCTGTTTATGCTGCTGCTCTTTTTGCGCATGAGTACCACCGGTCTTACCGCACAGGCTTATGGCGCGAAAGATCCGCTGCGTCTGGCGCGCGCACTGGTGCAGCCGCTGATCCTCGCGCTTGGCGCGGGTGCGTTAATCGTTGTATTGCGGGCCCCCCTGATCGATCTTGCGCTTCATATCGTCGGTGGCAGCGAAGCGGTACTGGCGCAGGCGCGACGGTTCCTGGAAATCCGCTGGCTCAGCGCACCCGCCTCGCTGGCAAACCTGGTTCTGCTGGGGTGGCTACTGGGCGTGCAGTACGCCCGCGCGCCCGTGATTTTGCTGGTGGTGGGTAATCTGCTCAACATTGTTCTGGACGTCTGGCTGGTCATGGGTCTGCATATGAACGTGCAGGGCGCGGCGCTGGCGACGGCGATTGCCGAATACGGGACCTTTATCATTGGCTTGTGGATGGTCCGGCGTGTGCTGGCCATGCGCGGGATCTCCCTGGCGCTGCTCAAAACCGCATGGCGCGGCAATATCCGTAAGCTGCTGGCGCTCAACCGTGACATCATGTTGCGCTCGCTTCTTCTTCAGCTCTGCTTTGGTGCGCTGACGGTTTTCGGGGCTCGACTGGGGCCGGAAATCGTTGCGGTGAATGCGGTATTGATGACGCTTCTGACCTTTACCGCCTATGCGCTGGACGGCTTTGCCTACGCGGTTGAAGCGCATTCCGGACAGGCGTACGGCGCGCGCGAAAGCGGGCAGCTACGGGAGGTCTGGCGGGCTGCCTGCCGTCAGTCGGGGCTGGTGGCGCTGGCCTTTGGTCTGGTTTACGCCTGCTTCGGTGAGCAGATCGTTGCATTGCTTACCTCTCTCCCTGCGCTGCGCGAGCTGGCGAGCCACTATCTCATCTGGCAAGTCGTCTTACCGGTGGTTGGCGTCTGGTGTTATCTGCTGGACGGCATGTTTATTGGGGCGACGCGCGGAGCCGAAATGCGCAACAGTATGGCTGTCGCGGCGGCCGGATTTGGCCTGACGCTCCTGACGCTCCCCTGGCTGGGGAATCATGGTTTATGGCTGGCCCTGGCCGTCTTCCTCTCGCTGCGCGGATTATCGCTGGCGTTTATCTGGCACCGACACTGGCAAAACAATACCTGGTTTCCCTCGCGCTCCGATATATCGTGACGGTTAAAGATTCCGAATATGAAATTAACCACGGAATCCTTAACTACAATAATTATCACGTCCAGCAGAAAAGAACGTAACGGACGTTACGACCCGACGCTTAACGAAGAGGACACGATGATGAATAAAGACGAAATCGGCGGCAACTGGAAGCAGTTCAAAGGTAAAGCGAAAGAACAGTGGGGTAAGCTGACGGATGACGACATGACCGTCATCGAAGGTAAACGCGATCAGCTTGTCGGTAAAATCCAGGAGCGTTACGGCTACGCAAAAGACCAGGCGGAAAAAGAAGTGGGCGACTGGGAAAAACGCAACGACTACCGCTGGTAACCGGGCTACACCCGAAAGTACAAGGAAGTACACCCTGAGGGCGGCCATGAGCCGCCTTTTCTTTTGCCGCTAACGCGGCTTTTTCTTCACCAGGATAGAGTGGTCGTGCTGACACGCGTCCTGATGGCGACAGGCTTCCACCTCCACGCACGCGGAACAGAGCCCGTGCGCTTCAATCACGTTATGACGCAGGGCAAAGCCCATTTTCGCTGCCAGCGTATGCATAATATCTTCCACGCCTTCCGCAGCCTCTTCTTTCACCACGCCGCAGCGGTCACAGATAAACATCGCCGACGTGTGGGTGGGCTGATCAAACAGATGGCATAGCACATAGCTGTTGGTGGATTCCACCTTGTGCACGAACCCTTGTTCAAGCAGGAAATCCAGCGCGCGATAGACCGTCGGCGGCTTTGCCTGCGGCTCGCTTTCGCGGAGCAGATCCAGAAGATCGTAGGCGCTGATGGCACCCTGCTGCAGGCTCATCAGACGTAATACTTCAAGGCGCTGCGGAGTCAGGCGCACATTGCGTTGCGCACACAGCTTTTCGGCCTGCGCTAACAGCTCTTTTGTGGACTTATCCATGTAGCACCCCGGATGTTATAGGACGGAAAACCTTCACTTTATCATGTTCTGCTAAAAACACCGAGATCCGCCAGTCTGTGCTATACCTGACCCATCGAAAACCGGGAGAACCAGAATGAAAAGACCTGACTGCATTCGACACTGGCGCGACGTGGAAGGCGCGGATGACTCGACCTACCCCGACAGCCATGAGCTTTTTTCCATTGGTGCTCCGCTGGCTCGCAAGCTTGGGCTCGGGCGTATTGGCATCCATCATGAGCGCCTGCCGCCTGGGCGCAGAACGTCCTATCCGCATGCGGAGAGCGACGAAGAAGAGTTTGTTTACGTGCTCGAAGGCTACCCTGAAGCCTGGATTAACGGCTACTTGTGGAAACTGGAGCCTGGCGACAGCGTAGGCTTTCCCGCCGGAACCGGCATCTGTCATACCTTTATCAACAACACGGACGATGAGGTTCGGCTCCTGGTCGTTGGCGAGGCCAACAAGAAGCACAACCGCATCTACTACCCGCTCAACCCCGTGTATGCCGCCACGCGGGAAGATCGCTGGGTAGATCATCCCCCGCAGTTTTTTGGGCCGCATGATGGAAAACCTGGGAAAAAATAATTTCCTCTTCTATAAATATTGAGGGCCGTCACAAAATATAACAGGCCGTAAGGGAGTTTTACTTAGGGAAAGAAATAGCGGGTCTTTTACTACTTATTCACAGCAATAGTTCGTTCCTGTTTGGGTGATAACAGACAGGGGTTATTTCATAACAGACTATAACGGGCATACTGTGAAAAAAAATTTTAAATTTTCGGTGGTTAGCATTGCTGTCTCCTTGTTTATGGCAAATCAGGCGGGAGCAGCCATTACCTGGACAGAATCACGCAGCGACGCAATGGGTGGCACCGGCGTGGCTTCGGGAAGCTATGGTAGTGGGGCGTTAATCAACCCCGCGCTGCTGGCAAAGGCAAAACCGGACGATGATGTGACGGTCATATTGCCTTCGGTTGGCGCGCAAATCACGGATGAAGACAATCTTCAGGACGAGATTGATAACATCAACGACAAAATTAATCACTACAAGGATGTGGTTGATAATCTCACGCCACGAGAAATTATCACCAATCCATTAGGTTCCATTAATCAATTCCAGGGCGCGGCCAAAGATCTGGCCGATGAGCTGGACTATCTCAAAGGCAAAACCGCACGCGCAACGGCAGGGGCAGGGCTTGCGGTGAGTATCCCTAACGATGTCCTTTCGGTAGCCTTCATGGCGAAAGGCTATGCCCATGGCCGGGTGAGCTCGTCTATCGATCAGCAAGATATTGATTACCTTCGCCGTATTCAACGAAGCAATGTCGTGGCTGCCGGTGTCGCGCTGGACGCTGCGCTGAATGGTACGGATCAGATCACCAAAAACCTCAACTCAACGGCATCCGGCCGGGCGGCGATAGTCTCCGATTACGGTGTTGCTGTTGCCCGTCAGTTCGATCTGGGTGGCGTCCCGGTTTCCGTGGGGGTTACGCCAAAACTGCAAAAAACCTGGGTCTATAACTACACCACGTCAATCTACGATTACGACAGTAACAAGTGGAACGACAGCCGCTACCGCACTGACGATACGGGCTTCAACGTGGATGCCGGTATTGCGGCCGATTTCGGCGAACACTGGACCGTGGGCGTGAGCGGACAAAACCTGATGTCGCGTGATATCGACACCAAAGACATCCGTATCCGCAACGGCCGTACGGGAGAAGTGGTGAGCTATAAAGACACCTACCAGATCCGTCCGCTGGTGACCGCCGGTGCTGCCTGGCACAACGACCTGGTGACGCTGACCGCCGATGGCGATCTGACCGAAACCAAAGGCTTCAAGAGCGAAGATACATCGCAGTACGTGGGTGTCGGTGCCGAGGTGACGCCGCTGAGCTGGCTGGCGGTGCGTGCGGGTTATCGTGCCGACGTGAAGGGTAACGACAGCAATGTCTTTACCGGCGGTGTCGGTTTCGCGCCGTTTAGCACCGTGCATGTTGACCTGATGGGCCTGTACGGTGAAGACGAAACCTGGGGCGCAGGGGCTCAGCTGAGCATGACGTTCTAAAGTCCACCGGAGGCGCTGCGCCTCCGGCTTTTCTTTGTGCTATAGTAGCGCCCCTTTTCCACCAGATGCTTAAAACTTCGCCATGTCGTCAGAATTACAGACCGCTTTCCCTGCACACCGTTTTTCCATTGCGCCAATGCTCGACTGGACGGACAGACACTGCCGCTATTTCCTGCGCCAGCTCTCCCGCCATACGCTGCTGTACACCGAAATGGTGACCACAGGCGCAATCATTCACGGCAAGGGCGACTATCTGGCCTATAGCGAAGAAGAGCATCCGGTTGCCCTGCAGCTGGGCGGCAGCGATCCGGCCGCCCTGGCGCAGTGCGCGAAGCTGGCTGAAGCGCGCGGCTACGACGAGATCAACCTCAACGTTGGCTGCCCGTCCGATCGCGTGCAAAACGGTATGTTCGGCGCCTGCCTGATGGGGAACGCGCAGCTGGTGGCGGACTGTATCAAGGCGATGCGCGACGTCGTTTCCATTCCGGTGACGGTCAAAACCCGTATCGGGATTGACGACCAGGACAGCTACGAATTCCTGTGCGATTTCATCAATACGGTCTCCGGCAAGGGCGAATGCGAGATGTTCATCATCCATGCGCGAAAAGCCTGGCTCTCCGGCCTGAGCCCGAAAGAGAACCGTGAAATCCCGCCGCTGGACTACCCGCGCGTGTATCAGCTGAAGCGTGACTTCCCTCACCTGACCATGTCCATTAACGGCGGCATCAAGTCGCTGGAAGAGGCCAAAGCGCATCTTGAACATATGGATGGGGTGATGGTCGGGCGCGAGGCGTATCAGAACCCGGGCATTCTGGCGACGGTCGATCGCGAAATCTTTGGCATCGGAGGTGCAGACACCGATCCGGTTGGCGTCGTGCGTGCGATGTATCCTTACATTGAGCGCGAGCTGAGCAACGGTACGTATCTCGGCCATATCACTCGCCATATGCTTGGGCTGTTCCAGGGCATTCCGGGCGCGCGTCAGTGGCGTCGCTACCTGAGCGAAAACGCCCATAAAGCCGGGGCCGATATTGAGGTGCTGGAACATGCGTTGCGCCTGGTGGCGGACAAGCGATAACTTTCGCTAAAAGTTCGTCAAATTCACCACGCCCTGCGAATTCTCGCGGGGCGTTTTGTTTTAAGAACAACACGTTATGTCTGGCATGATTCTTGTAATGTTTGCTGCATCATTCGGGAACTCGTGGGAGAGCACCATGCTGGAACTACTTTTTGTGATTGGCTTTTTTGTCATGCTGTTAGCAACGGGCATTTCGCTGCTCGGCATTCTGGCGGCTATCGTGGTGGCGACGGTCGTCATGTTTATTGGCGGATTGTTTGCCCTGACGATCAAACTGCTGCCGTGGTTACTGCTGGCCGTCGCGGCGGTGTGGGTGATACGGGCGATTAAATCGCCAAAAGTGCCCAGTTATCAGCGCAATAACCGCTTCCGTTACTAAGGTATTGAGGGGTTCGTCACAGAGTTGTAACTTTTCCGGCAGCCTGGCTTAGAACAGAATAGGATTTACTTATCGAATCTGTCACTATGACTGCCGTTAAAGAATTCATCGCGCTGTACCCTACATACAGCCGAACTAAAAAAAGAAAGGGCTTCCCACGGGAAGCCCAATTTCTTTTTGGGGCTCAGGGAATCAACAAGCTCGATCCCTGCGTTGCCCGGCTCTCCAGCACCTCATGCGCGCGCTGCGCATCGGCTAGCGGGTATTTCTGCGCTTCTGCCACATCCACCTTAATGACGCCGCTGGCGATCAGCGAGAACAGCTCGTTGCTGGCTTCCTCAAGTTCTTCCCGGTTGGTGATGTAGCCTTGCAGGGAAGGGCGCGTGACGTACAGCGAGCCTTTCTGGTTAAGGATGCCGAGATTCACGCCGGTGACTGCGCCTGACGCATTCCCGAAGCTCACCATCAGCCCACGACGCTGCAGGCAGTCCAGCGACGCTTCCCAGGTATCTTTCCCTACCGAGTCATACACCACGCGCACCTTTTTGCCGCTGGTGATCTCCTTCAGCCGTTCGACAATGCTCTCTTCACGGTAGTTAATCACCTGCCAGGCGCCCGCCTGCAGCGCGCGCTGGGCTTTTTGGGCATTGCCCACGGTGCCGATCAGTTTTGCGCCCAGCGCTTTTGCCCACTGACAGGCGATGAGCCCGACGCCACCCGCCGCGGCATGAAACAGGAACTGCTCGTCGGGTTTAATTTCATAGGTTTTGCGCAGCAGGTAGTAAACGGTTAACCCTTTCAGAAAGGAGGCCGCCGCCTGCTCAAAGGAGATGGCGTTGGGCAGCAGGGCGGCTTTATCCGCCGGGACGTTGTGGACGGAGCTGTAAGCGCCCAGCGGAGATTGCGCGTACACCACGCGGTCGCCTTCTTTAATATGCTTAACTGCGCTGCCCACTTTGACGACGACGCCGGCCGCCTCGGTGCCCAGTCCGCTCGGCATCGACGGAGGCGGGTAGAGCCCGCCGCGAATATAGGTGTCGATGTAGTTTATGCCGATGGCTTTGTTTTCAACCTGCACTTCGTTTTCGCCAGGCGCGGTGGGGGTGAACTCCACCGCGTTGAGTACGTCAGGGCCACCATGCTTGTGAAATTCAATACGTGTTGCCATGCTTCCTCCAGAATGTGGTAATCTTTCGACCCACTCTTTATCTCGGTAACTCCATTCACTATGGCAGGAAACAAACCCTTCAACAAACAGACTGAACCTCGCGAGCGTGATTTCCAGGTCGCAGGGTTAAAAGTCCCGCCGCACTCGATTGAAGCGGAACAGTCGGTGTTGGGCGGTTTAATGCTGGATAACGAGCGCTGGGACGACGTCGCCGAGCGCGTGGTGTCTGAGGATTTCTACACCCGTCCGCACCGTCATATCTTTACCGAAATGGCGCGCCTGCAGGAGTCGGGTAGCCCGATTGACCTGATCACCCTCGCGGAATCGCTGGAGCGTCAGGGACAGCTGGACAGTGTCGGCGGGTTTGCCTATCTGGCAGAACTGTCAAAAAACACGCCAAGTGCGGCAAACATCAGCGCTTATGCCGACATCGTGCGTGAACGTGCCGTTGTCCGCGAGATGATCTCGGTGGCGAATGAGATCGCCGAAGCCGGTTTTGATCCGCAGGGTCGTACCAGTGAAGATCTGCTCGACCTTGCCGAGTCCCGCGTCTTCAAAATCGCCGAAAGCCGCGCTAACAAAGACGAAGGCCCCAAAAATATCGCCGACGTCCTCGACGCCACCGTTGCCCGTATCGAACAGCTGTTCCAGCAGCCGCACGACGGTGTGACCGGGGTGAACACTGGTTATGACGATCTCAACAAGAAAACCGCCGGTCTGCAGCCGTCGGATTTGATTATCGTCGCGGCGCGTCCGTCGATGGGTAAAACGACCTTTGCGATGAACCTCGTCGAAAACGCGGCGATGTTGCAGGATAAGCCGGTACTCATTTTCAGTCTTGAGATGCCCTCTGAGCAGATCATGATGCGTTCTCTGGCATCGCTGTCGCGCGTGGACCAGACCCGCATCCGTACCGGCCAGCTCGACGATGAGGACTGGGCGCGCATCTCCGGCACCATGGGCATTCTGCTGGAAAAACGTAACATCTATATTGATGACTCTTCCGGCCTGACGCCGACGGAAGTCCGTTCCCGCGCGCGTCGTATCGCCCGCGAACACGGCGGTATCGGCCTTATCATGATCGACTACCTTCAGCTGATGCGCGTCCCGTCGCTCTCCGACAACCGTACGCTGGAGATCGCCGAAATTTCCCGCTCGCTCAAGGCGTTAGCCAAAGAGCTGCACGTGCCGGTGGTGGCGCTGTCGCAGCTTAACCGCTCTCTGGAACAACGTGCAGACAAGCGCCCGGTCAACTCCGACCTGCGTGAATCCGGCTCCATCGAGCAGGATGCCGACTTAATCATGTTTATCTACCGTGATGAGGTTTATCACGAGAACAGCGACCTGAAAGGGATCGCCGAAATTATTATTGGTAAACAACGTAACGGCCCGATCGGGACGGTGCGTCTGACCTTTAACGGCCAGTGGTCGCGTTTCGACAACTATGCCGGTCCTCAATATGATGATGAGTAATTTCTAAGGAATTCAAATGCAAGCGGCAACTGTTGTCATTAACCGCCGCGCTCTGCGACACAACCTGCAACGTCTGCGTGAACTGGCACCCGCCAGCAAGCTCGTTGCAGTCGTGAAAGCGAACGCTTACGGACACGGTCTTCTTGAGACCGCGCGAACGCTCCCCGATGCCGACGCCTTTGGCGTCGCCCGTCTTGAAGAAGCCCTCCGCCTGCGCGCGGGGGGGATTACCCAGCCGATTCTGCTCCTCGAAGGCTTTTTCGAAGCCGCCGATCTGCCAACTATCGCGGATCAGCATCTGCACACGGCGGTACACAACGAAGAACAGCTGGCCGCGCTGGAAACCGCTGAGCTGAGCGAGCCGGTGACCGTGTGGATGAAGCTTGATACGGGCATGCACCGTCTGGGCGTGCGTCCGGAAAGCGCCGAAGCGTTTTATCAGCGTTTATGCCGGTGCAAAAACGTGCGCCAGCCGGTGAATATTGTCAGCCACTTCGCCCGTGCCGATGAGCCCGAGTGCGGTGCGACCGAGCGACAGCTGGATATCTTTAATACCTTCTGCGAAGGCAAGCCGGGGATGCGCTCGATCGCCGCATCCGGCGGTATTCTGCTGTGGCCGCAGTCGCATTTCGACTGGGCGCGACCGGGCATCATTCTTTACGGCGTGTCGCCGCTGGAGAATAAACCCTGGGGACCGGACATGGGTTTCCAGCCGGTGATGTCTCTGGTGTCTACTCTGATTGCCGTGCGTGAACACAAAGCCGGTGAACCGGTGGGCTATGGTGGCACCTGGACCAGCGAGCGCGACACGCGTCTCGGCGTGGTGGCGATGGGCTACGGCGACGGCTATCCGCGCGCTGCACCAACGGGTACGCCGGTGCTGGTCAACGGTCGCGAGGTGAAGATCGTTGGCCGCGTGGCGATGGACATGATTTGCGTCGATCTGGGGCCAGAAGCGCAGGATAAACCCGGCGACGATGTGGTGATGTGGGGGGAAGGTTTACCCGTTGAACGTATTGCTGAAATCACTAAAGTGAGTGCTTACGAACTTATCACCCGCCTGACGTCTCGGGTGGCGATGAAGTACATCGACTAACATTTCATTCCAGGGAAGGATAATGTCCCCTTCAGAAATCGCTGCATGTCTGGCCTATGCTCTCTCCGTCTGGCTGGCCGCCAGAAACAATATCCATACGTGGTGGATAGGCATCATCGGTAGCGGGCTTTATGCCTGGGTTTTCTATTCTGTGCAGCTTTATGCTGACGTTACCCTTCAGTTCTTTTTCATCATAACGAGCATAACCGGCTGGCTGCATTGGCTTAAAGGCAATCATGGAGAGGTCTTGCCTGTTCGTCGTACCAGACCGGGACATTTTTTTATGCTTTTAGCCTGCGCCGTAAGCGTAGCAGCGGCGTACGGGTGGATATTGCATCTCTATACCAATGCATGGGCCCCCTGGCTGGACTCCATCATTTTGACATTCAGCATTCTTGCTCAGTTTATGTTGATGGGACGGCGTCTGGAAAACTGGTACATCTGGCTTGCCGTTAACACGCTGGCAGTACCGCTGTACGCGACGAGAGAACTGTACCTGACCGCCGGTTTATATCTGGTGTTTTGGTTTAATGCGTGGCACGGACTGTATCAGTGGCGCAAGGAGATCCGTGCGCAATGACGCTGTATGCCAACGGCCTGGTGGTAGGCAAATTCGCACCATTACATGCAGGCCATGAAGCGCTTATCAATACGGCACTTGAGCAGTGCGAGACGGTCTGTATCATCAGCTATTCGTCGCCGGAAATACGCGGTTACGAACCTGAAAAGCGGCTTAACTGGTTAACAACGCGCTTTCCGCAATGTCGCCACCTCGTGCTTTCGCCGCATGTGTTGGCTGCATATGGCCTTGCGCCACCGCCACCGAATGACGCTGATGACGATCTTCACCGGCATTATGTTGCAACGCTGTGTGAGGACATTTTGCACTGTCAGCCAGAGGCGGTATTTACTGCCGAAGACTATGGAGACGGGTTTGCCGCTGTCCTGAGCCAGCGTTTCGGACGACCGGTTGCGCACGTGCGTCTCCAGCGTCAACGGGGACCAGAGGCCCCTTCGGGAACGCTCATCCGTTCTGATGTTCATCGTTATCGTAAGATGATGTCCCCAGAGGTGTACCGCAGCTTTGTTTTTCGTATCTGCTTATTAGGTGGAGAATCGACGGGCAAAAGCACTCTAGCAAAGGCTCTGGCGCAGACGCTAAACGTTCCGTACGTTGCAGAGTATGGCCGTGAACACTGGGAAGCGAAGAACGGTATCCTGGATCGGGAGGATTTGCTGCATATTGCCCGCGAGCAAGTACGTCGGGAAGCATTAGCCTGCACGGCGCCTTATCTGGTCTGTGATACCTCACCTTTAACGACCCTGTTTTACGCACTCGATCAGTTTGGCAGCGCGCCGCAGGCGTTAAAGGAGTTAGCTGAACGAGACTATGCGCTGGTCGTACTTTGCGGAGATGAATTTCCGTTTGTGCAGGATGGCACCCGGCAGGGCGAGGCGTTTCGCCATCGACAGCAAGTATGGTATGAAGCAGAGCTGTCGGCACGAAATATTCCTTTTCTGCGCGTGCGGGGCTCACTGCCTGAGCGAATCGATCACATTTGCCGATATATCCAGGGACCGATCTGATATCGCTCTCGACCTTCATCTGCTTCCGGTTTATTGTTGAAATCCCTGCCTCATCGAATTCCGGAGAACCATCGCGTGTTTCAGAAAGTTGACGCCTATGCCGGCGACCCTATCCTCTCCTTAATGGAGCGTTTCAAAGAAGATCCTCGCAGCGACAAAGTGAACCTCAGCATCGGTCTGTATTACAACGAGGAGGGCATTATTCCTCAATTAAAAGCCGTTGCCGAAGCCGAAGCGCGTCTGAACGCGGTTCCACACGGCGCGTCTCTTTATCTGCCGATGGAAGGGCTAAACGCTTATCGCAATACCATTGCACCGCTGCTGTTCGGCGCCGATCACGCTGTGCTCGCGCAAAAACGCGTGGCGACCATCCAGACGCTGGGCGGCTCGGGTGCGCTGAAAGTGGGTGCAGACTTCCTGAAAAAATACTTCCCTGATTCAGGCGTGTGGGTCAGCGACCCGACGTGGGAAAACCACGTTGCGATCTTCGAGGGCGCGGGCTTTAAGGTGGCGACCTATCCGTGGTTCGACAGCGAAACGAACGGCGTGCGCGTTGACGCGCTGCTGGAAAAGCTGAACACGCTGCCAGCGCGCAGTATTGTGCTGCTGCACCCATGCTGCCATAACCCAACCGGGGCGGATCTCACCAATGCCCAGTGGGATGCGGTGATCGAGGTGCTGAAGACCCGCGACCTGATCCCGTTCCTCGACATTGCCTACCAGGGCTTTGGCGCGGGTATGGAAGAAGACGCCTATGCCATCCGTGCCGCTGCCAGCGCCGGGCTGCCTGTACTGGTGAGTAACTCCTTCTCTAAGATCTTCTCCCTGTACGGTGAACGCGTTGGTGGCCTGTCCGTGGTGTGTGAAGACGCCGAAGCGGCGGGCCGCGTGCTGGGCCAGCTGAAAGCGACGGTGCGCCGTATCTACTCCAGCCCGCCAAACTTTGGTGCTCAGGTGGTGGCGACGGTTCTCGGTGACGAAACGCTGAAAGCCTCCTGGCTTGCCGAAGTGGAAGCGATGCGTAAGCGCATCCTGTCGATGCGTCAGGCGCTGGTTAACGTCCTGAAAGAGGCTGTGCCAGGGCATAACTTTGATTATCTGCTCAAGCAGCGCGGGATGTTCAGCTATACCGGACTGAGCGCGGCGCAGGTCGATCGCCTGCGCGAAGAGTTCGGTGTCTACCTGATCGCCAGCGGCCGTATGTGCGTGGCGGGCCTGAATGCCAGCAACGTTCACCGCGTGGCGCAGGCGTTTGCAGCTGTGATGTAAGTACTCACTACTTTTTATCTCCCTCTCCCTGTGGGAGAGGGCATCAGGCCGCAGAAAATCTTGCCCGGTGGCGGCTGCGCCTGCGCCTTACCGGGCCTACATCACTCATCCACACTTTGTGATCGTCTTCTTTTTATTCCGCTTCATAAGCAAAAACTCCTTCCCTTCACCTCCCGCTGGGGTTAAGGTCGGATAGTTTTTTGACCATTCACTCAAAATAAAACGATAACAAGCTGAATATTCAGGGGAAAATATGCGCAAGATCACACTGGCGCTCAGCGCCGCCTGCTTATTGTTCTCACTTAATAGCGCCGTCGTCGCACGTGCCTCGGCGCCGACGCCGCTTTACACCGGCACCACCGCCGCCATGCTTGCCGAACAGGCGCCCATTCACTGGGTCTCCGTGGCCCAAATCGAAAACAGCCTGATGGGACGCGCGCCAATGGCCGTGGGCTTCGACATTGACGATACCGTGCTGTTCTCAAGCCCTGGCTTCTGGCGCGGCAAAAAAATGTATTCACCGGACAGCGAAGCGTATCTGAAGAATCCGGAGTTCTGGGAAAAAATGAATAACGGCTGGGACGAGTACAGCATCCCGAAAGAGGTCGCCCGGGCGCTTATTGCTATGCACGTTAAGCGCGGTGACAGCATTTACTTCGTTACCGGCCGTAGCCAGACCAAAACGGAAACCGTCTCCAGAACACTGCAGGACGATTTCCAGATCCCGGCTGCCAATATGAATCCGGTCATTTTTGCGGGTGACAAAGAGGGGCAAAACACCAAAATCCAGTGGCTGGAAAAGAAAAACATCAAAGTGTTTTATGGCGATTCGGATAACGACATTACCGCCGCGCAGGATGCTGGTGCCAGAGGGATCAGGGTGTTACGCGCGTCTAACTCGACCTATCGACCGCTGCCGATGGCCGGAAAGTTTGGTGAAGAGGTGATCGTCAACTCGGAGTATTAAGTCTCTGGCAGCGAGTTTGACTCTTTTTTAATCAAATCTCGCTGCTGCGGGTTTTACCTTTCGCCTTCTTGCTGCACACTTAGAAAGATTCATCTTTCATTACGGAGCAGCAGATGTGGTACCAACAGACCCTGACCTTAAGCGCTAAACCACGCGGTTTTCACCTGGTGACGGATGAAGTCATCGGGCAGCTCCGCGACCTGTCGCGGGTCAAAACGGGTTTGCTGCATCTGCTGCTTCAGCACACGTCAGCCTCTCTCACGCTGAATGAAAATTGCGATCCCACCGTCCGGTCTGACATGGAGCGTCATTTTCTGAAGAGCGTCCCGGACAACGCGCCCTACGAGCATGACTATGAGGGGGCGGACGATATGCCTTCGCATATCAAATCTTCCCTGCTGGGCGTATCGCTGATGCTGCCGGTCCACAACGGACGGCTGCTGTTGGGCACGTGGCAGGGGATCTGGCTGGGAGAACATCGCATTCACGGTGGTTCGCGTAAAATTATCGCCACGCTACAAGGGGAATAAAGATGACAATTTCGGAGATACTTCAGTACTGCATGAGCAAGCCCGGCGCGGAGCAGAGCGTCCATAGCGACTGGAAAGCCACGCAGGTTAAGGTGGGGGATGTGCTGTTTGCGATGGTGAAAGAGGTAGAAGGCCGTCCGGCGGCGTCGCTGAAAACCAGCCCTGAACTGGCGGATTTACTGCGTCAGCAGCATGATGACGTGAGGCCGAGCCAGCACCTCAATAAGGCGCACTGGAGCACCGTCTATCTGGATGGATCGATTCCAGGCTCGCAAATTTACTACCTGGTGGACGCGTCCTATCAGCAGGCGGTTGAGCTGCTGCCGGAAACGACCCGACAGCAACTCTCCGTGTGACAATTACAGCAACGGTTTAAGGAAGCGCGCGGTGTGCGAGGCTTCGCACTCTGCAACGGTCTCTGGCGTACCGGAGACGAGGATTTCACCGCCGCCGCTGCCGCCTTCCGGGCCAAGATCGACAATCCAGTCCGCGGTTTTAATCACGTCCAGGTTATGTTCGATGACCACGATGGTGTTGCCCTGATCGCGCAGCTGATGCAGCACGTCCAGCAGCTGCTGGATGTCGGCAAAGTGCAGACCGGTGGTCGGCTCATCCAGGATATACAGCGTCTGACCGGTGCCGCGTTTTGACAGCTCGCGCGCCAGCTTCACGCGCTGCGCTTCACCGCCGGACAGCGTCGTGGCGGACTGCCCCAGACGAATGTAGGTCAGGCCGACGTCCATCAGCGTCTGCAGCTTACGCGCCAGCGCAGGGACGGCGTCAAAGAACTCGCGCGCCTCTTCGATGGTCATATCCAGCACTTCGTGGATGGTCTTGCCCTTGTACTTAATCTCCAGCGTTTCGCGGTTATAGCGCTTGCCTTTGCACTGGTCGCACGGCACGTAGATATCCGGCAGGAAGTGCATCTCAACCTTGATCACGCCGTCGCCCTGGCAGGCTTCACAGCGGCCGCCGCGCACGTTAAAGCTGAAACGTCCCGGCGTGTAGCCGCGTGAACGCGCTTCCGGCACACCGGCAAACAGTTCACGTACGGGCGTGAAAACACCGGTATAGGTTGCCGGGTTAGAGCGTGGCGTACGGCCAATCGGGCTCTGGTCGATATCGATAACCTTATCGAAATGTTCCAGCCCCTGAATGTCACGGTACGGTGCAGGTTCGGCCAGGGTCGCGCCGTTCAGCGCCGTCTGCGCAATCGGGAACAGCGTATCGTTGATCAGCGTCGACTTACCGGAACCGGACACGCCGGTAATGCAGGTAAACAGGCCCACCGGCAGCGTCAGGGTAACGTCTTTCAGGTTGTTGCCGCGCGCGCCGGTCAGCTTCAGCACTTTTTCCGGGTTCGCCGCCACGCGCTGTTTTGGTACTTCAATCTTGCGCTTGCCGCTCATGTACTGGCCGGTCAGCGACTCGGGCACCGCCATAATGTCCTTCAGCGTGCCTTCCGCCACCACTTGGCCGCCGTGCACGCCAGCGCCCGGGCCGATGTCGATCACGTGGTCTGCGGCGCGGATCGCATCTTCGTCGTGCTCCACCACGATCACCGTGTTACCGAGGTTACGCAGGTGAACCAGGGTGCCGAGCAGGCGTTCGTTATCGCGCTGGTGCAGGCCGATGGACGGCTCATCGAGCACGTACATCACGCCCACCAGGCCCGCACCAATCTGGCTCGCCAGACGAATACGCTGGGCTTCACCGCCGGAGAGCGTTTCTGCCGAGCGTGAAAGCGTCAGGTAGTTCAGGCCGACGTTCACCAGGAACTTCAGGCGATCGCCAATCTCTTTCAAGACTTTTTCAGCGATTTTCGCGCGCTGGCCGGACAGCTTCAGGTTATTGAAGAAGTCCATCGCGTGGCCGATGCTCATGTCTGAGATGGTCGGCAGCGCCGTATTTTCCACAAACACGTGGCGCGCTTCGCGACGCAGGCGCGTGCCCTCGCAGGTGGCGCAGGAGCGGTTGCTGATGAACTTCGCCAGCTCCTCGCGCACCGCGCTGGATTCGGTCTCTTTGTAGCGGCGCTCCATATTGTGCAGCACCCCTTCGAACGGGTGGCGACGCACGGAGGTATCGCCGCGATCGTTCATATACTTGAACTCGATGTTCTCTTTGCCAGAACCGAACAGGATCACTTTGTGTACGTTCGGGCTCAGGCTGGCCCACGGCGCTTCCACGTCGAACTTGTAGTGCTCCGCCAGCGACTTCAGCATCTGGAAGTAATAGAAGTTACGCTTGTCCCAGCCGCGAATGGCGCCACCCGCCAGCGACAGCTCCGGATTCTGGATCACGCGGTCCGGGTCGAAATACTGCTGGACGCCCAGACCGTCACACGTCGGGCAGGCGCCCGCCGGGTTGTTAAACGAGAACAGGCGCGGTTCCAGCTCGCGCATGCTGTAGCCGCAAATCGGGCAGGCAAAGTTGGCGGAGAAGAGCAGCTCTTCCGCCTGCGGGTCGTCCATGTCGGAAACCACGGCCGTGCCGCCGGAGAGCTCCAGCGCCGTTTCAAACGATTCTGCGAGACGCGTGGCGAGATCGTCACGCACCTTAAAGCGGTCAATCACCACCTCGATGGTGTGCTTCTTCTGCAGTTCTAGCTTGGGCGGGTCGGACAGGTCACACACTTCGCCGTCAATACGGGCGCGGATATAGCCCTGGCTTGCCAGGTTCTCCAGCGTTTTGGTGTGTTCGCCCTTACGCTCTTTAATGATTGGCGCCAGCAGCATCAGGCGTTTGCCTTCCGGCCGCGACAGCACGTTATCCACCATCTGGCTCACGGTCTGTGCCGCCAGCGGGACGTCGTGGTCCGGGCAGCGCGGCTCACCCACGCGGGCATACAGCAGACGCAGGTAGTCATGGATTTCAGTAATGGTACCGACCGTGGAGCGCGGGTTATGCGACGTGGACTTCTGCTCAATAGAGATAGCAGGAGACAACCCTTCAATGTGGTCGACATCCGGTTTTTCCATCAGCGACAGGAACTGACGCGCGTACGCCGAGAGCGATTCAACGTAACGACGCTGTCCTTCGGCATACAGAGTGTCGAAAGCCAGTGAGGATTTGCCAGACCCCGAAAGCCCGGTCACGACAATGAGTTTGTCGCGAGGGATTATGAGGTTGATATTCTTGAGATTGTGGGTGCGGGCGCCCCGAACTTCGATCTTATCCATTCACCTTTCCCGGTTGGAACACGGATTGCCTGGTTTGTTTGAAGGACAAACGGCTGTCAGAAACGGCTAATTATGACACAATTTGACCTGTTTGAATATACAGTATTGGAATGCATTTTCTGACGGACTGTGTAACAATGTTATGTTCGCGCGAGAACTCTGGAATCCATCTCGCAGCTATCAAAATGCAGCGTGGAAATGGTACACTCGCGCGTTTACACTATTAAGAAACGTATTCAGGAGACACGAACATGGCCAGCAGAGGCGTAAACAAGGTGATTCTCGTCGGTAATCTGGGCCAGGACCCGGAAGTACGCTACATGCCGAGTGGTGGCGCAGTTGCCAACATTACGCTGGCTACTTCCGAATCCTGGCGTGATAAAGCGACCGGTGAGATGAAAGAGCAGACCGAATGGCACCGCGTTGTGCTGTTTGGCAAACTGGCAGAAGTGGCCGGTGAGTATCTGCGTAAAGGTTCTCAGGTCTATATCGAAGGCCAGCTGCGTACCCGCAAATGGACCGATCAGTCCGGTGCTGAGAAGTACACCACTGAAGTCGTGGTTAACGTCGGCGGCACCATGCAGATGCTGGGTGGCCGTCAGGGCGGTGGCGCACCAGCAGGTGGCGGCCAGCAGCAGGGCGGTTGGGGTCAGCCTCAGCAGCCACAGGGCGGCAACCAGTTCAGCGGCGGCGCGCAGTCTCGTCCGCAGCAGCAGTCTGCTCCGGCGGCGTCTAACGAACCGCCAATGGATTTCGACGACGACATTCCGTTCTGATTTGTGCGTCCTTCAAACAAAAAACCCAGACATCGTCTGGGTTTTTTTATTCCATAAAGGGATCAGGTAATCACCATTGGCCAGTCTGGTGGCGTGTGGCTCATCGCTTCAACCATCACCACTTTGATATTTTCCCAGACGGCGGCGATATCCGGCAGGGTAATGCCAAGCAACCCCGTTGCAAACCAACATGCTGCACCCAGCCCCAACAGCGTGCTGATGACAGCGAGACCCGCGTAGTCAGATTTACGAAACTGAATGTTCAGCGTGCTGGCCAAAAACATCAGTACCGCACTCAACAAAGGCCAGCGCAGGAGAACCATGCTGGTAGTAATGGTTGCCATAAACCCATCCTCTACAAAACAGACGACCTGAATGAAACGGTGTTTCTCGTTACAGAATATGTGTGAACTATATCACATTTGTTGATTTATTCGCCAGTGTCTGTGCGATCAAAAAACGGTTTTTATTCCTCAGGTAAAGAGTGTGTGCAGGCTGGCCCTGCCCTCGGCGCGCGAGGAGGCGCCCCCCAGCGTGCCGGAAACGTCCATCGGGCTAGTGGTGATACCTCAAATTCGGTTTTTATAAGAGGGGCTCAGTCGAATCATAAAATAGTGCGGCGAAGACTGATTATTTATAAATCAACGCACACAATGCCCCACAGTAAATAGCATAAAACGTCATGATAAAGGTGCGCTTTTTTCATGCTGCCAGAAGTTTGGCTTAATCAACGATCGTCTGTTGTGTTATCTTCCCTCCGTCCTCGAGGGCTGGATAATTATTTTCCTTAATTGAAACGGAACGAATACTTACAGTTTCACTTACGGGAAAATATTATCGTCATAACGAAATTTAAGATTTTTAATACGAAAAGTCAGTTGCTAACTTCGCATGATTCATGCAACGTAATCACCTGTTTAACACAGCATCCGGCCTTCATTACTACAGGCGTACAACATGCAGGGATATAGGGCGGGAAATGAATCGTAGCGCGCGGCGCAAGATGCTCAGGGTGGTAGGGATCATCATGGTAGTTATGCTGCCGGTGATGCTTGCGCTATGGTTTGCCCAGCTAAGAGCCGTGTCTGAAACAAGCGCCCAGCTACGGACATTTGCTGAACTGGCTTTAGACAAAACTGAGCTGGTTATACAACAGGTTGATCTGGCCCGGGACGAGGCAGAAAAATATCGGGGCGAGCTCTGTACCCCGGGACACCGTCAATATATGTTGAACGTTGTTCGTGGTCGCCTGTTTGTTGCCGATTTAATTTACGCTGAAGGTCAGAATTTTCTTTGTTCGACCGTTTTTACACCGGATCAACCCTACGCCATACCCGTCGCTAATTACACGCGAAAACCTGACGTCGCTATCTATTATTATCGCGACACCCCATTTTATACTGGCTATAAAATGACATATATGCAGCGCGGAAATTATGTAGTGGTCGTTAATCCACTTTCATACAGCGAAGTCATGTCCGCGGATCATTCTCTCTCGTGGGGGGTTTACGACACGGTAACCAATGCTTTCTTTTCCGTCAGTCAGAAAGCCAACGTTTCGTTATTAAATTCGCTGATTCGGGATAAGGAATCGGTATTTCAAAAAGATAACCGCTTTTATACGATCGTCACATCCCCTAAAAGACCGATTGCGGCCATTGTGTCGACATCGAATAAACGCTTTTATGAAACGCTTTATCATCAGGCGACATTAACGCTGCCGCTGGGCATGATCTGCAGCATTATTATTTTGCTGGTCTGGTCCCGTACTCATCGTGAGCTTAATTCGCCGGGGCGTTTACTGCACCGGGCGCTGAACAAACGCCAGCTTTGCGTGCACTATCAACCGATTATTGATATTAAGAACAACCGGTGTGTCGGCGCGGAGGCGTTGTTACGCTGGCCGGGTTTTAACGGGCAGGTGATGAGCCCGGCTGAGTTTATTCCGCTGGCTGAAAATGAGGGGATGAGCGAGCGGATTACGGATTACGTCGTTGAGGAAGTGTTCAGCGATTTGGGCCATTTCCTGGCCGAGCATCCGCATCTCTATATTTCGATTAACCTGTCGGCCACGGATTTCCACTCCTCGCGGCTGATCGCCATGATTTCTGAGAAGGCTCGCCACTACGCCGTCCGCGCGCAGCAAATCAAAATTGAAGTGACGGAACGCGGTTTTATCGATGTGCCTAAAACCACGCCGGTGATTCAGGCTTTCCGTCAGGCGGGGTATGAAGTGGCGATCGATGATTTCGGTACCGGCTATTCGAACCTGCACAACCTCTACTCGCTGAACGTCGATATTCTGAAAATCGATAAATCGTTTATCGATACCTTAACGACCAACAGCACCAGCCACCTGATCGCCGAGCATATTATCGAGATGGCGCAAAGCCTGCGGCTGAAAACCATTGCGGAAGGGGTCGAGACGGCAGAGCAGGTGAGCTGGCTGTTGAAGCGCGGCGTCCAGTTTTGTCAGGGATGGCACTTCGCGAAAGCGATGCCGCCCCAGGAATTTATGACCTGGCAGCAGCAACCTTTGCACTGAGAGTAATTAATTCAACTGGTGGCGATAGTCGCTCGGCGTGCGGTCAAACTCGCGGCGAAACACGCGGGAAAAGGTTTGTTGCGACACATAGCCAAGATCCATCGCGATATCAAAAATCGGCCGCTGCGTTGAGCGTAGCGCCTGCGCCGCCAGCAGCAGCCTGCGCTGACGAATGTACTCACCCAGCGTCTGATGCATGACCGTGCGGAACATTCTCTGTAAATACCATTTCGAATAGCCCGACTTTTTCGCGACCACATCAATGTTCAACGGTTGGTCGATATGATCGTCAATCCATTCAATAAGCGTCTGAATAATCTGCTGATGCGACATAAGGTTGCCCCTCTGTAGATACAACTTTCTCGGTTGATTCGTCGTTTTCTCTGCGGGGGAGTATAATTCCTCAAGTTAACTTGAGGTAAAGAGGTTTTATGGAAAAGAGATTGCCGCGCATTAAAGCGCTGTTAACCCCCGGCGAAGTGGCAAAGCGAAGCGGCGTTGCGGTATCGGCGCTCCACTTCTATGAAAGCAAAGGGTTAATTAAAAGCATCCGCAACGGCGGCAACCAGCGTCGCTATACCCGCGACGTGCTCCGCTACGTGGCGATTATCAAAATTGCGCAACGAATCGGCATTCCCCTGGCTACCATTGGCGAGGCATTTGGCGTGCTGCCGGAAGGGCATACGCTGAGCCCGAAAGAGTGGAAAGAGCTTTCATCCCAGTGGCGAGAAGAGCTGGACAGGCGCATCCATACGCTGGTCGCGCTGCGTGATGAGCTGGACGGTTGTATCGGCTGCGGCTGCCTGTCGCGCAGCGACTGCCCGTTGCGTAACCCCGGCGACAAACTGGGCGAACAGGGGACGGGGGCGCGGTTGCTGGAAGAGGATTGAGCGTGCGTGTAGCCCATTCGCCGGGTGGCGCTTCGCTTACCCGGCCTACCAAACCGTCAAATGTAGGCCGGGTAAGGCGCAGCCGCCACCCGGCAAAACCCCACATACATAAAGAACTAAAGCGCCACGAAGGGCGCTTTAGTTTTTCCCGGTCTTTGTCTTTCTCTCTATCCCGCTGGTTCACGGGAGGGTTTCCCCCGACGTCAGCACCCCTCATGTCGAGCTGGTTGGGGAGGTTCCGGATTGTGCTGACACTTTAATTCTATGCAAGACCCGTTTTTTCGCCAGCGTCGCTGACCGGTTTTTAGCCGAATTTTTTTCGCGGTGTTGTTCGATTTTCTATAGTTAAAAAGTATGAATAACAGGAGAAAACCATGCTCACGGTACACCACCTTAACCAGTCGCGCTCGCACCGCGTGATCTGGGCGCTGGAAGAACTCGGTCTGCCTTATGAGATCGTTCACTATCAGCGCGAAAAGAACATGCTTGCGCCGGAGGCTCTCAAAAAGGTGCATCCGTTGGGCAAATCGCCGGTCATCGAAGATAACGGGCTGATCCTCGCGGAGTCTGGCGCCATTCTGGAGTATCTGCAGGAAACATACGATGCCGAGTCGCGGCTTAAGCCTTTAGATCCGGCGCATAAGGTGCAGTATCGCTTCTGGCTGCACTACGCGGAAGGATCGCTGATGCCGCTGCTGCTAATGAAGCTGGTCTTCAGCAGTCTCGGCAAGCCGCCGGTGCCGTTTGGTATCCGAACCCTGGGCAAAGCGCTTGGGCAAGGGGTGCAGAAAGCGTACCTTAACCGCCAGCTGGAAACCCATGCGCGCTTTATTGAGTCACACCTTGCTAAAAACAGCTGGTTTGCCGGGGATTCGCTCAGCATGGCCGACATTCAAATGAGCTTCCCGATCTTTGCCCTGCTGGCGCGCGGCGGTATCGACAACCTGCCGCATAGTCAGGCATGGAAAACGAAAGTTGAAAACAGCCCCGGCTGGCAACGAACCCTGGCACAAGGGGGACCGTTATCCATTCCGGGTGAGGATTGAAATGTAAACAAATTGCGCATAGACGATAACGTTTGCGCATCCTCTGTTTATTTCTTCAGCGTCATAAGGGAATTTTAGCGAAAAACGATAAAGTTCAGTTGAAAAGGGCGGGGATTAGGCTAGATAATCGTTTGCCTTAATTTGACCACCCGTTTGTAAGCGCGGAGCTAAACGTTTGCTTTTTCTGTGACGCCCTTTCGTCGCAAACGCAACACAAGGATTTGACGTTTAGCTGGCAGTGGCGTCTCCACCTCGCTTACGGACTTCCTAAAAAACTCTCAGGGGATGTTTTCTATGTCTACGCCATCTGCGCGTACTGGCGGTTCACTTGACGCCATGTTTAAAATTTCGGCCCGCGGCAGCACCGTGCGCCAGGAAATCGTTGCCGGTTTGACAACGTTTCTGGCGATGGTTTATTCCGTCATCGTTGTGCCGGGTATGCTGGGCAAAGCGGGCTTCCCGCCAGCGGCTGTCTTTGTGGCGACCTGCCTTGTGGCCGGCGTGGGCTCTATCGTGATGGGCCTGTGGGCGAACCTGCCGCTGGCGATTGGTTGCGCCATCTCCCTGACCGCGTTTACCGCGTTCAGCCTGGTGCTGGGCCAGCACATCAGCGTACCGGTAGCGCTTGGCGCCGTGTTCCTGATGGGTGTGCTGTTTACCGTTATTTCAGCGACCGGCATCCGTAGCTGGATCTTGCGCAACCTGCCGCAGGGCGTGGCGCACGGTACCGGCATCGGCATCGGCCTGTTCCTGCTGCTGATCGCCGCCAATGGCGTCGGTCTGGTTATCAAGAACCCGCTGGACGGCCTGCCGGTTGCGCTGGGCCACTTCGCCAGCTTCCCGGTGATCATGTCGCTGATCGGCCTGGCGGTGATTATCGGTCTGGAAAAACTGAAAGTCCCGGGCGGCATTCTGCTGACTATTATCGGCGTGTCCATTGTGGGCCTGATTTTCGATCCGAACGTCCACTTCTCCGGCATTTTCGCCATGCCGTCGCTGAGCGATGACAAAGGCAACTCTCTGATTGGCAGCCTGGATATCGTTGGCGCGCTCAACCCGGTGATCCTGCCAAGCGTGCTGGCGCTGGTGATGACCGCCGTGTTTGACGCGACCGGTACCATTCGTGCGGTGGCCGGTCAGGCGAACCTGCTGGATAAAGACGGTCAGATTATTGACGGCGGCAAAGCGCTGACTACGGACTCCCTGAGCAGCGTCTTCTCGGGCCTGGTGGGCGCAGCGCCTGCGGCGGTGTACATCGAGTCCGCAGCGGGTACGGCGGCGGGCGGTAAAACCGGCCTGACGGCGATCACCGTGGGCGTGCTGTTCATGCTGATCCTATTCCTCTCCCCGCTCTCCTATCTGGTTCCGGCGTACGCGACCGCGCCAGCGCTGATGTACGTTGGCCTGCTGATGCTGAGCAACGTGGCGAAAATCGACTTTGCGGATTTCGTTGACGCGATGTCTGGACTGATTACCGCGGTCTTCATCGTACTGACCTGTAACATCGTGACCGGCATTATGATCGGCTTCGCGTCGCTGGTGATTGGTCGTCTGGTCTCCGGTGAATGGCGCAAGCTGAACGTTGGCACCGTTGTGATTGCCGTTGCGCTGGTGGCGTTTTACGCGGGCGGCTGGGCAATCTGAGTTGTCCTTTGATGCGAAAACGGGTGGCTCAGGCCGCCCGTTTTTATTTTCAGGACTCATCCTGTTGCCTTTTGCGTTACTCTGGGGAAGATAGAATAAAAGGCACGACGCCTTCCGGAGTACATAAGCAACACAGCAAACAGGGAACGCATGGAAATCTTCTTCACAATACTCATCATGACCCTTGTGGTCTCGCTATCCGGGGTGGTTACACGCGTACTGCCCTTTCAGGTCCCCCTGCCATTAATGCAAATTGCCATCGGCGCGCTGCTGGCGTGGCCGACGTTTGGCCTGCACGTGGAATTTGACCCCGAACTGTTCCTCGTGCTGTTCATCCCGCCACTGCTGTTTGCCGATGGCTGGAAAACGCCCACGCGCGAGTTCCTTGAGCACGGGCGAGAGATCTTCGGCCTGGCGCTTGCGCTGGTGGTGGTCACCGTCGTCGGGATTGGTTTCCTGATCTACTGGACGGTACCGGGTATCCCGTTAATTCCTGCCTTTGCGCTGGCCGCCGTGCTGTCGCCAACCGATGCCGTGGCGCTGTCCGGCATTGTGGGCGAAGGCCGCATTCCGAAGAAAATCATGGGGATTTTACAGGGTGAGGCGCTGATGAATGACGCCTCCGGCCTGGTTGCCCTGAAGTTTGCCGTGGCCGTTGCGATGGGCACGATGGTCTTTACCGTCGGCGGCGCGACGCTGGAGTTCTTTAAGGTAGCCATCGGCGGTATTCTCGCGGGCTTCGTGGTGAGCTGGCTGTACGGCCGCTCATTGCGCTTCCTCAGCCGCTGGGGCGGCGATGAACCCGCGACGCAGATCGTACTGCTGTTCCTGCTGCCGTTCGCCTCTTATCTGATTGCCGAACATATCGGCGTGTCGGGCATTCTGGCCGCGGTCGCGGCAGGGATGACCATCACCCGCTCCGGCGTGATGCGCCGCGCGCCGCTGGCGATGCGCCTGCGTGCCAACAGCACCTGGGCGATGCTGGAGTTTGTCTTTAACGGCATGGTGTTCCTGCTGTTGGGCCTGCAGCTGCCGGGCATTATGGAATCCTCGCTGGTGGCGGCGGAGGCCGATCCGAACGTTGAGGTCTGGATGCTGTTTACCGACATCGTGCTGATCTACCTGGCGCTGATGCTGGTGCGCTTCGGCTGGCTGTGGACGATGAAAAACTTCAGCGTCCGCTTCCTGAAGAAAAAACCGATGGAGTTCGGCTCGTGGACAACGCGTGAGCTGCTGATTGCCTCTTTTGCGGGCGTACGCGGGGCGATAACCCTCGCCGGTGTGCTCTCCATTCCGCTGCTGCTGCCGACGGGCGATGTCTTCCCGGCGCGTTACGAGCTGGTATTCCTGGCGGCGGGGGTGATTCTGTTCTCCCTGTTCGTCGGCGTGATTATGCTGCCGATTTTGCTCCAGCATATTGATGTTGGCGATTCGACCCAGCAGCACAAGGAAGAGCGTATTGCGCGTGCTGCGACCGCCGAAGTGGCGATTGTCGCCATCCAGAAAATGGAAGAGCGCCTGGCCGCGGATGCGGAAGAGAACATCGACAATCAGCTGCTGACGGAGGTGAGTTCCCGCGTAATTGGTAACCTGCGTCGCCGCGCGGACGGGCGTAACGATGTAGAAAGCTCGCTGCAGGAGGAGAACCTGGAACGCCGGTTCCGTCTGGCCGCGCTGCGCTCAGAGCGTGCCGAACTGTATCACCTGCGCGCCACGCGCCAGATCAGCAACGAGACGCTGCAAAAGCTACTGCACGATCTGGACCTGCTGGAAGCGCTGTTGATAGAGAATCAGTAGCGCTGTTTTGCCGGGTGGCGGCTTCGCCTTACCGGGCCTACGGTTCGAACGTAGGCCCGGTAAGCGCAGCGCCACCGGGCACTATTCAGACCGCACCCAAAACCCCTCACAACACTGCAGCCACGCCTGCGCGCTCTGCGACAAATAGACCCCTTCACGCCAGATCATCCCTAACTGCCAGTGCAAATCGCTCTCCAGCGGGATCCAGCGCAGCGTGTTTTTGTCCAGACGCTCGCAAATCGGCTGCGGCAGAATGGCAATCCCCACGCCAGCCTGCACCATCGCGGCCAGGAAATCCCACTGACCGCTGCGCACCGCAATGCGTGGCTTGACGTTATGTTGGTTAAACAGCGTCATTAGCTGGCGGCTAAGAGCGAAGTCTTCGTTGTAGATCAGCAGAGGGTGTTCGCCGAGCAGCTCAGGCTTCACCGCGTCCCTTTTCAGCCAGTCGCCGGAGCGGGGAACCAGCACGCACAGCGGGTGGCTAAAGAGCGGAAGCGTCGCCAGGCCGCTCTCTTCCTCAACGGGGAGGGCGGTCATGGCCACGTCGAGCTCGCCGTTAGTGACGGCCTGCTGGACGGTTAAGCCACCAAACTCCGAAATCTTCAGCTCTACGCCAGGATAGCGCTGGCGAAACAGGCTAATCGGTCCGGCCATCATCATCCCCACCATCGGTGGAATGCCGAGGCGAAGCACCCCTTTGGTCAGATGATTAATATCGTCCAGCTCTGCTTCCAGCTGGCGGAACTCCGCCAGAATGGCCAGCCCGCGTTCGAACACCACGCGTCCGGTGTCGGTCAGCAGCAGCTTGCGCCCGTCGCGGATCAGCAGGGTACAGTTCAGTTCATCTTCGAGGTTTTTCAGCATCTTGCTGATGGTGGGCTGGGTAACAAACAACTTCTCCGCTGCGCGGGTAAAACTTTGCTGGCGAACCACTTCGACAAAATAGCGCAGCGTTCTTATGTCCATGATTATTCCTCGAAACTATACCTGTGATGATTTTAATTCATTTCAGTCCATACCGTGCGCTCACTATACTGGCGCCTCGTCTCATTTTTGAGGAAAACCCCCATGGCCGTGGCGTTAAGCCGTGTTACGCCTGCCGTTGTACAACGACTCCAGGTCCCGGTTCAGGTACTGCTCTACGCGGGACTGTTTGTTTTCGCCGAATATCTTGTCGGCTGGCTCCACCTGCCGCTGCCTGCCAACCTGGTGGGGATGCTGCTGATGTTGACGCTCATCCTCTGTCGCGTGATCCCCCTTAACTGGGTGCGCGCCGGGGCGCGCTGGCTGCTGGCGGAGATGCTGCTGTTCTTTGTTCCTGCCGTGGTGGCGGTGGTGAACTATGCGCAGCTGTTGATGGTGGATGGCTGGCGTATCTTCGCGGTGATCGCGCTGAGTACGCTGATGGTGCTGGGAGCGACCGCCTGGGTGGTGGATAAAGTGTATCGCTTTGAAATCAGCAGGCACAAACATGACTAACTTTCAGATCAGCGTCTTGTGCCTGATCGCGACGCTGGCGATCTACTTTGCCAACAAGCGGCTGTATCGCCGGTTTCATGCGCTGCCGCTGATGCCGCTGGTCTTCACGCCGATCCTGCTGGTGCTGATGCTGGTCTTCGGCCATATCTCCTGGCAGAACTACATTGGTGAATCCCACTGGCTGCTGTGGCTGCTCGGCCCGGCGACCATCGCCTTTGCCGTGCCCGTTTACGACAACCTGGCGATTATCAGGCGCCACTGGATGTCGCTCAGCGCAGGCGTCATCACCGCCACGGTGGTCGCGGTCTGTAGCTCCGTCTGGCTGGCGAGACTGTTTACGCTGCCCGACGAAATTCAGCGCAGCCTGGCCGTGCGCTCGGTGACCACGCCGTTTGCGCTCGCGGCCGCTAAACCGCTCGGCGGGCAGCCGGACCTGGTGGCGCTGTTTGTGGTGGTGACGGGCGTCTTTGGGATGGCGGTGGGCGATATGCTCTTTCTGCGGCTTTCTATTCGGGAAGGAATGGCCAAAGGCGCGGGGTTTGGCGCGGCGTCGCACGGCGCGGGCACGGCACGTTCCTATGAGCTGGGCCAGCAGGAGGGCGTTGTCGCGAGCCTGGTGATGATGCTGTCGGGCGTGGTGATGGTGCTGGTTGCGCCGCTGGTGGCGTGGGTGATGTTTTAAGCTCCCCGGCCAGAATGGCCGGGGAGAAAGGTTTAGTGCGCGCGGCCCTGCTCAACGCCAAGACCGGTTTGTGAACGAATAAACTGGGCGCGGAATTTCTCGCGCTCCAGGTTACCTTCCGGCGAATTGTCGGTAGCCGAGAAGACCCAGATACCGATAAACGCCACGGCAATGGAGAACAGCGCCGGATATTCATACGGGAAGATAGCGCTTTCGTGACCGAGGATCTGCACCCAAATCGTTGGGCCCAGAACCATCAGGATCACCGCCGTCAGCAGCCCCAGCCAGCCGCCAATCATCGCGCCACGGGTGGTCAGCTTCGACCAGTACATGGAGAGCAGGATGATCGGGAAGTTACAGCTTGCCGCGATGGAGAAGGCCAGCCCCACCATAAAGGCGATATTTTGCTTCTCGAACAGAATGCCCAGCAGGATCGCCACAACGCCCAGCACCAGCACGGTGATTTTGGAGACCTTCAGCTCATCGCGCTCGCTCGCGCCTTTGCGGAAGACGTTGGCATAGAGGTCATGCGAGACCGCCGACGCGCCGGCCAGCGTTAAACCCGCAACCACCGCAAGAATGGTGGCGAAGGCCACGGCGGAGATAAAGCCGAGGAACAGGTTGCCGCCCACCGCGTCGGCCAGATGCACCGCCGCCATGTTATTGCCGCCAATCAGCGCGCCCGCGGCGTCTTTAAACGCCGGGTTTGCCCCCACCAGCATGATCGCGCCAAAGCCGATAATGAAGGTCAGGATGTAGAAGTAACCCATAAAGCCGGTCGCGTAGAAGACGCTCTTGCGCGCTTCACGCGCGTCGCTCACGGTGAAGAAGCGCATCAGGATATGCGGTAAGCCTGCGGTACCAAACATCAGGCCCAGACCGAGCGACAGGGCCGATATCGGGTCTTTCACCAGCCCGCCCGGGCTCATGATGGCTTCCCCTTTCGGGTGGACCGCCATGGCTTCGGTAAACAGGTTATTGAAGCTGAACCCGACGTGCTTCATCACCATAAAGGCCATAAAGCTGGCGCCGAATAGCAGCAGCACGGCTTTGATGATCTGCACCCAGGTCGTCGCCAGCATGCCGCCGAACAGCACGTACATCACCATCAGTACGCCCACCAGCACCACCGCGATGTGGTAGTTCAGGCCGAACAGCAGCTCGATCAATTTACCCGCGCCCACCATCTGCGCAATCAGATACAGCGCCACCACCACCAGCGAACCGCAGGCGGAGAGGGTGCGAATCGGTCCCTGCTTCAGGCGATACGAGGCCACGTCGGCGAAGGTGTAGCGGCCCAGATTGCGCAGGCGCTCGGCAATCAGGAACAGAATGATCGGCCAGCCGACGAGGAAGCCGAGGGAGTAAATCAGGCCGTCATAGCCGGAGGTGTAGACCAGCGCGGAGATCCCGAGGAACGAGGCGGCGGACATAAAGTCACCCGCAATCGCCAGCCCGTTCTGGAAGCCGGTAATGTTGCCGCCTGCGGTGTAGTAATCGTTACGGGAGCGCACGCGTTTCGACGCCCAGTAAGTGATGTACAGCGTCAGCACCACGAAAATTAGGAACATCACAATCGCCTGCCAGTTGGTTGGCTGGCGCTGTACCTCGCCGGTAATCGCATCTGCCGCGTGGGCGGCAAAGGGAAGCGTGGCGGCGAGCGCCGTCAGAATTCTCTTCATGATGCTTTTACCTCTTGCAGTACCGCTTTATTAAGGCGATCGAATTCACCGTTCGCGCGCCAGACGTAAACGCCGGTCAGCACAAATGAAATCACGATGACGCCAATGCCAATGGGAATACCGCGCGTCACGCTGGTGCCCTCGTGCAGCGGGGTGCCCAGCCAGTGCGGCGCAAAGGCGATCAGCAGAATAAAGCCGACATAGATAATCAGCATGATGATGGAAAGGGTGAAGGCAAACCGTTGCCGCTTATCGACGAGCTCCCTGTAGTGCGCACTATTCTCTATCTGCTGACAAATATGGTCATTCATCACAGAGTCTCCAAAGGTAAGGTTGGTTTGTTTTTATCCCCTCTCCCCTATGGGGAGAGGGTGAGGGGAGAGGGAGAAAACACTAGGAAGGCATTGCGATGGCCTGCTTCTCTTCGAGCAGTTTTTCCACCACGCCAGGATCCGCGAGCGTTGAGGTATCACCGAGGTTGCTGGTGTCCCCTGCCGCGATTTTGCGCAAGATACGGCGCATGATTTTGCCGGAGCGGGTTTTCGGCAGCGAGTCGGTCCAGTGCAGCACGTCCGGCGTCGCCAGCGGGCCAATCTCTTTACGCACCCAGTTGCGCACCTCAGCATAGAGCTCTGGCGACGGCTCTTCCCCGTGGTTCAGGGTGACGTACGCGTAAATTGCCTGGCCCTTGATGTTGTGCGGAATGCCGACAACGGCGGCTTCGGCAATCTTCGGATGCGACACCAGCGCCGATTCAATCTCCGCGGTGCCCAGACGGTGGCCGGAGACGTTCAGCACGTCGTCCACGCGTCCGGTGATCCAGTAATAGCCATCTTCATCACGACGCGCGCCGTCGCCGCTGAAGTACATGTTTTTAAAGGTCGAGAAGTAGGTCTGCTCGAAGCGATCGTGATCGCCGAACAGGGTACGCGCCTGACCCGGCCACGAGTCCGTGATCACCAGGTTGCCTTCGGTGGCCCCTTCCAGCGGGTTGCCTTCGTTATCCACCAGCGCAGGCTGTACGCCGAAGAACGGACGCGTTGCCGAGCCCGCTTTCAGCTGCGTGGCGCTCGGCATCGGGGTGATCATAAAGCCGCCGGTTTCGGTCTGCCACCAGGTGTCCATGACCGGGCATTTCTCGTTGCCGATTTTCTTCCAGTACCACTCCCAGGCTTCCGGGTTAATGGGCTCACCCACGGAACCGAGGATGCGCAATGAAGAGCGGTCGGTGCCTTCGATGGCTTTGTCGCCTTCCGCCATTAATGCGCGGATGGCCGTTGGTGCGGTGTAGAGAATGTTGACCTGGTGTTTGTCGACCACCTGGCACATACGCGCCGGGGTCGGCCAGTTCGGCACGCCTTCAAACATCAGCGTGGTGGCGCCACAGGCCAGCGGACCGTACAGCAGGTAGCTGTGCCCGGTGACCCAGCCCACGTCGGCGGTACACCAGTAGATGTCGCCCGGGTGGTAGTCGAAGACGTATTTGAAGGTAGTGGCCGCGTAGACCAGATAACCGCCGGTGGTGTGCAGCACGCCTTTCGGTTTGCCGGTTGAGCCAGAGGTGTAAAGAATGAAGAGCGGATCTTCCGCGTTCATCTCTTCCGGCTGATGCTGGTCGCTCGCCTTTTCAATCAGGTCGCTCCACCACAGGTCGCGCCCCTCGTGCCAGTCGATTTTGCCGCCGGTACGCTTAAGGACGATGACGTTGCTGACCGTGTTGACGTTCGGGTTTTTCAGCGCTTCGTCGACGTTTTTCTTCAGGGGGATACTGCGTCCTGCTCGCACGCCTTCATCGGCGGTGATCACCAGTTTTGAGCTTGAATCGACAATACGACCCGCAACCGCCTCTGGCGAGAACCCACCGAAAATAACGGAATGAATCGCGCCGATACGCGCACAGGCCAGCATGGCCACCGCCGCTTCCGGCACCATCGGCATATAGATAGCGACCACGTCGCCTTTTTTAATGCCTTTATCCAGCAGGACGTTGGCAAAGCGGCACACGTCGCGGTGCAGTTCTTTATAGGTAATGTGTTTGCTCTGCGAGGCATCATCGCCTTCCCAGATAATCGCCGTCTCGTTCCCGCGCGCGGCAAGGTGACGGTCCAGACAGTTTGCCGCCAGGTTCAGCGTGCCATCTTCATACCATTTAATGGAGACGTTACCGGGCGCAAAGGAGGTGTTCTTTACCTTCTGATAAGGTTTGATCCAGTCAAGGATATGGCCCTGCTCACCCCAGAAGGTGTCCGGGGCGGTAATAGATTGCTGATATTTCTCGTGGTACTGCTCCGGGTTGATCAGGCAACGGTCCGCAATGTTTGCGGGAATGTCATGTTTGTGTATTTGGCTCATGGCTTTTTTTCTCCTTGTAAGATGTTAATAATATGTCGCAAAAACGTTAATAGTAGGGGCTTTACAAGCTTTGTTTATTATTTGGGCGACAGATCACGCATTGTTTGAACAGGTTGAAAAATGAGCGAATGAAACTTTGAAGGAAAATAATTTATGCTGACGATTATTCACATTTATGTTTAAAAAAGGTTTTTTATAACAAAAGGTTATTTATTAGAATCAGGAGAAACTCCCGTCACAGACGCTTTTACGAGTGAAATGCGTCGTTCTTTAAGGCTTGCGCAACAGGCCGCGCAAATGATACTCATACGCCGCGTTAAAAAATCCCATAAATCGACGCAACACAATTCATACCCTTTCAGTATGTCCCCATATTCATGCAGTTTAAGTGAATAAGGCGCTTCATTGAGGAAGTCAGTTTCTATGAAAAACGTTAAAGTCAGCCTGGCCTGGCAGATCTTAATCGCCCTTGTGCTGGGCATCCTGCTGGGCAGTTACCTCCACTATCACAGCGACAGCCGCGACTGGCTGATTGCGAACCTGCTTTCACCGGCAGGGGATATCTTTATTCACCTGATCAAGATGATCGTAGTACCGATTGTGATCTCGACGCTGGTGGTGGGTATTGCAGGCGTCGGCGATGCGAAGCAGTTAGGCCGTATTGGTGCGAAAACCATTATCTATTTCGAAGTGATCACTACGGTTGCGATCATTCTCGGTATCACCCTGGCGAACGTTTTCCAGCCGGGTTCCGGGATTGATATGTCGCAGCTGGCGACGGTGGATATTTCGAAATACCAAAGTACGACCGCTGACGTGCAAAGCCATGCACACGGCCTGATGGGCACGATCCTTTCTCTGGTACCGACTAACATCGTGGCGTCGATGGCGAAGGGCGAGATGCTGCCTATTATCTTCTTCTCGGTCCTGTTTGGTCTGGGGCTCTCTTCACTGCCCGCGACGCACCGCGAACCGCTGGTGACCGTGTTCCGCTCGATCTCCGAAACCATGTTTAAAGTGACCCACATGGTGATGCGTTACGCGCCGGTAGGGGTGTTTGCGCTTATCGCCGTCACCGTGGCGAACTTCGGTTTTGCCTCCCTCTGGCCGCTGGCGAAGCTGGTACTCCTGGTGCACTTTGCCATCCTGTTCTTTGCGCTGGTGGTGCTGGGAATTGTGGCGCGTCTGTGTGGGCTGAGCATCTGGATCCTGATTCGTATCCTGAAAGATGAGCTGATTCTGGCCTACTCCACGGCAAGCTCTGAGAGCGTGCTGCCGCGTATTATTGAGAAGATGGAAGCCTACGGCGCGCCAGCGTCGATCACCAGCTTCGTGGTGCCGACCGGTTACTCCTTTAACCTGGATGGTTCCACGCTCTACCAGAGTATCGCCGCTATCTTTATTGCCCAGCTGTACGGCATTGACCTGTCGCTGTGGCAGGAGATCGTCCTGGTGCTGACCCTGATGGTGACGTCTAAAGGTATCGCAGGCGTACCGGGCGTTTCGTTCGTGGTACTGCTGGCGACGCTGGGCAGCGTAGGCATTCCGCTGGAAGGCCTGGCCTTTATCGCCGGTGTGGACCGTATCCTCGACATGGCGCGTACGGCGCTGAACGTGGTGGGGAATGCGCTGGCGGTGCTGGTTATCGCCAAGTGGGAACACAAATTCGACCGTAAAAAGGCGCTGGCGTATGAACGCGAGGTGCTGGGTCATTTTGATAAGACGGCTGACCAGTGATGTAAAAAGCCGGGTGGCGGCTTCGCCTTACCCGGCCTACACAAGCCGTAGGCCCGGTAAGCGCAGCGCCACCGGGCAAGGGTTTACTCCCCGCTCAACGCATCAAACTCTTCGCACCCCGTATCAAACCCTTCCGTACAGCTCAGGTTTAACCAGTACAGCGCTTTCTGTTTATTGGGCGTGATAAAGCCTTTCTCACCCTGCCTGAACAACATCCCAGCCCAGTACTCGGCGTAGCCGGTGCGCGAAAGGGCTGAACTCCGCTTGAACCACGAGGCGGCCTGCTCGTCATCCTGCGCTACCTCGACGCCGTTGGCATAAATCAGCCCCAGCAGCAGCTGTGCATCGACCGCAGAGTCGCTGTCGATATCTTCGGTTGCCGTGTGCAGCAGTCTGATGGCCTGGGGATAGTCCGTTTTTCCCGCCTGAGTATTCACCAGGATGCGCGCCAGCATGATCGCGCCGCGTTTGCTGCCAGCAATGTTTGCCTGCTGTGCCAGGGCTTTGGCCTGTGTGTAATCGCCCTGCGTAAAGAGGATTTGCGAGAGCAACCCCATGGCGTCGACATCGCCGCCTTTCGCGGCTTTCTCGGCCCACAGCGCGGCCTGCTTGCTGTCGCCGGAGCTGAAGTACGTATCGGCAAGATAATACTGGGCACGCGCATCACCGGCTTCCGCCTGTTTCCAATACTGGCTGCCTATCTCATCGGCGCGGGCGAAGGACGTTAAAAACACTAACAACAGAAAAATGGCTTTCATGGATTCTTATCATCTGGGTACACGCCGCGCAGTATAATCGCGGGCGCAAAAGAAAAAAATGGGTGCATTAAGACCTCAGCATCCTACAAGCCGGGCGGAACCGTTGTTCCGCCCGTAGAGGTTAGCCTGGGTTGCAGGCTAATTTAGCCGCCACCTCCTGATGCTCACTCTTTATTGAAAACTCGCAGAGCCTGCCGCGAGTAATAAAGGTAAAGATCACTATCGTCAGGCAAACAATAAAGACGATGCCTAACGCAGTTTTTAATGGCGTCATGCCTTTTACTCCTTGTCAAAAAAAGAATAAGAGGCTACTCTCAACTTGTTGGAGTTGAGGGAGTAGCCTCGGGTAAATGAAAATTTCCCGGGGCTTTCTACTTTCTGTCCCTCAACAATGCTCAAGACAGAAAGTCTTAAGCACCCGCCGCACATCTTATCCCTCTGAATTAAAATGCAAAGATGTAATTCCTTTTCGCGAAAATTACATTATTTCTGCGAGCCGCTTTCCAGAATGATAATTTCTATTTCTTATGAATTAATCGGAAATAAAAAGGGAGTGAATATATCACTCCCTTTATTCAACGATAAATTAACGGCTTCAACCCATTGCGCTTTCGCGCAGTCGGGCTTTCAGCTTGTTATATTCGTCGATCACGTACTGTTCCGCCGCGTGCTGATCCGCAATCGGCTCAACGTTTACGGCGCAGTATTTATACTCCGGCGTTTTGGTTATCGGGCTTAAGTTCTCCGTTACCAGCTCGTTGCAGGCACCAATCCACCACTGGTAGGTCATATAGACCGCCCCTTTGTTTGGACGATCGCTGACCTGCGCACGGGTGATAATCCGCCCTTTGCGCGAGTTCACCCACACCAGCGCTTCATCCTCAATACCGAGCCGTTCCGCATCGGCGGTGTTGATCTGCGCGTAGCCGGGCTCGTCCGCCAGCGCGGCCAGCGCGGCGCAGTTTCCGGTCATCGAACGACAGGAGTAATGGCCCACTTCGCGTACGGTGGAGAGCACCATCGGATACTCATCGGTGAGTTTATCGATCGGCGCGACCCAGTCGCAGGTGAAGAACTGCGCCAGCCCGTTCGGGGTGTCGAATTTCTCCTTAAAGAGATAGGACGTCCCCTGATCGGCCTCTGACTCGTCCCGGCACGGCCACTGGATGTATCCCAGCTCGCCCATTTTTTCATAGGTGGCGCCGTAGAAGTCCGGACACAGGCTGCGCAACTCATCCCAGATCTCCTGGGTGTTGTTGTAGTGCATCGGGTAGCCCATGCGGGTGGCGATTTCACTGATGATCTGCCAGTCCGTTTTCAGATCCCACTTCGGCTCGACCGCCTTGAAGAAGCGCTGGAAGCCGCGGTCGGCCGCCGTGTAGACGCCTTCATGCTCGCCCCAGGAGGTCGACGGTAAAATGACATCCGCCGCCGCCGCGGTTTTGGTCATGAAGATATCCTGGACAATCACCAGCTCCAGATCCTCAAACCCTTTACGTACTGCAGAAAGCTCGGCGTCGGTCTGAAGCGGATCTTCACCCATGATATAGGCCGCACGCACTTCGCCATGCGCCGCGCGGTGCGGCAACTCGCTGATGCGATACCCGGTGTGTTCCGGCAGGCTTTCCACGCCCCACGCCTTCGCGAACTTGGCGCGGTTTTCCGGGAACTTCACGTACTGGTAGCCCGGATAAGTATCCGGCAGCGCGCCCATATCGCAGGCGCCCTGCACGTTATTCTGACCACGCACCGGGTTCACGCCAACGTGCGCTTTACCCAGATTACCGGTCAGCATCGCGAGGCTGGTGAGCGAGCGCACGGTTTCCACGCCCTGGTAGAACTGGGTCACGCCCATACCCCAGAGAATGGCGGCGGTTTTTGCCCCGGCATACATTCTGGCCGCTTGACGAATCGCCTGCGCGCTGACGCCGGTTATCGCTTCGACGGATTCAGGCGTATAGCCCTCGACTATTTTCTTATACTCTTCAAAGCCTTCTGTACGGGTCGCGACAAACGCCTGGTCGTACAGGTTCTCCTCAATAATGACGTGCCCCATTGCGTTCAACAGCGCGATGTTTGAGCCGTTTTTCAATGCAATGTGCATATCCGCAATGCGCGCGGTTTCAATTTTGCGCGGATCGCAGACGATGATTTTCGCCCCATTCTGTTTAGCGCGAATAACGTGGTTCGCGACGATAGGGTGAGAATCCGCCGGGTTATAACCAAAGATGAAGACGAGATCGGTATTATCTATCTCGTTGATGGCATTACTCATTGCGCCGTTACCGACCGACTGGTGCAGACCTGCAACCGATGGGCCGTGTCAGACGCGAGCGCAGCAGTCGACGTTATTGGTACCAATAACGGCGCGCGCGAATTTTTGCATCACATAGTTGGTTTCATTTCCCGTCCCGCGGGAAGAGCCGGTGGTCTGAATCGCATCCGGGCCATACTTGGCCTTAATGGCACTCAGGCGCGTGGCGACATAATCCAGCGCCTCGTTCCAGGAGACGGCTTCCAGCTTGCCGCCGCGCTCGCGGCGGATCATAGGGGTTTTCAGGCGCGGGGTAAGAATTTGGGTATCGTTAATAAAATCCCAGCCGTAGTACCCTTTCAGGCACAGCGTGCCCTGGTTGGTTTTCCCCTGCGCGGCCTCCGCCCGGACGATTTTGCCGTTATCGACCACCAGGTGGATCTTGCAACCTGAGGCACAATAAGGGCAAACCGTGACGACTTTTTTCATCAGTCTGCTCCAGTTAATCGAATCGTTCGCACCCACTATGCAGCTTCTATGCCATGTTTTTTGTATGGGTATCCCCTGACTTTACGGCCCATCCGGGGTGAAAACCCTGACAAAAAGCAGTCAATCGTCAAAATTGACGTGTCGACAGGGCGGCGGATGTGACATGGGTTGAATTTCCGTCACTGAAAAAACCTTTTGACTGGAGCCGACGGCAGAATAGTTCAGACTTAACATAATCCCCTGACGGAAGCATACGATGAAACCGGCGATTCTGGTGGTTGATGACGATACGGCAGTCTGCGAACTGCTTCAGGACGTGCTGAGCGAGCACGTCTTTAGCGTGCTTGTCTGCCATAACGGCCAGGATGCGCTGCGCCAGGTGCAGCAGGAGCCGAATATCGCGCTTGTGCTGCTGGATATGATGCTACCGGATATCAACGGTCTGCAGGTTCTGCTGCAGCTGCAAAAGCAGCGTCCGGCGCTACCGGTTGTGATGTTAACCGGCCTGGGCAGTGAGTCAGACGTGGTGGTGGGGCTGGAGATGGGGGCCGACGATTATATTGGCAAACCGTTCAACCCGCGCGTGGTGGTCGCCCGGGTGAAAGCGGTGTTGCGCCGAACGGGCGCGCTGGCGGCAGAAGCCTCCGCAGCGCCCGTCGCGGGCATTGCGTTTAACGGATGGACGCTTGATACCACCCGCTGTGAGCTGATTGATCCGCAGCGTAATACCGTGCCCTTAACCCAGGGCGAGTACGGCCTGCTGCTGGCGCTCACGCAAAATGCCCGCCGGGTGCTGAGCCGCGATCGGCTGCTTGAGCTGACCCACAGCGAAAGCGCCGACGTGTTCGACCGCACGATTGACGTGCTGATCATGCGCCTGCGCCGGAAAATAGAGGCTAACCCGCATCAGCCTGCGCTCATCAAAACCATCCGCGGGTTGGGTTACGTGTTTGCCACCGATGTGAGCCGGCCCGAACAGGCGGCATAAGGCTTACGTTATCGCCGGAACAATGATGGCGGCAAAAATCGCAATGATGCACAAATACTTGAGGGCGTAATAGGCCTTACGGTTCCTTTTTTTCAGGCGCTGCCCCCGTTCGCGGCCCGCATGAACGTATTTAAAAATGCGGTTAATGCCGCCGGTGCTGTCATTCTCGTCATTCGGTGAGCTGGCCGCAGACATCAGCGTGGTTCCCACCCAATGGTTAACCGCCTGCGCCCAGCGCCATTTCATCGGACGCTCGATATCGCAGAAGAGAATAATGCGCGTTTGATCCGATTTATTTTCTGCCCAGTGGACGTAGGTCTCATCAAAAATAACGGCTTCACCATCCCGCCAGCTGTGGCGCTGCCCGTCGACTTCAATAAAGCAGCGATCGTCATTCGGGGTGAATAAGCCCAGATGGTAACGAACCGAGCCCGCATACGGATCCCGGTGCTTGCCAAGCTTTGCACCCGCCGGCAGCTCGGCAAACATGGCCGCCTTCACCGAAGGGATTTCACTCACCAGCCGGGTCGTCACCGGGCATAAAGACTGCGCGGAGGGATGGGCATCGGCATACCACTTCAGATAAAAACGTTTCCAGCCGCGTTTAAAAAAGGTGTTAAAGCCAGCGTCGTTATTATTTTCCGCTGCCTTAATATGATGCTGCAAACGCAGCGCCTCTTCGCGAATAACCAGCCAGTTTTCCGTCAGCTTATTTAATTCCGGGAAGCGCTCTGTTTCAAAGAAAGGCTGCCTGGCGGGCAGGGAAGAAAACGCCGTCATAAACATATTGATGGGCGCCATAAACGTCGAATGGTCGAAGAGCTGACGGGAAAGCGTCTGTTTTTCTTTGCCGCGGGAATGCGCATAAATAACGCTGATAATGAAAATACCGATGATGATGACTGCGAACATTTTTCCCTTGTCCTCTTTCTATCTCATTTCGGAAAAGCGTGCGGACAGAGTGCTGCCCACGCCGAATATGCCAGATGGAGAGAGTGTAGTTCGGGAATATAAAATTCATAGAACTGTAATGAAAAATCGCAATTATTGTTAAATTAAATGCTCTCGCGAATAAACGCCTGCAGCTCGGCCAGCGTTTTTGCGCCGTCAATCGCATTGGCGGCCAGCAGGCTTGCCCGCGCGCAGGCGTGCGCCAGATAAATACTCTCTGTTAGCGGGAGCGATTCATGGCAGCCGTATAAAAAGCCCGCGCAAAAGGCATCGCCCGCGCCGACGCTGCCGATAATCTCTTCCTGCTCCAGCATCCATGACGGGATCCAGCGACCCTCTTCACCGCGAGCTTCTCCCCATGCGCCTTCCGGACAGTGGATCACCACCCGCTGGCGTACGCCGGCCGCCAGCAGCTGCGCCGCGGCGTCCGCGATATGGGCAATGTGCGGGGCGTCGTTTTCGTCACGCATTGTCAGGCCGCTAAACTCACCGGCCTCCAGCTCGTTAATCACCAGATAGTCGAGATGGCGAAGGGCAGGGAGCACCAGCGGCTGATAGCGCGGGTCGCCCTTGCGGGAAACCAGATCGAGCGAGGTTTCATACCCCTGGTCGCGCATCTGCGCCAGCAGCCGCGCGCTGCGGGTGCCGAACTCGTCATCGGGCATATCCAGGCTGTCGAGTAGCAGGAGATAGCCGAGATGGAAGATCTTCATCGATCCGTCTAAGCGATCGAAAGCAGGAAGATCCAGCAGGCGGTTGGCCCCCGGCGAGTGGAAAAAGGTGCGCTGTCCGCTGGGGTCGGTCATCACCTGCGACATGGAGGTTGGCGCAAAGGTGGTGCGCTGTACGCGCTGGCGGTTGACGTGGTACTGGTCGAGCATCGCCAGAATGTAGTCCCCGTCGCCGTCTTCGCCAATCAGCCCCACCGCCTGCAGCGGCAGGCCAACGTGCATTTTTGCCAGCGTCAGCAGGACGTTGAGCGGCGCGCCGCCGGTTGAGCGTTCGCTGTGGGTGATTTCCGCCAGCCAGCCGCGCTCCGGCCACTGCACGATCTGGTGGACGTGGTCCACCAGCATATTGCCTGCGGCGATGATGCCTTTGCGTTCCATCATGCCTGCCCCGCGCTGCCGAAGATGCGCATCTGTTCGGCGACCGTATCGGTAATCGCTTCTTCAATGCCGAGCAGCAGTTCGGCAAACTCGTCGTACAGCGGCTGGCGGTTCGCCATGCGCTGCTCCACGGCGGCGAGCGCGGCCTGCGACATGCCGGTATAGAAATTGATTTTATGAATGCCCAGCTCGATGGCGCGGCGGAAGTCGGCATCGCTAATCCCGGAGCCGCCGTGTAAAACCAGCGGCAGCCCCGTCTGCTGACGAATGGCGTCCAGACGCGGGAAATCGAGCTTCGGCTCGCCTTTATACTTGCCGTGTGCGTTGCCGATGGCGACAGCCAGCGCGTCGATACCGGTTGAATCAACAAATTCGCGCGCCAGCTGCGGATCGGTGAAGAAGGCTTCATCCGCATGTCCGTAAAGCGCGCCCCCTTCATCCCCCCCGACCGCGCCCAGCTCTGCCTCCACGGAGACGCCCACCGCATGGCACATCTTCACCACTTCCCGCGTCTGGCGAACATTTTCCTCATAGCTCAGCGTAGAGCCATCGAACATCACGGAGCTGAACCCTAAGCGCAGGGCGCGCACGACGGCGTCATAATGCAGGCCGTGGTCGAGGTTGAGCACCACGGGAATAGCGTGGCGAGCGGCCTCGAACTTCACCGCTTCGACAAGGGAATCCAGCGACACGTACTTAAAATGCACTTCCGCGATGTTGATGATAAACGGCGAGCGTTCCTGCTTTGCGGCGGCGAATAGCGCGCGCAGGAAGTGGGAGTCGAGCACGTTAAACGCGCCCAGCGCATAGCGGTGTTGTCTGGCGTGCGCAAGACCGTCGGCAAGCGAAATCAATGGCATCATTCACCCCTTATATCCGAAACAGGTTGTACTCGTTGCACAGCACCAGCAGCGCCGGTTCGTCTTCTTCGATGTTGTTATAGCGGGCAACGGGCTGCAAAAAGTGGTTGTCGTGTTCATCGTCATTAACCGAGGAGACTTCGCCCACCAGCACGTCGCCGAAGCCGCGTTCGCCCCAGAAACTGTGGTAAAGAGTGGGCGTCAGGCAGATGCTTTCCCCTGGCGTGAGGCGCAGCTGGCTGCCGGGGGCGTGGGTCTGGCGGCAGCCGTCGACGGTGACGGTCACGTCGGTGTTTTCCGTCTCTTCATGCGCTCCCGCATTCCATAACTCAATGATCAGATTCCCGCCGCCCCGGTTGATGATGTCTTCGCGCTTGCGCCAGTGAAAATGCATCGGCGTCACCTGGCCGTCGCGCACGTGCATGATTTTTTCGGCATAGCTTTTTTCATAAGGCACGCCGTTGGGCGAGCCGTTGCGCAGGGTAAACAGCGTCAGGCCCTCAGCGGCAAAGTTGTTGCCGCCGAACGCCGTCACGTCCCAGCCGAGCTTGAGGTCGAACACTTCCTGCCATGCGGCCTGGTCAAGCTGCTGCCATTTCGTTGGCGGAAAGCTGGCAAAAGGCGGGAGATGAACGTCGTGCATGGAGAAAAACTGCCGCGTGTGGCCGAGGATTTCATTGATGTCGGAGCGTTTCATGGGGACTCCTTGAAAACAGTTCCCTCTCCCTGCAGGAGAGGGAAAAGGATCATTTAACCGTCCAACCCTTATAGGTACCGACGTTCTTTTTATCGATCATCGTCACCGGGATCAGCACGGGCGCTTTCGGCGCAGGTTTGCCCTGAAGAATGTCATAGCCGATCTCCACCGCTTTTGCCGCCATGACCTGCGGATCCTGCGCCGGGGTAGCAACAAACAGCGAGTTTTCACGCTTCAGCGCTTCCTCACCGTCCGGTGAACCATCCACGCCAACGATAAAGAACTCATTGCGCTGAGCCTGTTTCGCGGCCAGATCGGCGCCGATCGCGGTCGGATCGTTAATCGCAAACACGCCGTCGATCTTCGGATTGGCCGCCAGCAGGGAGGTCATGACTTCCAGACCGCCTTCACGACTGCCCTTGGCGTTCTGGTTATCCGAGAGCACCTTGATATCAGGATGTTTTTTGAACTCCGTCTGGCACCCTTCTACGCGGTTTTGTACCGCAGAGACCGGCGGTCCGTTGATGATCACCACGTTGCCTTTCCCTTTCAGGCGGTCGGTAATGTACTTACAGGCCATCTCACCCGCCTGGGTGTTATCGGAGGTGATGGTGGCATCAGCCCCTTCCGCCGCCACGTCAACCGCCACGACCACGATCCCGGCGTCCTTCGCGCGCTTCACCGCCGGGCCGATCCCTTTGGAATCCGCGGCGTTGAGGATGATCATGTCCACTTTCGCGGCAATGAAGTTGTCGATCTGCGCCACCTGCTGGCCCAGATCGTACCCGCTGGAGACCAGCGTCACCTTGACGTTATCGCCCGCCAGCTTGCGCGCTTCCAGCTCGGCACCTTTGGTGATCTGCACGAAGAACGGGTTAGCCAGGTCGCCCACCGTCACGCCAATGGACTTCAGATCTTTCGCCTGCGCAAACGGCGTTGCGGCAAGCAGCGCGCCAGCACAGAGCGCGGTCACTAAGGGTTTCAAACGCATCTTGTCTTCCTCACTCGTAGGGTATTGTTGTTATGCACTTTGATGGTGTCGGGTACGGTATTTGTCGATCAGCACCGCAATGATGATCACCGCCCCTTTGATCACCAGCTGCCAGAAGTAGGAGACGCCCATCAGCGTCATGCCGTTGTTGAGGGTGGCGATGATCAAGGCACCGACCAGCGTGCCGGTGATCGTGCCGATCCCGCCAACGAAGCTGGTGCCGCCGAGGATCACCGCCGCAATCGCATCCAGCTCGTAGCCCGTGCCGAGGTTACCGTTAGCGCTGTAGAGGCGTGAGGCGCTCATGACGCCGCCGAGGCCGGAGAGCAGGCCGCTCATGCCGTAGACAAACAGCAGCACCAGCCAGACCTTAATGCCCGTTAAGCGCGCCGCCTGCATGTTGCCGCCCACGGCGTAGATGTGAACGCCGAGCGTGGTGCGGCGCAGGATGAACCAGCACACCACAATGACCGCCAGGGCGATCGCCACCAGCCAAGGGATCGGGCCGAGGTAGTTATTGCCGATCCACTCGAAGTTGATGTTGGAGTTAATGACCGTCGTGCCGTCGGCCAGCAGATAGGCCGCGCCGCGCAGCGCCGTATAGGTGCCGAGCGTGACGATGAAGGGGGGCAGCCCGGCAAAGGCCACCAGCGCGCCGTTGAACAGGCCCAGCACCATGCCGAGCATCAGCGCGGCCGGAATGGACAGCCCGGCGAATTCGGGAATGAGCGACACCACCATCGCCGCCACTGCCGTGGTGCCGAGAATCGACCCCACCGAGAGGTCAATCCCGCCGGTGAGGATAATAAAGGTCATTCCCGCCGCCAGCACGATGTTGATCGACGCCTGACGGGTGATGTTGAGCAGGTTGCTCTCAGTGAAGAAGTTGGGCGCAATAAAGCCAAAAACCGCCACAATCAGGATCAGAATCGGCAAAATACCGACCGTTTGCATCAGATCGCTCATCAGCATTTTTTTGGCGGAGGCGGATTTCGCCACCTGCTGCGGATGGGTTGGAGTTGTCATGATTGCACCGCCTGATGATGAGTGTCGTTCACGCCGGTTGCCAGCGTCATAATGTTTTCCTGAGAGATGTCACGTCCGTGAAGCTCGCCCGCGATGCTGCCTTCCCGCATCACGTAAACCCGGTCGCTCATGCCCACCACTTCCGGCAGCTCGCTGGAGATCATCAGGATCGCCACACCTTTGCGCGCCATCTGGTTCATGATGCGGTAGATCTCGCTTTTTGCGCCGACGTCCACGCCGCGCGTGGGTTCGTCCAGAATCAGAATGCGCGGGCCGATGGCGACCCAGCGGGAGATGAGCAGTTTTTGCTGGTTGCCGCCCGACAGCCCGCCCGCGCGCACCTGAGCATGCGGCACGCGGATGTTGAGCAAGGCAATGGCGTCATCGGAGATGGCCTGCGCTTTTTTGCGGTTTAACATGCCGAAGGTGGCGTCGCGCTCCAGCGTCGCCATGGTGATGTTCTCCTGCGCCGCCAGCTCCAGAAACAGTCCCTGCTCCTTGCGGTTCTCGGTGAGAAAACCGATGCCGTTTTCGATGGCCGCACGCGGGGAGTGGATCACCACCGGCTCGCCGTCGACCTCAATCATGCCGCCCGTGGCTTTGCGCACGCCGAAGATGAGTTGTGCCAGCTCGGAACGTCCGGCCCCGACCAGCCCCGCCAGCCCGACGATTTCGCCGGAACGCACCTGCAGGCTGCAGGGTTGTACTTTTTTACCGTCGGTGAGGTGATGCACGTTGAGGCGCGGGCTGCCGAGGGGGATATCACGCTCCTTGTTGAACAGGTCGCTTAACGGTCGTCCCACCATCATGCGCACCAGCTCGGAGGCGTTGAGCTTGTCGCGCGTCAGGCTGCCGACGTACTGCCCGTCGCGCAGAACGCTGACGCGGTCAGAGAGTTCATACACTTCCGCCATGCGGTGGCTGATATAGATGATCGCCATCCCTTCATCGCGCAGGCGTAAAATCAGTTCAAACAGGCGATGCGTTTCCCGCGAGGAGAGGGCGGCGGTGGGTTCATCCATCACCAGAATGCGGCTGTTGCGGTGCAGCGCGCGGGCAATTTCTACCTGCTGCTGTTCGGCGATGGTGAGCTTCATCACCAGATCGGTGGCGCTGAACTGTGCGCCGAGGCGGTCAATCACCGCCTGCGCCTGGGCAGCCATCTCTTTGCGCTGCACCATCCCGCCGCGCGACAGCTCGCTGCCGAGGAAGATATTTTCGGCTACGGTAAGATTGGGCGCGAGCTGCATCTCCTGATAAATCAGGGTGATGCCCGCGGCCAGCGCATCCTTCGGCCCTTTAATGTGAAACGGCTGACCGTCAATCAGGATCTCGCCGTGGGTGGCGGTATAGGCCCCCGCGAGGATTTTCATCAGCGTGCTTTTTCCCGCGCCGTTTTCGCCCATCAGCGCGTGGATCTCACCGGGAAAAACCGTCAAATCCACACCCTTGAGCGCGTGGAAACTGCCAAACGTTTTGGCAATGTTGCGCATCTCTAATACCGGGGTTCTGCTCATGGCGGATCTCCTGTGAATGCCGATTTCTGCACTTCATCACAGGTGCGTAAATGCAAAATGTCAGAAGCTGTTCATATTTGTCATAGTTATGAATAGCTAATGTGGATCACAGTTATTGAATTACCCTCACCCCGGCCCTCTCCCTTAAAGGGAGAGGGAGCAAATTATTCCCTCGCCCCTTTGGGGAGAGGGTTAGGGTGAGGGGACAACAAACCGCAAAGGAGCCTCAATCCATGCCATCACACCGCCCCCCGTTCTTCGCCAGCGCCCGCGGTCGCCTGCTGATGTTCAATCTGCTGGTGGTCGCCGTGACGCTGATGGTGAGCGGCGTGGCGGTACTCGGCTTCCGTCACGCCAGTCAAATTCAGGAGCAGGTGCAGCAGCAAACGCTGGACGATATGACCGGCAGCATGAACCTGGCCCGCGATACCGCCAACGTGGCGACGGCGGCGGTGCGGCTCTCGCAGGTGGTGGGGGCGCTCGAGTACAAAGGGGAAGCCGAGCGCCTGAAGCAGACGCAAATGGCCCTGCGCCATTCGCTGGAGCAGCTTGCGAAGGCGCCTCTGGCGCAGCAGGAGCCAGCCCTGGTGGCGCGTATTATTCAACGAAGCAACGAGCTACAGCAGAGCGTGACGGAGATGCTGGAGCGCGGACAGCGACGCCATCTGGAGCGTAACGCGTTGCTGAGCTCGCTATACCAAAGCCAGAGCTACCTGCGCCATCTGCAGGACATCAACCGCCGTTATGACAGTAACGTACCGGGTGTGCAGCAACTGATGGAGATGGACCGGCTGATCGCCGCCGCCATCGATACCCCTTCGCCGCGCGCGACCATCCAGCAACTGGATGCGGTGGCCGCAACGTTGCCCCGGCGTGCCGCACAGCCGGTCGTAAATACGGTTCTGCCTGATTTTAATGCCGAGCTAGGTCAGCTCGCCCCGCTGTCGAAGCAGCTGGAGGAGAGCGATCTGGCGATAAGCTGGTATATGTTCCACATCAAGGCGCTGGTGGCGATCCTCAACAGCGACATCAATCAGTACGTTGAGCAGGTGGCGCAGGCCTCCCGGCTTCGCACCGCCCAGAGCCATCACGAACTGCAATCCATCAGCGTATTTATCACCATTTTCGCCGTGCTGGCACTGATCATCACCGGGTGTGCCTGCTGGTATATCTACCGCAATCTCGCCTCCAACCTGACGGCCATTTCCCGGGCGATGTCGCGTCTTGCTCACGGTGAACAGGATGTGTCCGTCCCCGCGCTGCAGCGGCGCGATGAGCTGGGTGAACTGGCGCGCGCGTTTAACGTTTTTGCACGCAATACCGCCTCGCTTGAGCACACTACGCGCCTGCTGAAAGAAAAAACCACGCAGATGGAGATCGACCGCATTGAGCGTCAAGGGCTGGAAGAGGCGCTGCTGCACAGCCAGAAAATGAAGGCCGTTGGGCAGCTGACGGGCGGGCTGGCGCATGATTTTAATAACCTGCTGGCGGTGATCATCGGCAGTCTTGAGCTCACCGACCCCGAATCAAAAGATGCGCCGCGCATCAGCCGGGCGCTGAAGGCGGCCGAGCGTGGCGCCTTACTGACCCAGCGCCTGCTGGCGTTTTCCCGTAAGCAATCCCTGACGCCGCATGCGGTAGAGATGCAGCCGCTGCTGGAGAACCTCCGGGAACTGCTGCGTCACTCCTTGCCCGCCACCCTGACCCTGGAAATCGAAGCGCAATCCCCGGCATGGCCCGCATGGATCGACGTCAGCCAGCTGGAAAACGCCATCATTAATCTGGTGATGAACGCGCGCGATGCGATGGAAGGGCAAAGCGGGGTGATTAAAATTCGCACCTGGAATCAGCGCGTTACCCGCAGCGACGGACGCAGGCAGGATATGGTGGCGCTGGAAGTCATTGACCGCGGCAGCGGCATGTCGCAGGAGGTCAAATCCCGGGTCTTTGAACCGTTCTTCACTACCAAACAGACCGGGAGCGGGAGCGGGTTAGGCCTGTCGATGGTGTACGGCTTTGTGCGCCAGTCCGGTGGTCGCGTGGAGATTGAAAGCGCGCCGGGACAGGGAACGACCGTGCGGCTTCACCTCCCGCGCTCGACGCAGCCCGCCGCTGTAGATGATGAAGCGCTGTCAGCCACCGCCTCCGTCGAGAGCGAGCGCCTGGTGCTGGTGCTGGAGGATGAAGCGGATGTCCGTCAGACCCTGTGCGAGCAATTGCACCAGCTTGGCTATCTGACGCTCGAAGCGGACAACGGCGAGCAGGCGCTCAGCATGCTGGCGGCGTCGCCGGATATTGGCATGTTTATCAGCGACCTGATGTTGCCCGGAAGCCTGAGCGGGGCCGAGGTGATTAGCCATGTGCGCAGTCATTATCCGCAGCTTCCGGTGCTGCTGATCAGCGGCCAGGATTTACGGCCCTCGCATAATCCTCAGCTGCCGGACGTTCCGTTACTGCGTAAGCCGTTTACGCGGGCGCAGCTGGCGCAGGCTCTGCGGAAAATATGTTTTTAAATGCCCCTGTTTAGGATTTCATCAAGAGCATCGTTGACGCCGGTGATGTTAATCTGCGCAAAATTTAGCAGATTGGGATATAAAAGGAATTATGCCGGTACTCACAAAGGGGGACTCACAAATGATCGTGATGCCTACAACATACAGCCCGAGCACAATTGCCAGGTCGTTTAAACTCGTTGATGAGTTTGAGCTTTCCGGGCGAGTGCTACATGTTATTTTTGATAGCCAGACGCCAAGAGCTGCGATTATTGAAGCGGATATCGAAACCTTCGATGGGGTGCCCCGGCATCGGGTTGTTGCTGCCCTGGATTTACAACGTAAAACGCATTTGGGTGAAGATATCATTGCCGTCGAGCGCTGTTGGGAAGATGCCAATGTCATTCAGGTAGAAGGTATCTGTGTTGATCCCGCCGAGCGTGACAAGGGACTGGCAACTCGCCTGTATGAAGCCCTGGTATTACAGTGTGGCGTGACACTTGTCAGCGACTTTGAACAATATGAGGGTGGGAAGATGCTCTGGCAGAAAATTGCCCGCGAGTCTGACCAAATCGCTGTATTTGTTCTTGATACCGAGCAGGGCGCATTTTGGCCGTATGATGGTAGCAAGGTTATCTATGACGGAGGGTGTATCCCCGAAGATCGTATCTGGAGCCATTCGCCGGATCAAAAATGCTACGGCATCGTCCTGGTCGCAGAAAATAAACAGCGTGCGAATCAACTGATGGAAGTCCCAGGACATAACTGAATTTGAGATTCCTCCGCTACCCCCACACCCTGCTGTTCATTACCTTAAGGCCAGTTCACCTGCGAGTCTGGCCTTATGAAACGTTACTCTACCGCTCTGTTATTTGGTCTGCTGTCACTCACCAGCCAACTGGCGCATGCCGATATCGTTGATGATGCTATTGGCAACATTCAACAGGCAATCAACGACGCCTATAACCCCAGCAGCAGCCGCAGCAACGATGATGACGATCGTTATGACGATAACCGTCGCATGGATAGCCGTCAGTATGACGATCGCCGTCGGCATCTTGAAGACAGACGCCGCCGTTTAGATGAGCGTCAGCGCCAGCTGGATGACGACAGACGCCGTCTGGAAGAGGATGAGCGCAGGTTAGAAGACGATTACGATCGAGGCTAAAGCCTGGTGACGCTTCGCTGACGCAGGCCTGCAAAACCCTGGCGCGTAGGCCGGGTAAGGCGCAGCCGCCACCCGGCAAAACTCAGTCGAGAACCAGCACCATCCCGTCATACCCCGCTTCAATGCCGGACGGCAGCGGGTTATCCATCATCCACACGTCAAACTGATGGCTAATGTGCGTCAGGATCACCTGCGGGCAGCCAATCACTTCGTTTAACGCCATCACGGTATTTAAGTCGCAATGGTTTCGCGGCGTCTCGTCGCGCGGTTCGTGGCTGCAGTCGATAATCATCGTCTGCGGCTGATTGTTAAGCAGGAACTTCACCGTTTTTTCCGGCAGCCCGGCGGTGTCGGACAGCCAGGCCACGCGGCTGTGGGCCGATTCCAGCAGATACCCGAAGGTCAGTTTCGAATGGTTGAGCGGCAGCGGCGTGACCCGCAAGCCCTGAAGTTCAAACGTTACAAACGGCTCCACCGTGTGGCTGAAATCCAGAATCCCCGGATGTTTAAACAGGTCGTCACAGCCCACCTCTTCCGGCGGACCGTAGACGGGGATCGTCGCGCCCACGCCCCAGCGCAGGGGGAAGAGTCCCTGGACGTGATCCATATGATAATGGGTCAGCAAAAACTGCTGAAAGCTGCCTGCAGCCCAGTCGTCCATCAGATGTGGAATACCGGCATCCAGCAGGGTCACCGCATCGTTGAATTTGACCACCGCGCTACAGGGACGACGGCGATAGTTATCCTGCAGGCGCGCCCGGCGACACGCCGCGCAGTCGCAGCCAAAGACCGGCACGAGTTGCGCGCTTCCGGTTCCTGTTAACGTGATTGTCAGACTCATAACGCACCTCTACAGCGGTTTGGTGAATCGGAAATGGCTCTGCGTATATCCTTCACGGACGTAAAAACGGTGGGCGTCGGTGCGTTTCACGCTGGTGGAGAGCTCGGTCAGCTCCGCACCGGCCTCTCGTGCCACCCCTTCCGCCCAGGCCAGCAGCTGGCTGCCCACCTTTAACCCGCGCGCCTGCGGCATCACCACCAGCTCCTGGATCTCGCCGATCCAGCGTGCGTGGTGGAGGTGAAACTGCATGTGTAGGCCGATCATGCCGATGACCTGCCCGTCCAGTTCGGCAAGCTGGTAGCGCATGTTGTGATCCTGCAGATTGGCAAGATAGCCCGCGTGAAACGCCTGGTGATCAAATTCGGCCTGCTTTAATTCGCAGATTAACGCATAGACGATTTGCGCATCGTCGGCGGTGGCGGGGCGAAGCGTGCAGTCAGGCATGCTGTTTCTCCTTCTGACGGATAAGCGATAAAAAGGTCTCGACTGACTGTAGCAAACTTCCGTCGTTATTAAGGATATGGCAGTCGGACGGGGTGTAGCGCGCCGCACGCGCAAGCCGCTGATCGATCTCACGGGCGGATTCACGACCCCGGCTCTGCAACCGGCTGCGCAGGACGTCCGGTGAAACCTGCAGGCAGACCGGCAGCAGGGCCGCCCCATAGCGGGCGCGCGCTTGCGAAAGATGCGCCCGTGAACCGTTGACCAGCACGTCGAACCCCGCATGCAGCCACAGATCGGTCTCGATGCCGATCCCATAGTAATAGCCGTTGGCGTGCCAGCTCAGCGCCAGCAGATTTTGCCCGGCACGCGTAAAAAACTCCTGCTCGCTCAGGGCGATATGGTTTTCACTCCCCGCATTCGCCGACCGGGTAATGTACCGGTGCGCCACCAGCAGCTGCGGATGCTCCTGCTGCCGTAAGGCGGACAGCAGGCTGTCCTTACCGGAGCCGGACGGCCCCATTAACCAGATAAGTCTTCCCATCAGAACACCCTTTTTCCCTGACGCCAGACGTGGTCAATATGGATGTGCTCGCCCCTACGGTGGGCCAGCACCAAATCCGCCCGCTTGCCTTCGGCTATCTCGCCGCGATCCTGCAGATTAAGCGCCGAGGCCGGGTTTTTCGTCACCAGGCGAATCGCCTGCGGCAGCGTAAAGCGGTTGCCCTCGTCGTCGGCCACCCGGAACGCCGCGTCGAGCAGGCTGGCGGGGTAGTAGTCGGACGAGAGAATATCCAGCAGGCCAAGGGACGCGAGCTTGCTTGCCGCGACGTTGCCGGAGTGCGAGCCGCCGCGCACGATGTTCGGTGCGCCCATCAGGACGTTCATGCCGTGCTTGCGGGAGGCTTCAGCCGCCTCGAACGTGGTGGGGAATTCGGCGATCACGCTGCCAAGCTGGTGGGATTCAAGGACATGATCGTGCGTGGCATCGTCATGGCTGGCCAGCGCGATATTGCGGTCCCGGCACATCGCCGCAATTCTGAGACGGTTAGGCTGCGACCACCGTGCCGCAAGCGCCAGCTGCTCTTCTTCGTAACGGGCCATCTCCGCGTCGCTGAGAGAATATTTGCCCTGATAGTATTCGCGATACTTTTCAATGTTGGCGAACTGACGCTGCCCCGGCGAGTGGTCCATCAGGGAGACCAGCGACACCGGCTCGCGGCCGACCAGCTTTTCAAACAGCGGCAGGGTAGTGTGGTGCGGTAGCTCGCAGCGCAGGTGCAGGCGGTGCTCGGCGCGGTTGAGGCCGCGCTTTTGCGTCTCCTCGACGGCGTTGATCATCTTCTCCAGGTTCTCCAGACGGTCGCCGCCGTCGCGCACGTCACCGATGGCCACCGCGTCCAGTACGGTGGTGATGCCGCTGGCGACCATCAGCGCGTCGTGGCTGCTCATCGCTGAATGGGCGGGCCAGTCCACCTTCGGGCGCGGGGTGAAGAATTTATCCAGATTATCGGTATGCAGCTCAATCAGCCCCGGCAGCAGCCAGCCGCCGTCGCCGTCCATCGCCTCGGGCGAGCGGCTCTGGGTTTCAGCAAATGCGCGGATTGTTCCGTCCTGGATCTCAATCGAGCCGTCAACCACCTCATTGTCCAGTACCAGCTTGACGTTATTGATAATCATGCGGGAGTCCCCATTGGGTGCAGCCTGTCCGCGACGCGGGTGCGAACGTTCTCGTCGTGGAAGATCCCGACGATCGCCGCGCCGCGCGCTTTGGCCTGTTCGATCAGCTCCACCACGGCCGCGCTGTTTTTAGCGTCGAGCGAGGCGGTGGGTTCATCCAGAAGTAAAATCGGGTAGTCGACGATAAAGCCGCGGGCGATGTTGACGCGCTGCTGCTCGCCGCCGGAAAAGGTCGACGGGGCAAGGTGCCACAGGCGCTCGGGCACGTTCAGGCGCGTCAGCAGGCTGGCGGCTTTGGCGGCACAGGTTTCGCGCGGCACGCCAAGATCCAGCAAGGGCTGCATCACCACGTCCAGGGCGGAGATCCGCGGGATCACCCGCAGAAACTGGCTCACCCAGCCGATTGTCGAGCGGCGCACCTCCAGCACCTTACGCGCCGGGGCCTGCACCAGGTCGATCCATTCATCGCCGTGGCGAATATGAATATGGCCTTCGTCGGGCAGATAGTTGGCGTAGAGGGAGCGCAGCAGGGTCGATTTTCCGCTGCCGGAGTGGCCGTGCAGCACCACGCATTCGCCGCGATTAACCTCCAGCGAGGCATTTTGCAGCACCGGCAGGCGCACGCCGTTTTGCTGGTGGAGCACAAAGGTCTTACTTACGTTTTGTACGTGGATCATGTTGGCCTCGCGATTCGTTTTGCCGGGTGGCGGCTATGCCTTACCCGGCCTACAAGGTGCGGTGTTCGCGTTGCCGGGTGGCGGCTTCGCCTTACCCGGCCTACAAGGTGCGGTGTTCGCGTTGCCGGGTGGCGGCTTCGCCTTACCCGGCCTACAAGGTGCGGTGTTCGTGTTGCCGGATGGCGGCTTCGCCTTACCCGGCCTACAGGTGCGCTATTCGTAGGCCGGGTAAGCGCAGCGCCACCCGGCAACAGCCCCTCAGTTCTGCAACACGGACGACACCAGAAGCTGGGTGTACGGATGATGGGGATCGTCGAGCACGCGGTCGGTTAACCCACTTTCCACCACCTGGCCCTGCTTCATCACCAGCAGGCGGTCCGCCAGCAGACGCGCGACGCCCAAATCGTGGGTGACAATCACCACCGCCAGGTTCAGTTCCACCACCAGGCCGCGCAGCAGGTCGAGCAGGCGGGCCTGCACCGAGACGTCCAGCCCGCCGGTGGGTTCATCCATAAACACCAGCTTCGGGTGCGTGACCAGGTTGCGGGCAATTTGCAGGCGCTGCTGCATGCCGCCGGAGAAGGTTGTCGGCAGGTCGTCGATGCGCGAGGCGGGGATTTCCACTTCTTCCAGCCAGTGCTGCGCCGTGGCGCGGATATTGCCGTAGTGGCGCGCGCCGGTTGCCATCAGGCGTTCGCCGATATTGCCTCCGGCAGAGACCTGACGGCGCAGGCCGTCCATCGGGTGCTGGTGCACCACGCCCCACTCGGTGCGCAGCAGGCGGCGGCGCTCGGCCTCGCTCATGCCGTAGAGCGAGGCGCCCTCATACAAAATGTCGCCGTTCTGCGGCGTCAGGCGCGCGGAGATGGATTTCAGCAGAGTGGTTTTGCCGGAGCCGGACTCGCCGACGATCCCCAGCACTTCGCCCGGCCACAGCTCGAACGACACGTCGCTGAAGCCTTTGCCCGGCGCATACAGGTGGGTCAGGTTATTTACCGAAAGCAGCGGTTTCATTGGCCGTTCGCCTCGCTCTGTTGGCGGCAGAAATCGGTGTCGGAGCAGACAAACATCCGTTTGCCCGTGTCGTCCAGCACCACTTCGTCCAGGTAGCTGTGTTTGGATCCGCAGATGGCGCACGGCTCGTCCCATTCCTGCACCGTAAACGGGTGATCGTCAAAATCGAGACTTTCCACGCGGGTGTACGGCGGTACGGCGTAGATGCGTTTTTCACGTCCGGCACCGAACAGCTGCAGGGCGGGCATCATGTCCATCTTCGGGTTATCGAATTTCGGGATCGGCGACGGGTCCATCACGTAGCGGCCGTTCACCTTCACCGGGTAGGCGTAGGTGGTGGCGATATGGCCGAAGCGGGCGATATCCTCATACAGCTTCACCTGCATCACGCCGTACTCTTCCAGCGCGTGCATGGTGCGGGTTTCGGTTTCGCGCGGCTCGATAAAGCGCAGCGGCTCCGGGATCGGCACCTGGAAAATCAGAATCTGATCTTCAGCCAGAGGGGTTTCCGGAATGCGGTGGCGGGTCTGGATCAGCGTCGCGTCTTCGGTTTTTTCGGTGGTCGTGACGCCCGTTACCCGCTGAAAGAAGGTGCGGATCGATACGGCGTTGGTGGTGTCGTCCGCGCCCTGGTCGATGACCTTCAGCACGTCCGCCTCGCCGATCACGCTGGCGGTAATCTGGATGCCGCCCGTCCCCCAGCCGTAGGGCATCGGCATTTCTCGGCCGCCGAACGGCACCTGATAGCCAGGAATCGCCACCGCTTTTAAGATGGCGCGCCGGATCATGCGTTTGGTTTGCTCATCCAGATAGGCAAAGTTGTAGCCGCTTAAGTTAGCCATGTTTGCGCTCCCGTTGCAGGCGTTTCAGCAGTTCCAGTTCGGCCTGGAAATCGACGTAGTGCGGCAGCTTGAGGTGCGAGACGAAGCCCGCGGCCTCGACGTTATCCGCGTGGGCCAGCACAAACTCTTCGTCCTGCGCCGGGCCAGCAACGTGCTCGCCGTAGTCCGGTGCCTGCAGGGCGCGGTCGACCAGCGCCATGGCCATCGCCTTGCGTTCGCCGAGGCCAAACACCAGCCCGTAGCCGCGGGTAAAGTGCGGGTCTTCATTTTCGGGCGCGACAAAACCGTTCACCATTTCACACTCGGTCATCAGCAGTTCGCCGACGTTTACGGCAAAACCCAGCTCTTCCGGCACGATTTCGACGTCGATATAGCCGCTGCGAATTTCGGCGGCAAACGGGTGGTTGCGCCCGTAGCCACGCTGGGTGGAGTAGGCCAGCGCCAGCAGATAGCCCTCGTCGCCGCGCATCAGCTGCTGCAGGCGGGACGAGCGCGAGCACGGGTAAACCGGCGGCGTGCGGGTGATGTCATCCGGCTGCGCGCCGGAGTCCTCTTCCGCCTTCGCCAGGCCCTGTTTCGCCAGCAGGCTGAAGACGTGCGGAGACGGTTCCTGTTCGGCGTCAGAGGTACTGAGTCGTGGCGCCTCGCCGTTCGCCAGCAGGGTAAAATCCAGCAGGCGATGGGTGTAGTCATAGGTAGGGCCGAGCCGCTGGCCGCCGGGAATGTCTTTATAAACGGCAGAAATGCGGCGCTCCAGGCGCATCTCCGCCGTGTTGATGGGTTCGCTGACCGCCAGCTTCGCCAGCGTGGTGCGGTAGGCGCGCAGCAGGAAGATGGCTTCCACGTTATCGCCGCTGGCCTGCTTGAGGGCCAGCGCCGCCAGCTCGCGGTCGGCGATGCCGCCCTCGGTCATTACCCGATCGACGGCGAGGTTTAGCTGCTGCTCAATCTGGGCGACGCTCAGCTCGGGGAGCTGTTCATCACCCCGTCGTCTGTGCGCCTGCAGCGCATGGGCGGCGGCGATGGCCTTCTCGCCCCCTTTGACGGCAACGTACATCAGCACACCTCCACGTGGGTGGTCCGCGGGATGGCCAGCAGGCGCTCGCCGCAGGTCAGGATCAGGTCAATGCCCAGCGGGAACGGGTGCGGGCGCTCGGTCAGCTCGTGAATGATGCACTCTGGCAGCTGCGGCGCGACCATGCGTTCGTCGGCGATGCCTGCGCCCGTCAGGCGCAGCATGCGGCCGCCGCTCAGGCTGGCGACCTGCAAAATCAGCGTGGCGCTGGTTTCCGGGGCGACGGCGGTGCCTTCGCTCAGGGCATTCAGCTGTTCATGGCTGATTTGTTCGTCGGCCACGGCAAAGATTGCCTGCTGCGGCTGTTCAACAAGCGGGGCGCCGGTGTGAAAACGCAGGTTCTGGTTGGCGATATCGTTCGACAGCGCGCCCGAAAGCCATACCGGGGTATCGTTGTCGGCCAGGGTGAGCAGCACGCTGGTTGTCGCCAGGTTCAGCGGCAGCCAGCCCTGAGAGAGCTGGTGCAGCGAGACAATCACGCCCGGCTCGCTCATGGCCTTCAGCAGGCGACGAAAACAGTGTTGGGCATCCTGGGCGGCCAGGGTAAAAGCAGGTTGAAGCGTCATGCGTTGTCTCCGCGAACGAGCGTAAAGAAGTCGACCCGGCTGGTATTCACTTCGGCCTGACGCGCGGCAAGACGTGCGGCGCGGTCGGCCTCCAGCGGGGAAATAAGGGTTTCCATCAGCGTCTGGAAATGCGGTTGTTCCTGTAAAAGCGCGTCGATGACCGCGCAGCGCTCGGCGTGCGCTTTATCACGCCCCAGCACGTAGCCGTAGCCCAGCGTGCCGCTGTGCAGGCGGATCGCTGCGCGGGTGAGGGTGGCATCCCCGGCGAAGAAGCGCTCGCCGGTGCCGCCCATGCGCGCCTGGATCTGAACGAGGCCGATCTCCGGCGCGCGGAGGAGGTCGTACCCGGGAGCCAGGGCAAGGGCGTTCATGCGGGCAGAGAGCGCAGCAGGCTGGCTGTGGGCCAGCACGCGCATCCAGCGCTGTCGGGTGGCGGTGTCGAAGTGCATTCAGTGCTCCATGGTGAATTCGATCATGTCGGCGCGGGTCAGGCTGACGGAGTATTCCGTCGCGTCGATCTCGCCGTCACGGTGGTTGAGGGTGCGCACGCAGAGCAGCGGGGCCATATTGGGGATCTCCAGCACCTTGCTCTCTTTCGCCTGCGCGCGGCGGGCGCTGATGCGCGTCTGGGTGCGTTTCAGCGCAATGCCTGTCGCATTCTGGAGAAAATCATGCAGCGAACCGCTGGAGAAATTCTGCAGCACCGGCCAGAGGGTGAGATCCGCGAAGTAGTGATCGATCTGGCACACCGCCACGCCGTTGACCCGGCGCAGCGTGCGCAGGTGGAGGACGTTGTCGCCCTCCTGAATACCCAGCGCGTCCGCCACGTGGCTGGAGGCCGGACGCAGCACCGAGAGCAGCTTTTCGCTGGTCGGGTGGCTGCCCTGATCCAGCAGGTTCTGGCTAAAGCGCGCCTGGGCGTTAAGCGGGTAGTCGAACGGGCGCATCAGCACCAGCACGCCTACGCCCTGACGGCGCTGCACCCAGCCGCGCTCGACCAGCTGGTCAATGGCGCGGCGCAGTGTGTGTCGGTTCACCTCATAGCGGTCGGCAAGCTGCTGCTCGGCAGGAAGGTAGTCTCCGCAGCGGTAGTGCGTGCGCAGCTCCACTTCGAGCTTTGCCGCGATCTCTTGCCAGCGGGTGGGGAAACTGGTCGGATGTCTGGATAAGTGCATAGAAAACAAAGCCTCGCTTCTCAGATGAAGTGCTTACGCAAACGTTGAGAGAGGAAATCCAGCAGGCTGACGGTGACGATGATGAGCACCATCAGGGCGCAGGTTTGCTGGAACTGGAAACCGCGAATCGCTTCCCACAGGGTGACGCCAATCCCGCCTGCGCCGACCATGCCGACGACGGTGGCGGAGCGGACGTTGGACTCAAAGCGGTACAGGGAGTAGGAGATCAGGAGCGGCATCACCTGCGGCAGGACGCCGTAAAGGATCTCTTCGATTTTATTGGCGCCGGTGGCGCGAATGCCTTCCACCGGGCCGGGCTCGATGGCTTCGACCGCCTCGGAAAGCAGCTTGGAGAGCACGCCGGTGGTGTGAATGAACAGCGCCATGACGCCCGCGAACGGACCGAGGCCGACGGCGACCACGAACAGCATCGCAAAGACCATTTCGTTGATCGCACGACAGGCGTCCATCAGGCGGCGCATGGGCTGGTATATCCACCACGGCACGATGTTTTCAGCGCTCATCAGGCCAAACGGAATGGAGAGAATAACGGCCAGCACGGTGCCCCAGACGGCGATTTGCAGGGTGACCGCCATTTCACTGAGGTAGTCCTGCCACTGGCTGAAGTCCGGCGGGAAGAAGTCGGCGGCGAAGGTCGCCATATTGCCCGCGTCTTTGAAGAGCAGCAGCGGATCCATTTCCGCGCCCTTCCAGGAGATAACCAGCACCGCCAGCAGGATGGCCCAGCTTATGAGCGAGAACCAGCTGCGCTTCGGCGGCGGGAGGGTGATGGTTTGCATGTGTAACTCCGCAGGTCTTTGTGTGCCGGATGGCGCTACGCTTATCCGGCCTACGATCCAAAATGTAGGCCCGGTAAGCGCAGCGCCACCGGGCGAAAAGCGTTACTGCACCGCTTTATTCACGCTGGTCATCGCGCCGAGCGCGGCGGTCAGGCGGTCGAGGTCTTCAAGCTGGGCCTGAATCGCGGCCACTTTGCTGGTCTTCTCCTCGTCCTTCAGGCCTTTGTTGTCCTTCACGCCCTGCATCTCTTTAAACAGCGCCAGCTGGCGAATCGGCACCAGCTGCAGGTCGCTTGACGGGCGGAACGGTGCCCAGCCCAGACGTTCCAGGACCGCTTTCTCTTCCGGCGTTTTGCCGTAGGTCATAAAGAAGTCGTACACCTTGTCCTTGGTGCTTTCGGACAGGTTTTTACGCCACACGATCGGGTCGCCGGGGATCAGCGGGGATTTCCAGATAACCTTCAGCTCTTTCAGCTTGTCCGGGGCGGACGTCTTCAGCTTGTCGAGGTTCTCGGTGTTGTTGGTGGCAACGTCCACCTGCTTGTTGGCCACGGCCAGAGCGTTGGTTTCATGGCTGGCGTTTACCGTGCGCTTGAAGTCGCTGGCGGAGGCGTTGTTTTTGGCGAAGACGTAGTAGCCAGGGACAAGGTAACCCGAGGTAGAGTTCGGATCGCCGTTGCCGAAGGTCAGCTCTTTGCGTTTGGCGAGCATGTCGTTGAGGTTGTTGATCGGGCTGTCTTTGTTGACGATCAGCACGCTCCAGTAGCCGGGGAGCCATCTGCCGCGACGGTCTGGGCAAAGACCTGGCCGTTCGCGCGGTCCACCGCTTCCATGGCGGAGAGGTTGCCGTACCAGGCGATGTCCACTTTATTAAAGCGCATCCCCTGGATGATGCCCGCGTAGTCCGGGGCGAAGTAGGCGTTCACTTTGATCCCCAGCTTGGTTTCCATATCTTTCAGGAACGGTTCCCACTGAGGTTTCAGGTTTTGCTGTGATTCCGTCGAAATAATGCCGAAGTTCAGCGCTTTTTCCTGCTCTTCCGCATACGCCGGGCTTAACAGGGTGCTGAGGCTGAACATGCTGGTAAAGGCCAGCGCGGCAACGGCTTTGTAGCTCATGTACTTTCCTCGGATCGGGTTTATTTAAGCAGCCTGCGCGTTCTCTTCGACGCGGTTAATGCTGCGGTAGAGATGGTCAAAACGTTCGTTATCAAACTGATGGCTCGCGCCATCAAAGAACACGTGCCCCTGACGCAGGGCGACGATGCGTTCGCAATAGCGCAGGGCGTAATCCACCTGATGGAGCGTGACCACCACGGTAATGCCGTCGTTCTGGTTAATGTCGCGCAGGGTCTCCATCACGATGCGGGCGGACTCCGGGTCCAGCGAGGCGATGGGTTCGTCAGCAAGGATGATTTGCGCTTTCTGCATCAGCGCGCGCGCAATCGCCACGCGCTGCTGTTGTCCACCGGACAGGGTGGAGACGCGCTGGTGGGCGAAATGCGCCATGCCGACGCGGGTCAGCGCCTGTAAAGCTTCCTGCTTCTGGGAAGGGGTGAACCAGCGCAGACAGGTGCGCCAGAACGGGGTGCTGCCGAGCGCGCCAATCAGCACGTTCTCCAGCACCGTCAGGCGGTTTACCAGGTTGAACTGCTGGAAGATGTAGCCCGTCTGGGCGCGGCTCTTGCGGATATCGCTCGCCAGACGCCCCGCGCGCTGCACGGTATTGCCCAGCAGCTCGACGTGGCTTTCCGGCGTTTTATCGCCGGTGATTAGCCCGCTCAAATGGCGCAGAAGGGTGGATTTACCCGAGCCAGAAGGCCCGAGAAGCGCCACCATGTCGCCCTGCCGGACGGTCAGATCAACGGCATGCAGAGCCTTGTTGTGATTGAAGGTCTTGCTCAGTTTCTCGACGCGGATGACAGTTTGCATGTGCTGGGCCTCACGATAAATGTGGCCTCATGCTGGCGCATCAATGTGACATTTGGGTTAAGTGCAGGTTGCGGGAGTTTGAAGAGTTGAGCGGAGTTTGATGACAATCACCGTAGGCCCGGTCAGCGCAGCGCCACCGGGCGCTGTGGGCGGATGCGCTGCGCGTGTCCTGCCTACGACGTTTGTTGCTTGACGACGTTAATCATCCACGGCACGCCGTATTGGTCGGTGACTTTACCGAAACCGTGCGCCCAGAAGGTCTCCTGCCACGCCATGTCGATGTTCCCGCCCGCGGCGAGGTTGTCGAACCAGCGCTTGCCTTCATTGACGTCCTGGGTGTCGAGAACCAGCGTAAAGCCCGCGTACTGCGCGTTGCTGCCGGGCGGCATCCCGTCGCTCATCATGATATCGCTGCCCGCAATGCGGACGTTGGAGTGGGCGATAGCCGAATCCGGAAACTGCATACCGGACGGACAGCCTTCTTCGCTGTTATCGCTTTTTGGCATTTCGCCGAAGGTAATTTTATAGAGAAGTTCTGCGCCGACGGCTTGCTGGTAAAAGGCGGTGGCCTCAGCGCAGTTGCCGGCGAAAGAGATGTAGGGACTTAACGGCATAATCTTTACCTCACGTAAGAAAAGCCCGTTAAGTTTAGTTCTTTTTTTGTAGGCCGGATAAGCGTAGCGCATCCGGCAAAAGCGCCCGGTGGCGCTTCGCTTACCGGGCGTACAGGTAAAAAATCAGTTATTTTTCACGAACTCAGATTTCAGTTTCATTGGACCGAAGCCGTCAATTTTGCAGTCGATATTATGATCGCCTTCAACCAGACGGATATTCTTCACTTTGGTGCCGATCTTCAGCATGGAAGAACTGCCTTTCACCTTCAGGTCCTTAACGACGGTAACGCTGTCACCGTCCGCCAGCAGGTTGCCGTTCGCATCTTTTACGATGAGCGCATCAGCATCCTGAGCCGGCTCGGCATCATTCCATTCATGAGCGCATTCCGGGCAGATGAACATGCCATTATCTTCATAGGTGTATTCAGAATTGCATTTTGGGCAGTGTGGGAGAGACATATCGGTATCCTCAAAAGTGTAAACGCGCTGGAAAGTGCCAGCTAAATGACGGCAGGGTGCCGAAAAAGGCGGCAAGTATAGCGCAAATCCACACCGTTGTCGGTGATATTGTGAATTAAAAAAGCCAAAAAGCGTATCGGGAGTGACACGTTCTGTCAGTCAGTTACGCGAAGCTTATGTCCATTAACACGGTGGGAAGAAATGACGATAAATATATCGAATATTTTATTGCAGCAAATTGCTACGCTCTGCCATTTCGGATAAGGTGAAGCGACACATTGTTATTTATCTCCGGACTTTGCTGCCATACATATCTTATGGCAGTGGTGCATTACCTCTCTTTTTAGGTGGGTAAATAATGGTGATATATCCTGAAGTTTCTTAAAAATGGGCTACGCTTTTTTCTTTTGGCTATCAGGCCTGGAGAAGAGTTCTACACGCCATGCAAGGATAGGGAATTATTCCTGATTATCTTCAATCAGTTATATTTCGGCGAACATGTTTTCCACACGTGATCATATAAGCCTGAACAACATAATTAAAACCAGTGGCTTAATAAAAGTAATAAATTTGCGTTAAGGAAAGGCTTTTATCATGCACACACAGACCATTTTTGAATTAAGCCAGGAAGCCGAGCGTTTGTTACAGCTTGCCCTGCAAAATCTTGATACGTTGAAATCAATGCCCACTGAGATGCTGGAGAGCACAGAGGCTGCTATTACTGGCGAAACAAACAACGTTTTACCTTTGCATTTTAGCGCGCGCGGTGTCGACGCCCAGCAGGCGATGCTGAATAATGAATTACGCAAAATAACCCGGCTGGAAATGGTCCTGGCCATTGTTGGCACCATGAAAGCGGGGAAATCGACCACCATTAATGCGATTGTGGGTACCGAAGTGTTGCCGAACCGCAATCGTCCAATGACGGCGCTTCCGACGTTGATTCGCCACACGCCGGGTCAGAAGGAACCGGTGCTGCATTTCTCTCATGCCTCCCCGATTGATGAATTGATCCAACTGCTTCAGAAACAGCTCTGTGATTACGACCGCGGGAAGCTGGCCCAGCGTCTGGAAATTGATAAAGACATGAATACGCTGCTGGAGCGCATTGAAAAAGGGGAAGCGTTTGAGAAGCATCACCTGGGCGCGCAGCCGATATTTCATTGTCTGAAAAGCCTCAACGATCTGGTGAGACTTTCCCAGGCGCTGGGTGTGGAGTTTCCGTTCTCTGAATATACGGCTATTGAACATATCCCGGTCATTGAAGTGGAGTTCGTGCATCTTGCGGGCCTGGATGCCCACCTCGGGCAGTTGACGCTGCTCGACACGCCCGGGCCGAACGAGGCCGGACAGCCGCATCTGCAAAAAATGCTCAGCGAGCAACTCTCCCGCGCATCGGCGGTGTTGGCCGTGATGGATTATACCCAGCTTAAATCCATCTCTGATGAAGAAGTCCGCCAGGCCATTTCCGCAGCGGGAAAATCGGTGCCGCTGTATGCGCTGGTCAATAAATTCGATCAGAAAGATCGCAATAGCGATGATGAAGAACAGATTCGGGCGATGATCTCCGGCACCTTAATGAAAGGCAATATTTCGCCCGGCCAGATTTACCCCGTGTCGTCCATGTGGGCGTATCTGGCCAACCGCGCGCGCTATGAGCTAAGTTCGCATGGACGACTGCCGGATCATCAGGAGCAACCCTGGGTGCAGGATTTTGCCGAAGCGGCGCTCGGGCGACGCTGGCGTACGGCGGACCTGGACGATATCGACCATATCCGACATTCTGCCGATTTGCTCTGGGAAGATTCGCTCTTCGAGCAACCGATACGGAAACTGATTTACGCCGCCTATGCCAATGCCTCGCTCTACGCGCTGCGTTCAGCCTCGCATAAGCTTCTTAACTACGCGCAAAACGCCCGAGAGTATCTCGATTTCCGCTATCAGGGGCTGACGGTGGCCTTTGAGGCGCTGGAGCTGAATATCGCACGTCTGGAAGAGGACATGGCGCTTTTGCAGACGCGTCAGCGCGTGGTGAGCGATGAGGTGAAACACGAGGTTGAGGAAGCGCTGAACGCCACCGCGGACTTTATGGGATCCCAAAAAACCGCGCTTCACCAGGCGATTGACCAGGTGTTCAGCACGCCCCCGATTCTTGATTCGGCAGGCACCGAACGGCAGCAACTTCGCGGTGAGAGGGTGAAGCAGCTGGTGCTGGATGATGAAGGGCAGGCGCAGATTGCGCTGAGTAAATTACGCGCCTCCTGCGAGCGGGTGATGCTGGATGCCCAGACGAAGATCGGCCGGGAGCTGGCGTTACGCTTCGATCAGCTGGAGTCCACGCTGGCGCGTTCTCTTAACGAAGCCATGCGTCCCATTGAAACGCGTATTAAAGAGCATCTGAGCCATGCGGGTTTTCGGGCGCGGATCAGCTTCCCGGCGTTTCAGGCAAGCCAGCTTAACTTCAATACGCGAGCGCTGTTTAACGATGCGATTGCGCAGGACGACAGCCAGGCCGCCCCGCCTTCCGGCGGGAGCAGCATGCGCGAAACGGTCTCTCGCTGGCTTAATAATCCTGGCTGGGGCTGGGACGAGTATGTGGAAACGCGCACGCGCTATGTTATCGACATTGCGCAGCTACATGACAAATTTAAGCAACATATTGATCAGTTTTGTGAACAAATACGTAAAGCTTTGTCCGCGCAGGTCGATGTCTCTGTTACGGCAGGAATGGCGACGTTCTTTGCAGAATTTTCGTTGTGCCTGACCGGGTTACAGGAAAGCTTGCGTGATAGCCTCGCAGTGCGTCAGCAAAATGAGCACTCAACCCGAGCGCTCTGCCAGTTGTTGAAGCAAAGCATCACTACTGCGACGTGGATACAGGAAGATACCCGACTGTTACGCGATGATATTCAAACTCTATTCGCGGCAGAGCAACCATGACAACACCACTACTGGACGGCCCCGGGCGAACGCTGGAGTGTATTAATCCAAAATTTATGGTCGATCTGGTGCAGGGGGGAGACGCGGCGCGTCATCCTCGCCTGGGACCACAGCAGCTGCAGTTTCGCGAGCGTTTGACGCAGGAAATCATGACGCATACCCGGCTACGCCCCTGGGCGATGGCGGGGATGCTCAATGAAAATGCGGCGCTGCGCCTGGGGCTGGCGGAAAAGCTGGCCGGGATGCTTGATCCGGGCCATCTCGCGCTGACGCTGATGGCAGAGAAGCTGATTGCGCTGCGTCAGCAGACTCACCCACGCACCCTGCAGTCTCCCGGACTGACGCAGCAGTACGCCGATCTCGTGTCTCATTTTACCCAACGCGCAGCCTGGAAAGAAAAGGCGCTGACCCAGCGCGGGCTAACGGTGCAGGCGGGTGAGCACAGCGAGCAAATTTTTACCCGCTGGCGGGCCGGACATTATGATGGCTGGTCGCTGGCCGGGCGCTGTTTTATCGTTCTGGAAGAGCTGCGCTGGGGAGCATTTGGCGACGCATGCCGCCTCGCGAAAGAAGATGTGGCGGCCATGCTTAAGGATAACCTGCGCAGCATGGCGGCTAACTATCTGGCGCAGGGCATTAATGCCTCACCCACGACCCGCCATTTTTATCACCAGTGGCTGACAGCGCCTGCTTCTCCCGGATCGATCGATCATAAAGACATGCTGGGCTGGCTGGGGGACTGGTGTCAGGCGGATAAGCATCCGGTGAGTTGGTCAGTGACGCAAAACTGGCAGACCGTCGCACTGGGGATGCCGAGGCTCTGTTCGGCAAAACGGCTGGTGGACGGGATGGTAGAAGAGATTTTTGGGTAAATCCCTTACCCCTCACCCTCTCCCCGCAGGGAAGAGGGGATGGTTTGGTGCAGTGTGTTAATGGCGGAGTTCGACCGCTTTTCGTTCGATATTCTGCTCGGGGGCATTGGCGTAGCGTTTCGCATATAGCGCCGTGATGATCGGCACCAGTAGCGCAGTGACAATCACGCTGGCGGCAACCAGCGCCGTCGCTGAAGCGGCTACCGGTTCGAAGGCCGGGTTAATCTGGGCAATAATCACCGGGTTGGCGACGGCAGCGCCTGCGGCTGAAGAGGCGGCGACGCCCGCCGTGCCGTTTCCTCCCCCGATCACGCGGTCGGCAACGATCAGCGGAATACCGGTAATGACGATTACGGCGACACCCAGCACAATACCCAGCAGGCCGGTATCAAGGATAACCTTCAGGTTGATGGTGTTCCCTAGCGCAAAGCCGAAGAACGGGATCAGCACCGGCGTGGCTTTGCTGAAGAAATCACGCAGATCGTGATCGAGGTTGCCAAGGGCAAAGCCGATCAGGAAGGGCAGGATTGCGCCGACAAAGTGGTGGGGTTCAAAAGAGGCCAGGCCAGCTGACCCCAGGATCAGCATCGTCATCAGCGGGCCTGATTCGAGAGACATCAAGACAAATGCGCCGGACTCTTCTTTCGTCCCGTACTGGTTCATCAGGCTGGCGTACAATCCGCCGTTAGTCATATCCATCGCGGAGACAATCGCCAGCACCGATAACCCCGCGAAGAACCCGGTCTGAATTCCATTCTCCGGGATGAACATCGCGCATATCATCGCCACCGCCCAGGCTACCGCTATTTTGGTTATTACCAGCGTGCCGGATTTCCGTAATACGGTACCGGTCGCCCGCAAATTAATGGATGCACCGATACAAAAAAACCAGACGGCAAGAATTGGAACCGTGCCCGTTATCATGCCTTTTGTGAAACCACCAAAATATGCCCCGGTATCAGGGGCAAGGGTATTCAGGATGGCGCCCAGCACCAGCGGAACCAGCATCATACCGCCGGGTATGCGTTCTATCGTGGCTTTAATCTTCATGGACAATCCTCACATCTGACCCCGCAGGACGGGCGTTCGGTGTTAAAAATTAGTCAATAAATTCAATTGATTGGCATTTGTTTTTGAGAGGTGTTTCTCGATAACCCTGCCAGGAAAATAAATGTTTTCTCTCGATTAACTTTCTTAGAAAACACATGAAATGCTGTATTCGGATTTATCATGCGATCATTGGAATATTGATTCAATCAAAATAAAACATCGTTTTAGTTATCTTTGTCACATATTCAATGTAAAACTATCGGCGGCTTCCTGATGAAGAAAATTTATGTAAATTGAATGTGAGTAAACGTGGTTTGTTTTTTTGTTGCGAAAGAACTCATGACGTGCGTGAGAGAGCTCATGAGGCGGGGATGAGAAAGGGCTTATTTGCACTGATTGACAAATACTGGACTGAGTTGACCTGTTGCTGAAATATGTGTGAAGTTGATCACAAATATAAACGCTGGTAGGGTAAAAAGGTCATTAACTGCCCAGGCAGGCGTCAACAGGTTCGGTTGTATCGACGTAAAACGTCAATGTAAGTAAACCTGCTACGCTTGAATAAGGCGATTCGCATGGAGCGGATCCCATGGTTCACAGAACGCACGCTGGACTGTGAAACAGACAGGGCCGAGTCAACGAGGATAGCTATGCTGAGAAGGAAAAAGATTAAACCCATCACGCTTCGCGACGTCACCATTATTGATGACGCCAAACTGCGTAAAGCGATTACCGCAGCCTCGCTCGGTAATGCGATGGAATGGTTCGATTTTGGTGTCTACGGCTTTGTGGCCTATGCGTTAGGTAAAGTGTTTTTCCCCGGGGCCGATCCCAGCCTGCAGATGATTGCGGCACTGGGTACGTTCTCCGTTCCCTTCCTGATTCGCCCGCTGGGTGGTCTGTTCTTCGGTATGCTCGGTGATAAATATGGTCGTCAGAAGATCCTGGCTATCACCATCGTCATTATGTCGATCAGTACATTCTGTATCGGCCTTATACCGTCTTACGCCACTATCGGCATTTGGGCGCCGATTCTGCTGCTGATCTGTAAGATGGCACAGGGCTTCTCCGTGGGCGGTGAATATACTGGCGCCTCGATCTTCGTTGCCGAGTATTCTCCTGATCGTAAGCGCGGGTTTATGGGAAGCTGGCTGGACTTCGGCTCCATTGCCGGTTTTGTCCTGGGCGCGGGTGTGGTGGTCCTGATTTCAACCGTGGTGGGGGAAGAGAACTTCCTCGACTGGGGCTGGCGTATCCCATTCTTCCTGGCACTGCCGCTGGGGATCATTGGTCTCTACCTGCGTCATGCGCTTGAAGAGACGCCTGCGTTCCAGCAGCACGTTGATAAGCTGGAGCAGGGTGACCGCGAAGGGCTGCAGGACGGTCCGAAGGTATCGTTCAAAGAGATTGCCACTAAGCACTGGCGAAGCCTGCTGGTCTGTATCGGTCTGGTGATCTCCACCAACGTGACCTATTACATGCTGCTGACCTACATGCCGAGCTATCTGTCGCATAATCTGCACTACTCGGAAGATCACGGTGTGCTGATCATTATCGCCATCATGGTGGGTATGCTGTTTGTGCAGCCGATTATGGGCCTGTTGAGTGACCGCTTTGGTCGTCGACCGTTCATTATTCTGGGAAGCGTTGCGCTGTTTGCCCTCGCCATCCCGGCATTTATTCTGATCAACAGTAATGTACTGGGGCTGATTTTTGCCGGTCTGCTGATGCTGGCGGTGATCCTTAACTGCTTTATCGGGGTGATGGCCTCAACGCTGCCCGCGATGTTCCCGACCCATATTCGCTACAGCGCGCTGGCCGCGGCCTTCAACATCTCGGTGCTGATTGCCGGTCTGACCCCGACGCTTGCCGCCTCGCTGGTGGAGAGCACGCAGAACCTGATGATGCCTGCTTATTACCTGATGGTGATCGCGGTGATTGGTTTGATTACCGGTATTACTATGAAGGAGACGGCGAATCGCCCTCTGAAAGGCGCAACGCCTGCGGCATCGGATATCCAGGAAGCGAAAGAGATCCTCCGTGAGCACTACGATAATGTAGAGCAGAAGATTGAGGATATTGACGCCGAGATTGAAGAGCTGCAGAAAAAACGTTCCCGACTGGTGGATCAGCATCCACGCATCAATGAGTAACAAAAAACCCGCCGCTGGCGGGTTTTCTTTTATTAGCATCCTGCGGCGATGTAGTCGCCATTGGCGCTGATGGGGATCACCGTCAGGAACAGCACCGTCGCGAACAGGATCAGGACTATCCCTCCGGCTATTTTGACGGCCGGCACCAGCCATCTTAATGAGGCGCTTTCTCCGAACCAGGTCACCGTGCGTTCGCGGGCGTGACGTACAGCCAGTGAAAGCCCCATAATAGAGAGCGCGGTTCCCAGAGACATAGTCATGACCGCGGCCATCCCCCAGGTAACAATGCCCAGCGCGTTGGAGAACATCAGGATCATGATTGCCCCGCTGCACGGGCGTGCACCGATCGCCAGTATCACGCCCAGACGGGTTTTCCAGTCGCCCTGCGTCAGGTCTGCACCTACGCCGTGATGGCCGCAGCCACAGTGTTCGTCGTGCTGATGAAGGGGCTTAATGGCAGAGACAGACATCCTGCGCGGGCGCAGGCTCTTCAGCGCCCGGTAAATGACGAATGCGCCGAATGCGCCAATAAGCACTGCGCTGATCTTCTCCACGTACCAGCGGCTGGTACTGATATCCCCTGAGGCGAGGTTAAATCCTACCGCCAGGATAAAGACAAACAGAATGGCGCTGACGCCCTGCATCAGGCTACCCAGGAAGGGGACAACTCGGGCGGCCAGCTCGCTTTCCTTATTGGTGGTCAGATAGGTCGTCACGATGAATTTTCCGTGCCCGGGGCCAATGGCGTGGAGTACGCCATAAAGGAAAGCCCCCGTTAACAACCATAATCCGCCGCTGTACTGGTGGTTATTCAACTGCAGCAGGTACATCACCAGATAGCGGTGCAGGGTAATTTGCGTGGCAAGACACCACTGGATAAAGGCGTTCCAGTGCGTATGCAGGGTAAAACCGGCAAAGAGAATTGCCAGCAGCATCAACCCAGCGGTAGGGAGACGCCAGTCACGGATGAGGCGTTGTGTGGTCATGAAGCGGCCTGCACAGAGAAGAGTATTTGCCGCCAGTATAGTTGATCTTCCCGCTCAATTCGTGGGATCGCATTGGGATCCGTGCAGGATTGTGGATAACTTTGTGCATAAATGGGTATAAGGCGGGGTTTTGCTGGGGAATGCAGCAGTCAGTCATTTTTTTGCAACTTTTCGGTTGCGGTCGTTCGCGAACTACCTATAATGCGCCTCCATCGACACGGCGGATGTGAATCACTTCACAAACAGCCCGGTCGGTTGAAGAGAAAAAATCCTGAAATAACGGGTTGACTCTGAGAGAGGAAAGCGTAATATACGCCACCTCGCAACGGTGAGCGAAAGCCGCGTTGCACTGCTCTTTAACAATTTATCAGACAATCTGTGTGGGCACTCAAAGTGACATGGATTCTTAACGTCCTCGGACGAAAAATGAATACCAAGTCTCTGAGTGAACATACGTAATTCATTACGAAGTTTAATTCACGAGCATCAAACTTAAATTGAAGAGTTTGATCATGGCTCAGATTGAACGCTGGCGGCAGGCCTAACACATGCAAGTCGAGCGGCAGCGGAAAGTAGCTTGCTACTTTGCCGGCGAGCGGCGGACGGGTGAGTAATGTCTGGGAAACTGCCTGATGGAGGGGGATAACTACTGGAAACGGTAGCTAATACCGCATAACGTCGCAAGACCAAAGAGGGGGACCTTCGGGCCTCTTGCCATCAGATGTGCCCAGATGGGATTAGCTAGTAGGTGGGGTAACGGCTCACCTAGGCGACGATCCCTAGCTGGTCTGAGAGGATGACCAGCCACACTGGAACTGAGACACGGTCCAGACTCCTACGGGAGGCAGCAGTGGGGAATATTGCACAATGGGCGCAAGCCTGATGCAGCCATGCCGCGTGTATGAAGAAGGCCTTCGGGTTGTAAAGTACTTTCAGCGGGGAGGAAGGTGTTGAGGTTAATAACCTCAGCAATTGACGTTACCCGCAGAAGAAGCACCGGCTAACTCCGTGCCAGCAGCCGCGGTAATACGGAGGGTGCAAGCGTTAATCGGAATTACTGGGCGTAAAGCGCACGCAGGCGGTCTGTCAAGTCGGATGTGAAATCCCCGGGCTCAACCTGGGAACTGCATTCGAAACTGGCAGGCTAGAGTCTTGTAGAGGGGGGTAGAATTCCAGGTGTAGCGGTGAAATGCGTAGAGATCTGGAGGAATACCGGTGGCGAAGGCGGCCCCCTGGACAAAGACTGACGCTCAGGTGCGAAAGCGTGGGGAGCAAACAGGATTAGATACCCTGGTAGTCCACGCCGTAAACGATGTCGACTTGGAGGTTGTGCCCTTGAGGCGTGGCTTCCGGAGCTAACGCGTTAAGTCGACCGCCTGGGGAGTACGGCCGCAAGGTTAAAACTCAAATGAATTGACGGGGGCCCGCACAAGCGGTGGAGCATGTGGTTTAATTCGATGCAACGCGAAGAACCTTACCTACTCTTGACATCCAGAGAACTTTCCAGAGATGGATTGGTGCCTTCGGGAACTCTGAGACAGGTGCTGCATGGCTGTCGTCAGCTCGTGTTGTGAAATGTTGGGTTAAGTCCCGCAACGAGCGCAACCCTTATCCTTTGTTGCCAGCGGTCCGGCCGGGAACTCAAAGGAGACTGCCAGTGATAAACTGGAGGAAGGTGGGGATGACGTCAAGTCATCATGGCCCTTACGAGTAGGGCTACACACGTGCTACAATGGCGCATACAAAGAGAAGCGACCTCGCGAGAGCAAGCGGACCTCATAAAGTGCGTCGTAGTCCGGATTGGAGTCTGCAACTCGACTCCATGAAGTCGGAATCGCTAGTAATCGTAGATCAGAATGCTACGGTGAATACGTTCCCGGGCCTTGTACACACCGCCCGTCACACCATGGGAGTGGGTTGCAAAAGAAGTAGGTAGCTTAACCTTCGGGAGGGCGCTTACCACTTTGTGATTCATGACTGGGGTGAAGTCGTAACAAGGTAACCGTAGGGGAACCTGCGGTTGGATCACCTCCTTACCTTAAAGAACCTGCCTTTGTAGTGCTCACACAGATTGTCTGATGAAAAGTAAATAGCAAGGCGTCTTGCGATTGAGACTTCAGTGTCCCTTCGTCTAGAGGCCCAGGACACCGCCCTTTCACGGCGGTAACAGGGGTTCGAATCCCTAGGGACGCCACTTGCTGGTTCGTGAGTGAAAGTCACCTGCCGTCATATCTCAAAACTGACTTACGAGTCACGTTTGAGATATTTGCTCTTTAAAAATCTGGATCAAGCTGAAAATTGAAACGACACATCTTAATGGTGTGTTCGAGTCTCTCAAATTTTCGCAATCAGAAGTGAAACATCTTCGGGTTGTGAGGTTAAGCGACTAAGCGTACACGGTGGATGCCCTGGCAGTCAGAGGCGATGAAGGACGTGCTAATCTGCGAAAAGCGCCGGCGAGGTGATATGAACCTTTGACCCGGCGATGTCCGAATGGGGAAACCCAGTGCAATTCGTTGCACTATCGTTAACTGAATACATAGGTTAACGAGGCGAACCGGGGGAACTGAAACATCTAAGTACCCGAGGAAAAGAAATCAACCGAGATTCCCCCAGTAGCGGCGAGCGAACGGGGAGCAGCCCAGAGTCTGAATCAGCTTGTGTGTTAGTGGAAGCGTCTGGAAAGTCGCACGGTACAGGGTGACAGTCCCGTACACGAAAATGCACAGGTTGTGAACTCGAAGAGTAGGGCGGGACACGTGGTATCCTGTCTGAATATGGGGGGACCATCCTCCAAGGCTAAATACTCCTGACTGACCGATAGTGAACCAGTACCGTGAGGGAAAGGCGAAAAGAACCCCGGCGAGGGGAGTGAAAAAGAACCTGAAACCGTGTACGTACAAGCAGTGGGAGCACCTTCGTGGTGTGACTGCGTACCTTTTGTATAATGGGTCAGCGACTTATATTCTGTAGCAAGGTTAACCGTATAGGGGAGCCGAAGGGAAACCGAGTCTTAACTGGGCGTTAAGTTGCAGGGTATAGACCCGAAACCCGGTGATCTAGCCATGGGCAGGTTGAAGGTTGGGTAACACTAACTGGAGGACCGAACCGACTAATGTTGAAAAATTAGCGGATGACTTGTGGCTGGGGGTGAAAGGCCAATCAAACCGGGAGATAGCTGGTTCTCCCCGAAAGCTATTTAGGTAGCGCCTCGTGAACTCATCTTCGGGGGTAGAGCACTGTTTCGGCTAGGGGGCCATCCCGGCTTACCAACCCGATGCAAACTACGAATACCGAAGAATGTTATCACGGGAGACACACGGCGGGTGCTAACGTCCGTCGTGAAGAGGGAAACAACCCAGACCGCCAGCTAAGGTCCCAAAGTCATGGTTAAGTGGGAAACGATGTGGGAAGGCACAGACAGCCAGGATGTTGGCTTAGAAGCAGCCATCATTTAAAGAAAGCGTAATAGCTCACTGGTCGAGTCGGCCTGCGCGGAAGATGTAACGGGGCTAAACCATGCACCGAAGCTGCGGCAGCGACACTATGTGTTGTTGGGTAGGGGAGCGTTCTGTAAGCCGTTGAAGGTGGCCTGTGAGGGTTGCTGGAGGTATCAGAAGTGCGAATGCTGACATAAGTAACGATAAAGCGGGTGAAAAGCCCGCTCGCCGGAAGACCAAGGGTTCCTGTCCAACGTTAATCGGGGCAGGGTGAGTCGACCCCTAAGGCGAGGCCGAAAGGCGTAGTCGATGGGAAACAGGTTAATATTCCTGTACTTGGTGTTACTGCGAAGGGGGGACGGAGAAGGCTATGTTAGCCGGGCGACGGTTGTCCCGGTTTAAGCATGTAGGCGGAGGTTCCAGGTAAATCCGGTACCTTTTAACGCTGAGGTGTGATGACGAGGCACTACGGTGCTGAAGTAACAAATGCCCTGCTTCCAGGAAAAGCCTCTAAGCATCAGGTAACATCAAATCGTACCCCAAACCGACACAGGTGGTCAGGTAGAGAATACCAAGGCGCTTGAGAGAACTCGGGTGAAGGAACTAGGCAAAATGGTGCCGTAACTTCGGGAGAAGGCACGCTGATATGTAGGTGAAGCCCCTGCGGGTGGAGCTGAAATCAGTCGAAGATACCAGCTGGCTGCAACTGTTTATTAAAAACACAGCACTGTGCAAACACGAAAGTGGACGTATACGGTGTGACGCCTGCCCGGTGCCGGAAGGTTAATTGATGGGGTTAGCGGCAACGCGAAGCTCTTGATCGAAGCCCCGGTAAACGGCGGCCGTAACTATAACGGTCCTAAGGTAGCGAAATTCCTTGTCGGGTAAGTTCCGACCTGCACGAATGGCGTAATGATGGCCAGGCTGTCTCCACCCGAGACTCAGTGAAATTGAACTCGCTGTGAAGATGCAGTGTACCCGCGGCAAGACGGAAAGACCCCGTGAACCTTTACTATAGCTTGACACTGAACACTGGTCCTTGATGTGTAGGATAGGTGGAGGCTTTGAAGTGTGGACGCCAGTCTGCATGGAGCCGTCCTTGAAATACCACCCTTTAATGGCTGGTGTTCTAACGTAGACCCGTGATCCGGGTTGCGGACAGTGTCTGGTGGGTAGTTTGACTGGGGCGGTCTCCTCCCAAAGAGTAACGGAGGAGCACGAAGGTTAGCTAATCCTGGTCGGACATCAGGAGGTTAGTGCAATGGCATAAGCTAGCTTGACTGCGAGAGTGACGGCTCGAGCAGGTGCGAAAGCAGGTCATAGTGATCCGGTGGTTCTGAATGGAAGGGCCATCGCTCAACGGATAAAAGGTACTCCGGGGATAACAGGCTGATACCGCCCAAGAGTTCATATCGACGGCGGTGTTTGGCACCTCGATGTCGGCTCATCACATCCTGGGGCTGAAGTAGGTCCCAAGGGTATGGCTGTTCGCCATTTAAAGTGGTACGCGAGCTGGGTTTAGAACGTCGTGAGACAGTTCGGTCCCTATCTGCCGTGGGCGCTGGAGAATTGAGGGGGGCTGCTCCTAGTACGAGAGGACCGGAGTGGACGCATCACTGGTGTTCGGGTTGTCATGCCAATGGCACTGCCCGGTAGCTAAATGCGGAAAAGATAAGTGCTGAAAGCATCTAAGCACGAAACTTGCCCCGAGATGAGTTCTCCCTGAGACTTTAAGTCTCCTGAAGGAACGTTGAAGACGACGACGTTGATAGGTCGGGTGTGTAAGCGCAGCGATGCGTTGAGCTAACCGATACTAATGAACCGTGAGGCTTAACCTTACAACGCCGAAGATGTTTTGGCGAAGAGACGAACAATCAAATTCAGCCTTGATACAGATTAAACAGAATTTGCCTGGCGGCTTTAGCGCGGTGGTCCCACCTGACCCCATGCCGAACTCAGAAGTGAAACGCCGTAGCGCCGATGGTAGTGTGGGGTCTCCCCATGTGAGAGTAGGGAACTGCCAGGCATCAAATAAGAAGAACCCCGTACCGAAAGGTGCGGGGTTTTTTGCTTTGTGCGCCAGAAATCATGCCGGATGACGGCTTCGCCTTATCCGGCTACAAAACCTGTAGGCCCGGTAAGCGCAGCGCCACCGGGCATGGCAGACTGCACGATCCCACGGTAAAAAGAAGCAAGAATACTAAAGGAGGGGATTTATAAACGCAGAAAAGCAAAAACCCAGCCATAGGCTGGGTTCTTATAATAGTGGTGCCCGGACTCGGAATTCGAACCAAGGACACGGGGATTTTCAATCCCCTGCTCTACCGACTGAGCTATCCGGGCAACGGAGCGCATTAAACCGCAATCGCGCCTTATCGTCAACATTATTTCGGGAAAAGCTGTTCAATTGCTTAACTTTGCGGCAATCTGATGGTTTACGCGTCGAATACGTCAAATTTAACAGGTTCGCTTACGTTAACGCCCCGCCCATACGGCACTGAGCAAAGCGCAGAATATCTTCCGCCAGTCGGTGCGCCGTATCCACATCGGCCTGACTACCGGTTCACCAGCATGCGGCTCAGGCAGCCCTCCAGCACCAGCTCCATCTGTTTCGCCACCATTGCCGGGTCATCCACTTCAAGACGGGTAAGCAGCATCGTGAGTGAAGTCATGCGCAGCCCGTTTTTGCTGATCCGCCAACTGATGGACAGGATGGTCGGGATCGGGATAGAACGTACAGGCCGCAATAAACAGGCAGCCCGGATAGCGGTTGTTGCTGACACATTCCGTCAGGGCGGGTATAGCGCGCCAGAAGCTTTTGTTCCGCAGTCAGTTCTTCATTCAGCATCAGCTGCCTGCGCCAGATATCAACCTGCTGGCTGAGATAGCGCAGAGCATCATAAACGAGCGCCTCTTTATCCGGCCAGAAGCGCTTAAGATCATCCAGGGGGTAATCGATACGGTCGGCTACCATCTCAAGCGTGGTGCTGGCGATCCCATAAATCTCAAGTAATTGCAGGGCTTGTCCCAGTACGTCTTCGCGTTGCACGGTTATCTCCTCCGCTATTCCCAACGGTATGTTCCGTTTAAAGTGTTGTTTACGGTTGGCGATTGCGCAAATGCGCTAAATGCTGCTGCATCCATAACCCGGTTACACGCTGTTCTGGCTGCTCCTGAGCCTGCTGATTGAAGAACAGGATGGTTGGCAGCCCGAGCACGTTAAGCTGCTTCAGCAGAGCCTTATCCTGCGCATTATTGGCGGTTACGTTCGCCTGGAGCAGAACCGTCTCTTTCAGGGCGTTTTGTACCTGAGGATCGCTAAAGGTGTATTTTTCAAACTCTTTGCAGGCGACGCACCAGTCGGCATAGAGATCGAGCATCACCGGTTTGCCCTTCGCCTGCGCAAGCGCGCTGTTGAGCTCATCGACGTTCTTAATCTGCATAAAGTTCAAATGCGCCTGCGTCTGGCCGACGGCGAGCGAACGCCCAATCCTGCAGAGACGCACGCTCACCAGCGCGGCGCGAGCAGGAGAATTTGCACCAGGCGCATCCACGCTTTTTTGGCCCCCAGACTGACGATAAATGCCCAGGAGAAGAACGCTACGCCGAGCATCGCCCCACAGGCGAGTGCCCCAGACGTCACCCGTAATGCGTTCCAGCAGAAACACCGGCAGCGCCAGAATCACAAAACCAAATGCGGTTTTCACCGTCTCCATCCACGGCCGCTCTTCGGCAGCAGGCGGTTGCCAAAAACCGTGACCAGAATGAGCGGCAGGCCCATGCCCAGCGCATAAAGGTACAGCGTACCGCCGCCGAGCCACAGATTGCCGCTCTGGGCAATATAGAGCAGGATGGCGCTCAGCGGGCAGTGGTGCAAGGGGAGCAAATCAGTCCGGCGATGGCCCCCATCATAAACACGCCGCCTGCCGAACCACCCTGCTGACGATTGCTCATCAGCGTTAAGCGGGTTTGCAGAGTTGACGGTAACTGCAGCGTGAACAGGCCAAACATCGACAGTGCCAGCAGGATAAATATCGCCGACAGGCCAATCAGCACGTACGGGTGCTGAAGTGCGGCCTGGAACTGCAACCCGGCAGCGGCGACCACAAGGCCGAGCGCCGTGTAGGTCAGCGCCATACCCTGCACGTAAATAAAGGCCAGCAGCAGCGCGCGTGCGGTGGAAAGGCGCTGTTTGCCGCCCAGTACGATGCCAGAGATGAGCGGATACATCGGCAGCACGCAGGGTAAAGGCAATGCCAATGCCAATCAGTAAGGCCCACAGCGCGGAGAACGGAAGGTCAGCGGTATCCTCATGCTTCTCGCCTGAAGGAAGAGGGGAAATCGTGGGCGACGCTTTCACCTCACTAAGCGGAACCACCTTTGTTTCCGGCGGATAGCAGAATCCGGCATCCGCGCATCCCTGGTAGGTCACCGTCAGGGTCGCGCCTTTATCCGCCTGGTTCACCGTAACGGGCACGCTCAGGCGCTGGCGATAGATTTCGCTTTTGCCGTAAAACTCATCTTCATGCCACTCGCCAGGGCATTTGTAATGCGCCCACGCTGGCCTGAGCAGGCGTAATGCTCACCTGCTTGCGATAGAGGTAATAGCCCTCTTTCACCTGCCAGTTGAGCGTAAGGTCGTGCTGGTTTTGCTGGAAATCGAAAACAAACGCCCGATCGGCAGGAATGAAGTTCGAACGGCCGGGCGCGTCAAACAGCCCGGCAAAAACCGATGTGCTGCAAAGCAGCAGG
>NZ_JSZC01000012.1:0-2306 GCF_000805795.1 Enterobacter sp. FB | reverse complement strand
GGCTGCGCTACGTGCCGACGCATAGAAAGAATACTACTCGATTCCGTTTTGAATGCAAGGAAATCCGTCGCTAACTGGTTTATTATTAATCAGTTTAGCGACAAAACGCTTCTCATCCGTCAGGACCTGCAGCAGCAGGCTCAGCTGCGGTTTCTGGTCTTTTAGCCGCTCACCCTGCAGGTTATACGTCTGATAATTCCCGTTGCTGTTCAGCACCAGCGTCAGCTTCGGCGTGGTCACCACCAGCGTATTATTCCCTGCTGCCGTAACCCAGTTATGGCGGCGCGCGGCGCTGAAGAGATCCTGGCCCTGCGAATACTCGTTTGCTGGCGTGCTGACGTGCAGCAGGCGTTGCATCAGGGTGGTCATCACATCTTTATGCTCGGTAAGCATAGTGATGCGCTGCGCCGGGGTGCCCGGCCAGTGGATGACCAGCGGAACCTGCAGGTTTAGGGCGTGACCAGCTCATGCTCTTCGTCTCGTCACCTAACGGGACGCCATGGCCTGCCGTCACGATCACCACGGTGTTGTCCAGCTTGCCGGACTCACGTAGCGCGTCAAGCACGCGGGCAATCTGCGCATCAACATCACCCGCCGCGCGGCCGTAGCGGCGCGCGAAATCACTCTTGTTGCTGTTAGCAAGCGTTGTGCCGTTAAAGGCAACCCATGAGAACCAGCGGTTATCTTCCTGGGCATAGCGCTGCAGCCAGTTTATCCATTGGCTGGCGGTCTGCGCATCGGACTGATTCTGTGCCGCCGGCAGTGAGAAATCAGACAGCAGCGCCTGGCGGTAGAGCGGGCTGTTAAAGCCATCGGATGAGAACAACCCTAACTGATAGCCCTGCTGATTCAGCCCGGTGATCAGCGCCGCAGGCGTGCGGGTAGAGAGTACGCCGTCCATGTATCCGGCTGAAATGCCATAGAAGAGGCCAAAGATGCCCGCGTCGGTTGTGTTACCGGAGCTCATGTGCTGAGTAAACGTGACGTTTTGACTCGCGAAATTGGCCAGGGCTGGCATCTGCTTCTCATAACGGGAATAGTTCAGGCCGTCGACGGTGATGAGCAGGACGTTTTGCCCGCGGCCCATATCGCGATAGCGCAGGTCGCTCAGCGGATACTGCACGCTGACGGCTTCTGGGTTACCCTGCTCGATAAGGCGGCGCTGGTACTCCTGCGCATCAAGCAGGCCATGTTTCTCGAGGAAGCGACGGGCCGTCATCGGGTACGAGAGCGGCAGGTTCGCGCGCTGCATGGTAATAGGACGATAGAAGTTCGCATCCGCCCAGATATACATGATGTGCGAACTGATAAAGGAGACGAAGAAGAGCGCGGCGACGGGCTTCGCGTAGTGGCGTCGGCGGGTCAGGCTACGCAGTTTTTGCCAGCTCCAGGTGGCAAACAGCATCTCAATCAACAGGATCACCGGGACGCTGATAAACATCAGCTGCCAGTCGCGGGCCGTTTCGTTCTGGTCGGGGTTAATCACCAGCTCCCAGACGATGGACCTCAGAGCAACCATTCGCCGATCTGCGGGCTGGCAATGCGTCGTTTTATTATCAAGTTCGGTGACCGACTGAGCGATCACCTTTAATACGATGGCAGTTACACAGCATTACGGACAGGCTCCTTTGAGAGGATAAGCGTTAATAAAGAGGAGGCACTCAATGCCTCCTTGCGATTTATTACGCTCTTACGTTCCAATCGTCCGTATACTGGACATTACCATCAACATAACGCCAGGTGATTTTGTCATACATCAGGGAAACAGATTCCATGCGGTTGATCTGCGAGTTTCCTGCCATCTTAGCGTTTGGCATCCCTGGGTTAATGCCCGTCACTTTCACACCCTCAATGGTCATGACGAAGTAGCACTCTTCTTGTCCTGCATGGTTAATGCGATACCAGCGAATCTCCGCACTTTTCAACGTTTGACCGGTGGCAACGGCTTTGTATAGGTACGGGCTGGAGCTATCAAACTCCTTTTCAATCATCATCGGAGAATGTGAACGCTTGCCAGTAATCTTGCCGTTGGCACTGTCTACTGGAATGTTCAGACCATGACTAAAGCCAACAATCTCTATACTCCCCTCACGATCCTGAACGTCTACGGCTCCTTTAATGTCTGCGCCGCCATCGTCCTTAAGCCACATGTAAGCCGGAATAGGCATTTTACAAACTCCTTTTAGTTGTGATTTTCTTCGTGATGAACCAGTAGCAAACAATCGTTAAGAGCAACTGAAAGCCCACAATCGCCGCCATTGTGAAATTTGAAAACGTTTGATCCGGGAATAAAGACTTATAAGGCA